>CAXPQP010000057.1:0-12002 GCA_964219495.1 Leeuwenhoekiella sp. | reverse complement strand
AGACGGCATACGAGATTGATCAAGGTGACTGGAGTTCAGACGTGTGCTCTTCCGATCTATTCAATACCGAGAAGGCTTTCATTAAAGAGTTTTAAGATGCGTTTGTATTCGTCTGTCCAGCTGCTGGGCTCTACAAAACCGTGATCTTCAACGGGATAAACTGCTAGTTCCCAATTGTCTTTGCCTAACTCAATCAGGCGTTGGGTAAGTCGCACCACATCCTGAAAATGTACATTGGTATCGACCATACCGTGCTCGATCAATAAATCACCTTCTAAGCCTTCGGCGAAATAGATAGGGGAAGAACGCTTGTATGCGATAGGATCCTGAGTTGGCTCATTAAGAATATTTGCCGTATAACCGTGATTGTAATGCGCCCAGTCTGTTACCGAACGCAAGGCGGCTCCGGCACTAAAAGTTTCAGGCTCATTGAATAACGCCATTAAAGTGATAAAGCCGCCGTAGCTTCCGCCATAGATGCCTACTTTTTCAGGATCAATATCGTAATTCTCAATAAGGTATTTTACCCCGTCAACCTGATCAGACAAATCTTTTCCGCCCATATGACGGTAAATACCCGTTCTCCAATCGCGACCGTAACCAGAACTGGCGCGGTAGTCAATGTCAATTACTGTATAACCCAAATCAGTCAACATATTGTTGAACATATATTCTCTAAAGTAGCTTGACCACCACTTGTGTGCATTTTGTAAATAACCTGCTCCGTGCACAAAAACCACAGCAGCCTTATTTTTTACAGAAGCATCCGGTACGTAAAGTCGGGCAGGAACCATAGCACCATCCTGAGCTTTGAAACGAATGTTTTGCGGTTCGCGCCAGTCATAAGCTTTGAAAGCATCAGACTGTCCTGAAGTTAATTGCTTCGCTTCTTTAGCACCGGTTTTTTTGAAATACAATTCCCAGGGATTATTGCTGTATGAATTGCGAATAGCCATATATTTTTCGTCGGGAGAAAGGCTTACTTCGTTATTTCCGGGAAGGTTGGTAAGTTTTTGCATCGAACCACCCATAATTGGCATTTTATAGAAATGACGCTCACCGGGATCAACTTCAGAAGTGGTAAGAAACCAGGATTTTTTGTCATTAGATAAAAACGGGTCAAATACTTCGTACTCCCCTTCAGTTAAAGCTTTTTTGGTACCTGTAGTTACGTCCAGCAAATACAAATGCGAATATCCGCTAGCTTCAGACTGAAAATAAATATGCTTGTTATCTGGTAACCAGCCTAATGTTCCACCACCAAAAGACCAGCCGATTCCAGGGCCGGCGATCCAGGCCTCGTCACGCTGGCGATCGAGGGTTTTCAGACTTCCGTCTTCAAGATTAAGTAGAGCAATCCAGCGGTCTTTGTTGTCTTTAGAACGAATGTTTACAATCGCTTTACTGCCATCGTCTGAAAATACAGCCTGTGATATGATTACTTCGCGTTCTTTTTCTTCCCATTCTTTGTCTGGGTAATCCTTCACGTAATCGGGTAAATCGGTGATGCCGGGTAGTGTGGAGGTATCAACCTTATAAACCGTATCTTTTTTTATGTTGTAAATAGCTAAAGAGTTTTCTGTTTTGTCATCGCCCACTTTACTACGTGCCCGTAGATCCTGAGTATAACCACTTGCATCCACATAATTGGGAACGTTAGTACTTTCACCACGATCACGTTGCATAAGCATAATGGTTACAAAATCGGCTTTTGGACTTACCTGTAAACCGCTAATTGAGGCATCACCTGTATAAAATGTATAAGGTTCAGGGTCGGCAGTCATCTCCCGGTAGGCACGAGATAGCGAATCTTGTTCTTCACGCTCACGTACCACTTGCAATAAGCTTAAATTCTCATCTTTCAGCCACTTGTTTTTTGCTCCTTCTTTTTTTGATTTCTCTTCAGAAGCCTTGCCTTCTGCTATAGATGTAAGTTTGGTAACATTGCCTTTTTTGGTGTCAAAAACATAGGCGTTGTTGTTAAATTCAAAAGCAATTTGAGATTCATCTGCCAGAAATGTTGGATTACCAATACGACCGCCCAAATCAAGTAACTGAGTTGATTTATCAGACTTTACATCATATATCCATAATGCACCAGCATCGGTGTATAACCTTTTGGCGTGTTTTGCATCCCAACTACCAAATCGAGGAGGCATAGCCTTACGCTCTGCCAGACTTACTTTTTCAATCTTGTCAAGGTTGCTGATTTTTATTTTATAAAGACTGTCTGAGGCGTTGCCCTCGGGGTTGTAATTAAAATAGATGGTTTTGCTTTGCGTATCCCAGTTTACATTCTCTGGGAAAGTACCCATCCATTTAGGGTCTTGCATAATTTTTTCTACGGAAAGGCTAGAGGTTTGCGCAAATACCGAAGTGCTTAAAGAACAAATCACCAACAAGGTGAAGCTCCAGAAATTATTAGTCATAAACAAAAATTGAAAAATTAGTCAACGAGCGGAAAGTTACTGAATAGTTACAAAAGGAATGAAAGCCTGGTGGTGCAGAATTCTCAAAAAATCAAGCTGATTCTTTAATAATTAAATCCCAATTATTGGAAAACAAAAAAGCCTCTCCGCCTAAGGTGGAAAAGCTTCTCAAAGGTTTCACTACAAAACCAGTCTCCCGTTGCCGGAAGACAACACAACTTCTTTATATAGAACCGAAATCAAGTTTCGGTTTAAGTTCTTGAATAAAGCACAAAAATAGGATTAGTTTTTTGATTTTAATTAATTAATCACAAAAATTAAGGTTTCAAGTCTACTAAAACGTAAACCGGTAAATGGTCTGAAGGGTAGTGCAAATCTTTAGAATCACTAAGAACAGCATGCTTTAAAACCTTACTGGTATTGGCCTTTGCCTGAAAAATATAATCGATACGTTTAGTCACTGGTTCGTCAAACTTAAAGCCATTAAAAGTGCCTGTTGGGCCAAAAGCTCCCTGAGGTGCTATGTCGTGTGTATCATTAAGTTCGGTTTTTAAAACAGCGATGGGATCGGTATTTGGCTCCAGATTTAAATCGCCACTTACAAAAGCAGGCAGTCCTTTTGGGTTAAGTTCCTTAATTTTTTGAAGGATAAGAGCCGCTGCATTTTTGCGAGCTTCGATACCTACGTGGTCAAAATGAGTATTAAAAACGAAAAATTTTTCTCCAGATTTTTTGTCTTTAAATAAAGCATAAGTGCAAATACGAGGTAAAGCAGCATCCCAGCCGGTAGACATTTTTTCAGGAGTTTCTGACAGCCAGAATGTATCGTCATCCAGAACTTTAAGTCGGTCTGCATTGTAGAATATTGCCGAGAATTCACCTTTGTTTTTTCCTTCTCTACCTACGCCGATGTGCTTGTAGCCGGTTAAATGTTTTTCCAGATAATCCATTTGCTCAGGTAATGCTTCCTGAACTCCCATAACATCGGGTGCATAAAATAAAACCTGACTGGTAAGGTATTCTTTGCGTTTGCTCCAGGCGTTGTCACCATCAGATTCGGTAGACATTCTGATGTTGTAGGTCATAAGACCCAGTTCCTGAGCTGTAAGTGTTGAAAGATTTAAAACTAATATTAGGAGTAGCGTAAGACGTTTCATGAAAAGATTTTTAGAAGCCGAAAAATAGCACAAACATATGGAAAGCGGTGTTATTTTCAGGTTATAATACGATTAAGCTATTCCATGGGAATACCGCGTAGGCGTTCAAAGTTTTTATAGGCCTGCTCAACTTGTTTTTGCGGTGCCTGTTCAAATTCTTTAGGTGTAACACCATAAACCTGTTGTACGGAATCTAGTTTGCGATGTAACTCTTCGATTATCGTGGCATAGTCAGGATCATCGATTTTATTCTGCATTTCCTGAGGATCGCTTTCCAAATCATAAAATTCCCAGGTGTCGATATTGTCGTAAAAGTGCATCAGTTTATACCTTCTGGTGCTTATGCCGTAGTGCTTTTTAACCATATGAAAAGCCGGAAAATCATAATAATGGTAATACAAAACCTCTCTGAAATCAGCATCTGCCACTTGCTGCTCTAATACGGGTCTCAGCGATTGACCCTGCATCTCTGAAGCAAGATTATTTCCATTTGCATAATCTAAAAAGGTTTGTGCAAAATCAAGGTTTTGAACCAAAGCTTCGCTGTGACTTCCAGCTTTTATTGCTTTTGGGTATTGAACCAGAAGTGGAGTGCGATACGATTCTTCATACATATACCGCTTATCAAAAAATCCTTTTTCGCCTAAATAAAAACCCTGGTCAGAAGTATAAACGACGATGGTGTTTTCATCCAGATTGTTAGCTTCCAGATAATCGAGAATTTGGCCAACGCCCTCATCAACAGCAGCAACGGTTGCCATATAATCCCTCAGATAACGCTGACCTTTCCATTCTGCAAGGGCTTTTCCGTGTAAATCTGCTTTATGAAAAGCATCATTTTTAGGTTGGTAGGCGGCATCCCAGGTAGCACGTTGCTCTGGTGTCATACGTTCAAAATCTGTTGTCCAGGGATTATGAGCCAATTCACTACTGCCTAATTTTTTGGTCATTTTAAGATCGTGACCTTCATACATATCGGTATAAATTGTTTGCAACTGTTCTTTGGAAGCAAGCGAACCTTCGTGATCAGTAAAATAAGAATCTGGTAGCGGAAAGCTAACCGAGTCATACCTGGTTGTATGTCGTAAAGCAGGCATCCAGTTGCGGTGTGGAGCTTTATGATGCACCATCATAAAGAATGGCTTGCTGGTGTCTCGTTGCTTTTGTAACCAATTGATAGCATCATTGGTAATGATATCTGTCGCATAACCTTCAACACGAGTGGTATCACCGTCTTTGATAAAATCGGGGTTATAATAGTTGCCCTGATCTTTAATAATATTCCAATAGTCAAATCCCTGAGGATACCCGTGAAGATGCCATTTCCCAAGAATTGCTGTGGTGTAACCAAGTTCCTGAAGTTTTTTGGGTAGCGTAGGTTGGTCGCCATCAAAGCGATCTCCATTTTGTCTGAATCCATTGATGTGACTGTGCTTTCCGGTTAGAATTACCGCCCTGCTGGGACCGCAGATCGAGTTGGTCACATATGCTCTATCCATACGTATCCCGTTATTAGCAATCCGGTCTATATTGGGTGTTGGAGCAAGCTGACTTACCGGGTGCCCGTATGCACTTATTGCCTGAAACGCGTGGTCGTCAGACATTATAAAAATAATGTTTGGTGGTTTGGAACTTGTTTCTGCTACCTCCTGATTTTTGTTTTCGTTCTTGCAGCTCGTAAGCGCCAGAAATAGGATTAATACTGAAAGAACGTTTTTCATAATTTACTTTTTGGTGACTTTTTCTTCGTGTTGTATAAGTTGATTTTCATTTACCACAGCATTGAGAAAACTGGCGATCTCATTGGTAAAGGTGTAGGCCAAGCCTGCCCAATCGTGGTTGCCACCAGGTGCGGTAAGTAAACTGTAGGAGGCATTGAGGTCTTTCAGCTTTGCTGCAATATGCGCATCACCATCAAGCGGTAAAAATCCGGCTTTGTCAAAATCACAAAAGTGATGTGGATCACTCGAATAAGGAACCAGATTATCCTTATCCCCGTGAATAAATATACCCGGTACTGCATTGTCTGCAGTGATATAACGCGCATCTACTACTGCTCCAGCAAAGGAAGCTACCGCAGCGATTTTAGGATAATCTCCAATATTTTTAAAATCGGGATGTTGCGCCATATAGGCGGTGTTTAAAACCCCTTCTGCACCGGCACTGCTACCGGCAAGTATAATTTTAGCATCATCAAAATGAAAGTCTGCTCCAGATTTTAGATACGCGATTGCATTTAGAATATCAGCTGTGGTTTGTTTGAATGTGTCTAGTTTTGCAGAAGCCGGGCAATCACAACCAAAACCGGTTGCTTTTCCTTTCCGGGTAAGATTGTAGCTCAATGAAGCCACAGCATAACCCTTTGCTGCCATTGTTTGCGAAAACTGTACTTCCTGTGGATTGTCACGCTTTCCGCCAGAGAATCCACCACCGTGAACCAGAATAATTAAAGGACGTGAGTCGTCTAATTTATTTTCGGTAGCCGAATAGAAATCAAGCTTAAGCGTATCGCTATACGTATGTGTTGATTTAACCAAATCTGCATAAACCTGACCTACATACTTTTGCTGGGCCGCGAGTGTGAAGGTTGAAAAAACAAGAAGGGTTATAATGCAGATTTGGCGTATCATAGGTTTTAGTTTAGGTTAAAGCTTTCTTTTAAGGAAGCATTGCTGTTTCCTCCAACAAAAATTTCAAATTCCCCGGGCTCTGCGATAAACTCGAGCGCGGTGTCGTAGAATTTAAGATCGTCGGGTTCTAAAGTTAAGCTAACGGTTTTGGTTTCACCTTTCTTTAAAAACACTTTTTTGAAGCCTTTTAGGGTACGTAGAGGAGGAGTTATGCTGCGTACTACATCATGTAAATAAAGCTGTACAACTTCCTCACCGTCATAATCTCCTGTGTTGGTTACTTCAACCTGAACTTCTAAAGACTCACCTTGTGCGATTTCTTTTTTAGCTACTGAAAGATTGTTGTACTCAAATGTGGTGTAGCTCAACCCATAACCAAAAGGAAGTAAAGGTGCGTTTGGAGAATCGAGGTATTGTGATTTGAATTTCTCAAATTCTACACCTGGAGCAGGGCGACCTGTATTTTTGATGCTGTGGTAAATAGGGATTTGGCCCACATTACGCGGCCAGCTAGCTGTAAGTTTTCCGGAAGGATTATAGTCTCCAAAAACCACATCGGCAATAGCGTTACCAGCTTCAATACCCGGGTGCCATACCTGTAAAATACTTACGGGTAGGTCAAACTCTTCGGTGATGGTTAAAGGGCGACCACTCATAAGCACAAGAACTACCGGTTTTCCGGTTTTAACGAGTTCATTAATCAACTTCTTTTGACTGTCTGGGATGCTGATGTCGGTGCGACTTCCGGCTTCACCGCTCATTTCAGTAGCTTCTCCAACAACCGCTACAACTACATCAGCATTGTTTGCAGCTGTTAAAGCTTCCTCTAGTAATGCTTCCGGACTTTCTGCTGAAATCTCTATACGCGGACCAAATACATTTACTTTTTTCGCGAATGCGGAATCATTAGAGATATTGGCTCCTTTTGCATAGGTGATTTGAGCCTGTGGAGCTACATTTTTAAAACCAGCAAGAATAGGTGTTGATAGTTGTGGGTCGCCGGTAGGAGCCCAGGTACCTAACATATTGTTTTTGCTGTCTGCCAATGGTCCTATCAATGCAATTTTTGCAGTCTTAGCAAGGGGCAGTGTATTGTTTTCATTCTTGAATAAAACAAAGGATTTACGCGCTGCTTCGCGGGCAACAGCCTTGTTTTCCTGAGTTAGGATATCACGTTCTGGTCTTTTACTGTCTGAGTATCTGTACGGATCTTCAAAAAGTCCAAGTCTGTATTTTGCTTCCAGAATACGACGGCAAGCCTGCGTGATGGTTTCTTCAGTTACTTTGCCTTCCTCAACCGATTTTTTAAGGGTGGTTAAAAAGCCTTCACCTACCATATCCATATCAAGACCTGCATTGATTGATAATGCAGAAACCGCTTGTAAATCACCCATTCCGTGTGCGATCATTTCGTTAACTGAAGTATAATCTGAAACTACAAAGCCGTCAAAGCCCCAGCGATCACGAAGTAAAGTGGTCAACAACCATTTATTACCACTCGCAGGAACACCATCAACATCGTTAAACGAACTCATCACACTTTCTGCACCTGCGTCTAATGCTGCTTTGTAAGGAGGCAGGTATTCATTAAACATTTTTACGCGACTCATATCGGTCGTGTTGTAATCGCGACCAGCTTCTGAAGCTCCATAAAGTGCAAAGTGCTTTACCGTAGCGATCATCGTCGCTTCATCGGTAAGATCGGACTGCTGATAGCCGTGTACCATCGCTTTGGCAATCTGAGATCCCAGGTAAGGATCTTCACCAGCTCCTTCAGCAATACGTCCCCAGCGAGGATCACGAGCTATATCTACCATTGGTGAAAAGTTCCAGTTGATACCGTCTGCAGTAGCTTCTTTAGCTGCAATCTGCGCGGTTTTCTGGATCAATTCTAAATCCCAGCTGCTTGAAAGTCCCAGCGGAATTGGGAATGTTGTTTTATAACCGTGTATAACATCTGAGCCTATTAAAAGCGGAATACCCAGACGTGTATTTTTAACTGCGATTTCCTGTGCCTGTCTGATCTTGTCTGGACCAGAAACACCAAACAAACCTCCCACATTACCAGCTTTAATTTTTTCTTCTACATTTTTACTCACAACAGATCCTGTAGCTACACCACCACCGGGAGTAAGTAAATTAAGCTGACCTATTTTTTCTTCTAAAGTCATTTTCTTCAAAAGTGCCTCCACTTCAGGGATGGCAGGTCTTTTTTGAGCAAAGGAGCTGGTTGCTGCACAAAGCAGCAGGATTAAAAGGAATTTAGAACGTATCGTTTTCATCTTCAATTTTTAGAGTATTTTCTATAGATTATTTTACATGACTGAAAAGCCACAGCAGAAAGTCGGGCTCAGCAAATGCAGAATCCCAACTGTTGTGATTGGCAGCTTCATAAATGCTTACCCGAGGTTTTGCACCGGCTGCCAGCATAGCTTGTGCCATCTCAAGAGAATGAATGGGATTCACCACATTATCTTCTGCACCGTGAATTACCCAAAACGGAGTGTTCATCGCGTAATTCTTTACTTCACTGGTGCTTCCGGCACCACAAATTGCAATTGCAGCCGCAAAAGTATCGGGATTGCGCTGTACTAATTCATAAGTTCCCATTCCGCCCATAGAAAGACCGGCGATATATACTTTTGAAGCTTCAGCTTTGCCATTTTCAATAAAAGAATGTACCAGTTCTGCAGCCATTTTTAAATGCGGAGTGGGTTTTTGATCGGGGTGAAAGGTTATACCTATGGGATACGAACTGCGATCTACATCTACATTAGCCCAATATGAATCTTTAGGGCATTGTGGAAATATAACAATTGCAGGGAATGCATTGCGGTTACCGGTATTGGCAAACACTTTTGAGCCGTGGGTTAACTGACTTTCATTGTCAGAGCCACGTTCTCCGGCCCCGTGTAAAAACAGAACCAAGGGATATTTTTTGGTAGCATCGTAGTTAAGTGGATACTGTATGCGGTATTGTAAACTGTCGCCTTCACTGTGGTAAACAGCGTGTTCAAAACTTTCCTGAGCCTTTAATAAGGGAGCGGCAAGGAAGAAACATGCAAGAGCAAGAATGTACTTTTTCATATTACTGAGGTATGGTATAGGTAAAATTGAGCTTGTCAAGACCGGCTTGTACCTGCTCGTTCTGCATAAATAATTTCCACAGAAGACCGGTTCTGTAATTTTCGATCATGACTAAAATAGGTCCCTGATCGATAGCTAAATAAGCTTCTGCAACTGCATAGCTTTGAGCGGGGCTGAAGGCATCATAGAAGCCTGCAGGACCCAGCAGAATATTTTTTAACTCGTAAAATCGACGTAAAGCTGCCATCGATTTCTGAGGAGTGTAAGGAATCGAACTAAGCGCAGCAGTGGGGCTGATTACACCTGTATCATTTGCAGGACTATGAGCCGTGTAACCCAGGCTTCCATCTGTGTTGAGGGTATAGCTTGCTGTTAATCCCCAAAGATCGCTGCCGTAACCCGGCCAGCCTTTTGGGTTTTGTAGGCAATAAGCATAGTTGCTCAAAGCGTGATTTACGGTTGCGGTCTCGTAATCTACAAAAGCGTCAGAAAGACCAAAGGGATTTAAGCCCAAATATGAGTAATGCGCCCAAAATAAAGGTCCGCCAGTCTGAGTAGCGCCAGCGTGTTTTACTTCAAGCGGGTAGCTGTAAGCAACCGCTGAAGATTTAATATCACCATTTTGTGCCCATCCCTGATTGTAAACTTCGGCTTCGATGGAATAATCTTTTGAGGCCGCAGCCATCACATAGGTGATAAGCGTTTCATTATATCCCTGAAGTTTCAGGTTTATAGCAAAATCATTATCGGGGCTCCAATGCCAGTACAACACATCTTCGTCTTGCGTAAACCAGGTCCACTCAATACCGTCAATAAGTTCGAACGCTTTTTGAGAAAGTGCCTGTTCGTCAGCAGAGCCATTTTTAAAGTATTCGCCCACGACTATTAGGCCTTGTGCGATAAATGAAGTTTCTACCAGATCTGCACCGTTGTCCAGAGCGCTAAAAGGAATTACTTTACCTGTGCTTCCATTAATCCAGTGAGGCCAGGCTCCGTGAAAACGGTCTGCACTTTCCAGGAAGTTGATGATTTTTGAAAGGCGATTGTAGCCTTCTGTTCGGGAGATGAATTGGCGTTCTATACCAACTAATATTCCCATAAGTCCGAAACCGGTTCCTCCTGAAGCTACCACTTGCTGATCACGAGTGGGGTTTAAAGGGATATAGCGTTCTTTAGCCGCACCCGATTCGGTATTCGCGTAATCCCAAAAGTATTTGAAGGTTTCACGCTGCGTAAGATCTAATAATTCGGTGTCGCTAAGCTGTGGATCTGGATTAGGATCTGGAGTACCACCGGTACCCCCGTCAGGATTTTCCTCCGGGGGTTGAGTGGTATTTGGACTGTCACTGGAGCAACCCAGAGTAAGGAAAACACTTAGTATTAGAACTGCGTATTTAATCATTTGAAGTGGTTGAATAGGTTGTTTTAAAACCTAGTTTCTGTAGTCCGTTAAGAACTTCTTCATTTTTCATGAATAATTTCCACAACAAACCGCTTCGGTAATTTTCAATCATTACAGGAATAGGTCCCTGGTCTATTGCCAGATAACGTGGTAAAAACCAATCATCCTGTAAACTAAACGCATCATATGGGCCGTATTCTCCCACATACTGTGGAAGATCGGTGTAGAGATGACGTAAAAAGGCCAAACTTTCTTTAGGGGTGTAAGGCATAGACGATAACGCGGCTGTTGGTGAAATAACACCAAGGTCTTCGCCAGGGCGGTGACCTGCATAACCTTTAATAGAATAACTTGAGGTTAATCCCCATAAATCGGGACCATAACCTTTGTAGTTTTCCGGGTTATCTACAGCATATTCATATTGAATTTTTGCGTGATTCTGGTTGAGTTTCCAGTAGTCTGCATATTGATCAGAAAGACCATTTGGATCAAGTCCTAAATAGGAATAATGAGCCCAAAATAAAGGGCCTACAGGTGCATCATCGTGCTCAAAATGATTCAACACCGTACGCATCCCATACATAGTAGTATCCTTAGCGATTTTACCATCAAGAGCCCAACCTTTCTCATAAACACTTTTTGAAATGGAGTGCGTAGGAGAAGCTGCTGCAAGTACGTACATGATTAACGCCTCATTATAACCTCCCACAGGGAAGTTCATCTTCCAGCCTACATTAGGCGACCAGTGCCAGTATAATACATCCTGACCCTGTGTGTACCAATCCCATTCTACTTCGTGCCAAAGAGTATCAATTTTATTAGCAAGAGCTTGCTGAGCTTCATTACCATCGCGGTAATATTCGGCTACGGCTAGCATACCCTGAACCAGAAATGCGGTTTCTACAAGATCACCACCGTCATCATTTTTACTGAAAGGTTTTACTTTTCCTGTAGTGCCATCTAGCCAATGTGGCCAGGCACCGTGAAAGCGATCTGCTTTTTCAAGAAAATCAACCATTTTTTGAAAGCGAACGAAAGCTGAATCTTTATCAATAAAGCCACGTTCAACACCGGCTAAAATGGCCATAAAGCCAAAACCAGTTCCTCCAATAGTTACTACGTTCTTATCATTTGAAGGATAAATACCATCCATATGAACACGCTCAGGAGCGAGTCCAGAGTCAGGATTGGCACCATCCCAGAAATAATTTATTGTCTGTTTTTGTACGGAATCTAGCAGGACTTCATCAGAAATAGAATCGGAAGTCGCTACTGCGACTTCCTGATTCTGATTTTG
>CAXPQP010000056.1:0-2411 GCA_964219495.1 Leeuwenhoekiella sp. | reverse complement strand
CACCGCCACCACCAGCGCCGGAAATTATTGAGGTTGTTGAGGATGATAAGGAAATCGAAGAAACAGTAATCGAATCTACTGAAACCAGTCAGGAAGATGAGATCGTTGAGGTTGAAGAGGTTTCTTTTGCAGAGGAAGAAGTTATTGAAGACGTTCCTTTTGCAGTTATCGAAAACGTACCAGTTTATCCTGGTTGCGAGAAAGAAAAAGGCAACGACGCTAAGAAAAAGTGTATGTCTGAAAAGATTAGTGACTTTGTTAACCGTAAGTTCAACACAGAGCTTGGTAGCGAGCTAGGTCTTTCAGGTATTAACCGTATCTATGTGCGTTTCAAAATTGATCAAAAAGGAAATATTGTAGATATAGGATCTCGTGGGCCACACCCGCGTCTAGAATCTGAAGCTGAGCGTGTAATTAAATTATTACCGCAAATGACTCCAGGTATGCAGCGTGGTAAGGCAGTAGGGGTGCTTTATTCACTTCCTATTGTATTCCAGGTGCAGGATTAAATTTGTACTTGATAAAATATCAAAACCCGTCCGCGAAAGCGAGACGGGTTTTTTTATGGCAAGCTTATTGTTAAAGTTTTAAATATTAATAACCATTAAAACTTTATTTATGAGTAAATCTCAACAAAGCAAATCTAGCGCTCGGCAAAGCGCAGATCGCACAACAAGCAAGCACGATGTGAATTTACGAAAAAACACAGTGGTCTATTTTCAGGTAGGTCTCATCGTTGCCTTATTGCTATCCATTTTTCTATTTGAGCTGAAATCTCCTGTAGCGCAGTACGAGCCTGAGGAATATGCAGACGTTCCTATTTTTACAGCAGAAGTTTGGAATGAACCCATTAGGCGGGAAACTCCCAAAGAGCCACAAGTGCAACAGCAGGAGGTGAGCGAAATGTTGCCTCCTGAGCCTGTACCGGATTTTATTGATCTTGAACCGCACTTTTTTAAAACTGCCGAACCCAGTTCAGACACCTTTGAAACGATCGATGTTGGTAGTTTTGAAGATATTCCAGATACTCCTGTAGAACCTACTTCTTTTGTGGCAGTAGAGCAGGTGCCGATCTTTCCGGGATGTGAAGGTCTGCGTACCAATGAAGAACGTAAAATTTGCATGCAGCAGAAGATGAATAAATTCATCAATCGTAATTTTGATACCGGTCTGGGTTCGAGATATGGTCTTACCGGTTTGAATAAAGTAGATGTTCAGTTTACCATAAATGAGTTTGGTAAAGTGATAGATATTAAAACTCGAGCTCCGCATCCTGCATTAGAAGAAGAAGCTGTACGTGTGATAAGTAAGCTACCACAAATGCAACCCGGTAAACAACGGGATCGAAAAGTGCGCGTTTTTTATATTCAGCCGATACGTTTTCAGGTTCAGGATTAATTCTACTTTTTCTACAATCTACAGCCCGCATTAAATGCGGGCTGTTTTGTTTCTGGGTTTTGAAGTTTCAGCTTAACAACAGATGTTTAAAAAATAGTATCTTTCCCCAACCTAAATCTCTTGCCTTCATGTCAACTAAGATTTTAGCTTCGGTATTAACCTTGCTATCCGTTTCTTTTTTACAGGCCCAGTTAATTACCGGGAATTTCGAACAGTATCCTGTTTTTGAAGAATGTGAGAATGCCCTGGCGGCAGATCTTCCTTCCTGTTTTAATGAAACGCTTATCAGTAAAATAAAAGCTGAGTTTAAAATGCCACAGCGCGTTATCGATGAGCAATACAAAGGTGATCTGGTTGTTTTGTTTGAAGTGACAGAAAAAGGTGATTTTGAATTGCTGCACGTGACGGGTATTTATGAAGAACTGCGCAGCGAGATAACCCGTGTTTTTGATTCTCTTCCACAAATTAAACCAGCTACTTATAATGCGAGACCTACGTATATGCAATTCAATATGCCTATACCTATCCCATTTTCTAAAGATTCTACTGTTACTAGTGAAACTAAAATGGGCGCCGTTCCCGTAAAAAAGCTGGAAGAGCAAAGTGAGTATGATGCTATAAAAACCTTTCCTTTTGAAAACCGCGATTACAATTCGCAATTATTTATTCCTTTTTCGCACGAAACCTATAGTAGGTTTGATAGGGAGTTGAACAGAGTGGGTACAAATTCACATACAGCCGGTAAGCCTTTTACTTATGATTATGTGAATAACTATTACGACTTTAAAGAGGAACGAGAAGGTTTGTATAAAAAAAAAGAGTCGTGGCTAGGGCGTAAGCTCTTTAATGAACATATGGTTACGCTGCAGGGTGAGGACTATTGGTTTACCTTAGATCCTGCTGCAGATCTTCAATTGGGGTTTGAAACTGCCGATAACGAAGATCAGAGTTTTACTTATAATAATACGCGGGCTCTAATTTTTCAAGGGGGACTGGGTAAAAACCTGAATTTT
>CAXPQP010000055.1:0-15524 GCA_964219495.1 Leeuwenhoekiella sp. | reverse complement strand
CTCCAGGTTAGAATCTAAAAAATCCTGATGATGTGGGCCAATTTTACCCTGACGGGGTTTGCTAAACACGCGAAAAGCTTTTCTTGCTGCGGTGCGCGGACTCACAAAAGCATGACCATTGATGTATGTGCCAATGGATGTTGCTAAAAGTTTTTTTAAAAGTTTTTGCATAAAAAAGCCCTCCTGATTAGGAGGGCAAATATACGATTTAGCAGAAGTTTACTTCTTGCTTTCCGATTCTATTACATCTGTATCTTTTCTATATTTCAGTAGTGAAATTCCACTTAAGAAAAACACGCCTCCTAAAATGGTTAAGGCCCAAGGGCTCAAACCTGTGCTAAGACTTCCAAAAAGTCCCATTACTCCGGTTACTAAAGCGATTGCTCCACCTATTACCATTATAATTGCTAATATCTTGATCATAATTTTAAGATTATTGGTTATTGAGGTAAAAGTAGCGGAATGGCTCGATAGGCTAATATAGATTAACGAGCCTTTAAGCAAGAATTAATAGATATTTATAATATACTGCTTATTAGAGGCTTATCAAATTTTATTTTAGTCTTGAGTTTCCCGATTCACTTTTTCAAAATCAAAAGCGGGTTTACAAATGGAAATATAAACACAGGGCGCATCAAACGGATTGCTGTATCTAACACGGGTGCCTGCTTTGATCTGAATGGATTCTCCAGATTGGAGAATGAGTATCTCACCATCAATTTCAAATTGCTTTTTCCCACTGAATACAAAAGTGTATTCATCAAACTCTGGAGTCTGAAAAGGTTCGCTCCAATGTGGTGGTGCAACCATATGGGCAATGCTTATATCATTCTGGGTGGTACTCGCTTTACCAAAATGCTCCCCGATGTATTTTCCATCATCAGTAGGAACAACAAACGGACTTTTTTGAATGAAAAATTTACTCACTTCTTAGAAATTAAAATTGCCAGATTACCAGCCAATCATAAAGTATTTGATTTTTGCAGCGTCAGGAATTTCAGCTTCGGTTACTTTAGCTTCCATATCAAAACGCAATTCACCTTTAAGTTGTGAACGATCGATAGTGAAATAAGCATTGATGTCATCTACAAATACGACAACGCTACTGATAAGTGTTTCAATACGCGAAATTTCATAAGCATCGGTCAATTCTTTAAAAGTAGAGTTGAGGTTGATACCAGCTTCGGTAGTGTAACGTGGGTCGAATATTTGAACGGTGCGAATGGTTTTGGGATCTCCTTCTTTCACAGGCATAAGACTCAATAACTGCTTACCGCCTTTTTCATAGATTTCAATAGCATTGATATTAAGTTCTTCGCTAAGACCAGAATTTTGATCTACCACACTGTCGTTTTCAAAAAGTGTCTTGAGTTCGCTTACCGGAGTTTCCTTGGTTAAAGGACCTACCTGAGTTGCGGTAACCTGAAACGGATTTTCCTTAGAGCAAGAAGTAAATAGAATACCGGCAAATAAACTGGCTAAAAGAATTTTTTTCATAGAATATAGAATAGGTGTTTTAGTGTCGGGCCAAAGGTACTAATACCTTTAGGCTTGTATCAATTTTGAAAATTTGTTTTTTAACAATGCTTCGGGAAATACCCCAGCCTATTATTTTTTTATCATTTTGGTTAAAATTCCCAATACGCCACGTATAACCGTTGCGCTGGTAAGTACTTTAATTATTGCTTTTTCAGTACTGTTACTACTAGAACGACGACTGCTGCGTTTTACTGTTGCACGTTCTTCCTTAGCTTTTTCTTTAGCTTCTTCCGTTTCCGCCTTTTTGATTTTTGCGCTAAGAATTTCATAAGCACTTTCCCGGTCTATACTGTCATTATACTTAGGGATCAGAGACGATTTTCTGTTTATCTCATCAATCTCAGACTGACTCAAAATATCCATTCGTGACATAGGTGCTCGCATCATAGTTGCAGCAAGCGGAGTAGGGCGACCTTTTTCATCAAGAGCTGAGACTAATGCTTCTCCGGTTCCTAGTGAAGTCAGAACTTCGGTTGTATCGTAATACTCAGATATCGGATAGTTTTCAGCGGTAAGTTTGATAGCCTTTCGATCTTTTGCTGTAAATGCTCGTAATGCATGCTGAATTTTTAATCCTAACTGACTCAATACACCATCTGGAACATCTGTTGGATTTTGGGTTACAAAATACAAGCCTACACCTTTGGAACGAATAAGCTTAACGATACTTTCAATCTGGCTGTGTAACGCTTTTGATGCTTCCTGAAAAATTAAGTGAGCTTCGTCAATAAATATGACCAATTCAGGTTGGTCGCAATCTCCCTGCTCAGGGAAGGTGCTGTAAATTTCTGCAAGCAGACTCAGCATAAAAGTTGAAAATAGCTTGGGTCTATCCTGAATATCTGTAAGTCGAATGATGTTTATTTTTCCTCTTCCGTTTTCATCAAGACGTAAAAGATCATCTACTTCAAAAGATTTTTCGCCAAAGAATATATCGGCTCCCTGTTGCTCGAGTTGAACTATTTTCCGAAGAATTGATCCTGCAGAAGAAGTTGAAATTCGACCATAAAGTTCCTGAATTTCATCACTGCCTTCATCGGTAGCGTACTGCAGCACTTTTTTGAAATCATTCAGATCCAAAAGCGGCAGACTTTTGTCATCACAATATTTGAAGAGAATAGCAATGATACCTGCCTGAGCATCGCTGGCATCCAAAATGCGTGAAAAAAGCACCGGTCCAAATTCGCTAACCGTTGCCCGTAAACGCACGCCGTTTTGTTCAGACAATGTCAAAAGTTCTACCGGGAAATCTTTGGCTTCAAAAGGGAGTCCTATTTTTTCGTGACGTTCATCTATTTTAGGGTGTCCTTCACTGGCTTTGGCAATTCCGCTCAAGTCACCTTTCATATCCATTAGAAGTACAGGTACTCCTTTTTCTGATAGATTTTCGGCTAAAACCTGAAGTGTCTTGGTTTTACCAGTACCTGTAGCACCAGCAATAAGGCCGTGTCGGTTAAGCGTTTTGAGAGGGATTTTTACTAAAGCACCTGTAATGGTTTCCCCATTTAACATCGCGGCTCCAACAGGAATAGAATCTCCTTTAAAGGTATTGCCGGTAATTATGTGTTCTTTAAATGCTTCTGTTTGCTGCATGGGTTGGATTTTGGTTTAAAAATAAGGATTAGATTGGTATTACAAACAGCTGCTTAAAATTAGCAAATCTCCCACTTGAACAAGTCATTGTGGTAAGCTTAAATAAAATACACATTGTTTTGGCATAGATTTCAAGCGGTGTATCTTTGCGCCCTATGACAAAAGAGGCTATAGCAAGTAGAGTTGAGTTGGGAGAATTGCTTCCTTTGATGGAAGAATTCTATACCATACAGGGAGAAGGGCATCATACAGGAACCGCAGCTTATTTTATACGCGTTGGTGGCTGTGATGTAGGTTGCCACTGGTGTGATGTGAAAGAGAGTTGGGATGCTGCAATACATCCTCCTACTGAAGCTTCAGCTATTGTTGCTAACGCGAAAAAATACAGCAAAACTATTGTTGTTACCGGTGGAGAACCTTTGATGTGGGATATGGAGCATCTAACGGGTTTACTTAGGGCAGAAGGAATGCAGGTGCATATTGAAACTTCAGGTGCTTATGAATTGTCTGGAAACTGGGATTGGATTTGCCTTTCGCCTAAAAAACGCATGCTACCAAAACCACGAATATATAACGAAGCTAATGAGCTGAAAGTTATCATTTATAACAAATCTGACTTTGCATTTGCTGAAGAGCATGCGGCTAAAGTAAATGGTAATTGCGAATTATACTTACAGCCAGAATGGAGTGTTCGTGAAAAAATGACTCCGTTAATTGTCGATTATGTGATGGCTAACCCGCAGTGGAAAATCAGTTTACAAACCCATAAATACCTTAATATTCCATAGTTTGGAACTTACAGGTTGAAAGTAGTAGGCATAAAAAAATCCCATTCTTAAAAGATGGGATTTTTTATTTTGATGCTATTCAATTCTGATTATTCAACCTCTTCGATTGGAACCTGAATGAAGGTGTCATCCCATCCCAGGAACATATCTGAACCAGCTTCTGTAGGTTGAAATGAAATTGAAAATGATTCTACCGGAGCAGCTGTTTTACGAGCCGGAGTGGTAAAACGAATTAAATCACGTTCTTTTTTATAACCGTATGCTCCCCAGGTATCAAGGTCTTTATTTAATATTACCGTCCACTCATTTTCATTTGGGATAGTAAATAAAGTGTATGTCCCGGCAGGGATCATTTTATCTCCTACCATCATATCACGATAAAATTTGATTTCTGTAGATTCATTAGCTCCAGTACGCCATACTTCTCCGTACTTTTCAAGTTCGCCAAAAATTTCACGACCTTTTTTCTGAGGGCGACTGTAAATTACACGTACACGTGGAGCTTTGTCCTGACCGCGATACATTGCGATATCAAGCGGACTTTTATCTGGATCACTAAATTTTTGTGCCTCTGTGCTTACGCTGATTAGCATAAAGGCTATAACTAAAGTCTTTACTAAATTGTTCATTGTTTTTTGTTTATGAAGTGGATATCAAGTTTTGTGCAAAAGTACAATGCAGCACGACTTTTCTTTCGTTAAGAGCTTCTTAAAATCCCATTTGTAATCAGAAATGTTTAAATGAGCTTTAATTAATTTCATTTTAAAATAAATATCTGTTTTGAAGTTTCAATTTGTAATCATATATGTGTTTTTTGTTTGTGAGTTAATATCTAAACTGCATCTTTGAACCATCAAATTAAAACAATTGAATTATGTGTGGGATCGTATGTGCCTATGAATTGAAACAGCCTGCAGAAGTATTAAGACCGCAGCTTTTAGAAATGTCAAAAAAAATACGTCATCGTGGTCCGGACTGGAATGGAGTTTACAGCGACGAGAAAGCCATTTTAGCTCACGAGCGTCTATCTATAGTTGACCCGGCTTCGGGAAAACAACCTTTATTAAGCCCTGATGGTAAGTTAATTCTTGCTGCTAATGGGGAGATTTACAATCACAAAGAATTGCGTAAGCAATTAAAAGGTCATTATGACTTTCAGACACAGTCTGACTGTGAAGTTATTTTAGCTTTATATCAGGAGGAAGGTCCTGCATTCTTAGATAAATTAAACGGAATCTTTGCATTCTCTTTATATGACGCAGCAAAAGATGAATATTTTGTGGCTCGTGATCACATGGGTATTATTCCACTCTATATGGGATGGGATCAACATGGGACATTCTACGTAGCTTCAGAATTAAAAGCTCTTGAAGGAACATGTACAAAAATCGAATTATTTCCTCCAGGCCATTACCTACATAGTGCTGATGGTGAATTGAAAAGATGGTATGAGCGGGACTGGATGGAGTATGAGGCTGTAAAAGAAAATGAGACCAATATTCAGAAATTAAAAGAAGCACTAGAAGCTGCTGTACACCGCCAGTTGATGTCTGACGTTCCTTACGGAGTATTGCTTTCTGGAGGATTAGATTCTTCAATCACTTCTGCCGTTGCTAAGAAATATGCAGACAAGCGTATTGAAAGCGATGATCAGGATGCTGCATGGTGGCCAAGATTACACTCCTTCTCAGTAGGTTTGGAAGGTTCTCCTGATCTTGCTGCAGCTCAAAAAGTAGCAGATCATATAGGAACAGTTCATCACGAAATCAAGTTTACTATTCAGGAAGGTCTTGATGCTATACGCGATGTGATTTATAACCTGGAGACTTATGATATTACTACCATTCGTGCTTCAACCCCTATGTATTTAATGGCTCGTGTGATTAAGTCTATGGGTGTTAAGATGGTTCTTTCAGGAGAAGGTGCAGATGAGGTTTTTGGAGGGTATTTATATTTCCATAAAGCTCCAAACGCACAGGAATTCCACGAAGAGACCGTGCGTAAATTAAGCAAGTTGCATATGTATGACTGTTTACGTGCAAACAAATCGCTTGCAGCCTGGGGAATTGAAGGTCGTGTACCTTTCCTTGATAAAGAATTTATGGATGTTGCGATGCGTATCAACCCAGAAGATAAAATGATCAACGGTGAGCGAATGGAAAAATGGGTGCTGCGTAAAGCATTTGAATCGTATCTACCTGAAAGCGTAGCGTGGAGACAAAAAGAACAATTCTCTGATGGTGTAGGCTACAGCTGGATTGATACCTTAAAAGAAATGGTGAATGAAAAAGTTAGCGATGAGCAATTAGCGAACGCTAAGTTTAAATTCCCAATTCAAACTCCTACTAACAAGGAGGAATATTACTACCGAAGCATTTTTGCAGAGCATTTTCCAAGTGATGCAGCGGCAAAAAGTGTACCTCAGGAAGCATCTGTTGCTTGTAGTACCAAGATTGCTTTGGAGTGGGATGAGGCTTTCAAGAATATGAATGATCCATCTGGCCGCGCGGTTGCAAACGTGCATACTGATGCATATGGTAAGAAAAAGGAATTAGCATAACTGATTTTATAAATACAACCGCCAATTTGAAAGCGCTTTCGGTAAAACGAAGGCGCTTTTTGTGTTTTCTGTGTGTGATTTTTCAATATGCTGGTGATTCCCAAAATTGAAGGGTGTTTTTTCACAATTTGTTGATAACTTAAGCCTTTTGGCCTGGGTTTTGCTCCTTTATGGGGTAGCCTTTTTTTATATTTGTTTGCTATCAAAAAACACGTCGCCAGGGCGTTTTTAATCGTGTTTTTATGCACTTTTTAATATTAAGGCAAGCAATTTCCGCTTTAAGAAAAAACAGAACAATTTAACCTAATAAAAATATATGAGCGAAGAAGCCAATAAGAAGCAGTATTCTGCAGATAGTATTCAGGCGCTGGAAGGGATGGAGCATGTGCGCATGCGTCCATCAATGTATATAGGAGATGTAGGGGTGCGTGGTTTGCACCATTTGGTTTATGAAGTTGTAGATAACTCGATTGATGAGGCAATGGCTGGTCATTGCGATACCATATCGGTAATCATTAACGAGAACAACTCGATCTCAGTTAAGGATAACGGTCGGGGAATTCCGGTAGATTTACATAAGAAAGAAGGGGTTTCTGCCCTTCAGGTTGTAATGACAAAAATTGGTGCCGGTGGTAAATTTGATAAAGATTCTTACAAGGTATCTGGTGGTTTGCACGGGGTAGGTGTGAGTTGTGTTAACGCACTATCAGACCATCTTAAAGCAACAGTTTACCGTGATGGTAAAATTTGGGAGCAGGAATACGAGAAGGGTAAGGCTATGTATCCAGTGAAAGCCGTTGGTGATACAACAGACCGTGGTACCGTGGTGACTTTTCAACCAGATGCTTCTATTTTTCAGCAAACTACAGAATATAACTACGATACGCTTGCCAGTCGTATGCGAGAACTGGCTTATTTGAATAAGGGAATCACGATAACACTTACAGACAAGCGTCACAAAGATGATAAAGGTGAGTTTGTTACAGAAACCTTTCATTCTGAAGAAGGTTTAAAAGAATTTGTACGTTTTCTTGATGGAAACCGTCAGCCAATTATTGGTGATGTAATCTCCATGGAAGGGGAAAAGAATGATATTCCTGTCGAGGTTGCCATGATTTATAATGATAGTTATGCTGAAAACCTGCATTCGTATGTAAACAATATCAACACCCACGAAGGAGGTACTCACCTCGCCGGTTTTAGAAGAGGTCTCACTACTTCGTTGAAAAAGTATGCAGATGCTTCAGGAATGCTTGATAAACTGAAATTTGAAATCGCTGGTGATGACTTTAGAGAAGGTCTTACTGCAATTATTTCGGTTAAAGTTGCAGAGCCACAATTTGAAGGTCAGACTAAAACTAAATTGGGTAACCGTGAAGTAACTTCCGCAGTATCGCAGGCAGTTTCTGAAATGGTTGAAATATATCTCGAAGAACATCCTGATGATGCCAAAACCATCGTGCAGAAAGTGATTCTTGCCGCGCAGGCAAGACACGCAGCTAAGAAAGCACGTGAGATGGTTCAGCGCAAGACAGTGATGAGTATAGGTGGTTTGCCTGGGAAATTGGCAGACTGCTCTGAAACAGATCCACAAGCTTGCGAGGTATTCCTGGTAGAGGGTGACTCTGCGGGTGGTACTGCAAAAATGGGACGTGACCGTAATTTTCAGGCGATTCTTCCGCTTCGCGGTAAAATCCTGAATGTAGAGAAAGCGATGCAGCATAAGGTTTTTGAAAATGAAGAAATCAAAAACATCTTTACAGCCCTTGGAGTTACAATAGGTACCGAAGAGGATTCTAAAGAGCTTAACCTTTCAAAACTAAGATATCACAAGATTGTTATTATGTGTGATGCCGACGTCGATGGTAGTCACATTGCAACCTTGATTCTTACTTTCTTCTTCCGCTATATGCGTGAGTTGGTTGAAGGTGGTCACGTATATATCGCAACACCGCCACTTTACTTGCTTAAAAAAGGTAAAAAGATGCGTTATGCGTGGAGTGACAAAGAGCGCGATCAATACAACCAGGATATGGGAGGTAGTGCAAACGTACAGCGATATAAAGGTCTTGGGGAGATGAATGCAGAGCAATTGTGGGATACCACTATGAATCCTGAATTTAGAACCCTGCGTCAGGTAACTATTGACAATGGTACTGAAGCAGACCGTATCTTCTCTATGCTTATGGGTGATGAAGTGCCACCACGTCGTGAGTTTATTGAAAAAAATGCGATATACGCTAATATTGATGCGTAACTCTTCACGAGTAAAAAAGTTAAGCCTGAACTGTAAAAGTTCGGGCTTTTTTGTTTTTAACCCTTTGGTCTTAAAGCGGTTTTACTATTTTTGGTTAGTAATTTGAAGAATTAAAAAATCAATCTAATCAATCAAAGAATGAAAAAAACGTTACTTTTTGGGTTATTAGCGCTTGGAACAAGTGGTTTATTTGCGCAGGAAGATGATGGCTTTGAAGCTATTGTAAAAGCCGGTAAGGCTGATGCTAATACCCTTATGGGGGCTTATATCGCTCCTGCAATGGAAGGGCTTGTTTACAGTATGTCTGGCGGCTGGTATCATACCGCAAAGACGCATAAGCAATGGGGATTTGATATAACCATTGGGTTTAATGGTGCTATCGTGCCTTCAGAAAAAGAGATGTTTTCATTTTCAGATCTTGAATTTGAAAATACTGTGGTAGCGAGTTCTAATCAAACGCCAACAGTAGCTGGTAATATTACTCCAGCAGATCTTAACGTAACTACACAGGATGGTGATGTGGTACGCTTTACTATGCCTGAAGGGGTAAAAGATGACCTTCCGCTAAATGCTGTACCTGCACCGGCAATCCAGGCTAGTCTAGGGGTTTTTAAAGGAACCGATCTTATGGTACGTTTTGTGCCTGAAGTAGGTAGTGACGATGTGAAAGGGAAACTTTTTGGAGCTGGTTTTAAGCATGATTTGATGCAATATTTCGGACCTCTGGAAAACCTACCGCTTAGTATTTCAGTACTTGGTGCTTTTACTAATATGAATGTGGATTATGATATTCAGGCAGATTCAGATTTAGAAGGAAGCAATCAGGCAGCTGAGTTTAAATTAAACTCCTATACGGTACAAGGTTTGGCTTCGTTAGATTTTAAATTTATCACATTGTATAGTGGTATAGGATATACCGGTGGTAAGTCTGAAATCAATGTTTTAGGTACTTATGAGTTTACCTATGATAACGATCAACCTGGTGAAGTTACAGACCCTATCGCTCTAACCTACAATCCTTCTAGTGTAAAAGCTTCTTTAGGTGCTCGTCTCAATCTGGCATTCTTTAAAATATTTGCAGAATATTCTGCTCAGGAGTACAGCAATATTACGGGCGGAATCGCGTTTAGTTTCAGATAGCAATAAGTTCATTTAATGTAAAAAGCTGCTTGAGGTTTTAAAATCTTAAAGCAGCTTTTTTTATGCAATAGTTTCAAGATTTAATTTATTAGCATGAAAGCCCATAAAATAAGTCAATTTTAAGGCTTAAGACTCTTAAAAGATTGAACGATATCGTATTTTTGCGTCCGCAAACGATGCCGCACAAGGTGTTGTTTTTCATTTAATAATTAATAAAAAATTACATACCCATGAAAGTTACCGTAGTAGGAGCAGGAGCAGTAGGCGCAAGTTGTGCTGAATATATAGCGATGAAGAATTTTGCTTCAGATGTTGTTTTAGTAGATATCAAAGAAGGATTTGCAGAAGGAAAGGCAATGGACCTGATGCAAACCGCTTCATTGAACGGTTTTGATACCCGTATTACCGGTACTACTGGAGATTATTCTAAAACTGCAGGTAGTGATATTGCGGTAATTACCAGTGGTATTCCTCGTAAGCCGGGTATGACCAGAGAAGAATTGATTGGGATTAATGCAGGAATCGTAAAAGATGTTGCTACTAATCTTATTAAACACTCTCCAAATGTTACCATTATTGTAGTGAGTAACCCGATGGATACGATGACGTATTTGGTGCATAAGACTACAGGCTTACCTAAAAACAAAATTATAGGTATGGGTGGCGCGCTTGACAGTGCTCGTTTCAAATACCGTTTAGCTGAAGCGTTAGAATGCCCAATTTCTGATGTAGACGGAATGGTAATAGGAGGTCATAGCGATACAGGTATGATTCCATTAACCCGTTTAGCTACACGTAACAGTGTTCCTGCATCTGCATTCCTTTCTGAAGAAAGACTTGAGCAGGTTATGGAAGATACTAAAGTAGGTGGTGCTACTCTTACTAAATTATTAGGAACTTCTGCATGGTATGCTCCTGGAGCTGCTGTATCTGGATTGGTGCAGGCCATTGCTTGTGATCAGAAGAAAATGTTCCCTTGCTCTGCTTTGTTAGAAGGCGAATATGATCTTGATGACATCTGTATTGGTGTTCCTGTAATCTTAGGTAAAGATGGAATTGAGCGTATTGTGCCCGTTGATTTAAGCGATGCTGAAAAGGCTAAAATGCAGGAAAGTGCAGAAGCAGTTAAGAAAACTAACGGATTACTTGAGTTATAATAAACGTAATCTTTCAAATAAAAAAAGCCGCTCACTGAGCGGCTTTTTTTATGGTGATCATCTGCAGGATTAACCACATTTTGATGAGCCACAATCTTTACAGGTAAGACAACCTTCCTGATAAATTAATTGTGACGAATTACAATTGTCACATTTTTGTTTACGGGCTTCAGTACCGTCTGCAACATAGCGCTTCAATGCTCTCGAAACTCCATTTTTCCAGGTGTTGATAGAGGCACTATCTAATTGAAGACTGTTGGTTAATTCAACTGCTTTTTCAATTGGCATACCATATCTCAAAGTTGTTGAGATTAGCTTGGCATAGTTCCAGTATTCCGGGTCAAATTTGTGTGATAAGCCTTCAATTGTAGTTTTATACCCACGTTTGTTCTTGTACTGAAAATCGTATCGAGAGCTTCCGTCTTCATTTCGGTTTTTAATAATCAGACCGCCTTCAACCCAACGTGGAATCAATATTCCATCTTCATCATCGGCGATACCTGTGAAGATTTCGTAAGGCTTACCGTCAATAAGACCTATAAAGGCAATCCACTTTTCTTTATTATTTTGAAAACGTACAATGTCTGCCTCCAATACAGATGGCCTTTTTGTAGGGAAAGCAGTAAGCGTGTCGTTTTCTTCTTCCTCTTTCTTTTCCTCATTAGAAATAAGTACTCCAGAGCGCGAACCGTCACGGTAAACCGTTACTCCCTTGCAACCTGCTTTCCAGGCTTCTAAATATAATTTACCAACCAATTCTTCATCAACATCATTCGGTAAGTTAATGGTAACACTAATACTGTGGTCAACCCATTTTTGTACAGCTCCCTGCATGCGTACTTTGTTTAACCAGTCTACATCATTTGATGTCGCTTCAAAATAGGGTGATTTTGCTACGATAGCATTCAGTTCTTCCTGACTGTAGTTTTTTGTAGTGTCTATGTTGTTGGCCTGCATCCACTCTTTAAAGCGATGGTGAAAAACAACATATTCTTCCCAGCTGTCACCCAATTCATCTACAAAGTCAACACGTGCTTCTTTGTCGTTGGGGTTTACCTTGCGACGGCGTTTGTACACAGGTAAAAACACAGGTTCGATACCTGAAGTAGTCTGAGTCATCAAACTAGTTGTGCCCGTTGGAGCGATGGTGAGTAAGGCGATGTTCCGACGGCCATATTCAAGCATATCGTAGTACAGTTTCTCGTCTGCTTTTTTCAGGCGAAGAATAAATGGATTCTCTTTTTCTCGTTCTGAATCAAAAATTGGGAAAGCCCCACGTTCTTTAGCAGCATAAACCGAAGCGCGGTAGGCTTCAATAGCAATGGTCTTGTGTATTTCTACAGAAAAGTCAATTCCTTTTTCGCTTCCGTATTTAATTCCAAGAGCAGCAAGCATATCACCTTCAGCGGTAATACCAATTCCGGTACGTCTTCCTTCTTCAGCCTTTTTACGAATGTTTAACCACAGGTTGCGCTCTACTTGTTTTACCGCGTCATTTTCAGGATCTGCTTCAATTTTAGCTAAAATCGCATCAACTTTCTCCAGTTCGAGGTCGATGATATCATCCATAATTCGTTGTGCGCGGGCAATGTGTTTTTTAAACAGGTCAAAGTTGAAACTTGCCTTATCTGTGAATGGATTTTCAACATAAGAAAACAGGTTGATCGCAAGTAGTCGGCACGAATCATAAGGACAAAGTGGAATTTCACCACATGGGTTTGTAGATACTGTTTTGTAGCCTAAATCGGCATAACAATCGGGTACAGACTCGCGTGCGATGGTATCCCAGAATAAAATACCGGGTTCTGCAGATTTCCAGGCGTTGTGAACAATTTTTTTCCAAAGTTTTTCAGCTTCAATTTCTTTCTGATTGATAGGGTTGGGGCTGAAAATAGGATATTTCTGGGTGTATGATTTTTTATCACGTACAGCTGCCATAAAGCCGTCGTCAATACGAACTGAAACATTAGCTCCTGTTACCTTGCCTTGTTCCATTTTGGCATCAATAAAATCTTCTGCATCCGGGTGATTGATAGAAACCGAAAGCATTAATGCGCCGCGTCTGCCATCCTGAGCCACTTCGCGTGTACTGTTTGAGTAGCGCTCCATAAAAGGAACCAATCCTGTTGAGGTTAATGCGGAGTTTTTAACCGGAGAACCTTTAGGTCGTATATGCGAAAGATCGTGACCTACACCGCCACGACGCTTCATTAACTGTACCTGTTCCTGGTCAATTTTCATTATACCACCATACGAGTCAGAGTCACCGCTGTTTCCAATAACAAAACAGTTTGAAAGTGAACCCACTTGATACGGGTTTCCAATACCGGCCATTGGGCTTCCCTGAGGTACTATATATTTAAAGTCTTTAATAAGGTCAAAAACTTCCTGCTCGCTCATTGGGTTAGGGTACCGCGATTCGATACGTGCAATTTCAGCGGCGATACGACGGTGCATATCGTCTGGAGTTTTTTCATACAGATTCCCGTCTGAATCTTTTAAGGCATATTTATTAACCCAGACGCGGGCGGCAAGATCATCACCTTTAAAATAATCTAGAGATGCTTTAAATGCTTCATCCTGAGTATAGGTTTTGGATGCGGGTACTGTAGTTTGTGTAGGCATAGAAATGAGTTTTGAGTGTGGTTGCTGAATTTTCAATCGTGAAGGTACGTATTTTCACAAAGTGTAAAAGCTATCATAATTGATAAGTTATCAAAAATAAATTGTAAATAACTTATTATCATTGGTTTGTAAATTTATCAACATTAAAAAGTTGACAAAAAAATAAATCTTTATGATGTAGGCTTTGGAATTCTTTAGCATCACAAAATCAGAAAAGTAAGTTGGTAACTAGCCCTGACTAATCACTTATATTATGTGAAAAGTAAGAAGGTAAATTGAATTGTAATTAAATGAAAAATCACCAATTTGAAGAGGTCGTTGAGGTCTGCTTTGAAAAGTCTATTTCAAATTATAGCTCATAAAAATTAACATTTAGCATTTGCTGAAATCTATTTAAATAACTGTAAGACAGGAAGTTGAATAGTTAAAGAAATCAAAAAGATATTTATTGGCATTTCTACCTTGAAACCCTATATTTGCACGTTTTACAAAATCGCCCGAAAAATGTTCGGGAAGAATTAATAAATAGTATAAGTAATGCAAAATAAAGGACTCATTAGAGTATTTGCGATTTTATTTGGGTTGGTGAGTTTGTACCAACTTTCGTTCACGTATTTCACAAATCAGGCAGAAGAAGAAGCAGCTGTATTTGCTGAGCAAAATGTTCCAACTACAGTGTCTGATTATGTAGATAGAAGAGGAGAAGTTGCTCGTCAATATTTAGATTCAGTAGGTAATGAGCCTATCGCTTTAGGAATTACATACAACGATGCAAAAGAGAAAGAACTTAATAAAGGTTTGGATCTTAAGGGAGGTATGAACGCAATCCTTGAGATTTCTGTTGCAGATATTCTTAAAGGTTTGAGCAATAACTCAACCGATCCTGCTTTTAACCAGGCTTTAGATCAGGCGGCAGAAGCTCAAAAGAACAGTCAGAATGCTTTTCTTGATGATTTCTTCGATGCTTTTGAGGCAATTCCTGGAGATAACAAATTAGCTTCGCCAGATATTTTTGCTAACACAACTTTAGGCGAAAAGGTAAACTTCAATATGACAAATGATGAGGTTAAGCCTGTTATTCGTCGTGAAGTAGAAGAGTCTATCAAATCTGCTTTTGAAGTATTGCGTAATCGTATCGATAAATTTGGTGTTACACAGCCTAACATTCAGCGTTTAGACAATCAATCACGTATTTTGATTGAACTACCTGGTGCTACCGATATTGAGCGTGTACGATTCCAATTAGAAAGTACTGCGCAACTTGAGTTTTATAAAACCATTTTTGCTGCTGAAGCTGCTCCTTATTTGGTTCAGGTGAATTCTATTTTACAGGATCTTGTTGCTCCAGCTGAGGAAGAAGAAACTGTAGCAAATGTAGATACTACTGAAACTACCGATGATTCAATTGAAGAATTACTTGCTAGTGATGAAGATTCTATAAGCCCAGCGGCTCAAAATAATCCTTTATTCGAGCGTTTCAGCTTTAATCCTGTAATCCAACAATATGGTCAGGCTCCTGTAATAGGATATGCACAGGTTAAAGATACTGCTGTTATTAATAGCTATCTTACAAAGCCAGAGGTTGTACGTGCAAGACCACAAAACCTACGTTATGCTAAATTCCGTTGGGGTATCACAGAAGGAGAAAGTAATGTAGTTCCTTTATATGCATTACAATCAGACCGTGGTGGTAATCCTGCAATGGACGGAGATGTAGTTCAGGATTCTCGTCAGCAATATACTCAGATGGGTAAACCTTCTGTAGGTATTGACTTTGAAGGTCAGGGGCCAACTCAGTGGGCAGAATTAACCGGTGATGTTGCTGCTGATGGACGCGCAATTAGATCGGAAGAGCGTCGTGTAGG
>CAXPQP010000054.1:0-179667 GCA_964219495.1 Leeuwenhoekiella sp. | reverse complement strand
AAAAAATTCAAAAAGGCCGAAAAACAACAACACGGGAATGATCCCGTAAAAGCCAAAAAGCATCTTGGCCAGCATTTTTTAAAAGATGAAAACATCGCCCGAAAAATTGCCGAAACACTATCCTATGAAGGCTATACAGATATTCTTGAAATAGGCCCCGGTACCGGAGTGCTTACCAAATATTTGCTGCGTAAAGACACCTGCATAACTGCTATGGATCTCGACAGTGAGTCTATAGTTTATCTCAATCACAGTTTTCCGCTGGAGTATGCCTCGCAAATGGAAGGCTGCACCCTAGATGTTGTAGAAGCCGATTTTCTAAAATACGATCTAAGTACTCTTTTTGGAGACAGACCTTTTGCAATTACAGGAAACTTCCCCTATAACATTTCTACTCAGATTGTTTTCAAAATGCTGGAGTGGCGCGATCAGGTGCCCGAGTTTACCGGGATGTTTCAGAAGGAAGTTGCGCAACGCATTTGTGAACCGGAAGGCAGCAAGACCTATGGCATACTTTCAGTTTTAGCCCAGGCATTTTATGATGCTGAATATTTATTTACCGTGCCGCCTTCGGTATTCAATCCACCTCCCAAAGTAGATAGTGGCGTGTTAAAGCTTAAGCGAAAGGAAAACTACAAAGATTTAGCCTGCAGCCCTCAGGCCCTGTATAAAGTGGTGAAAATGGCTTTTCAGCAAAGACGCAAAACCCTGCGCAACAGCCTGAAACAGCTCGAACTCAGTGAAGCTTTTCGTGAAAGTGAAATTTTCAACAAGCGTCCAGAGCAATTGAGTGTTTCAGAATTTATAGAACTCACAAGGGAGATTGAAAACGACGGTGCTATTTAAACAGTGGTTTTTCAAAACATTTCACTAAGCCAGTTATCAAGGTAAATGTATCTTAAAGCAGCTAGCCACTGAGCCCAGTTTAACTATATTTGCACCACCCTTAAGAGAATACAAACCCGATAAAGAAGCGGCTATGGCTTTTGAACTTACCGAAGACCTTATAGAGCAGATTGAGAATTTTATCGAGGTTAGAGACGATACCGCAATTCTTGACCTTCTTGAAGATGTTCACCACGCCGATATCGCCGAGATTCTTGACGAGGTTACTACCGAAGAAGCTACCTATCTTGTAAAACTTCTGGATAGTGAGAAAACTTCTGAAGCTCTAATGGAGCTTGATGAAGATTACCGGGAAGAAATTCTTGACAACCTTTCGCCACAGGAAATTGCAGACGAGCTTAATGAACTGGATACCGATGACGCGGTAGACTTTCTCTCCGAGCTCGACGAAGACATTCAACGTCAAGTAATTGAAGCCATTGAAGATGAAAATCACGCTCGTGATATCGTCGAGATGTTGCGCTATGATGAAGATTCTGCCGGTGGTCTAATGGCGAAAGAATTGGTGCGCGTTCGGGAAACATGGACGGTTGCCGGTTGCGTGCGTAAAATGCGTGCTCAGGCACAGAACGTCACTCGTGTTCATTCGGTTTATGTGGTAGATCGCAACGATCATTTAATAGGCAGACTATCTCTTAAAGACCTGCTTACTGCAGAAGCTAAGAGTAAGATTTCAGACATTTATATTCCAAACGTAGATGCCGTGAATGTTCACGACACCGCAGAAGATGTGGCTCGTCTTATGCAGAAATACGATCTGGAAGCCGTGCCGGTGGTCAATGACGCAGGTGTTTTGCTGGGTCGCATTACCGTAGATGATATTATCGACTTCATTAGAGATGAGGCTGATGAAGATTATCGTATGGCTGCGGGTCTTTCTCAGGAAGTTGAGGCAGATGACAGTCTTCTCAAACTTACCCGCGCGCGCTTGCCATGGTTGCTTATCGGGATGTTTGGCGGTTTGGGAGCCGCGAGTATTATTACCGGCTTCAACAGTATTTTTGAAACCTTCCCTAAATTATTGGTTTTTGTACCCTTAATTCAGGCGACAGCAGGAAATGTTGGGGTACAGTCGAGTGCGATTGTGGTGCAGGGTCTGGCAAACGATACTCTAAAGGGAAATATAATCAGCCGCTTGTTGAAAGAATGTGCTTTGGCATTAATCAACGGGATTTCAATTGCTTCAGTGGTGTTATTTTTAAGTCATTTTGCTTTTGAAACCTCTTATCTGGAATCTGCCAGTATCGGGATTGCGATTATCGCCGTTATTATTTTGGCTGCATTAATTGGCACTTTTATTCCTATTCTCCTTTCCAAAAAAGGAATCGACCCGGCAGTAGCAACCGGTCCTTTTATTACCACAAGTAATGATGTGTTTGGGATTCTAACCTATTTCCTGATTGCTAAATTGATCCTGGGCTTTTAAGTTTCCCAAAAAATTCTCAAAAACCGTTCTGTTAAAAGCTTCCCCGCTTTTGTTTCCTATTTTTGAATAATGAACGCAAAGACTTTTAAACTTCCTGTTACCATTCCTGCTGAAGCTATAGATGGCCTTGGTCACGTAAACAACGTGATTTATCTGCAATGGGTTCAGGATGTTGCCGAAGCACATTGGCAAGATAATTCTACTCCCGAAATGCTTGAAAAATATGCCTGGGTTGCTTTAGAACACACCATAAAATATCACGCTCCGGCTTTTGAAGGAGAAGAAATAATCGTCGAGACCTGGGTTGAAAAATTTGAAGGCGTGCGCTCTATACGATGTACTAAAATTCACAGACCTGCAGACGAAAAAGTCCTGGCAACTGCGATTACAAACTGGTGTTTGCTTGATATGGATTCTCGCAGACCCCTGCGCGTGCCCGCATCCTTTACCGCCTATTACGAAGAAGTCAATAAATAAGTCCTATGAAAATTCTGCACATAGACAGCAACCACGCTTTAATGATTGATAAGCTGGCAGCAGCCGGTCATACCAATCACGAGGATTACACCTCAACTAAAGAGGAAATCGAAGCTAAAATCGCAAACTATGATGGGGTTGTCATCAGAAGTCGGTTTAAAATTGACCAGCAATTTCTGGATGCAGCTACCAATCTCAAATTCATCGCTCGTGTAGGTGCTGGTCTTGAAAGTATTGACATTCCTTATGCAGAGTCAAAAGGAGTACACCTAATCGCTGCTCCAGAGGGTAATCGCAATGCAGTAGGTGAGCACGCTCTGGGAATGTTGCTTATGTTGTTTAACAAGCTAAAATTAGCCGATGCTGAAGTTCGTGCCGGGCAATGGAATCGTGAGAAAAACCGTGGACTAGAGCTTGAGGGTAAAACAGTTGGCCTCATAGGCTATGGCAATATGGGTAATGCCTTCGCGAAAAAATTACAGGGATTTGATTGTGAAGTGATTTGCTATGATATTAGACCTAACCTGGGTAATGCCTTTGCCAAACAGGTTTCGCTTGAAGAATTACAGGAACAGGCAGATGTTTTAAGCCTGCACACACCCTGGACACCCTTAACGGATAAGATGGTGAATTCCGATTTTATCAATGGCTTTAAAAAACCTTTTTGGTTGATAAACACGGCTCGTGGTAAGAGCGTTGTGACTGCAGATTTGGTTGAAGCACTTAAATCTGGCAAAGTGCTGGGTGCCGGTCTGGATGTTTTGGAATACGAGAAATTATCATTTGAGAATCTGTTTACCGATGCTGCCCAAATGCCCGAACCTCTTAAATACCTCATCTCTGCAGACCATGTTGTGCTCACTCCACATATCGCCGGGTGGACGGTTGAGAGCAAAATTAAACTTGCCCAAACCATAGTCGATAAAATTTTGGCTATGGCCTAATACTTTGGTTTCCTGACTTTCTAATACTAGCTATTGATTCTTAAGGGTTTTTAGTAAATTAGATTGTCCTAAAATCGAAGTATGCAACACCTTTACGATCCTACTTACCAAAATCAAAGTCTCAGTTTACGCACAACTGCCGCACTCGATAAGATTGCCGATGTGTTTAAAACTCTGCTTTGGGAGAGTCAGAAAGTTCACAACTTATCTCCTTTGCAGCAAAAGCTGCTCATCTTTGTAGCCAGCCATAAAACCGAGGAAAATACCGTAAGTAATCTGGTAACAGAATTCAATCTTACTAAAGCTACCATAAGTGATTGCGTAAGCACACTGGTAGCCAAAAAATGGCTGCAGAAGGAACTCAACTTTAAAGACAACCGCAGGTTTTATATCACCCTGACCCCACAGGGTGAAGAAAAATTAAATCAATTAAGCGATTTCTCAAAGCCGCTGCAAGACATCATCAGTCAGGATTCTGAAGAGAATTTACAAAGACTGTACAGTACTCTTTACAATCTGCTGGGAAGGCTCGAAAGCAAAGAACTCACTACACTTAACCGCTCTTGCCTCGATTGCAAAGCTTACCGAAAAGACTCGCTTAATTATGCGTTTTGTATGCAATTACGCATTCAATTACCACCCGAAAATAGAAGACTCGATTGTCCTGAATATCAATCTAAATAACTTCAATATGAAAAACAGAGTAACCGGATTAGGCGGATTTTTCTTCAAATCTCAAAATCCAGATGAAATCAAAGCCTGGTATAAAACACATTTGGGTATTCCCACCGATCAATACGGCTGTACTTTCTGGTGGCGTGATGAAAACGGTATTAAATGCTCTACGCAATGGAGTCCCTTCCAACAGGATACTTCTTATTTCTCGCCGAGTGATAAGCAGTTTATGATGAATTTCAGAGTTGAAAATCTTAAAGAATTACTTGCGGTTTTAAAGAAAGAAGGTGTGGAGATTATTGGTGAAATGGAAGAATACGACTACGGGAAGTTTGGATGGATTCTGGATCCTGAAGGAAATAAAATCGAGCTATGGGAACCGGTTGACGCCGCCTTTTTAGACGATAGCGAGGAATAACTGGTTATTATGAACATACACATTAGAGCTTTTAAACCTGAAGATTATCCTGATGTTGCCCACATTTATCAGGCTGGGATCAATACGGGGATTGCAACTTTTGAAGAGCAGGCACCCCACTTTGAAGACTGGGATGTTCGATTTTACCCGGAATGTAGGCTCATTGCTACCCTCGACGGAAAGGTGGCAGGCTGGGCAGCTTTGAGTCTGGTTTCTAAGCGAAACGTATACAGCGGCGTAGTCGAATTAACCGTATATGTTTCTCCTGATTATAAAGGAATTGGAATTGGTTCTACCCTGCTTAAGTCTTTAATCGAAGCCAGTGAAGCTGCTGGATTTTGGACGCTTACTGCACATATATTTCCAGAGAATAAAGCGAGTATTGCTTTGCACATAAAACACGGCTTCCGGATATTGGGCGTTCACGAGAAAATTGCAAAACGCAATGGCAACTGGCAGGACAATACGTTGCTCGAGCGCAGAAGTGCTAGGATTTACTAGCAGCCTCGTCTTCCTCTTTTTTAGACTGCTCTAGCTTAAGTTCCAGTTCAGCCTGAAATTCTTCCATAACCGGTTTTACAGTGCTTTCGGGCAGGTCGGCGATCTTGATATACATCAATCCATCAACGGCATTGTTAAACAGCGGATCTACATTAAAAGCCACCACTTTAGCATTTTGCTTAATATACTTTTTGATAAGTACCGGCAAACGTAGATTTCCGGTTTCCATCTCTTCAATGATCTTATCAAACTTGTTGAGATCGGCTTCCGTTTCGTCAAAGACAAACTCCTTATCGGCATCTTTCAGCTTAACCTTAAATTCTTTTTTCGGTCTTACATATTGCGCCACATACGGATCGTAATAATGGGACTTCATAAATTCAATCATCAGCGATTTTGAGAAATTTGAAAACTGATTGCTGATGCTCACACCGCCTATCAAATACTTATGCTCTGGAAATCTCAGGGTTGTATGCACAATCCCACGCCACAGTAAAAAGAGTGGCATTGGTTTTTGCTGATATTCTTTAATGACAAAAGCTCTTCCCATCTCGATGCTTTCGCCCATCATTTTATGCAACTCCGGTTCAAATCGAAACAAACTTTGCAGGTAAAAGCCATTAATACCGTGCTGAGGCATAATAAGAGAACCCAGACCCATTCTGTAAGCACCGGCAATGCGTTTAGTATCCTCATCCCATAAAAACAGATGATGGTAGTGATGGTCGTAAGGATCTAAATCTGTAGGCTCGTTTGTACCTTCTCCTACTTCCCGGAAGGTAATTTCCCTAAGTCTGCCTATTTCTTTTAGAATGTTAGGGATATTTTCTGCGGAAGATAAAAACACCTCGTAGTTCTTGCTTTGAAGCAAGCGCTTATCCTGCTCTCTCAGGCTGTCTACCTCCTGCTCAATCAGTTCGGCTTTAATTTCCTTGACAATCTTTTTAGGCTCTTTAGCGACTTTCAACGACTGCGGAATGGTTTGGAGTAGGGATTTAGTCTCAAAAGTTTTTGCCAGCATATAGGTTTTCTTCCGTAGGAACTCTGTAAAATCTTCCAGGCTTTCATGTTCCTTTTGCGCATTTACACTGATTGGATTCCCTATACGTACGTGAATCACGCGATTTTTCTGCGTAAGCAATTCCGAAGGTAATTTTGCTGTACGAAGCGTATCACTAAGACGTGAAAGCTGGTAAAACAGTCTACTGTTTTTTGCGTGAAAATAAATAGGAACCACCGGCACTTCAGCCTTTTTAATAAGCTTCATTGCCGCTTCTTCCCATGGCTTATCGATAATTAGCTTATCGTCTCTGTAGGTAGAAACTTCGCCAGCAGGAAAAATCCCCAAAGGATGCCCATCGCGTATGTGGCGTATAGCCTGCTTAAAGCCTGCAATGCTAGACTTGGCGTCTTTATGTTCTTCAAAGGGGTTTACCGGCATCACATATGGCTTTAAAGGCAGAATACGATGCAGTAAAAAGTTGGCTATAATTTTAAAATCGGGTCGCTGCTCAATCATAAGTTTCAATAGCAGAATCCCATCGATACCGCCCAGCGGATGGTTGCTTATCGTAATATAACTCCCGGCTTTTGGCAGGCGTTTAAGATCTTCATCAGGGATTTCAAAATTGATTTGGAACTCGTCGAGAATAGCATTTAAAAACTCCAGATCGCTCAAATGCTTATTGCGGTCGTAGATTTCATTTGCCTTAGAAATCTTGAGAACTTTCATCAGAGACCAGCCTAAAAAGGTACCGGCAAATCCATACTTATCAACATTTATTGCCTGCGCAACTTCTTTTGCTGTGACTAACCCCATGAATAGTTAATTAAAGTGTCTGGCTTAGAGACTGTTGTAAAATCAAGACCTACATCAAATAAAATGACGCCGAATACCCGCAAATATAGCAAAAAACGAGTGGAAGCCCTTACAAGCTTACCAGCTGAACCGTATTTTGAGTGACCTGTTTTAATAGTATTTCCTTATGCTCTTCTAACTCCCGAACAGCCTTCTCATTAGGATGTCTCAAGGTGTACAAAAACACATTTTCAAAAACCGTCACCTTATAATCGGCTTTAAGACGGTTTACCAACTTCTGCAGATTTTTGTATTTATCTTCAACACATACCGAAAAACTGATCGCCGAATTTTGAATGAGATCAACCTTGAGCTTGTATTGCCCTAACAACTTAAAGATCTCTCCGATATTGCCTTCATCCATAAATGAAAAATCTAAAGACGATAAAGACAATAGAACCTGCTGTCGTTTGAGAATATAGCAAGGCACCCGCGGACTTATAGCTTCGCCCAGACAAACCTGAGTTCCGGGAGCGGTAGCGTCTGTAAATGATTTTACGTAAAGTGGTATTTCTTTGCGCTGTAAAGGTTGCAAGGTTTTAGGATGTATTACCGAAGCCCCATAAAAGGCAAGTTCTGCAGCTTCGGTATACGAAATAGTATTAAGCAATACCGTGTTTTCAAAATACCTCGGGTCACCGCTTAAAACGCCGGGTACATCTTTCCAGATGGTTACACTTTCGGCATTGAGACAATAGGCTATTATAGCCGCGGTATAATCACTTCCTTCACGCCCCAGAGTGGTACTAAATCCGTTAGGATCTGAAGCGATAAAACCCTGTGTAACCTGAAGTCCGGTTTTAGGAATATTGCGACTCAGATTGCGCATAGTGATTTCCCAATCTACTTTACCTTCCCGATAATGCGTATTGGTTTTTATATGTTGGCGTATGTCGTGCCAGGTATTACGCAGTTGAATCGTATTTAAATATGCACTCACAATGGTCGTACTCAGCAACTCACCATACACCACCACCTGATCATATACAAAATCGTAATCTGGAGACTTGTTGCGTTTTAAAAAATCGGTCAACTCATTAAAAAGCAGATTCAATTCTTTAAAAACCGGTTGCGAGGTGTTTTCAAAAAGATCTTTGGCAATTGCCAGATGGTAGCTTACCAAAGGTTCCAACGCATCCGTGAGCTGATCGCGTTTGGAGAAATAGGCTTCAACAAGTTCTTCAAAGGCATTGGTCATTTTACCCATTGCCGAGACTACAACCACCGCATCAGTAGCAGCGGTTTCCTTGATTACCCGGGCAACATTACGCACCCCATCGGCATCTTTTACTGAAGCACCTCCAAATTTATATACTTTAAAACCCATGAATTATGCTAAACCTTTTTGAGTAAGAAAGGCTTTCATTGCCGCTGTATCCATTTGCACAGTATTCCAATCTGCCATCACATTTGCTCCCGAAGCCTCATAAAAATCAACTGCAGATTTATTCCAGTCGAGCACCACCCATTCCAGTCTTTTTAGTCCAAGATCATAGGTGTGTTTGATAACTTCTGTATATAGCGCCATTCCCAGTCCTTTACCGCGATGTTCCTGTCTTACAATTAAATCTTCAAGGTGTATGGTGCGTCCCTTCCAGGTCGAAAATCGGTAATAAATCAATGCAATACCTAGGATTTCACCTTCCTCCTCTGCCACAAAACACGTGAACTGCGCGTCATCTCCCGTACCGTAAGCGATTAAATCATCAACCGTAACCTCAACCGCGTCTGGTTCCTTCTCATAAACAGCCAGCTCCTTAATCAGGCGCAGTACCTGGGCCATATCATTAACTCCGGCCTTTCGAATTTTTGCATTCATAAAATAAAATTTACAAGGTTAAATATACAGTTTTACTCATGCAAAGCCGGCATCTTAAAACAAAAAACCCATCGCTTTTGCAATGGGTTTTTTAGTTATAAGAACTACTGTTTTACTTCTTATTCAATAAGTAAACATAGTCTTCAAAGTCAACTCCACCCTGAAAAATCTGTATAGAACGCTCAATTAAGCTTTTAGCTTTTTCAGCACTAAAGCCAAGACCAATAGCATATTTTTCAATTAAAAAACGCTCGTGATCGTCTATGGTATGATCTACAAATATCATTCTAAACAAATCGTGCAGACGCTCTAGACGCTTCTCTGAGTTGTTTGGCGGATTGATTGGATATTTCTTCGCGTTTTCAACGATATCAACATATTCCTGCTCGTCAATATCAAGCTTTACAGCAAATCGTTTTAAAAGTTTAATTTCTTCGGCATTGAGTTCACCATCAACGGTGGCCATATTTGCGATAGCAGCAAAGTGACCAAGGTTGCGTCTGTGCTCGCCACTATCAAATAAATCTGTAAAAGACATGGTTGTAATTTTAAGATGCCAAATATACTACTTCCTAAATCTTAACAAAAAAGAATAACAAGATTTTGGGGGATTGCCCGCGCGACAACAAGGTCGCGCGGGCACCGGGCTATTCGCGCTACATGGTAGCTAGCTGATACCCCTATCCCGTTTAAAATTTTGAAGTCTCAGGGTTTCTGTCTACGGTTTGTTTTGAAATTGGAGTAAAGCTTAATGTTAAACGAATATCCAAAAGGTAGCTGAGTGATTTTTTGGCTCTGCCAAAAAATTGTACCGAAGCTAATGTTTTCTTAATCACCCAACCACATTCTATCACCCTTTGTAATTTTAAGCATAAGCAAAAGGTCTTCTCTAAAATTTTCAATTTGGAAAAGACCTAAATCTATTAAATCTCGATTATCGAGTAAAACGCTACAATCATCGCAGAACCACTCTTACAATTTAACGACAAGGGTATTTATTGTGCCGCTGCCGGGGTCTATCTCGACCCCTGGAAACCTGTAGATAAGGCTATTATTTCACACGGTCATGCAGATCACAGCCGCTGGGGGCATAAATCCTACATAACCCACCACACCAATGTTCCTATTATTCAGCATAGGCTGGGAGACATCAACGTTACCGGCAAAGAATGGGGTGAAACTTTTGTAATTAACAACGTCAAATTTAGCCTGCATCCCGCCGGGCATATCATTGGCAGTTCGCAGATACGTGTGGAACATAAGGGTGAAGTCTGGGTATTTACCGGCGATTATAAAACCGAAGATGATGGCATTGCCGTTCCCTACGAACCCGTAAAGTGCCACACTTTTATCACCGAATGTACTTTTGGGCTTCCGGCTTTTAAATGGCGACCACAAAGCGAAGTATTTACCGATATCAACAATTGGTGGGCAGAAAATAAAGCCGAAGGCAAAACCTCGGTGATTTTTGGCTATTCTCTGGGCAAGGCCCAGCGCCTGCTACGCTATCTCGATACAGATATTGGTAAGATTTACACCCACGGCGCCATCGAGAATATGACCGAAGTCATCAGGCCACTCACCCCAATGCCCGAAACCACCCGGGTAACCCGCGAAACCAAAAAAGAAGAACTTAAAGGCAATATTGTTGTTGCGCCACCCAGCGCCCACGGCAGCACCTGGATTCGCAAAATGGTGCCGTACGTTACCGCTTCGGCCAGCGGTTGGATGACCTTTCGCGGAGCGCGCAGAAGACGCGCCATAGACAAAGGTTTTGTGCTGAGCGATCACTGCGACTGGCAGGGGCTTTTAGAAAGCATCAAAGCCACCGGCGCTGAAAAAATCATCAGCACCCACGGCTATACCGATATTTTTACCCGCTTTTTACTGGAGCAAGGCTACGACGCCCGCACAGAAGCCACCCAATACGAGGGCGAACTCGGAGAAGAAAACAAAAAAGAAGAGGCAAATGAAAACGAATAGAAATCAAGGCATTCTCTCCCTCGAGGAAAGATGTACGAAAGATAGAGTGCGATGAGGGCCTTTGCAGAACTTATTCGGAAAATAGACAGTACTAACAAGACCAACGTCAAGGTTGATGCCCTTACGCAATACTTTCGCGAAGCTCCTCCCAAAGACAAGGTCTGGACGATTGCGATTTTGTCGCACCGCCGTCCGCCACGACCTGTAAATACAACCCTATTGCGCACTTGGGCTACCGAACTGGCTCAGATTCCGCTGTGGCTATTTGAAGAAAGCTATCACATTGTAGGTGATCTGGCCGAAACCATTGCGCTGATCATTCCCGCTTCCGAAGAACATACCGATAAAAGCCTCTCGCAGTTTTGTGAAGAAATTATCGCCCTCAAAAAAAAGCCCGAAGACGAAAAACGCGAATACCTGCACGAAAACTGGACGCGCCTCAACTATTACGAGCGCTTTGTGTTCAGTAAACTCATCACCGGTAGTTTTCGCATTGGCGTAAGTCAGAAATTGATGACCCGTGCACTGGCAAAGGCTACAGATATTGATGTTGACGTGCTGGCCTACAAACTGATGGGCGATTGGGATCCCAAAACAATCAGTTTTCAAAAACTCATTTTAGAAGAAAACAAAGCTGATTACCTCAGCAAGCCCTATCCCTTTTATCTGGCCTATGCGATTGAGGACACTCCGGAAGATTTGGGCGATGTAAACGATTGGTTTGCCGAGCATAAGTGGGACGGCATCCGCTCGCAGGTCATCATTCGCGAAGACGAACTGTTTGTCTGGAGCCGCGGAGAAGAACTGGTGACCGATAAATACCCGGAGTTTGAAGCCTTTGTGGAGGCTATTCCTAACGGGACGGTGCTCGATGGTGAAATCCTTCCGTTTAAAAAAGGAGTGATCGGCACCTTTAACGATTTGCAAACCCGCATCGGGCGTAAAAATATCACCAAAGCCCAACTGAAAAAAACACCCGTAATTCTCAAAGCCTACGATATTCTGGAATGGGAAGGCAAAGACATTCGCGATCTGGCTTTCGCCGAAAGGCGGAAACTATTAGAAAAACTATATATTGAGGTTAAAACCGAAGAGTTACCGCTTCACCTTTCTGAAACTATCGAGTTTTCAAACTGGGAAGAGGCCACCGCAGAACGCGAACACAGCCGCGAGGTGAGGTCTGAAGGCTTGATGCTCAAACGGAAAGATTCCCCCTATCTCGTGGGACGTAAAAAAGGCGACTGGTGGAAATGGAAGGTTGACCCGCTTACTATTGACGCGGTGCTCACCTACGCCATGCGTGGTCACGGCCGGCGAAGCAATCTGTTCACCGATTATACTTTTGGGCTTTGGGATGACAACAAAGAAGAACTCGTCACTTTTGCCAAGGCCTACTCCGGTCTCACCGATGCCGAGTTTCGCAGTCTGGACGCCTGGATTAAGAAGAATACTTTGGAACGCTTTGGCCCCGTACGCAGCGTGACTCCGCATCACGTTTTTGAAATCGCCTTCGAGGGAATCGCCCTCAGCAAGCGCCACAAAAGCGGTGTCGCCACCCGTTTCCCGCGAATGCTGCGTTGGCGTAAAGACAAAAAGATTGAAGATGCCAACACTTTAGAAGACCTCAAGCAATTGATTCCGAAGCCGGTCAAAGCCGGCTGAAGGAATCCCACGAATGAAATAAGTATCTGAATGAGTAGTACTATTTGTAAATTGAACTGAAATAAAAAGCTCTCCTCCTTAAAAAGGAGGAGAATGAATTTGCCGAAGGCAAAGAAAGAGGTGGTTCGTGATCCCGCTGGTTTATGAAAAAACAAATACACAATTTAAAAATACTAGAAAGCAGAAGGAAGTATTTACGGTCACACCTAACTCCTGTCGAAGCTTTTTTATGGAGACACTTACAAAAATCTCAACTGGCGGGTAGAAAGTTCAGAAGACAACACAGCATTACCTACTTTATTGTTGACTTTTACTGTCCTTCAGAAAAACTGATAGTTGAACTAGATGGCCAATATCATCAAAATCCCGATGTTGCTGAATATGATGCGTACAGAACTGAAAAATTAAATGAACTGGGCTTTAATGTCATACGCTTTGAGAATAAAATGGTATTTGACTTTTTACCCAGTGTATTGAAGGAGATTGAAGATAATTTTAAAAAGAAGTAAACCACCCCGTCCCGATAATCGGGACACCCCTCCTATACTAAGAGGGGAGCTTTTAAGCTCCTTCCTTTGATAAGGGAAGGTGGTTTTGCCGAAGCCAAAAACGGAAGGATTCGTAGCCCATATGACAAAAAACCTACTCCATAAACTCGCGCAATCCTGGTTTAAAAATCAGGGATGGAAACCCTTTGCATTTCAGGAAGAGACCTGGGAGGCATTTTTGGAAGGTAAAAATGGTCTGCTCAACGCGCCTACAGGAAGCGGAAAAACCTATGCCCTTTGGGTAGCATTTGTTTTGGATTACATCAAAAACAATCCTGATTATAAAACCAAACACAAACCGGGACTTAAAGCAATCTGGATTACCCCTTTACGGGCACTTTCTGTGGAAATTGCGCAGGCGGCAGAACGATTTGCAGATGGTTTGGAAACCCAACTAACGGTTGGCATACGGACTGGAGACACGCCTCAGACTGAACGTGCAAAGCAAAAACGCAAAATGCCCGACTTGCTCATCACCACGCCCGAAAGCCTCCAACTTTTGCTGACGAGCAAAGACTATAAGAAGGTTTTTAAGAATTGCACGGCTATCGTGATTGACGAATGGCACGAACTCCTGGGAAGCAAACGCGGGGTACAAACCGAACTTGGACTTTCACGGCTTAAAGCCATTGCCCCAAAACTGCGCATCTGGGGAATTTCAGCAACAATTGGTAATCTCGATCAGGCACGAGAGGTGCTTTTGGGACCGGATTCTAAAGCCTTTAAAAATTCGGTTTTAGTCAAAGCAAATCTGGGAAAAACCTACAAGGTTGAAAGCATTATCCCCGAAACCATGGAAAAATTTCCATGGCGCGGACATATGGGATTGCACCTTTTAGAAGAAGTCGTCCCCATCATCAATAACAGCAAAACCACACTTTTGTTTACCAATACACGGGCGCAGTGCGAACTTTGGTTTCAGAAAATGATGTACAAACACCCTGAGTATGCCGGCGAACTCGCTATGCATCATGGCAGCATCAATAAAGAAACCCGGCTCTGGGTAGAGCAGGCCATTAGAAACGAAAGCCTGAAAGCCGTGATTTGCACCTCAAGTCTCGATCTGGGCGTTGATTTTGCTCCGGTAGAGAGCATCATCCAAATTGGTGGTCCCAAAGGCGTTGCCCGTTTTTTACAACGCGCCGGTCGCAGCGGCCACCAGCCCGGTAAAGAAAGTGTAATCTACTTTTTACCCACACACGCTATTGAACTTATCGAAGCTTCGGCGCTGGGGAAAGCAGCGATTAATCAGGTGGTAGAAGACCGCATTCCCTATTTATTGAGTTTTGATGTGTTGATTCAATATTTAACCACGCTTGCAGTCGCAGACGGTTTTTACCCGGCTGAAATCTGGAAGGAAGTAAAACAAACTTTCTGCTTTCAAGCGATGAGCGAAGAGCAATGGCGATGGATTCTGAATTTTATCACCAAAGGGAGTCAGTCGCTGCAAGCCTACGACGAGTATAAAAAGATTGAAATTGAAGAAGATGGCAGATTTAAAGTGCATAGCAAAGCCGTAGCAATGCGTCATCGGTTGCAGATTGGCACCATTGTAGGCGATGCCGCACTGCAGGTCAAATATTTAAAAGGCGGCTATATCGGTACGGTTGAAGAATGGTTTATCTCTAAACTTTCGCCCGGCGATGTCTTTACGTTTGCCGGTAAAAACCTGGAGCTGTACCGCATCAAAGGCATGCAGGTTTTGGTGAAAAAGGCTAAAACCAAAAAGCAGGCAAAAGTGGTGAGTTGGATGGGCGGTCGGTTGACGCTTTCGGCACAAATGAGCGAGTTGCTGCGCGAAGAATTGTATTCGGCCAATTTGCCTTTTGAACAACAAACCCGGGAGCTTCAGGCGTTGAAAGATATCTTCGACCGGCAGCGTCTGGAATCAATCGTTCCCAATAACGATCAGTTTTTGATTGAAACGTTTAAAAGCCGGGAGGGTTTTCACCATATATTTTACCCCTTTGAAGGCCGCTTTGTACACGAGGCTTTAGGAAGTTTACTAGCCTACCGCATCAGTTTACTTTCGCCCATAACCTTCAGCATCGCATTTAATGATTACGGTTTTGAAATTCTTTCAGACCAAAAAATCGATATGCAGCAAGTGCTCGACAACGACTTATTTACGGCTCGTTTTTTAGTAGAAGACCTTCAAAAAAGCCTGAACAGCACGGAAATGGCCCGGCGGAAATTCCGTGATATTGCGGTCATCAGCGGGATGGTATTTACCGGTTTTCCGGGGAAAATCGTCAAAAACAAACATCTGCAAAGCAACAGTCAGTTATTATTTGAAGTTTTCAGAGATTACGAACCCGGAAATTTACTTTTTCAGCAGGCATACCGGGAGACTTTTGAACATCAGCTCGAAGAAGGGCGCCTGCGCCTAGCATTGGAGCGTATAGAACAACAGGAAATTGTGATCAAAGCCTGCGAAAAAGCCACTCCTTTCTCCTTCCCTATTATTACCGACCGACTTCGGGAAAAACTGAGTAGCGAAAAGCTGGAAGACCGCATTAAAAATATGTTGCGCTATCTGGATAAGATTTAGCCCTGCTCTTAACAGACTTTAGCCTTTGCTTAAGAACACTATAACACGTGAGAGCTTATAAATACAGGCTTTACTGCGTATCTTTAGAAGAACTCAAAAATCAAAAATTATGACAACTGTAAAACCATATTTAACGTTTAGAGGTGAATGCCAGGAAGCCCTGAATTTTTATCAGGATTGCTTTGGTGGTGATATCATCAATAAAGAGACCTACGAAGGAAAAGAAATTGATATTCCCGGAAGCTATCGCAATAAGCTGCAACACGCAGAACTTAAAGGAAAGGGAATTCACTTAATGGCCTATGATGCTTCCCCCGATACCCCGGTGCAACAGGGTAACACTGTGCAATTGGGTGTAGATCTCGACAGTAAAGAAGAAGTAAGTGAGCTGTTTAAAAAACTGTCTGCTGAAGGTCAAAGCCTGGCAGATCCGCAAGAAACCAGCTGGAATGCCTTTTATGCCCGTGTACGTGATAAGTATGGTGTAAACTGGATGTTGAATGCTGACCTGAACTAATCAGTTGCTATCAAAATAGATTAAAATGCCGAAGTTAATGCTTCGGCATTTTTTTGTTACTGCGTTGACTAGCCCGCTAAAATGACTGAAATTTGCAGCGCTATGAATCAGTCGCTTTCCATTTCAGGCCAAAATTTTGTCTTACATCCTTCGGGTGGGATTTTTTGGGTCGAAAAGTCAACCTTGCTCATTGCCGATGTGCATTTGGGGAAAGTTTCGCATTTTAGAAAACACGGAAGCGCTGTTCCCTTCAAGGCCGTGGCTGAAAATTTTAAACGGCTAACCCGTATCACTGATGCTTTTAAGGCCAACAGTATTTGTTTCCTTGGGGATTTATTTCACAGTCACCTGAATACCGAATGGGAACTTTTTGAAAATTGGGTGCAATCACGCACCGAAAATATTATCCTGGTTGCCGGTAACCACGACATCATCAATCCCGTGAAATATGAAAATTTGGGAATTGCTATTTATTCTGAAATTATAACCGAAGGATTTTTACTCACCCATCATCCTGAAGAACGTGAAGGCCTGTTTAATTTTTGTGGTCACATTCATCCCGGAGTTCGCCTTGGCGGGTTAGGAAAGCAGGTACTAAAACTTTCATGTTTCTTTAAGACTGAAAATCAACTCATATTACCTGCGTTTGGTACATTTACGGGAAACTATTATCTGGAACCCAAAGCCGGCGATCAGGTTTTTGCCGTGACCAAAAATGAGGTAATCCGGGTGTGTTAAACCCTCAATTAATGCCACATTGACCTTGACGAAATGCTACCGATGATGTTATAGATTTCGAATTATTTAAGTTGTCCTCGACAGGCTCAGACTGACAGCAATATCTATTTCGTTTGATACCGAAAATTAATACTATGAAGAAAAAACTTGCCATCCTCAACCTGCTTTCAGTTGTATTGGTGCTTACCGTAAACGGCCTGTCTCAGGCACAGCACTGGAATGATACAACCATTGGTGAAATGAGCTCGCGTTACGACAATTTGTTTACACCTGCAGGTTATGCTTTTTCGATCTGGGGAGTGATCTTTTTGGGACTGGTGGGTTATGCCCTTTTCGGTATCAGACGGGCATTTTTCAGTAAAAAGGAAACGCCGCATATCGAACAAACCGGCTATTGGTTTGCCATTGCCAATGTGCTCAATGCCGGCTGGGTGCTTGCTTTTATTTACGACCAGGTTTGGCTTTCAGTCCTGATTATGCTGGGAATACTGGTTTCACTTTTAAAAATCGTTTTTAAAACCAATATGGAGCGCTGGGATGCACCCATTGAGATTATTGCATTCGTCTGGTGGCCCATTTGTTTCTACAGCGGGTGGATTGCGGTTGCTACCATCGCTAACATTTCCGCTTTTATTGTGAGCCTTGGATTTGAATTTTCTCAGCTCACCCAAATTATCACAACAATGGTATTAATTACCATAGCCGTTTACCTCAACAATCTGATGATCAATTTGCGAAATATGCGGGAATTTGCAATGGTAGGTGCGTGGGCGCTTTTTGCCATTTTCATTAGACATAATGGTGAAATCCCAGCTATTGCTTATTATGCACTGGCGGGAGCAATTGTACTTAGCGTCGCCGCGGGAATTCACGGATATCGAAACCGTAAAACCAATCCCATCGAAAAATGCAAGGAGCGTTTCAGTAATTAAATCATTGATTTGATGTCACTCGCCCAACTCGGGTAGGTAAAAACCATACCTTTTAAGGTATTCACATCAAGCTTGCCACACATTGCCATCACAAACATATTGATGGTTTCTGCCGCATCCCAACTGAGAAGATGCGCTCCTAAAATATAACCCGTTTCTTTATCAACCAGCGTTTTGTAGGCGTAGCAGTTTTGATTCATTCGCTTGGAATTGTACCAGTCTGGCACATTTTGCTCATTTACCACAAAATCATAACCCGCATCACGAGCCTGCTTTTCATTCATACCAACCATAGCAAGCTGAGGCTGGGTAAAAACTACGGAAGGTGTAGGCGGCACGTCGAGTTTTATATAATTCTCGCCTTTCAGAATATTTTTGGCTGTAATGCGCGCTTCCTGATGCGCTATCGGAGTAAGTGGCAATTCGCTGGTATTTGCTACATCACCACAGGCATACACATTAGGATTGGTGGTACTTTGCGTGTATTCATTTACGGTAATTCCCTTAGGCGTGTAGGCTACATTGCCTTTTTCCAAATCCAGATCAGCAACAGCAGGAACCCTGCCAGCCGTATTGAATACCAACTCGGCCTTAATCTCCTGTTCTTTGCCATCAACCTCAAGGGTAACACGGTGATTTTTTCGAAGCTTTTCAACTCCCACTGCTCGTGCATTAAAAATAAATTTGATGCCCAGCTGCTCCGAATTTTCCTGAAGATACAGCGCGAGCCCTTCATCAAAATTGGATAAAATACGTTCGTTTACATCAACCAAAGTTACGTCTACTCCACACCGGGCAGCGATATGGGCAAACTCCAACCCAATGTAGCCCGCGCCGATAAAAATCATACTTTCCGGCAGTTCTTCAAGCTCCAGAAAATCATCGCTGATGAGCAAATGCTCTCTTCCGGGAATTTTCAATTCAAGCGGAATGTTTCCGGTGGCGATGACGATCTTGTCTGCTGTTACCGTTTTTCCTTCTACAGACAAGGTGTTTTCGCCCAAAAACTTAGGAGACTGGTGATAGAGTTTAATGCCTAAATCTTCCAGTTTTCGCTCGGTAGTAAAAGGAACGGCTTCTGTAAAGGTTTTTTTAAAGGCTATAAGGTCTCTCCAGTCTATTCTGGGCAAATCACAAACGCCTTTACCCTGCATATCGATGCTGCGTTCTAAGACTTCGGTGATCCCCACCAGAACTTTTTTAGGGTCACAACCACGATTTGCACAGGTACCGCCATACTCGCGATTGTCTGCAATTGCAACTCGTAGCCCGGCTTCTACAGCATCGTATGCCACGTGCTTTCCGGCATTACCGGTTCCTATAATAAACAAATCAAAATGCTCTATACCCATACTCGTTATTGATTTTGTATAACTTTCGCCAGGAAATCGTTTGGAAAGAAAGTTAGTGAAGCTGCTCTTAACGCGCTTTTCTCAAAAATAACAAAGGCCTTGCCCGTCTTATGTTACAGAAATGATAAATCGCCCACAGTCTTTGTGAATGATGGCTATAAGCCCTTATCTTTGCGCACTTAAACAATCTGCTCCTCCGGGACAGATTTTTAGTAATGAGACCCGGTCTCAGGTTTTAGTCTATAGGATTGAGCATTTCTAAAATTACCGAACCCATTTCACAGGCTCTGCAACTGCAGAATCTGCAAATTGCTATTGCCGGTGATCAAAAGCGTATTGCGCTTAATGGTCTTATCGGTTCCTCTCTATCTTTGGCTATCGCCGAAGGCTTTAAAACTGCAGCAAAACCTTTTCTACTTATTCTAAATGATAAGGAAGAGGCTGCCTACATTCTAAATGATCTGGAACAATTGCTCGAGCAAAAGCATGTGCTTTTCTATCCCGGCAGCTACCGCAGACCGTATCAGATTGAAGAGACAGACAATGCCAATGTGTTGCTGCGTGCCGAAGTGCTCAACCGCATCAACAGCCGTAAAAAACCAGCACTCGTAGTTACCTATCCTGATGCTCTCTTTGAAAAAGTAGTTACCCGTAAAGAACTCGATAAAAGCACGCTGAAGGTTAAACTCAACGACAAACTCTCGCTTGATTTTGTAAACGAAATGCTCTTTGAGTACAAGTTTAAACGCGTTGATTTTGTCACCGAACCTGGAGAGTTTTCGGTTCGTGGAGGAATTATTGATGTGTTTTCGTTTTCCCACGACGAGCCGTATCGCATTGAGTTTTTTGGGGACGAGGTAGACAGCATCCGCACCTTTGATGTGGAGACGCAGCTTTCAGTTGATAAGGTTAACAAAATAAGCCTGATGCCTAATGTTGAACATAAGGCACTTCAGGAAAAACGGGAAAGCTTTTTCAAGTATATCGCAGCAGACACGGTTGTATTTGCTCAGGATCTGGAACAGCTTTCAACCCGTATCGATACCAATTTTGCAAAAGCTCAGGAGGCTTTTAACAAACTGGATAGTGAAATTAAGCGCACTGATCCGGCAGAATTGTTTTGCGATTCGGCGCTTATAAAGAAACAACTGCTCGACTTTACACTGGTCCGCGTTAATGACACCAGCGTTTCTGAACAGAACGCAGTTACAATCAATTTCAACCAGCATCCTCAGCCGGCATTTAATAAGCAATTCAATCTGCTTATTGAGAATCTGAATGAAAATTACGAAGCCGGTTACACCAACTATATCTGCTGTGCCAGCGAGCAACAGGCTAAACGCTTTCAGGATATTTTTGATGATGCAGACCTCAACGTAAAGCAATACGACACCATAATAATGTCGCTTTACCGCGGGTTTATAGACGAAGATTTAAAGATTGTTTGCTATACCGATCATCAGATTTTTGAACGCTATCATAAATTTAAACTGAAGGACGGCTACGCCAAAAAACAGGCGATTACACTCAAAGAATTGACCAGCCTTCAAATAGGTGATTATGTAACGCATATTGACCACGGGATTGGGAAATTTGGCGGACTTCAAAAAATCGAAGTTGAAGGTAAGCGTCAGGAAGCTATCAAACTGATTTATGGGGAGCGTGACGTGCTGTATCTGAGCATTCACTCGCTTCATAAGGTTACCAAATACAATGGTAAAGACGGGAAGCCGCCACAGATTTATAAACTGGGAAGTGCTGCCTGGAAAAAACTGAAACAAAAGACCAAAACCAAGGTTAAGGAAATCGCCTTTAACCTCATCAAGCTTTATGCGAAACGCAGGCTTGAAAAAGGTTTTGCTTTTGGACCCGACACCTATTTGCAAAACGAACTCGAAGCCAGTTTTATCTACGAAGACACACCCGATCAAAGCACGGCCACCGAGGCTGTAAAAGCCGATATGGAAAGTGCCCGTCCTATGGATCGCCTGGTTTGTGGCGATGTGGGCTTCGGTAAAACCGAGGTTGCCATACGTGCAGCCTTTAAAGCGGTAGACAACGGCAAACAGGTAGCGGTTTTGGTTCCCACGACGATTTTAGCCTTTCAGCATCATAAAACCTTTAGTGAGCGGCTTAAAGATTTGCCGGTTACGGTAGATTATCTGAATCGTTTCCGCACAGCGAAAGAAAAACGCGAAACCCTTGAACGTCTTGAAAACGGAAGAGTTGACATCATCATTGGTACCCACCAGCTCACCAGCAAAAATGTGAAGTTTAAAGATCTCGGACTGCTTATCGTTGATGAGGAACAAAAATTTGGCGTAGCTGTAAAAGATAAGCTCAAGACCATCAAAGAAAATGTAGATACGCTCACGCTCACCGCGACTCCTATACCGCGTACGCTGCAGTTTAGTCTTATGGCGGCAAGAGATTTAAGTACAATTACCACACCTCCTCCTAACCGTTACCCTATTGAAACGCACATCATCAGACTTTCTGAAGAGACCATTCGCGATGCGGTAACCTATGAAATACAACGCGGTGGACAGGTATTTTTCATACATAATCGCCTCGAAAATATTAAAGAAGTTGCCGGGATGATTCAGCGTCTGGTGCCTGATGCCAAAATAGGGATTGGCCACGGCCAGATGGACGGCAAAAAGCTGGAAGAGTTAATGCTTCGATTTATGGATGGGGATTTTGACGTGCTGGTTTCTACTACGATCGTAGAAAGCGGTCTTGACGTTCCCAATGCCAATACAATTTTCATCAACAATGCCAATAACTTTGGCCTTTCAGATCTGCACCAGATGCGCGGTCGTGTGGGCCGAAGCAATAAGAAAGCATTTTGTTATTTCATCACACCTCCTATGTCTGCAATGACGGAAGATGCCCGTAAACGTATGACCGCTTTAGAGCAATTCTCGAGCCTGGGCAGTGGTTTTAATATCGCGATGAAAGATCTTGAAATACGCGGTGCGGGAGATTTGTTAGGCGGAGAGCAAAGCGGTTTTATCAATGAAATAGGCTTTGACACCTACCAAAAAATCCTCAATGAAGCCATTGAAGAACTTAAAGAAAATGAGTTTGCAGATCTGTATGCAGAGCAAAACACAGACGATACAAGCAAAGAGTATGTAAAAGATACCGTGATTGATTCTGACTTCTCGTTGCTTTTCCCAGATGATTACATCAATAATATTACCGAGCGTTTAAACCTGTATACCGAACTCAACAGTCTCAAGACCGAAGAAGAACTCGCGGCTTTTGAAACACGACTTATTGACCGTTTTGGTGAATTGCCACCACAGGCAGAAGACTTGCTCAATTCGGTGCGCATTAAGTGGGTTGCAACTCATTATGGACTAGAGAAAGTAGTGATGAAAAACAAAAAGCTCATCGGTTTCTTTATCGCAGACCAGCAATCGAAGTTTTACCAGAGTCCGGCATTTACCCGAATGCTTCAGTATGTGCAAACACACTCCAACCGGGTTACGCTTAAAGAGAAGAAAACCTCCAAAGGATTGCGCCTACTCCTTACCGCTGGCGGTATAGGATCGGTAAATAAAGCTGTAGAATTGCTAAAACCATTGATGCCTAAGCAGGCTGAGACAACTACTACAAATCAAAACTAACTGACTAACCTTTAGTTTGTAGCGCATTCTTGACAATCTGCGCTACGTTATTTCTAGTGATGTTTCTCTCAGTACAGTATTTAGTATTAAGCCAATCTTCTAATTTCTTAGCTCCTTTACTCGCATTGCACGAAGTACAGCAAAGAGCAATATTATTAGAATCTGAAAGATTTATATCGTTGATGATATGCTCCCAGGATGGTTTTGTTTTTCGTGATTTATAATCAATGGAGAAATCGACACCACAGTACACACAACTTTTATACCTTTCTAGAACAAGTTTTTCAACTTCAACAGGAATTCCCCATTTGTTAGCCATAGATACTGAAATTAAAAATGATAGAACGCATTTTCAAAATGCTCCAGTTCTTCCTGTTTGGCATTTTTTAAAATTGCGATCACATCAAAACGGGTTTCCAGATCCAGATCGTTTGAAATGATATATTCGTTTGCTGCTTTGACCAGCAATTTTATTTTGGAAGGTTTTACAAACTCCTGAGGATCACCAAAAAAATCGGAGTTTCGGGTTTTGACCTCAACGATGACGAGTTGATTGTCTTTGAGTGCAATAATGTCTATTTCGGCCTTGTTAAAAAACCAGTTACGTTGCAGGATTTCGTAACCATTGCGCAACAAGTATTCTGCTGCAAACTTTTCGCCCCATATCCCGAGTTCGTTATGATTCACAGCCTGTTTTTACTGCTTTTCAGGTTCTTCAAAATATACTTTACCTCCGCGTTCATTCACTACAAATGAGATATCGCGACCAAAAATAAGAGCGCGGTTATCTTCAAGATGTCCCGCAGGGAAATTAAAGCATACAGGATAGTCAAACTCAGCAACAGCGTCGAGAATAATCTCTTCAGCTGTTTTCCCAAAAGGGATACTATTGTCGTGCATCGAGGTAAGACTCCCAACGATAAGCCCCTTTAAATTGCGCAACATTCCATTGCGTTTCAGGTTTTGCATCATTCGGTCTACGTGGTAGAGATACTCATCAAGATCTTCTAAAAAAAGAATTTTATTATCGGTTTCTATTGAACTCGCGCTACCACAAAGCGAGTAAAGAATTGAGATATTTCCGCCCACCAGTTCAGCACGCACCTGCCCCAGCCTATTAAGTGGCGATGGCTCTGTACTGTAGTGAAGGGTACGGCCAAACCAGGCATTTTCTAAAGTCTGCTTAGCCATTGCGGTATTTCTTTCGATTCCCACCGGCATTATGGCGTGAATGGTTTCAAAGCCCAGCTTATTTATTTGCGAGTGCAAAACGGTAATATCACTGTAACCTATAATCCACTTCGGGTATTTAACAAATTTGTAGAAGTTGATCCAGTCTATGATACGCACGGTACCATATCCCCCACGGGCAATCCACACTGCTCTGATATCTTCATCATCAAGCATATCCTGCAGATCATTTCTCCGCAAGGCATCATCTCCACCAAATTGATCATCAGACGCGCCTATAGTTTCGCCGAGAACCGGCACAAGATTACAGCTTTTAAGCATAGCTATACCCTCTTCTAGTTCGTCAAGATCAACTTTACGAGCGGTACAAACAATGCCTACTTTATCTCCGGCCTTTAAAAATGGTGGGGTCAACATAAATTCTGGTTTTAATTCTGAATCAAAATTAAGGATTCAAAAGGTACTATAAAGTACTAATATACACACTTTGTAATTGTGGCTTTAGCGGGTAGTAGGTTTAATCCCATAATGGTATCTTTGCGGCACTAAAATTTTAGCCAATGAATCCCAATAGATATACAATTACTGCTGCTTTGCCTTATACCAATGGACCCATACACATAGGTCATTTGGCCGGTGTTTATGTGCCTGCCGATATTTATGCAAGGTATCTGCGTGGTTTAGGAAAAGATGTAGCCTATATCTGCGGAAGCGATGAGCACGGTGTTGCTATAAGCATCAAGGCTAAAAAAGAAGGCATCACGCCTCAGGAAGTGGTTGACAAGTATCACAAAATCATCAAAGATTCTTTTGAAGAATTTGGGATTTCATTTGACAATTACTCGCGTACATCTGCAGCTGTACATCACGATACCGCATCAGATTTCTTTAAAAAGCTATACGATAAAGGAGATTTTATCGAGGAAGTTACCGAGCAATTATACGACCCGGAAGCCAATCAATATTTGGCGGACCGTTTTGTAACGGGTACCTGTCCCAAATGTGGCCACGAAGAGGCTTATGGAGACCAGTGTGAGAATTGCGGTTCGTCTCTAAATGCGACCGATTTAATCAATCCAAAGTCAACAATTTCTGGTGCAAAGCCAGTTTTAAAGGAAACCCGACACTGGTTTTTACCTTTGGAACGCTACGAAGATTTTCTGAAACAATGGATTCTTGAAGACCACAAAAAAGATTGGAAATCGAATGTGTACGGGCAGTGTAAATCGTGGATTGATGATGGCCTGCGCCCACGTGCGGTAACCCGCGATTTGGATTGGGGTATCCCTGTGCCCGTTGAAGGTGCAGAAGGCAAAGTGCTTTACGTATGGTTTGATGCGCCTATCGGTTATATTTCTTCTACTAAAGAATGGGCTGAGCGCGAAGGCAAAAACTGGGAAGATTACTGGAAGGCAGACGACACCAAACTCGTTCACTTTATTGGAAAAGACAATATCGTGTTTCACTGCATCATTTTCCCAAGTATGCTTAAGGCAGAAGGAAGCTATATTTTACCCGATAACGTACCGGCAAATGAATTTTTAAATCTGGAAGGGAACAAACTTTCTACCTCAAAAAACTGGGCGGTGTGGCTGCACGAGTATCTTCAGGATTTTCCGGGACAGCAAGATGTACTGCGTTATACGCTTACTGCAAATGCCCCTGAAACCAAAGACAACGATTTTACCTGGGCAGATTTTCAGGCGCGTAACAATAACGAGCTTGTAGCCATTTTTGGAAACTTCATCAACCGCGTGGTGGTCTTGACAAACAAATATTACGAGGGTAAAATTCCACAGGCTTTTGACTTTACAGCAGAAGACGAGCAGGCACTTGCTGAGATGAAAGCTTACCCTGCGGTGATAGCAAGTTCGATTGAGCGTTACCGTTTCCGCGAAGCGCAAAACGAACTGATGAATGTTGCCCGTCTTGGAAACAAATACCTGGCAGATGCCGAGCCCTGGAAAACTGTAAAAACCGATGCAGAACGCACCCAGACCGTTATGTACGTGGCGCTACAAATCGCCGCCTCTCTTGCTGTACTTAGCGAGCCCTTTTTACCGCATACTGCAAACACGTTAAAGCAGATGTTGAATATTGAAAGTGAAAACCCACTAATGCAATTGCCAAAACCTTTAAGCTGGGAAGTACTGGGTGAAAAAATAGATTTATTGCCTGTAGGTCACACGATTAACAAAGCTGAACTTTTGTTTAGTAAGATTGAAGACGAACAAATACAAAAACAACTCGATAAACTCGAAGCCACCAAAATGAGCAATCAAGCCGAAAATACTGCGGTAACACCGCAAAAAGACCTTATTCAGTTTGATGATTTTACCAAACTCGACTTACGCGTAGGTACTATCCTCCAAGCCGAAAAAATGCCCAAAACCAAAAAATTATTGGTGCTTAAAGTAGATACAGGTATCGATGTGCGCACTATCGTTTCTGGTATTGCAGAAAGCTTCTCTCCTGAAGAAATCATCGGTAAACAGGTAACCGTTTTGGTAAATCTTGCTCCGCGTGCCTTACGCGGTGTAGAAAGTGAAGGAATGATCCTAATGACTGAAGATGCACAAGGTAAATTAGTATTTATGAATCCAGATACTGCAGGAGTGAAAAACGGAGGGGTGATTAGTTAATATTCAAACGGCTCCCCTCCTATTCTAGGAGGGGGACATTTCAGCTTTGCTGAAAAAAAGGGTGGTCATACAAACCAATGTGAGCGCTCCCAATAAAATATAGATAGTATGCCCACCATTCTTTCCTACCTAAAATCTTCAACCAACTTACCCGAAGCAGGTATTGAAAATACCCTTCAACTACTGGAAGAAGGAGCTACTATACCTTTTATTTCCAGGTATCGTAAAGAGATGACAGGCAATCTTGATGAGGTTCAAATTGGGGAAATTGTCAAGTTTAAAGAACAATTTGAAGCTTTAGAAAAGCGTAAAGCTTCCATCTTAAAAGCTTTAGAAGAGCAGGAAGTGCTAACTCCTGAACTTCAAAAACAAATAGAGAACACCACCGATGCGACGGTTTTAGAAGATTTATACCTTCCTCATAAAAAAACACGAAAAACCAAAGCCGATACCGCACGCGAAAACGGACTCGAGCCACTTGCCAAAATCATTATGGCACAAAATGCCCGTGATCTGGAAAGCTCGGCCCACAATTACCGCAATGCTAACGTTGAATCGGTAGAAGATGCTCTTGAAGGTGCACGCCATATCATTTCAGAATGGATTAATGAGCGCACCGACATTCGCAATTACCTGCGTAATCAGCTGGAACGTCACGCCCAGATTGGCAGCAAAGTGGTAAAATCTAAAAAGGATGACGAACAAGCTCTTAAATACAAAGATTATTTCGACTGGGAAGAATCACTTTCCCGTATTCCATCACATCGGTTTTTAGCATTAAGCAGAGCTGCCTCTGAAGGTTTTATAAGGTTAAAACTCGATATAGATGAAGAGCGCGCTTTAGAGCATATAAGCAATCGAATAATTAAATCTACAGGAGCTTGTGCAGAGCAAATCAAACTAGCTGCTCAAGATGCTTATAAACGCCTGCTTTTCCCGGCACTTAGCAATGAAGCATTAAGTCTGGCAAAAGAGAAAGCAGATAATGAAGCGATTACTGTTTTTGCTAAAAATCTACGTCAACTTTTACTTGGCTCGCCCCTTGGTGAAAAACGCATTTTAGCCATCGACCCGGGGTTTAGAACCGGCTGTAAAGTGGTTTGTCTGGATGAAAATGGTGGGCTACGTCATAATGAAACCATTTACCCCCATCCACCTAAAAACGACACTAAAGGTGCGATGCGTAAAATCAGTTTTCTGGTTGATGCACACAAGATAGAAGCCATTGCTATTGGTAACGGAACCGCTAGTCGGGAAACCGAACAGTTTATTAAACGCATGCAATTCAATCGCGATCTGGAGGTTTTTGTAGTAAGCGAGGCCGGAGCCAGTATTTATTCGGCTTCAAAGATCGCACGCGACGAGTTCCCTAATTATGATGTGACCGTGCGCGGTGCGGTATCCATAGGCCGCCGACTTGCAGATCCACTTGCCGAACTGGTGAAAATAGATGCGAAGTCGATTGGTGTAGGACAATATCAGCACGAAGTAGATCAAGCTAAATTGAAAAGCGAACTTGACCGTGTGGTAGAAAGTTGTGTTAATACCGTGGGAATAAATCTCAATACGGCCAGTGTACCGCTGCTGAGTTATGTTTCTGGTATTGGGCCCAAACTCGCAGAAAATATTGTCGCGTATCGAGACGAAAAAGGAGCTTTCGCTTCGCGGAATCAAATTCTTGAGGTTCCCAGACTGGGCGCAAAGGCCTATGAGCAGGCAGCAGGATTTTTAAGGGTGAAATCAGGCGACAATCCGTTAGATAACTCGGCTGTACACCCCGAGCGATATGATGTGGTTGAAGATATGGCATCTAAACTGAAGGTTTCCGTTAGTGAGCTGATCGGTAACACCGCTCAACTAAAAAAAATCAACCTCAACGATTTTGTGACCGATGAAGTGGGACTGCCTACGCTGAAAGATATTCTTGACGAACTCGAGAAACCAGGACTCGACCCCCGCGAGCCTGCAAAAGCATTTACCTTTAATCAAAACATTCGCAAGATTGAAGATCTCGAGGAAGGTCAATTACTTCCCGGGATCGTGAATAACATAACCAACTTTGGCGCCTTTGTAGATATTGGCATCAAAGAAAGTGGACTGATTCACATTTCTAACTTAGCAGATGGATATGTAAGTGATGTAAATGCGCATGTAAGCCTTCAGGAACAGGTGGTTGTTAAAGTACTCGAGGTTGATATCAAGCGGAAACGGATTCAGCTCAAATTGCATAAATTGAATGCATCGTAATTAGAATAATACGGCATATGCCGTATGGTACAGAATTAATTCAGAAAGGATATTTGGGATTGTAAAAACTCTCAAAATGCTTTTATTAAAAAAAATACGAGTCTTAATTATTTTTATTCTCATTGAGAATATTCTTCCATGTAGCGTTATTGCACAATACTCTATAATAGATCTGCCTAATTATAGAAAAGAAGAAAATTTCAAACCTCCATTTTCCCCAACAGCATTTACAAATGAAATAACAAAATACGAGCCTACTTGTGATGGTGGTCCGTGTAAGAAGAATACGTCTTATGAAAGAATACAACTCAAATTAGACGACAACAATCTGGTATATGCTAAAGGCAAAATCAACAAAGATTCTAAATTAGAATTAGCCAGTCACATCAGATATGTGAGTAATGATTCTATCTATGGCCTATTAAAACCCGGTAAAAATCAACTTTACTCCAACTCAAGCTTTTTCTATAGTAATGGAAATCCCATGTTTCAACATGAATATTTGCCTTCAAAAGGTGGAATCAGTCGTGATGTATATTTTAGTCAGGATGGCCGCGTGATTTTTGCATTAACTGAAGCTAACACATGGTCTCGAAATGTGGAGGACAAAATGATGAAATACAGTCTTAATTCTCCTCACGACGCTATACTTCCTGACTATTATATGGTTGACAAAAAACATACTTATAGTGGATTTTATTTAGGTGGTACACTTATAAAAAATTCGGGTGAAACATTTACAGGTTTCATGCTGCCTACTTTAAAACATTGGGGAGGTACTTCCCTGGTTTATATACAGCCTGAAAATCAATTACAAGGTGGATATTGGGCAACTGTTTCTGGAGGCATTATTGAACGAACTTATAATGCTTTTAATGCTCCGATGCCAGATATGGCAACTATATTAGAAAATCACAATATTAATGCTATAAGTGTAACAGGACTTTATAAAAAAGCATTTAATAAGGAATTAGGCAAAATGCCCCGGCACTCATATGTAGATGATTTTGAAATTGTCGAAATAGCTCCTAAAGATCCAAATTACACAGGATATGGAATCACAATCACTTCAGAATACCTTATGTATCCCGGAAATATTAGAAATATTGAAGTGGGTTTTTATAAAAATGGTAAACTAAACGGTCCCGGTAGTCGAATGAAAGTAGCTGTAATGTTAAATAACAAATCAGAACAGACTTTGGCTCCAGAGAATCGTGCACTTTTATCTGGTGAAATAGGCATTTTTGAAAATGGAAATCTTACAAGCGGAAGAAAATTAGATATGGGGATTGTAGATTTTAATTACGACTATATTTCTAAACCAGAATTACCCAATATTGCCTATAAAGATACCTATCCAATCATTGTACCGATGATAACTGAAAATCCTGTGCCTATATCATCCTTAAGATCTGGATCAAAAATATATCTGCCTAAGTCAAATAGAGAGTTTAAGATTATACATTACGATCAACAAACCGGCACCATTATTACAGAATCTGACTTTCCTGGAAAGACCATAACTATTACTAAAGAGCATGGGGATGTTTATTATTTAGATTCGTACAACAAGGGATTTTCGGTTTACTGCCCTCCAACAGAAATTCGATATACCTACAAAACAGTTCCTGTAACCATAAATTATCAAGCTCCCAAAACAGATACCAGAAAAGTCAAAATGGCAGAAGGAACCATGTATTATACTACGAAATATTACACTAATGAATCATTACATCTATATGACAAACAGGTAAAATCGGGCAGCGAGGTTGTACCCTGTTCAAAATGTAATGGAACGGGTAGCTTAAATTATACTTCAAATAATAAACTATATAGATTAATAGCATTTTAAGACAGCCAAAAGTCAATAAATTTTAGCTTTGGCAAATGCTTAGAATCGCATACCATCCTATTTACAAACATCCGCTTCCTGAGGGACACCGCTTCCCGATGGAAAAATATGATCTACTCCCAAAGCAATTGCTTTACGAAGGCACCTGTACTGAAGTTAATTTTTTTGAACCCGGCTTTCCTGAGGAAACGTTTCTTACCGCTGTTCATACGCAAGAATATGTAACCAATCTTAAAGCGCTAAATCTCGATCGCAGAGCCATTCGAAAAACAGGATTTCCGCTTTCTCAAGAATTGGTAGATCGGGAGCAAATCATTGCTCAGGGTACCATTTTGGGTTGTGACTTCGCCTTAGAACACGGCATCAGTTTCAATATTGCCGGCGGCACCCACCACGCCTATAGCGACCACGGCGAAGCATTTTGTTTGCTAAATGATCAGGCGATTGGTGCGCGCTATCTGCAATCAAACGGTCTCGCTGAACAAATCCTTATCGTAGATCTTGATGTACATCAGGGCAATGGTACGGCAGAGATTTTTCAACACGACGCTTCGGTCTTTACCTTCAGTATGCACGGCGCGGGAAATTATCCATTCAAAAAGGAAGTTTCAGATCTTGATATTGCTATTCCCGATAAAAGCGGTGATTCCTATTATTTAGCAAAGCTGAAAGACACTTTACCAAATCTGATGGAACAGGTAAAACCCGATTTTATTTTCTACCTCAGCGGAGTGGACATCCTGGAAACCGATAAGTTGGGTAAACTTTCGTGTAGTATTGAAGGCTGCAAGGAACGGGATCGATTTGCGCTGAGTTGTTTTCGCGAAAGCGGAATTCCGGTTCAGGTGAGTATGGGTGGCGGCTATTCACCCGATATTAAAATAATTATCGAAGCACACGCCAACACCTACCGTCTAGCTCAGGAAATTTATTTCTAAAAACTCAATAAATAGCTGATTTTTAAAAGATAACACTAAAAATGAGGTGATTTTCCCCCTTTTTAAATCAAAAATTTGCCCAGTCTAGCCTTTAAGCTATTTTTGTTGCTCATTTAACAACCCAAATTTATTATGAAAACCTTAAAAACCTTTTTTGCCCTAAGCCTATTTGCTTTAACGCTCAACTCGTGTGATGCTGTTGAAGATTTAGTACCAGATGTTGAAGTTGATTTAAAAAATCTAAGTGCTTCAGGAACTGTTGTGATTCCTCAAGATCAGGATGCTGTAGATCAGGATTACACTGTAGAGATTACAAACCAACAAGTACTTGACAATTTGAACAAAATAAAAGTATTTGCTGTTCAAGGTTTTACCTACACCATCTCTAACGTTACTGCGACTGAAGGGACTACTTTAAGCGGAACAATTAGCAATGGCGATAAATCTGTTACTTTAACTGATGTTGCTATTGAAAATGGAACTGAAGGAACGATAACAGATCCTGCATTTATAAATGCATTACAAAATGACTTTAAATCTGATGCTAAAGCGACTATCTCAGTTGATGGTACAGTTAGCAATGCAGATGGTGCTACTTTTACCTTGACTATCAAGTCAAATGCTAAAGTAACTATCGGAATTTAATAATCTTCCTATTATACTTCAACCCGTTCTTAGCAGAACGGGTTTTTTTATGCTTTTTCATTACAAACAGGGAAGTACAGGTAGCCCTCTAAGTATTAATGCGTTATATTAGTAAAACCATTTAGTAACTTTTTATTATGTCTAAACCTGAAAATGCCCGTAAATACTGGCGCTCTAACCTCAAGTACCTTGCTGTTTTACTTCTTATCTGGTTTGCCGTTTCCTTTGGTTGCGGGATTCTATTTAAAGATTTTCTCAATCGATATAGTTTGGGCGGATTTAAATTGGGATTCTGGTTTGCCCAACAGGGCAGTATCTATGTATTCGTAATACTCATCTTCGTTTATGTCTGGTTAATGAACCGTCTGGATAAAAAATACGGTTATAACGAGAACTAAATTCAAGCTTACCCAACAGCCAATCTTTATTCATTCCGCCCTGCGGATCAAAACAATCGTATTATGAGCGTTCAAGTCTGGACCTGGATTTTAGTAGGAATCACCTTTGCCCTATATTTTGGCATTGCAATCTGGGCACGTGCCGGCTCAACTAAAGAATTTTACGTCGCGGGTGGTGGCGTTTCTCCGCTCGCAAACGGGATGGCAACCGCAGCCGACTGGATGAGTGCGGCCTCTTTTATTTCTATGGCCGGGATTATCTCATTTGCAGGTTACGACGGTTCGGTGTATCTAATGGGCTGGACTGGTGGTTATGTTTTACTGGCGCTTTTACTTGCTCCCTACCTGCGAAAATTTGGCAAGTTTACCGTTCCCGATTTTATAGGTGACCGCTACTACTCCAATACCGCTCGTACCGTTGCCGTGATTTGCGCGTTGATCGTTTCATTTACCTATGTTGCCGGGCAGATGCGCGGCGTGGGTATTGTTTTTTCGCAGTTTTTACAGGTAGAGATCACCACCGGCGTGATTATAGGTATGGCTGTAGTTTTGGTTTTTGCTTTTTTAGGCGGAATGAAAGGCATCACCTATACCCAGGTTGCACAATATTGCGTGCTGATTTTCGCCTTCATGGTACCGGCGATTTTTATTTCCATCCAAATGACCGGTAATATTATTCCCCAGATCGGGATGGGTGGTCGCGTAGAAGATGGCACTTATCTTTTGGAAAAATTGGACAGTCTGCATACCCAACTCGGCTTTAAAGAATATACAGAAGGTACCAAATCTACCTGGGATGTATTTGCAATTACGCTGGCTTTGATGGCCGGTACTGCCGGTTTACCTCACGTGATCGTTCGGTTTTTTACCGTTCCTAACGTAAAAGATGCCCGTAAATCTGCTGGTCTTGCCTTATTGCTTATTGCAATTTTATATACTACTGCGCCTGCTGTTTCGGTTTTTGCGCGCACCAATTTAATCGAAACTGTAAGCGATAAAGAATACAGCAGTCTGCCACAATGGTTTAAAAACTGGGAAGATACGGGGCTGATTGCCTGGACCGATAAAAACGGGGATGGAAAAATTCAATATGTAAACGGTGAAGCCACAACAGGAAAACCCGAATTTACCGAAGCGCGCGGCGCTCAGGGTGAACGAATCATTGCCAACGCTTCAACTGAAGTCAACGAACTTTATGTGGACCGGGATATTATGGTTCTTGCCAATCCCGAAATCGCCCAACTACCTGCCTGGGTAATTGCTTTGGTAGCCGCAGGTGGACTCGCAGCTGCGCTTTCAACTGCAGCTGGATTGCTTCTTGTAATTTCAACTTCGGTTTCTCACGATTTAATCAAAAAACAACTGAAACCAAATATATCTGAGAAAGGGGAATTATTAGCAGCCCGAATAAGCATTTTGATTGCGATTATTGTTGCCGGACTTTTCGGTATTTATCCGCCAGGATTTGTTGCAGCAGTGGTAGCCCTTGCTTTTGGCTTAGCTGCAGCTTCCTTTTTCCCTGCAATCGTTCTGGGAATATTTGATAAGCGTATGAATAAACAGGGAGCCATAAGCGGAATGGTCGTGGGAATCGTATTGATGCTCTTCTATATGATTCGTTTTAAAACCGGACTTATAGGCGTTTTGGAACCACTCCCAGCATCTGAATGGTGGTTTGACACCTCTCCAGAAGGATTTGGTACGGTCGCCATGCTTATAAATGTGATTATTGCGGTTGTAGTCTCAAGACTTACACCAGCACCCCCAGAAGATGTACAGGAAATTGTGGAGCACATACGCATCCCAAGCGGCGCAGGAGAAGCGCAAAGTCATTAACAAAAAACAGCCCGAAAGGGCTGTTTTAATTTAGTGTGGTTAGAAACCTATACCAATTCGTGGTACTCCTATACGCACACCAGTAGAAATACGGGTGCTGGTTGGTCGGGGAGCAGGCCTGTACTCATTGTAATAATATACGGCTACGTGATCGTGATAATGGTGATCATGTCTGCAATGCGCATCACACACTTCCTGATGATCACGATAGGCATCACGCTTGCCTTTCATATATGCACGGTAAGCTTTGCGATCTGTTTTTTTCAGGTTTTTCTCGTAATCTTCCTGATTTTCCCAAAAAAGCTCTGCGTCTGCTTCAGACCTTGCTACATATTGTTGTTCAAAGGCAGCATCTTCCTGAGCTCTTCGATTGTAATAGGCTTCTTTCGATTCTCCCTGAATTTGAGATTCAGCAATAGTTTTCTGCTTGATTTTAGATTTTTGTGCCTGTAGCTGAATAGTTGCCAAAGCCATCAGACCTGCTATTAGAATACTTTTGATTTGTGTTTTCATAATTGTAAATTTTAGGAACTCTAATGAGTTTGAGATTCTATGACCAAATACAATTCCGATCTGATTTGAGAATCCTTCCACCTATAAGACAACTCAGAGTGAATATACCCTACCAAACTCATTAAGATTCCAGAATGATCAATGGATTTCAAACCTGAGGCTATACAATGCACTTTTTTATCAAAATTCTAATCAATTTGAAGCTATTGAGGTAGAATTGTTCAAATGCAATCGATATCGTTTTAGTAATTTTAAGGACTAAACCGATTAAATAATTAATACATACCATGAGTAATTACCATATTAAACATCTGGAAGAATATTTTCAAGTCTATCGCAAATCGGTGCGCAATCCTGAAAGCTACTGGGAAGAGATAGCCGAAGAGCATTTCATGTGGCATAAACGCTGGGATAACGTCTTAAGTTACGATTTTGAAAAACCAGAATTTAAATGGTTTGAAGGAGCTCAGCTCAATATAACAGAGAATTGTATCGACCGACACCTACGAGTAAGAGGCGATCAGACAGCTATACTTTTTGAACCGAATAATCCCGAAGAAGAAGCGCTGCATATCACGTATAATGATCTACACGAGCGGGTTTGTAAAATGGCTAATGTTTTAAAAGCCGAAGGCATTCAAAAAGGAGATCGCGTTTGTATTTACCTGCCTATGATTCCGGAATTGGCTGTTGCTGTGTTAGCTTGTGCGCGAATTGGTGCTATACATTCCGTGGTATTTGCTGGGTTTTCTTCAACTGCTCTGGCAACACGAATTAACGATTCTAATTGCAAAATGGTCATTACCAGTGATGGTTCTTTTCGCGGAAGCAAAACTATTGATCTAAAAGGCATCGTTGATGAAGGACTTAAAAAATGTGAGAGTGTAGAAACAGTTTTGGTTGTAAACCGAATTGGCTCTCAGATTGAAATGAAAGAAGGCCGCGATAAGTGGCTGCAACCCCTTCTCGACAAAGCTGAAGGAACCTGCGAACCCGAGATTATGGATGCTGAAGATCCGCTTTTTATTCTCTACACCTCTGGATCTACAGGAACTCCAAAAGGTATGGTGCATACCACGGCTGGATATATGGTTTACACAGCATTTACCTTTAAAAACGTATTTCAATACCGCGAGGGAGATGTCTACTGGTGTACAGCAGATATAGGTTGGATTACGGGTCATAGTTATATTGTTTACGGGCCCCTGGCAAATGGAGCGACCACAGTAATGTTTGAAGGCGTACCGAGTTATCCAGATTACGGCCGCTTTTGGGAAATTGTAGAAAAACACAAAGTCACCCAGTTTTATACTGCCCCTACTGCAATTAGAGCACTAGGAAAAGAAAATCTTGAATACGTAGAAAAATACGATCTGTCTTCTTTAAAAGTGTTGGGAACTGTTGGCGAACCTATTAATGAAGAAGCATGGCACTGGTATGATGAGAATATTGGTAAGCGCAAATGCCCAATTGTTGATACCTGGTGGCAGACCGAGACCGGCGGAATTATGATATCGCCAATTCCCTACTCTACGCCTGCTATACCAACGTTCGCAACCTTACCTTTACCCGGTATTCAACCAGCGCTAATGGATGAGGAAGGCAAAGAAATTAAAGGAAATCAGGTTGATGGGAGATTGTGCATCAAATTCCCCTGGCCATCTATGGCGCGTACTATTTGGGGAAATCACCAGCGCTATAAAGACACCTATTTTTCTGCTTTCAAAAACATGTATTTTACCGGTGATGGGGCTTTACGAGATAGCGTGGGCTATTATAGAATTACCGGTCGTGTAGACGATGTGGTAATTGTAAGTGGTCACAACCTGGGTACAGCACCAATTGAAGATGCGATTAATGAACATCCTGCAGTAGCAGAAAGCGCTATTGTAGGCTATCCGCACGATGTAAAAGGAAATGCGCTGTACGGTTATGTAATTCTAAAAGAAACCGGAGAAACCCGAAATCAGGACAACCTGAGAAAGGAGATTAACCAATTGATTTCAGATCGAATAGGACCAATCGCTAAACTTGACAAAATTCAATTTACCAGCGGTCTACCTAAAACCCGAAGTGGTAAAATTATGAGACGTATTTTGCGTAAGATTGCTTCTGGAGATACTTCAAATCTTGGTGACACCAGCACGCTATTAAATCCTGAAATAGTACAGGAAGTAATGGATAATGTGATTAAGTAAAAATTATTTAGATGATAAAGGATAGATTTTTAGAGTTAATCAACACCTATTCTGAAGATCTATCCTATAATCAAAAGTGTTGGGATCAAATCGAAAAACAATACACGCATAAATCTCGATACTACCATTGTCTAAAGCATATTGAAGATATGCTGGAGCTCTTCGACATTGTAGAGAAAGAAGTAGAACAAAAGGACGCGCTATTATTTGCTATATTTTATCATGACCTCATATACAAAGTCACCAGTAAAAAAAATGAATATAAAAGTGCACTTACCTTTAAGAAGTATATAAAACCTACATCATTTACTGAAATAGATCGAACCTTCAATCTCATTTTAGCAACGCAAATGCACCAACTTTCCGAAGATAGAGATACCAATATTCTATTAGATCTCGATTTAAATGTATTGGGCAAAAGTCAGGCAGAATACCAAAATTATACACAGGGTGTGCGACGTGAGTATTCGATCTATCCCGATTTCTTATATAAAAAAGGAAGAGTACAGGTTTTGAATAGGTTTTTAGAAACCTACTCCATATATAAAACAGTATATTTTCAAAACAGGTTCGAAAAGCAAGCTCGTAGAAACTTGAAAAATGAACTTGATCTGCTTACTTCAAAACAAATCACCCAGCTAAACCTTATAGCCGGGTAATTCTTTTTGCTTCATTCAATTAGGAAAGAGAATGAAATTATTTACTCAACAACAATAATTCGTCACAAACAATCTCGGTTATGTAGCGCTTTTCTCCTTGTTTAGTCTCGTAAGAGCGTGAAGTTAATTTACCTTCAATAGCCACTTCTTTACCTTTGACTGCATAATTCTCGACAATTTCTGCAGTTTTACCCCAGGCGACCACGTTGTGCCATTGCGTGTCTGTAACCCGCTCACCTTTATTATTCTTGTAGGTTTCATTTGTCGCAATACTGAATTTTGCCAATTTCTTACCAGATTCCAGATTTACAATTTCAGGATCATTACCCAGGTTTCCGATCAACTGTACTTTGTTTCTTAATGTGCTCATGATTTTTGTTTTTACGTTAAACAGTTAATATTAATTCCGCTTATGCGGAGGTTTACAAGTCATTCAGATACAAAACCATTTTGTTACTGATTGACAAGGCAAAGATGCGGTGGTGTAAATCAATGATCCGTATGTTAGCTGTTTACTTTCGTTTATAAGCGGTTGTAAACGTTTGTAATCACTTATAAGAAATGGATATTTATCTTAATTAATTGGTTTTTAATTTATTGAAGTCATTTTCCCCATTTATACTTTACTGATCCTTACTAAATTCACTTATTAAATTTCATCCTATTTCCCCTTGCAAAAGGGGAAATTCCCCATTGACCTCAGCCTGAAATCATGTGAAATTGCAGCTCCTGTTTACGGTATGAGGTATTTGTACTTAACCAGAAAGCACCAACTAACACAGAGCTATGTTTGCAACACTATTTAAATCAAGAACCAGAAAAGCCAAAAGCAGTAATCTCGTAGATGAAGAATTCTTTAATGAACTTCGACAGCTAGACTACAGTCGCCTTGATGAACAACAGCATATTTACCTCGATTATACAGGAGGAAATCTTTACTCGGCTAGTCAGATTGATGCACATCATAAGATTTTAAAAGAGCATACATTTGGCAATCCGCATTCTACCAATCCTACCTCGATGCACGCCACCAATCTGGTTGAAGCTGCCCGCCAGGGAGTTTTGGACTATTTTAATGCCGAAGACTATTACTGTATTTTCACTCAAAATGCTTCCGGAGCTTTAAAAATTGTGGGTGAATGTTATTCTTTTCAAGCCGGTTCAGAATATTTGCTATTTGCAGACAACCACAACTCGGTAAACGGTATTCGCGAATATTGCAAAACCAAAGGTGGCACGCACCGTTATGTCCCTATGCAACTCGAAGATTTACGGGTAGATGTTAAAGCTTTAGATAAAGCGCTTTCTACACAACCATCGGGCTCAAACCGACTATTCGCATATCCCGCTCAATCTAATGTTTCGGGAGTTCAGCACGATTTAAAATGGGTTTCTTACGCACAGGAAAAAGGATGGGATGTATTGCTAGATGCTGCGGCATTTGTACCGAGTTCACCCTTAGATTTAAAACAGGTACAGCCAGACTTTATTTCAATTTCATTTTATAAAATATTTGGTTATCCCACCGGTTTGGGATGTTTACTAGTTAAAAAATCAAAATTCAACAAGCTGTGTAAACCCTGGTTTGCAGGAGGCACGGTGACACTTGCCAGCGTAAAATCTCCGCATCACTTTTTGGCACATAACCACGAGCGCTATGAAAACGGTACGCTGAATTATCTGGATATTCCTGCATTAAAAATAGGACTCGATCATATTGACCGTATTGGTATCAATCGTATCAATGCCCGGGTAAATTCATTAACCCAATATCTGTTTGATCAACTTAAGAGTCTTAAACACGATAACGGGATGCCGAAGCTAAAAATTTACGGACCAGAAACTCGTGAAAAAACGGGCGGTACGCTTATAATGAACTTTTTTGATACTCAAGGTCGCGTTTTGCCTTTCGAAGAAGTAGAGCATAAAGCAAATGCCTGTAAGATCTCGTTACGCACGGGCTGTTTCTGTAATCCTGGAATTGATGAAATTAATAACGATCTATCACCAGAAGAACTGACCGACTTTTTCACGGCTAATCTGCAGGGCGGCTATCGCGAAATCATTAATGCACTGCAAAAAATGCGCGGAGCTACACGCATTTCGGTGGGGATTGCAACTACAAAAGCAGATCTGGATTATTTTATCGCCTTCGCGAAAAAAATAACGGAATAATCTCGCGAAGTAACAGCTTAGAAATCTTAATTTCAGACAATACAATCGTGCTTAATCATGTCTGATCTAGATCTTTTAAAATATCCCATCGGTATTTTTAAAATGCCGGAAGTAATAACCGCTTCACTACTATCCCAATGGATAAAAACCATTGAAGAATTTCCGCAAACTTTAAAAAATGAACTGAACGGAATCTCTTCTGATGAATTTTCTAAAACCTACAGGCCTGGGGGCTGGAGTGTTCTACAGCTGGTGCATCACTGTGCAGATAGTCATATGAATGCATTTACCCGGTTTAAACTCAGTCTCACCGAGGAGTCTCCAGTTATAAAACCCTATCAGGAAGATCGCTGGGCTTTGTTACCTGACGTAACAGACGCAAATCCTTATTTATCGTTAACCCTATTGGATGCGCTACACAGTCGATGGACAATTTTACTTCGGTCGCTCAATAATGACGAACTCGCACGCGAATATGTGCATCCCGAGCACGGTAAGCGTTTTAGTCTTATGACAGCTTTGGGAATGTATGACTGGCATTGCAGACATCATTTAGAGCATATTAAAATCGCTCTTAAATCCTAGAAAATCATTATTTTAGGAATAACTTCAAGCTTATGAGCAAAACCTGTCCTGAATGTGGAGATAAAATTATTGGTCGTGCCGATAAAAAGTACTGCAGCGATGCCTGTCGCAGTTCTGCTAACAATAAGCTTAATAGTGATCAGGTTAACCTTGTGCGCAATATCAACAACCAACTGCGCAAAAACCATCGTATTCTGGAGCAGCTCAATCCGGAAGAAAAGACCAAAACCACTCGCGATAAGCTAATTCAACAGGGATTTGATTTTAATCTGTTTACCAGCATTTACATGACGAAAGCGGGAACAATTTATTATTTTGTTTACGACCAGGGTTATTTGCCGCTTGAAGGTGATTATTATGCGCTGGTGAAGCGGAAGTGATAATTACTTCTTTATAACCTATCTTTGCAGCAGAAGAGCACCGGTGTAGTTTGGCGCTCAGAAAACCTTATTTAAAAGGTTTAGTTCTTATTTGCATGCATAATTCCGATTCTGTTTTTTCTCTTGAAGACAATCAGGCGCTTATTCTGGCCGTTGGCGAAATCATCACTCCAAAAATTAAACAACGCGATCAGTTTGAACACCTCAACCCGGCAGAACAAACCTTTATCTATCTCGATGTCTTTGAAGCTGCCTTACATACCGGCAGTTTGGAGTCCTTTTTTGTGAATTCCGGGCAATTTACTCACGAGATCATTGAAGCCTATTCCAACATCAAAGCTTATAAAACCGTACGCCTGCTCGAACAGGCCGTTAGCGTTTTTCCGGATAAAAAGGTACCGAAAAACAAGCCCGAACGCCTTGCACTAATCAAAGGTTTGCACGAAAGCACCCGCAAACACTGGGAAAATCTATTTACCCAACTGTTTGAAAGCGGAGAACCGGTAGCCGACTTATTGGCGACCTACATCCGGAAGAATCAGGAGGAGTTTATGCCGCTTTCCAATACGCAGGGCGATGTCTAAACTTCCTCCTAAATACGCTTTTACAGATCTTTCCGATTACGGAAGAGCGGCCGGCCGGTCTATAGCCGAACGCTTTAAAGAAACCTCCTGTACTCCCATTCATCTGACTACCGCATTTATAGTTGCAGGGCTGGCTGCGGTGATTTGCATCAGCTACGGGTATTACCTAAGTGCGGCGCTGCTACTTATCCTTAAATCGATACTCGACGCGTCTGATGGCGAACTTGCACGTCTTAAAAATACGCCCTCCTATACCGGGCGCTATTACGATTCGGTGGCAGATATTGTGCTCAACTTTATCCTGCTCACCACACTCGCGCTTATCACCGAAACGCCAATTTGGCTGGCTTTTCTGGCTTTTTTAGGCTTGCAACTGCAAGGCACCCTCTACAATTATTATTATGTGATTTTGCGTAATCGCTATAATGGGGACACCACCAGTCGTATTTTTGAAGACTCCAGACCGCTTGCCCTAGCCGGCGAGAGTCAGGTCGCGGTAAATGCGATGTATTTTCTCTACACCCTGCTCTACAGCAGTTTTGATAAAATCATTTACAGGCTAGATCCGTGTGCAGTGAAAAGCAGTAAACTGCCCGGCTGGTTTATGACCCTGGTGTCTGTATTTGGTCTGGGGTTTCAGCTGCTGCTAATCAGTATTTTGCTGGCTACGGGATTGGAGGGATTTGTTATCCCGGTATTTTTGGGAATGACGTTTTTAATTCCTGTTTTTATTGGGGTAAGGAAGGTGATTAAATAAAGCTTCTAGATGAGTCTGGTAGTTTTTTTAAACTTATCGAATGCTACTTCAGTAAATTTCTTTTTTAAAAAATTAGTAAAGCGATTGCAGGGTAATCGCTTTACTAGTCAAAATAAAATTTTACTTCCAGGTATTACCTCTTAATTTAAGTGCTGCTTTAATCACATCCATCTGACTGATTTGCCCAACCAACTTTCCGTCCTCAACAATAGGAAAACGGCGATGCTTGCGTTCTATAAAAAAGCGTGCTGCATCAAAAACGTTCATATTCCCGTCTATAGTTTCTACATCAATCGCCATATTTTGACCCACGGTGGCATTATCCATTGGGAGATTATGATAGCGACTGTCTGAAATATGCTTGATGCAATCCCCTTCAGAAATTACACCCAGCAATTCGTAGTTTTCATTTACAACCGGCGCCCCCGATATACGGTGTTTGATCAGTTTCTGCATCACCTCCATTACCGACTGGTCTGGCGTAAAGGTGATCAGTTTGGTGGTCATATAATCAGACACTCTAATATTTACTTCTTCGGCAACCGCCTTAGAACGCTTGCCCATAAAACTCTTGATTCCCATATGGTTAGATTTTAGACTCTTTAAATTAGGCATTTTATTTTAAATACCGAAAACGTTTTCTTTATCCTCCTTTCAAATTTGAAGTTATCTTGTACATAAGCCCCAGAGCAATTACCTTTAAGCATTATCCAGACCTATGAAAACCAATTACGCTGCCGTCCTCTCGTTTTTGCTCCTAATGGGGCTAACTTACTTTAGCTTTTATACTCACAAACCTCAAACTGTTTCTGACGCAGAGACACCGTTGACCGAGTTTTCTACAGCTCGTGCAATGTCGTATCTAGACTCTTTGGCTCTAGAGCCTCACGCGGTAGGTATGCCGGCACACCAACAAGTGCAGCATTATATAGTAACTATCCTTGAAGAAATGGGCCTTGAGGTTGAAGTGCAAAGCGATTTTGCCTACAAGCCGGGCTGGGGTGCTTTAAGCAGAGCCGAAAATATTATCGTGCGCATCCCCGGCAGCGAGGGCAACCAGACCCTTCTACTAATGTCACATTACGACAGCGCACCGCACACCGCTTCTCACGGAGCCAGCGACGCAGGAAGTGGAGTGGCAGCAGTGCTTGAAAGTGTACGCGCCTTTTTGGCTCAGGATATTCCGGCTAAAAATGACATCATTATTTTATTAACAGATGCTGAAGAACTCGGCCTTAACGGGGCATCGGTTTTTGTGAACCAGCATCCCTGGGCAAAAGAAGTGGATCTAGCTCTAAACTTTGAAGCTCGCGGAAGTGGTGGCCCTTCAAATATGATTGTAGAAACCAATGGCGGTAATGCTGCGCTTATCAAAGCATTTGCAGATGCGAACCCTTCGCATCCTTTTGCAAATTCGTTGATGTACAGTGTCTATAAGCTCTTACCAAACGATACCGATTCAACAGTTTTACGGGAAAATGGAGATATCGATGGCTATTTCTTTGCTTTTATAGGAGATCATTTTGATTATCATACAGCAAACGATATTCCTTCTCGACTAGACCCAGAATCTTTGGAGCATCAGGGACGTTACCTCACTGCCCTACTCGACTATTTTAAAGATGCAGACCTCAACCTAAAAGCAGAAGAAGATTATATATACTTTAATGTGCCGCTTCTAAAAATGATCTACTACCCCTTTAACTGGATCATCCCGATGTTAATCCTGGCATGGATATTATTTTTTGCTGTACTCATTTACGGATTAAGACGAAAAGAATTACGCTTTAAAAATCTGCTTCGGGGCTTTTTACCCTTATTGATTTCGATGTTATTAGCCTATATCATCAGCCTGGGATGGAAAGCAATTTTAGCATTAACTCCTGCGCAAGGGGATATTTTACAAGGCTTTCCATACAACGGCTACGAATTGCTGGCAGGTTTTGTCGCACTTACTTTGTCGGCTAGCTTTTTTGTTTACAAACTATTCTATCGTCCTAATGATGCAGCAAGTCTGAGTTTTGCTCCACTATTTTTCTGGTTGCTTATCGCTACCGGAGTAGCAATCTTTTTACAAGGTGCTGCATTCTTTGTCATCCCCATCTTTTTTGGACTTTTAGCTGTTTTTCTAATTCTGCGAAACAGCAGAACCAACATTTTTCTGCTAACCTTGTTATGTGCCCCCGCACTTTTCATTATAGCACATTACATCAAAGAATTTCCTGTGGGATTAGGTTTAAAAATGCTGGTTGCCGGCACTATTTTGACCGTTTTATTGTTTGGATTATTACTTCCGGTGATGGGATATTATCAGATGAAAGGCCGCCTGGCGACACTTTTTGCACTCGTAAGTCTGGGAGCCTTTATTTCAGCCTATTTCAAAAGTGATTTTACCGAAGAACGCCGTTTTCCATCAAGCCTTAATTATGTGTATGATGTAGATCAGGAACTTTCGTTTTACGCCACCTACAACAAGCATTTAGACAATTGGCTTCAAAATATTTTGGGCGAAAATCCTAAAGCTGCTTCTGAGGTTTATACCAGTCCGGGATCGGGTAAATACGGCACCCGCTTTACATACGCGGTAGAGACCGAAACACATTTTGTAGCTCCTTCACAGGTTTATACGGCTACAGATACGGTGATTAATGGGCAGCGCAACCTACATTTTACCGTATATCCACAGCGAAATGTAGGCGATATGGTTTTGCTCAGCCCGAAAGAAACCCAATTTTTAAAACTGAATTTTAACGGACAGGAAGTTAAATCGAACGAGAATGAAACCGGACCTTTATCAAACCGATCTGGTGATTATTTACTGAGCTATCGCCTGGCAAACCGAGAGCCTCTTGAAGTAAATCTCAGTATTGCTGAAGGAGATTCGCTAGAATTCACTCTTATCGATTACAGTTACGATCTTTTAGAAAACCCCGAGATTGACCTACCTTCGCGCCCCGCAAACAGCATGCCGATGCCTTTTGTAAATACAGATGCGTTGATTACCATTCAGAAAATTAAATTTTGAAAGCCAGGCTTCTGATTGATCGGGATAAAATTTGAAACATGAGTACAATTGCTATCGCCGGATTAGGCTGGCTGGGTTTGCCCCTGGCAGCACAACTTCAGGAACTAGGTCATACAGTTAAAGGTTCTGTCACTTCACAAACTAAACAAGACGAATTAAAATCTTATGGTTTTGACGTTTACCGGGTTGAAATTGCCGAAGATGAAATACGTGGTGAAATACAAGGCTTTTTAGAGCAAAGCGAAATTTTAATTATACTTATCCCGCCGGGATTACGTCGCAACACCGGTCACAACCACGCTTTACGAATGGCTCAACTGCTGGATGCTGTCGAAAAATCGAGTGTCAAAAAGGTGATCCTTATTAGCAGTACCGGAGTGTATGATGATGCTCAGGGCAAAGTCACCGAAGCTGACCTGCCACAACCGCAAGATGACAAAGGCAAACAACTGGTAGAAGTAGAACAATTATTCTTCACTTCTCCAACCTTAAAAAGTACAATTATACGCTTTGGCGGACTTGTAGGCGGTAGTCGTAATCCGGTGAAATACCTGGCCGGCCGCAGCGGACTCAGCAATGGCGATGCTCCTGTTAATCTCATTCATCGCGACGATTGCATCGGGATTATATTAGCCGTCATCTACAAAAACGCTTTTGGCCACATCATAAACGGAGTGCATCCTGAGCATCCAAGCAAAAAGGAATACTACACGAAACAGGCTTTGGAACTAAATCTGGATCCCCCTCAATACGAAGACGAAGATGAGGAAACTTTTAAGCAGGTAGATTCAGTTAATCTAAAATCAGTTTTAGGTTATAGCTTTCAGGTACAGCCTTAAAAGCTAGAAGCATTAAGGTCTTAAGAATATAGGATTTTAGCTTTCAGCATAGCCAATAAAAAAACCCGGCAAGCACAACACCGGGTTTTTCATGTTAATCTTCTGGTTGGTCAGAAGAAAGGCTAACACTAACTAACAAAAGTTTAAGCTATTGCTCCCTGTAACTGGAACAATTGCGCGTTTAAATACCTCAGGGCATTTATTTTTTCTCGTGTAGGTACCAACAACGAGATGTTATTATTACTACCACCGTATGCGATCATACGCACCGGGATTGAATTAAGAATTCCAAAAGCTTTATAGGACTCGTGATCTGCAATCAGGTTTTCACCTACGATACAGATGATACTGTGATCTTCTTCTACCGTTACCTCAGCAATCACTGAAAGTTCAGTTTTAATAGCCTGAAGGTTTGTGTTATCATCTATGGTAAGCGAGATCGCAACCTCAGAAGTAGTCACCATATCAATAGACGTCTCGTGACGATCAAACACCTCAAAAATCGTACGTAGGAAACCGTGAGCACCAAGCATGCGGTTAGAACGTATTTTAATTGCGGTGATTCCATCTTTTGCTGAAATCGCCTTTAAACCACGATTATGATATTCATTTGAGATTTTAGTCCCAGCTGCAGATGGCTCAAAAGTATTTTTTAACCACACCGGGATGTCACGGTCAATAACCGGAGCAACCGTTTGTGGGTGTAATATTTTGGCACCAAAATAAGCAAGCTCTGCCGCTTCATTATAGGTTAAATGCTCTATAGGATTGGTTTCCTCTACATAGCGCGGATCGTTATTGTGCAGACCGTCAATATCAGTCCAGATTTGCACTCCTTCTGCATTTACAGCAGCAGCGATAATCGTTGCGCTAAAATCACTTCCGCCACGCTTTAAAGTGGCAAGAGAACCTTTGTCATCACGACATACAAATCCCTGTGTAATATACAGCTGAGAAGGATTTGCTTCAAGCTGTGGCAACAAGGCTTTAGAAACCGAATCAATATCTGGATTTTCAACCGTACCTACATTCATAAAGCTGCTGGCATCAAGCAAAACGTTATGTACACCTTCCTGAGTAAGGAATCTTGAAAAGATCCAGGTAAGCATCGTTTCACCATAAGTTACCAACTCGGCATAGGTAGTAAGCGTGCGGCTTGAAGAAGCAATCTGCCCAATATCAGCTAAAAAGCTGTCAACCTGAGCCTGAGCTTCCGCTTGATTTTCAGACGAAAATAAATCTGCTATCGCCTCGTAATGTTTATCCTTTAACTGCGTTAAAACCTCCTGTATTCCTTCGATATTTTTAGCAATGCTAGCCTGATTCAAACTCACCAAAAGATTGGTTACGCCAGACATTGCAGAAAGCACAACAATTTTTGGGCTTTCAGTCACTTCTAGTATTTCTACTACTTTTCTAATGTTTTGAGCACTTCCAACAGAAGTACCTCCAAATTTTAAAACATTCATCATCATCAATTTAGTGGTGCATAGATACAGCCAATAAAACGAAGCTTAAAAAAATTCAACAATTTTATATAAATTTGTACAAATTGTTAAATATATAACATTGAAGACTATTACCTCTGTGGTTGAGCAGCTTATAAAGCACCAACCCTATACCGAAGATGCGCTAATGCGCAAAATCATAAATTACAGTGCCCTGGCAGAAGACTTTCAACCCCGTATTGAAAAGGAGTTGAGTAAACCTGTTAATGTAGGCTCAATCGTAATGGCTTTACGCCGCTACTATCCTCAAAAACGGGTTGATGAGCGTATGATGCGTGATTTAGGTGATATCGTGGTTCGTAGTGGAATTACAGACTTTACTTTCTTAAATTCTAATACGATTTTGGAGAGTCAGTCACGATTACTGGAAGAAACGAAAAGTATTCCCAAAGCTTATCTTACTTACTCGAGCACCTTTCACGAGAGTAATATTCTGGTATCAAACGATCTTACTGACATTGTAGAACGCTGTTTTGCTACGGAAACCTGTGTTATGGTCAAACACGATCTCTCTTCCTTATCTATTGCTTTACCCGTAAATAACTCAAAAACGGTAGGTCTCTATTTTTACATCTTCAAGCTGTTGGCTTATGAAGGGATTCCCATTTTTGAAGCCATTTCTACCTCAAACTATTTCACCCTATTCCTTGAAAAGGAATATGTAAATCAGGCTTTTGCATTGGTAAACGAAATAAAGGGATAATAAAAAATAAAGCCTGAATCACTTTGGCTGAGCCAATAAAAAAACCCGAAAGCATTGCTTTCGGGTTTTTAAGTTTCAGTTCTATTGTGATTTACCAGATACGAACGCGATCTTCTTTAGGAATAAACATCGCATCTCCTTCTTTAATATCGAAAGCCTCGTAAAAAGCATCAATATTCTGTAGTGGTACATAGGCACGATACATTCCCGGAGAGTGTGGGTCTGTCAAAATACGTGTGCGTAACGCATCATCACGCATTTTGGTACGCCAAACAGTCGCCCAGCTAATGAAGAAACGCTGCTCTGGTGTAAAACCATCAATTTCTCCTGGCTTACCATTCTTCTCAAAAAACTTCTGTAAACCGCTGTATGCTGCAAGTACACCTCCTAAATCACCGATATTTTCACCAAGTGTAAATTTCCCGTTGATGTTAAGGCTATCTGCAACTTCAATAGCACTGTATTGATCTGCCAAAGCACCACTGCGCGCAGTAAAGGCTTCTAAATCTGCATTGCTCCACCAGTTTTTAAGGTTACCATCACCATCATAACGAGAACCGCTATCATCAAACGCGTGAGAAATCTCGTGCCCAATTACAGCTCCAATTCCACCATAATTTACCGCTTCATCAGCCTGATAGTTATAAAAAGGAGGTTGTAAAATAGCCGCAGGGAATACAATCTCATTAAATGATGGATTGAAATATGCATTTACGGTTTGAGGTGACATCCCCCATCTCGATTTATCTACAGGTTCTTTATACTCTGCATTATTTTCATCAAGCGACCAGGCACCTGCTGCAAGACGGTTTTCAAAGAAATTCTTATCTGCTGAAATTTCAAGTTTAGAATAATCTTCCCATTTATCTGGGTAACCGATTTTAACGGTAAACTTATTCAACTTATCAATCGCCTGAAGCTTGGTAGAATCGGTCATCCACTCCAGATTATTGATACGATCTCTAAAAGCTTCCTTGATATTAGCAATCATCGCTTCAGCCTTTTCCTTAGCTTCAGGAGGAAATACTTTATCTACATATAATTTACCTAAAGCTTCACCAAGAGTACCATCTACAGTAGCAAGAGCACGCTCATCTGCAGGTTTTTGCTTTGGAGTACCGTTAAGGGTTTTGCTGTAAAACTCCCAGTTGGCATATTCCATTTCGGTAGTTAACGCATCAGACCATGCATTTAATGTCGACCAGCGCATAAGAAGTTTTAAATCTTCAAGTGGAGTTTTGGTCATTACGGTATTTAAAGCAGTCATATATTTTGGCTGCAATACAATTACCGTATCTACTTCTTTTGAAAGGCCCTGATTATCAAAAAAGGCTGTCCAGTTTACCGCAGGTGTCATTTGTTGTAACTGAGCAACACTACGTGGGTTGTTCATATTACGTGCATCACGACGCTCTACTTTGTCAAGTTGTGGTTCAGCAAGTTTGGTTTCTAAGGCTAAAATACGAGCTGCCTCATCTTGAGCAGTTGCTTCATCATCACCAGCGTATTGTAAAATCCAGCTGATGTATTCTTTATACTGCTCACGAATTTCTTTAGATTTTGCATCTTGTTTCAGGTAGTAATCCCGATCTGGAAGACCCAATCTTCCCGGAGTGATATAGCCTGCATTCATCTTGCTATTAGAAAAATCTGAAAATACTCTGAAACCAAAAAATGGTGTTCCTGTACCATTACGCAGCTGTCCTACACGCTGAATGTCACTTACAGAAGAAATTGCCGCAATACTATCTATTGCAGGCTGAATAGGCTTAAGACCAGCTTCATTTCGCGCTACAGTATCAAGTTCGCTTTCAAAAAGAGCTAAAGCTTTAGCCTGATCAGATTCTGGCGCATACTCTCCAGACTTACGTGCTTCTTCAATAATAGCAAGTACGTCTTCGCGGGTTTTTTTACGTAAAACACTGAAACCTCCCCACACCGATTCTTCTTCGGGTATTTCGGTAGATTTCATCCAGTTTCCGTTTACGTAACTGTAAAAATCATCCTGAGGTCTTACCAGAGTGTTCATATTGGCAAGATCAAGAGCCGGCGTCTTCATCGCTGCGACATCCTCCTGATTTTTAGGTTCGTCTTTACAAGCAGTAAGACTTAAAATCCCAATCGAGATTGGGAGCATTGTTTTAAAAATTGATTTCATAAATGAATATAAGGGGTTGTGAAAATTCTTAATTAGAACGCATGGCTTTGATAAGCATACTATCGTGTTCTTCTTTAATCTTGGTAAGCTCGGACACATTTTCATTAGGCACCGCGATCGAAAGTACATAATGCTGCACCTTCCACTCTTTGCCGTCTAGTCTCATTACTCCAGAACCTCTGCAAATTCCCATTTGGGTTTCAAGAAGCTCATCAAACCAGGCTATTTTAGATTTTTTAGGTAAATAAATAGTTCGTTCAAGCGTTTTAAAACTCCAGGCTTTACCGGCTTCGAAATAAGGTTTAGAAAAAGCTTTAAAATCTTCTAATTGCCAGTTTTCTTCAGCGTCTGTGCCTATAAAAACACCATCATCGGTCATTAAATTAAAATAGGCGTCAAAGTCTGCATCTGCTGCTGCCTTGTGCCATTTTTCCAGATTGGTATTGATTGCCATTTCGGCCTCATCACGATCCTGCGCCTGAATTCCAAAAGTGAGCATAAATACCAGTAAACACATGTTAAATTTCATAGTATCAAATTTAGTTTTCAATTGGAGAAAGTGTAGCCCGTGAAGTTCTTCCCGGCACAATAGTATCTCGGGCTGTTGCCAGCGAATCAGCTTCAATCTCAAATTCCTCCAGTAACTCTTCAATAGACTTCTGATGTTTCAGATTGAGCTGTAGTTTTAAATTTTGAAATGCATTATAAAGTTCAGTTCCTTCCTTATAAACCGCCTGGGTATCAACATTGATCTTAGAAACTTCCTGAATCGTTGTACTCATTTTAGAGTAAGCGACCAGAAGTCGGGCTTTTATGGCATTGTTCAATAAAGTATCTGGCGATTTGGTAACCAAGGCTGCTGCGTTATCAAGGTATTTCTTCTTATTAATCCTGAGGTAGTAAAATGAAGCTGTATCAAGACTTTTCATATTCTCAGAAAAATCGGCATAATATTCCCAGCCTGCAATGGCTTCCTGAGTGGCCGGAGTAAGAATAAGATTGGGCTTTTTAAAATCTAAATACGTAATGTGCAGAGTATCTGTAGATGCACGGGGATCTTCTAATTTCTTTTGCTCTTCTTTACAACCTAAGAGCAGGAGTCCTAAAAACAAAAAAAGGATAATTCGCATGCCGTAAAAATAAACAATGCTTTTTGATTAAAGTCTTGTTTATTTACGGCAAGGCAAAAATTTTATGTTGATTTTGAATAGAAATTATAAGCTGCGATTTAGCTCTTTATTGAGCGTGTCAAATGCCTTAACCAAAGTCTCAATATGTCTTGCAACTACACGTTCGCGTGTTTCACTGCGGTTCACTTTGGTGTAGAAATCATTTATTTTGTCATCTATATTCTGAACTTTTTCAATAACGGAAGATGTTGCTAAAGTTTCCGGGATTCCTAAAGCCATTTGATTGCTGTTTACAGCTAAATCATCAATAAGATCAATTGCATTTAAAGCGTTGGTATTTACAATTAAGGCTAAATCTTTCTCGAGTTCAAGATAGCCATCCCAATTCTGGACAGCTTCTGAAGCTTTGGGGTCAAGTGAAACTACCGGAATTTTTAAATCCAGATTAGATGAATCGTGCTCGATATCCTGCTTACAAAATGTAAACAAAAATAAGCCGATTAGTAGGTATAATAGGCCGCGCATGATGTTGAGTGTTTAGTAATGCAGCAAAATTACTAAGAATCAGGATATTGCTCATTCTTTACTGCCATAAGCTTTCCTTAAAAATTGATCACATTTCTAAAAAAAAGACCTCATTTTTAACATATTACTAAAAAAGAATCCCCGCTTTGTGAAAACGGGGATTTTAAAATAAAATTTATAAGCCTTATCTATTGATTATCATCCAGTAAATTGGTACCATTTTTAGATGCAGTTTCTTGAAGCTCTTCGTTTAAATCATCATAAGCTTCAAAAAGTTCTTCAACCTGGTTAGCGATTTTATTTTCGTCAGGACCATGTTCAGCGATAACTGCTTTTAAGTCTGCAACTTCTTCTTTGATATCCTTAATATCTTCCTGTACTTCTTCCGTTAAAAAGGAAGCCGGAATGGTATTTTCAAGATTATTGGCTTCCTGTTCCAGTCTGGCTACATACCCGGTGATTTCTTCATCAGGCACTTCTTTCAACCCTAAAGATTTAACTGAAGCTGTAAACGTATTGTAGTCATTCCACCCTTCAATATCTGCTCTCATTTTGGGATCTGTTTCAACTTCTTCCCAATCGATCTCATAATATTCAGGCATACTTGGTCTCACCAGAGTATTATCTGTATTTTCTGCATAACGCAAGCGTTCCATATCTGCAGAATCCTTTTCTACCTGTTGTTGAGTTTCGGTACGTTCATCCATTTGAGCTTCTTTGCTCTGGTCTTTACAGGATACCATTAAGCCGGTTAGCATCAAGGCGCCTATTGCAATTTTTATCGTTTTCATAATTTGATTTTAAATTAAGTTCAGTGCTAGTTCAAATTCATTCTGCACTGTATGAAGACAAAAATAACAGTCTTTTAAATCGCCTCGTATGTGGCTCACGATAAATAAATCTTAAACTTTGATAGCAATTTTATCAAAATTCAACACTTCTGTTAAAGAACAACTAGAAACGTTAAGCTTTTGCAAATCTGTAGGTTGCATTATAGATTCTAAACTTTAGTTTATACTTTAGTCTTAAAAGAAATTGTAATGAGCACACAGACGAATCCTAAAGAATTTTCTGAACGGGAATTAGACCGCATTATTGAAATGGCCTGGGAAGATCGAACTACTTTTGATGCCATTGAGTATCAATTTGGTCTCAAAGAGCAGGAAGTAATCGAATTAATGCGTCGCCAGATGAAACCTTCCAGTTTTAGAATGTGGCGCGAGCGGGTACAGGGCAGATCTACAAAACATGCTGCTTTACGAGACTTTGAGAAAGGTACTTTTAAAAGCTCAAGGCAGAAGCACATAAGCCATAACAAAATAAGCAAGCGCTGATACCAAATGAAAATGCCTGTTGAAAATCAATAGGCATTTGTTTTTTTGATTTGTTTCCTGATTCAGGACTTGTTTACTCATTGCTTACTACACGCTCACCTTCAATTTTCCAGGTATTAACACTTGCAACCTTAGATTGAGAATAATCTACTTCACGTAGCGTATCATCATTCCAAAAAAACCATTTTCCGGTTTTTTTACCTTCAGTGTAATTAGCTACCGCGGTTTTCTTACCGTCACGGTCATAACTTACCCACTCTCCCTGCAATTTACCATCTGTAGTGTAGTAACCCTGTTGACTTACTTGTCCATTATCATAAAACAAAGTCGCTTTAATCAAATTACCTTCTTTTACGTATGTATTCTTTTTCTCTTGTGCAGAAACAAAGCTTACAGAACCTACAAGGGCAACGATAACAAGTAACTTTTTCATAATAACAGGTATTTAGGGTTAAACTTTACTTTACAAATATACATGATATTTAAATGTAATTTTACATTCAGGTAACATTGAGTTAACATTAAAATTACAATAATCTTATTTTCAGTGTTTTATAATATTAATTTAACATTATTTATTCCAGCTAATTAGCCTATTTATCCCTATAACAAGCCCTTTTTAGCTCTACTTATAACTTTTGCATAACATTAGACCGTAAAATAAATATCAAATTTGCACATTTAAAGATTCCTTTTTTTATGGATAATATATACCTGATTATGCTGATCGCTTTGGCCATTCTGGCAATAGCAGATTTAGTTGTGGGAGTAAGTAATGACGCAGTAAATTTCCTGAACTCTGCAATAGGTTCTAAGGCGGTAAGCTTCAAGACCATTATGATTGTTGCGAGTGTGGGTATTGCCTTTGGTGCGCTTTCTTCAAGCGGAATGATGGAGGTTGCTCGAAAGGGTATTTTCGTTCCTGAAAAATTTTACTTTGACGAGATCATGGTCATTTTTATGGCAGTCATGCTTACCGATATTCTCTTACTCGACTTTTTCAACACGCTTGGTTTACCTACTTCAACAACGGTTTCTATCGTATTTGAATTATTGGGTGCTGCGTTTTGTATGACCTTCATTAAATTGTCTGGTAATTCTGATACCCTGTTGCACATAGGCGAATATATAAACTCAGACAAAGCCATAGAGATTATTACGGGGATACTCCTCTCGGTGGTCATCGCATTTACCGTTGGGGCACTTGTGCAATTTTTTACCCGTCTCTTACTAACCTTTAATTTCTCAAAACGACCTACCGCCTATGCAGCGGCATTTAGCGGTTTGTCAACAGCTGCAATTGGTTACTTCATCATCATCAAAGGTCTTAAAAGTGCCGATTTTATTCAGGGAGCATTTCTGGATTGGGCCAACGCCAACTTATGGCCATTTTTGGGAATTAGCTTTATCGTTTGGTTTGTGATTTCGTATTTACTCATCAAAGTATTTAAGCTTAATGTTTATGTAATGATTATCGTTCTTGGGACCTTTGCTCTCGCAATGGCTTTTGCTGGTAACGACCTCGTGAACTTTATTGGGGTGCCGATGGCAGCCTATAATTCGTATGATATTTGGCTGGCAAGCGGCGAACCCGCAAGCAAATTCACAATGGAATCTCTTGCCGAAAAAGTACCTACTCAACCTATGCTTTTATTATTAGCGGGTCTGGTAATGATTCTAACACTTTGGTTTTCTAAAAAAGCCCGTCGGGTTGTTAAGACTTCTGTCGATCTATCAAGACAAGATGAAGGTCATGAGCGTTTTAAAGCCAATGCGCTTTCCCGATCTTTAGTGCGCGGAGCAATGAAGCTAAATACCGCTTTTATGTCGATCCTTCCGCAGTCATCTAAAGATTATATCGAATCGCGTTTTACCAAAATACAACCTGCAACCCGCGTTGCTAAAATAGATATGCCTGCTTTTGACCTGGTGCGTGCAGCGGTAAACCTGATGCTTGCCAGTGTTCTTATTTCTTTGGCTACATCTTTAAAACTACCACTAAGTACAACCTATGTAACATTTATGGTTGCCATGGGTAGCTCGCTAGCCGACCGTGCCTGGGGTAGCGAAAGCGCTGTTTACCGTGTAGCTGGGGTACTTAACGTAATTGGAGGCTGGTTTATGACCGCAATCAGTGCTTTTACCGCTGCTGGTATTATGGCATTTGTGCTTTACAAAGGTGGAAGTATTGCGTTATTCCTGTTATTTGCGGCTGCAATAGCAATACTGGTGCGCAATTATATGAATCACCGCAAGCGCTCAGAAGCAGAGGCTGAAGAAGGCCGTTTATTACGTGCTGTGAGCAGCTCAATTCAAGGGATTATCAATGAAAGTACTACCAACGTAGCTTCTGCTTTTAAACGCGGAAACAAAGTTTATGTAGGTACCATTGAAGGTCTTGCAAAAGTTGATCTTGGAAAACTGCGTAAAAGCAAAAAAGGTATTACCAAGCTTAATGATGAAGTTGAAGAATTGCGCAATAACCTGTATTATTTCATTAAGAATCTTGACGAAAGTCACGTGCAGGCGAGTCGTTTTTATATTGACGTTTTAGGCTATTTACAAGATGTTACCCAGTCTATTGAGTTTGTTACCACTGCGAGTTACGATCACCTCAATAACAACCACAAAGGACTTAAGTTTACGCAGCTTAAAGATCTTAAGGAGATTGAAACCAAACTTGACAAGCTGTTTTCTCAAATAGAGGACACCTTTAAGGCCAAAAACTTTGAGGATATCATTTCAATTCTTGAAGAGAAACAAAATCTGCTTGAAAGCATTTCTGTAAAGATAGAAAAGCAGGTAGAGCGCACCCGTAACAGCGACTCTAGTCCTAAGAATACGATGTTATACTTTAGCATCCTTCAGGAGACCGAAGATCTGGTAAAAGCAACTATGAATTTGCTGGAACACTATTATATTGAAAATAAGAAACACCGAGGTTCTAATTAAAAAGGAGTTTCATCAACTACAAAAGCGCACTTAAAAAGTGCGCTTTTTTTATGTTCTAAGGTTCAGAAATAGAATTTGAAAAAAGGACGTTTAAATCGTCGGAAATCGATTCTGTCATTTCAATAACACCTAACCAGCCCAAAGAATTGAGGCCCTTAAAAATGCCTTACTTAGGTCTATTCGAACTCCCGTAGAACCATTAAATTATTCAACAAAAAACCCCGTCTGAAACCAGACGGGGTAATTCTCACTTAACTACTTAATAAACTAGTAATGGCTTAAGATCCACACATTAGGCAATCATCATCGCCCTCTGCTGCTTTAGCCTGTGCAATAATTGCACGCATTTCTTCAGCACTCATAGGTGCCGTATTAACTTCAGCCTTCTGCGCTTGTACTTCTACAGATTTTGTTTCATAAGGCTCTGCGCGCTCTTCAACAGAATCTGGGCGGTGCACTACAGAAGCTTTAGCTTTCATAGTTTCAGCTGCTCGTTCTGCAACCTGACGCTCTGCCACAGGCTCTTTCTTGGTTTCTTTGCTCAAGGTAAACTTGATCGCATCAACTGCAGACTTGGTACGTAGGTAATACATACCTGTTTTTAAGCCGCTCTTCCAGGCATAGAAGTGCATAGAGGTAAGCTTAGCGAAGTTAGCATTCTCCATAAACAGGTTAAGCGACTGCGACTGATCGATAAAATAACCACGGTGACGTGACATATCGATAATATCTTTCATACTAAGCTCCCAAACTGTTTTGTACAGTTCTTTCAAATCTTCTGGAATGATGTCAATATGTTGAATTGATCCGTTTGCACGCATAATTGCCTGCTTCAATTCTTCATCCCATAAACCTAATGCTACCAGGTCTTCGAGCAGGTGCTTGTTTACCACAATAAACTCACCTGAAAGTACACGTCTGGTATAGATATTTGATGTGTAAGGCTCAAATGCCTCATTGTTCCCTAAGATTTGTGAAGTTGAAGCAGTAGGCATAGGTGCTACTAATAAAGAGTTACGCACACCGTGCTCCATAACTTCCTTACGCAGTTTAGCCCAATCCCAACGACCGCTCAATTCTTCATCTTTAATCCCCCAAAGGTTGTGTTGGAAATCTCCTTTAGAAATTGGCGATCCTTTAAAAGTAGAATACGCACCTTCTTCGATAGCCATTTCTTTTGAAGCAGTAACTGCAGCAAAATAAAGGGTTTCAAAGATCTCCTGGTTCAGCTTTTTAGCCTCATCAGAAGTAAACGGAAGTCTTAGTTTGATAAAGGTATCTGCAAGACCCTGCACCCCAAGACCAATTGGTCTGTGACGCATATTACTATTTTCAGCCTCTTTTACCGGGTAATAGTTACGATCGATAACTCGGTTAAGGTTACGGGTAACACGCTTGGTAATTCTGAAAAGTTCTTTGTGGTCAAATTGCCCGTCTTTGATAAACATTGGCAAAGCGATTGACGCCAGGTTACACACAGCTACCTCATCTGGGCTAGTGTATTCAAGAATCTCCGTACATAAGTTTGAAGAACGAATAGTTCCTAAATTCTGCTGATTAGACTTCCGGTTTGCGGCGTCTTTGTATAGCATATAAGGCGTACCAGTCTCAATTTGTGACTCCAGAATTTTCTCCCATAGCTCACGGGCTTTGATAGTTTTGCGACCTTTTCCTTCAGACTCATACTGTAAATACAGTTTTTCAAACTCCTCGCTGTGTACATTAAACAGGTTTGGACATTCGTTTGGACACATCAACGTCCACTCCTCATTGTTCTGAACACGCTCCATAAAAAGATCTGGAATCCACATCGCATAGAACAAATCACGAGCACGCATTTCTTCTTTCCCGTGGTTTTTCTTCAAATCAAGGAAGTCAAAAATATCAGCGTGCCAGGGCTCGATGTACATCGCAAACGAACCTTTACGCTTACCTCCACCCTGATCAACATAGCGAGCTGTGTCGTTATAAACACGTAACATAGGGACAATACCGTTTGAAGTACCATTGGTTCCGCCAATGTATGATCCGGTTGCGCGTACATTGTGAATAGAAAGACCTATACCACCTGCACTTTGTGAGATTTTAGCTGTTTGCTTCAACGTATCGTAAATACCATCAATACTGTCATCCTGCATTGCCAATAAGAAGCACGAAGACATTTGAGGTTTAGGAGTACCTGAGTTGAATAAGGTTGGTGTTGCGTGTGTAAAATACTTTTTAGACATGAGCTCGTACGTCTCCTTAACCGCATCAAGATCATCCAGATGAATACCTACCGCAACACGCATTAACATATGCTGAGGACGCTCGGCAATCTTACCGTCTATCTTTAGTAAATATGAGCGCTCAAGCGTTTTAAAACCAAAATAATCGTAGCCAAAATCCCTGCTGTAGATAATAGAAGAATCTAATTCTTCTTTATTGTTCATTATCACTTCATATACATCATCTGCAATAAGAGGCGCTTTTTTACCGGTACGAGGATTTACATAGTCATACAGGTCGGTAACCACATCACTGAATGATTTCTTGGTATTTTTATGCAGGTTAGAGACTGAAACACGGGCAGCAAGTTTCGCATAATCAGGATGCGAAGTAGTCATTGTTGCAGACACCTCAGCTGCAAGATTATCCAATTCACTGGTGGTTACACCATCATAAAGCCCTTCAATTACGCGAAGCGAAATTTTTACAGGATCTACTAATGGGTTTAAGCCATAACACAGCTTTCTGATGCGGGCTGTAATCTTGTCAAACATTACAGGTTCTTTGCGGCCGTCTCTTTTTACTACATACATAAGGTTTTGGTTTTAAGGTGTTCTAAAAACGCGCTCACTTTCGTTTTTAGAAAATAATGGTTACTGGCGACAGCTTCACGACTGTGCCCAATTCAAGCTAAACTGTATTCTGATAGTGGCCTTAGGCCAAACTAATTGATATGCTGTGATTAAAAATCGGCGTCGAAGCTGATTTTTGAACCTTCTTTACCGCCGCTACCGCTGGCTACACCGGCTTTTTGATATTCACCCACACGCTTTTCAAAGAAATTGGTTTTCCCCTGAAGCGAGATCATATCCATAAAATCAAACGGATTGCTCACGTTGTACACTTTCTCACACTCAAGCTCTACCAACAAACGGTCTGTAACAAACTCCAGATACTGGGTCATCAACTTCGCATTCATTCCGATAAGACTTACCGGCAGTGATTCAGTAATAAATTCGCGTTCGATATTTAAAGCATCAACGATAATTTCTTTGATGCGCTCTTTAGATACTTTGTTAATTAGGTGGTGGTTGTGCAGGTGTACTGCAAAATCACAATGCACACCCTCATCACGGGAAATCAATTCATTAGAAAAGGTAAGACCCGGCATAAGACCGCGCTTTTTCAACCAGAAAATAGAACAGAAAGCACCTGAGAAGAAGATTCCTTCTACTGCTGCAAAAGCGATCAAACGCTCAGCAAAAGATGGACTTTCAATCCACTTCAACGCCCAGTCTGCCTTTTTCTTAATCGCCGGAAAGTTTTCGATTGCATTAAACAGCATATCTTTTTCTTTCTCGTCTTTAACATACGTATCGATAAGAAGCGAATAGGTTTCTGAGTGAATGTTTTCCATCATGATTTAAAAACCATAGAAAAACTTGGCTTCAGAATATTGAACCTCGTTTACAAAATTCTCAGCAAGGTTTTCATTTACAATACCGTCTGACGCAGCAAAAAATGCAAGAATGTGCTTAATGAAGTAACGCTCGTCATCATTGAGTTTAGAAGTCCAATCTGTAAGATCCTGGTGTAGGTCAATTTCTTCAGCAGTCCAGAAACTCGCTTCAGATTTCTTATACCATTCCCAGATATCTGGATGTTGAATAGGAAAAATGACAAAACGGTTACTGTTTTCCTGTAAAATTGGCTCTACTGCACTACTCATTTTCGGTAAATTTTTTGGTTAACTTTTCAAATCTCTTGTGTCAAACAAATTTGAAAAAAAAATGAAGAGTAACCCTCAAAAAAACCTGTTCGTTTTCAACAAAGTTTTCAACATGGAAAGTTAAAAAACGTCGCAGCTAATTTTAACTTTTATATATTAACTTACTGAATTACTGGTATTTATATATTTGATTATTCTAGATAATCAAAACAAAAAATAGCTCTTAGCGCCTGTAATGGCAGCTACTCAGGAAATTTTTAAAATGGATTTTCTGATTGACTTAAAACTTAAAAAGTTGTCAACTTTTGTAAACTTTTTGAAATTTTAAAAGAAAAAAGTTGACCAGAAAAGTGAAGAAAAACCGGAAAGATCTGTTTCTGGAAAAGTGAAGTTCTAAGTTAGGACAAACTTATCTAACCCCATCCCATTCGGCATAAAATTGTTCCAGAAATCCTTCCATATAGGCGTGTCTTCCGGCTGCAATTTCTTTGGCAGTCTGTGTGTGCAGGCCATCTTTTAAGAGCAGTAATTTTTCGTAGAAATGATTAATAGTAGGCGCTTCAGACTTTTTATAGGCTTCAGCAGACATCTCCAAATCAGGTTTTATCGCAGGATCGTACAATTTTCGGTTTTTAAATCCGCCATAATTAAAAGTACGCGCGATACCAATAGCCCCTATTGCATCAAGGCGGTCTGCATCCTGCACAATTTCTAATTCAAGACTGGTATAATCACTCTTTTTATGTCCACCACGAAAGGATACATTCTCAATAATCTTTACGACAGCCTCAATTTTAGGTTCTTCCACGTGATTTTTTTGAAGAAAGGCTTTTGCCATTTTAGGCCCTTTCTCTTCATCTCCCTTATGAAATTTGGAATCGGCGATATCATGTAAAAGAGCAGCCAGAGCGAGAATTAAAACATCTGCCTTTTGCTCTCCTTTGGCAATATGGAGTGCATTTTTATAAACCCGCACCGTGTGAAACCAGTCATGGCCACCTTCTGCCTGGGCAAGGGTTTCCTTAACAAACTCACTGGTTCGCTCAATAAGCTTAACATCTTCCGGATGTAGATTTACCGCATCTGTCATGGTTTAGCTTGTGGAATTACCGATTTGGATTGATGCTTACGTACAGTAGGAAAATCTGCTAGTACAATATCCTGTACCTGCTTAACCAGTTCTTCAGGATCTGCTCCTGCAACAGGAATGGGTTGATGCACGGTATGTCTTACGTGAACTCCAATATCCTGCGGAAAACCTCCCCAACGCATCAGCTTATACGAGTTCTCTATAGTCACCGGCAACACGAGTGCTGTTGGCATGGCTTTAAAAAGGGTAATCAGTCCGCCGGTTGCAAACTCTTTAGGCACACCATCTTTACTACGCGTACCTTCCGGAAAAATTACAACAGATCTGTTGGTTGCATTTAGTGTTCGGGTTAAATCGCGAATGGCAAGTATTGATTGTCGTTTATCTTTTCGATCTATAAGCGCCGAACCTCCTTTACGCAGGTTATAGGAAATACTGGGAATGCCTTTACCTAATTCGATCTTGCTGATAAACTTGGGGTGTATTCTGCGCAGGTACCAGATAAGTGGTGGAATATCCCATTGTCCCTGATGGTTAGCAACAATGATAATAGGTTGATCGCGCTGCAGTTTATAGGGATTGGTAAACGTAAAACGGGTACCCAACAAATTGAGGCAGCGCATGATGGTAAAATTGAGATAATCAACACTCTTTTTATGTGCCTGATACCCAAACCAGTTGTAGCAAACCCATTGTATAGGATGAAAAATACAAATGGTAAGACCAAAGGCCAGATAAAACAATACGCTAAGCGGATAGGCGAAAAACTTTCTCATTGCATTCAAAAGTTACAAAGTAACACATTCACGAGGTTTCAAACCAATTTTAGAGAACAGTAGTTTACTAATTAAAATTACTTTAGGGGGAATTCCCCCTTACTCCGAACGGTGTTGACACCTACATTTGCCTGAAATCAAATGAGATGAAAAACACCTTATGCAAGCGCCTTGCCTTACTATTCCTTGTGTTGAATAGTGTTGCTTTTATGGTAAACTGCTGCGGAATTTCTCCTCATTTTGATTTTTACAAGGATCACAAAAGTTTTGAATTTTTTGTGTTAACCGATACATCCAGCGAGCTACCTGCTTCAGATAAAGTTGGGCAAAACGTGCAGGAGCTTGATGGATTTTGGCCGTTTGAAGATTTTTATGTTGAAACTCCCAAATCAAACAATATCACTCAGGCACGTTTCAGAGGATTATTTGCCGGATACCATGCTGGCGAGTTCCTGTTCTACAGCCTATTAATCGCAATGGTTTTTGTGTTTTTCAAACTGTGGTAATTAGTTGTTGCGCTTCCGCTTACTCCACCATACATAAAAGATAAAAATCGCCAGACTCACCAGAGAACCCCATAGCATTCCACTTTTGAGGCCGTCTGTACTTTCGCCCATAATGGCAATAAATAGCGTAAGTGGCGCAATACCTGCTATAGTAGCTCCTATAAATTTGAAGTAATTCATTCCTAAAATTCCACCTACAAAACTGATGGCATCATTAGAAAGAAAAGGATTTAAACGGGTAATGGCGATTGCCCAAAATCCATATTCTTCAATAAAATCCTCGAGTTTAGATTCGGTTTTTGAACCCACAAGACTTGTGATGAGACCTTCGCCAAGCAGATTACCTAATAGATAACCAATAGTAGAGGCCGAAACGATACTCACCAAAACAAGTAAACTACCCCAAATAGGTCCATAGGCCAGAATGCAAACCACCATCAACACCACAGAAGGAATCACAATCAAAAACATCTGAGCGATCATTGCCGCAATGAGAATTAGCGGTCCGGCCCAACCAAAACCTTCTACCCAGCTGTGAATGCGTTTCTCATCACCGCTAGACAAAACAGTCCAGGCTTCGTTAAAAAATGCTTTAGCTTCAGGAATAAAAAAATAAGATAATACCAAGCCTACCACGAGTAGTGCCGAAAGGATTTTAGGAAGTAGGCTTAGTAGTTTTTTTTGCATCAATTGCTAGTCTTGCGTATCAAACATAAATAATTCTTCGATACTACATTTAAAAACAGCTGCCAATCGAAATGCCGTAGGCAAACTGGGATCAAATTTACCCTTTTCAATCGCATTTATGGTCTGTCGAGAGACTTCAATACTTTTGGCAAGATCATCCTGAGTAAGATTAAAACGCGCCCGAAATTCTTTTATAGTATTTTTCATGAGTACTTACGCGAATTAAAGAATACACATAGAATGTAGGTTAGTCCCATAAACAAAATAAGAAATGCAATCTCTGCGTCCTGCTTAATCAGGTTTGTTGTGTCGAGTTGCGAGTAAGCGATACCGCACACCACCGAAAGCCCCAGGGTTAAGCCCATAGACTCCAATTGTATTTTGCGCTGCAGCTCGTCACCCGCATTTACAAAATCACGATTTGCCAAAACCATACCGATACCTACAGCAAGACTTACCAGAATAGCGATGATGGTGATCCATTGAGCTTCCCATAAAAACTGGGAACCAAAAGTGACTAACGCCGTGGTTACAACCCAGGCGATTGACCATTTGGCCAGTTTGTTACGCGAAGCGATTACTTGAGAATTCATAATGTTTGATTTTTGATTAATGTAAAGTTTACTTGACAAAAGTAATCAAAAATAAATGTAAAGCAAGCTTTACATTTAAAAATTTTCAAAATCGATGTATTTCTAGTCCTTTATTAGCTGCTCCGCTACCTCGTCGTAGGCCTCGCGGCTTAAGACTTCGATCCAGACGGTGGGTTGCTCGCCGTAAATCGCCAGATAGGTCACATCGTGATACTTTGAAGAGGCGTGCCAGTGCTCGGTGTCTTTTGCGCATTTGATCACATCACCGGCTTTCATCATAATAGGATCTTTACCCCGCTCCTGATAATAACCGGTGCCGGCTACCACCACCAAAACCTGAGGCGTGGCGTGCTTATGCCAGTCAAGGGTGGAGTTGGCCTTAAAGGTTGCTTTGGTAATGTTATACTCGAGATCGCCTTCTGCTCGTACCAGGCTGTTTAAAAAGGCTTCACCCAGATAATGCGTATTGGGCGCTTTGGTCCCTTCTTCGTTATAGGAAGTAACAGTATACGCTGTGCTTTGTGCGCTTACCCATACCGGAAACGCAAGGAAAAGGAATGCAAGTTTTTTCATTGGGAATGTTTTAGGATGTAGAAATTAGGGAATTGGAGTGAGGTAGGAAAGCCCATAAGAATTGTTTTTATAAGATGGTATTGATCAAAATACCTTGAGAATAAGAATTCTTAATGACATTATATTTAGAAGCTTCAGCCGTATTCATTCATCTTGAACTATTAATAAAAATTAAATTACTTCAATCATTATTATTGCTAGCTGAAAAAAAATTAAAAAAATAAGAATGTACTTTTAAGGTCATGAATGAGCTATTGCCAAAATATTTAGACTATTTCAAGAAATTGAATAGAGGCTTTAATCGTGGCTTTGGTAAAGCTCCCCATAAACCTATACTTCTACTTTCAATAATAGATATAGTTGAAAAAGGTCTCCTAAACAGCAATAGGATTTTTATTACACCCGAATTAGTATTAAGATTTAAGGAATATTTTGTTGCGCTTGTTGATACAGGTCATCACGACAACTTTGCACTCCCCTTTTTTCATATGAAAAGTGAACCCTTTTATAGATTGATTCCTCGAATGGGTTCAGAAAAGAAATTTGATAAACTAAGGAGCGTAAAAAGTATTTCAAAGCTAATTGAACTCACAGCTTTTGCTGAAATTGATAATGCATTATTTGAATTGCTTCAAGTACAGTCTTATAGAATTATTATTAAGAAATTGCTATTAGATTCATACTTTCCTGGACACGAGTTGAATCTTAATGCTAATGTCCAAGGATACATAGAAACCCTCATAGAGCAAGAAATACTAAATGAGTCCAGCGCTGAATATGTCTTAAAACTAAACAGCATCAAAGCAAAGTTAGAAGAAGCCGATTTTGAAGAAGAGTTATTTGTGAGGGGAGGTGTATTCAAAAAAACTATACCTAAAATATATGATTTTACTTGTTGTATTTCAGGACTTAAAATTATCTCAAATCATAATTTTCAAATGGTCGATGCCTGTCATATAATTCCCTTCAGTCATAGTCAGGACGATACTATAAGCAACGGTTTGTGTTTGAGTCCTACTTTACACAGGGCGTTTGATAGAGGTCTCATAACCATTGACCCAAACCTTAAAGTGCAAGTTTCTTCATCTATAATTAAATCTGAATCTACTCGAGAACTTTTAGATTTAAATGGCTCTCCTATTAAATTACCAAGAAACGAAAGATATAATCCATCAAGTGAAACATTGAAATGGCATAATCGTGAAGTTTTTTTAGGATAAAGTATATTATAAAAACCACCTAAAAACAAAAAAGCCTCAACTACAAGTAGTTAAGGCTTAATTTTGCTCCCCCTCTTGGGCTCGAACCAAGGACCCTTTGATTAACAGTCAAATGCTCTAACCAACTGAGCTAAGGAGGAATTTAAATCTTTATATTTTCAAAACATCTGGAGCATCGCAATACTACCGTTTGTTGATGTTTTAAAGAACGCTGCGCTTATTTATTGAAAGCGGATGCAAATATACACAACTATTCAAACCTGCAAAACTAATTTTAAAAAAAGTTCAGACTTTTTTTTCGCCTGTATTTTTCAGGCTTAGCTGCCGGTTATCCAGCGGTAAATATCGTTTCCATTTGCATATAAAACCAGAGCAATAAGCAGGAAGAAACCTATCATCTGCGCGTACTCTAAAAATTTATCGCTCGGCTTTCTACCTGTTATGATTTCATACAACAAGAACATCACGTGCCCTCCATCTAAAGCAGGAATAGGCAGGATATTCATAAAAGCCAAAATAATAGATATAAAAGCTGTTGTTTGCCAAAACGATAACCAATCCCACTGATCAGGGAAAAGACCTGCAATGGCTCCAAAACCACCTACCTGTGAAGCACCTTTTGAAGTAAACACATATTTAAACTGCACCACATAATCTACCAGTTGATCTGCCCCGTAGCTAATCCCACGACCTATACTTTCTGCAAGGCCATACTCACGCTTGTTGCGCTTTGGCATTACATAGTCTTTATCTTTAAATTCAAAACCAACACCAACCATCTTATCATCTCCGAGCGGCACTTTAAACTCACGAGCTGCACCATCACGCATCACCGTTACGGTAGCTGCACTATCGCGCTTCTTCTGTAAGGCATATGTCGCATCGGTCTTAAACTCGATAGGCACATCATTGATACTCACGAGTTGATCTGTTCCTAAAATCCCAACTTTCTTAGCTCCGCTAAACACAGAGTCTAGCACAACCGGAGTACGCGGCGCATTTACACCTGGCATTTCGCCCGATTTAAATAGTTTCATCCCAATATCTTCGGGCAAAGTCAAATCTTCTGTAGAGCCATCGCTATGCAACACCTTTACATTAGAAACATCACGCATCATTACCATATGCGGGAAATCCATCTGGTCTGCAAGTTCTTCACCATTTACCTCAAGAATTTTATCTCCCTGCTGAAAACCATAGGTTTCCATAATAGGTGAAAAGCCGAAACCATATTTTAAATCGTCTGCCGTGGTATAGTCTTCACCATAAGAAGCGATAATCATGATGTAGATTAAAAAGCCCAAAATGATGTTTACCGTCACCCCGCCAATCATCACGATAAGACGCTGCCAGGCCGGTTTGGAACGAAATTCCCAGGGTTTTGGTTCCTGCGCCATCGCTTCCTTATCCATACTCTCGTCGATCATTCCGGCGATTTTCACATAACCACCTAACGGAAGCCAACCAATACCGTAAACCGTCTCCCCTATTTTTTTCTTGAACAGGGCAAACTTTACATCAAAAAACAGGAAGAATTTTTCTACACGTATTTTAAATAACCGGGCGGGAATAAAATGCCCAAACTCGTGAAGTACAATTAATATTGAAAGGCTCAAAAACAGCTGAGCACCTTTTACAAAAAATGGATCCATAAAATTTATCTAATTAGCAGCATCACCTGCTGCCGGTATCTATCTTAAATCTGATAAGGCAATCGCCCCGCGATAAAAAGTGCACAAAAGTAACCTTTTAGTCGCGTAATCAAAACTTTGTAACAACCGCTCCAGACTAAATAAGCAGAAGTATGCACATATTGGCTTTGTCAGCAGCTTTCTGCATCGTAATTTTGCCTAAAATTTGCCAGCAATGCTTCAGTTTTTTGCTAAATACAAAAAGTTTGCCATCGTGATGGCCATACTTTCCGCAGTTATTCTCTATACTTTTTATACATTGATGAAACCTGCACCGAGTCTGCCCATCTATCAACCCGATATGGTAGATCGTTCGCTGGTTGACAGCACGGTTCAATTCGTTAAAAAATACCATAAGATTGCCGACTTTAAACTGGTTAACCAAAACGGAGACACGATCACTCAGGATGACTATCCCGGGATTTATGTAGCCGATTTTTTCTTCACCACCTGCCAGACTATTTGCCCCATAATGACCGATCATATGCTGCAAATTCAGGAAAAACTGAAAGATGATCCTTCGGTCAAATTACTCTCGCACACCGTAATCCCGGCGACAGATACGGTAGCCCAACTCAAACGCTACGCACTAGAAAAAGGTGTTGATGACAGCAATTGGAATTTGGTCACCGGCCCCAAAAAGCAGATTTATGAGCTGGCGCGAAAAAGCTATCTGGCGGTAAAAACCCAGGGTAACGGCGATAAGTATGATATGATTCATACCGAAAACTTTATGCTTATCGATTCTAAAAAACGCATTCGAGGCTTCTACGACGGTACAAATCCTGAAGCCATTGAGCAGCTGCTTGAAGATATCGCGATTTTAAAGGAGATTGAAGCACGACAGGAAGAGTAAGCACTCCGATTTCGTATTTCTAATTTTCCATTTTCTGCTTAAGGAGATTACCAACTTTCTCTATAAAAACGTCCACTCGCCACTGAAGTCCCAATTCCTGACTAATTTCTTTTCTTATGTAGTGTATTTCCGTTACTTTTGCCTTGTTTAAATTCAATCTAAATAAATTGATCACTTCATTAGATACATTAAAGCGCGGGCAAAGGGCCATAATCAAGGAATTTACCCTAGATATGGTACCTTTAAAACTACTCGAAATGGGTTGTTTGCCCGGTAATGAAGTAGAACTGGTACAGATCGCACCTTTTAAAGACCCAATGTACCTCAATATAAATGGCAGTCACCTGGCCATTCGCAAAGAAACTGCTATCCACATCACCGTAGAAACGTTATCTGAATGAGTAAACAGCTTAACGTAGCCCTAATAGGAAATCCCAATACCGGTAAAACATCGGTATTTAACCAGTTGACCGGCCTCAACCAGCAGGTGGGTAATTATCCCGGTATCACCGTTGAAAAGAAAGAAGGCGTTTGTAAACTGCCCCGCGGTGTAAAAGCGCACATTCTGGACCTTCCCGGAACTTACAGCCTCAATGCAAGTTCGCTAGATGAGAATGTGGTTATTGAGCTTCTTCTCAACAAAAACGATAAAGACTATCCCGATGTGGCGGTGGTGATTTCAGATGTTGAAAATTTAAAGCGTAATCTGCTCCTCTTTACCCAAATTAAAGACCTTAAAATCCCGACGATTCTGGTTATCAATATGGCCGATCGTATGGAGCGCAAGGCTATAAGCCTCGATATCGAGAAACTTGAAGAGCGTCTGGAGACCAAAATCGCTTTGGTGAGTTCCCGTAAAAATCAGGGTTTTGATCATTTAAAAGAGCTCATTGCCAACTACAAAAGTCTTTCGGTAGAACCTTGTGTTAATGCTTCGGTGATTGCACCTGAATATTTTGACCGACTTCGCAAAGCTTTCCCTAAACAGGATTTATACAAACTCTGGCTGGTAATTACTCAGGATGTAAATTTTGGCAAGCTCGACCGTAACGAGATACAGGGTATTTCAAGTTTTAAAACCGAAAGTAAATCAAACCTAAAACGCCTGCAGCAAAAGGAAACTATTGTTCGCTACCAGTTTATAAATGGCGTTTTAAAAGAAACCATGAGTATCGATCATCTCGCTGCAAAAGATCTTCGCAGCCGTCTTGATAGGATCCTCACGCATAAAATTTGGGGTTATGTGATTTTCCTGGCGATATTGCTGCTTATTTTTCAGGCGATATACGACTGGTCTTCCTACCCGATGGACCTGATTGACGAAGGTACCGCCGCGGTGGGTGAATGGGTGCGCAATACCCTGCCTCCGGGTGCCTTTACCAGTCTCATCGCAGAAGGTATTATTCCCGGTCTGGGCGGAATTATCATCTTTATACCTCAAATCGCATTCTTATTTCTGTTTATTTCCATTCTTGAAGAAAGCGGATATATGAGTCGGGTAGTATTTCTGATGGATCGTATTATGCGTCGTTTTGGCCTTAGCGGAAAAAGTGTGGTTCCACTAGTTTCAGGTACTGCCTGTGCCATCCCAGCGATTATGGCTACCCGAAATATCGAAAGCTGGAAGGAACGCCTCATCACCATTTTGGTAACGCCGTTTACGACCTGTAGCGCAAGGCTTCCGGTGTATTTGATCATCATTTCGCTCGTAATTCCCGATCAGAAAGTGTTGTATATTTTCAGCCTGCAAAGTTTAGTATTAATGCTACTTTACCTCATCGGTTTTGGTACGGCGATACTTTCTGCCTGGGCGCTAGACCGCATGTTGAAAATTAAGAAACGTACCTTTTTTGTAATCGAAATGCCCAATTACAAGCTGCCTTTGTTTAAAAATGTGGCTTATAATGTGATTGAAAAAACCAAATCATTTGTTTTTGGAGCCGGAAAAATCATTCTTGCGATCTCAATTGTACTTTGGGTGCTGGCTTCTAACGGGCCTGGAGATAACTTTAGAAATGCAGAAGCCAATGTAATGGCTCAGCCTGAAGCTTCATCACTCCCTCAGGAAGAACTTGAAAAACGCATCGCCTCTCAAAAACTGGAATACAGCTACATCGGCTATGTGGGTAAAGCGATTGAACCGGTTGTGCGACCGCTAGGTTACGATTGGAAAATAGGTATTGCTATTGTGAGTTCGTTTGCTGCCCGTGAGGTTTTTGTGGGAACATTAGCAACCATTTACAGCGTAGGTAGTGATGAAGAAGAAACCATCAAAAACCGAATGGCAGGCGAGGTAAACCCAATTTTGGGCGGACCTTTATTCAACCTGGCTAGTGGAATATCCTTGCTGTTGTTTTATGCTTTCGCGATGCAATGTATGAGTACTCTGGCAATTGTAAAGCGCGAGACCAATTCCTGGAAATGGCCGGTTCTACAATTGGTAATTATGAGTGGATTTGCCTATGTTGTTGCTTTAGTGGCATACCAATTGCTGATTTAAATGTGCTGATTCGCAATAGCGAAAGCACCAAAAAATAATGTTATGATACAGAATATTTTAGTAATTCTGATTTTTCTAGTTGCACTAGGCTATTTGGTAACCAAATATGTCTGGAAACCTGCTTTCTTAAGCGGAAAGTCTAATGATAAATCCTGCGGAAGTGACAATTGCGGTTGTCATTAATTCTCCTGCAACTGATTCCAGCGTACGTTAATAACATATTCTTCCTGCGGAATTTTGCCTAAAGAAGTTTTAGGATAAGGAGCTACGGAATACGCCAGTAGTTCCTGCGCTACATTTTTAAAAAACAGGTTACTACTTTCAGCAGCCGATCCTCCAACTGTAAGTTTTCGGGTTTCTACAAATTTGCCTTTTTCATAGAGTTCATAATCCAGAACTACATTCCCAGCCCAAATACAGGTTACATTTGACGGACAGCGCGAGTCGGTCACCTTTACGATTTTAATTCCCATATCTCCAAAGCTGGTAAGCTCTCCGTAAGGTACTTTAACCACTATTTGAGGAACGTGTACCGGTTGAGTATCCTGAACCGTGTCTTGCTCCGTTGAGTCCTGAGCAAAACCAAGTCCCGAAGCTAACAATCCCAAAACAAAAAGTACCTTTTTCATAATTTCATCTTTCTTTAAAGACCTATCAAAAGCAATGCCGTTGCATTAACCCAGACCTACATCAAGGGTCATCATCAGGATAAAGCCACCGATGAAACCTAATGTTGCAATATCTGTATTCTTGCCTTGCTGAGATTCGGGCACAACTTCTTCTACCACCACAAAAATCATTGCACCAGCAGCAAAAGCAAGCGCATACGGCAATATAGGCTGAAAAGTCATCACAGCATAAGCTCCAACTACTGCTGCAACCGGCTCTACTATTGCAGAAAGCTGACCGTAATTAAAACTTTTCCATCGGCTGAAACCCTGTCTGCGTAATGGCATCGCCACCGCAAAGCCTTCCGGAAAATTCTGCAATCCAATCCCGATTGCAAGCGCTACTGCCCCACCAATTGTTGCTCCATCAAAACCTGCTGCTACTCCACCAAATAAGACACCAACAGCCAAACCTTCGGGCACATTATGCAAGGTAATTGCCAGCGTTAATAATACTGATTTATGCCAGGGGCTGCGTACACCTTCCTTATCTTCGTCCTTAAAATTAACGTGTAAATGCGGCAAGACTTTGTCAAGTCCAAATAAGAAAGCTGCACCTAGCGCAAAACCCACCGCCGCAGGAACAACTTTCATAAAACCTTCTCCCGGACTCATTTCAATTCCGGGTGCCAGAAGGCTCCAGAAACTCGCCGCTACCATCACACCTCCGGCAAATCCTAACATGGCATCAAAAACCTTGCGGTTCATCCCTTTAAAAAAGAACACCAGCGAAGCACCCAAAGCGGTAACTCCCCAGGTAAAAAGTGTGGCGAAAAAAGCACCTTTTACAGCACTTAGCGTTTCAAAATAATTTATGATATCGTTCATCATAGTTTTAAAAATTATCCTCCGGAATGGTCTAGAGCTTTACGTATATATTTTCGGTAGCGATTTGAGAAAGCAAGAGTTCGCGCCCATCTATATGCACAGTCATACTTTTATCAAAATCCTGTAGGTGAATGATTTTAATCTCGGTACCGAGTTTTATGTTTTGCTGATCTAAAAATTGAAGAAAAGAAGAAGACGTATCATTAACACCTACACAGGTTCCGGTTTCTCCCGGAAGCAACTCAGAGACCTGTTTCTTTTCCACTTTAATAACATTACCCAACTCATCAGGAATAGGGTCTCCGTGTGGATCGTGAGTAGGAAATCCCAGAAAACGGTCAAGCTCTTTTATAAGTTTATCAGACTTGATATGCTCTAATTGCTCGGCTACATCGTGAATCTCATCCCAGCTAAAATCGAGTTTCTTTGCCAAAAATGTTTCCCACAAACGATGCTTGCGAATAACCTTAAGCGCTACCTGCTCTCCGCTTTTATTCAGCAAAACACCTTGATAAGGTTGATATACCACAAACCCCTTTTCATCCAGCTTCTTGATCATTTCGGTAACCGATGCCGCTTTAGATTCCAGGTATTGAGCCAAAACATTGGTACTTACCCCTTTTGGACTGTCCTTTTGAAGTGAATAGATTGATTTCAGGTAGTTTTCTTCGGAAAAAGTCATATCATTTTAATATTACCACAATATTACATCAAATTATTTAAATATATTTTTTAGGTTTGCCTAAATATATTTTTTACAATATTGATTTGTATGCGTATTTCACTGATTATAATAGCATTATTTACCTTTAGTACAGGCTTTGCACAAGATATGCGTGTTCTCAAAGGCAGCATATACGCTGACGGGCAGCCAATCCCTTTTGCTACGATTTACGCACGCCAATCTGAAAAAGGGGCTTCAGCCGATGCATCGGGCCACTACGAGCTAGAATTGCCTGTATCTTCAACACAATTGAGCATAAGTGCTGTTGGCTTCAAAACATTGAATTATCAAATTACCCCTGCAGATTACGATAAGAAAAGTCTCGACTTTTCACTCCTACCCGATTTACTGGGGCTTGAAGAAGTGGTTGTAAGTGCTACACGCAATCAGCTTTCAAAGAAAAAAGCCCCGGTAATTGTGCAGGTAATGAGTCCGAAACTACTACGGGCAACCCAATCTATATCTCTTGCAGACGGCCTCAATTACCAACCCGGCGTTCGGGTAGAAACTAACTGCCAAAATTGTGGTTTTACGCAAGTACGACTTAACGGTCTAGAAGGACAATACACGCAAATTTTAGTCAACAGCAGACCGGTATTTAGCGCACTCAACGGCGTTTACGGTCTCGAGCAAATTCCCGTAAGTATTATAGATCGCGTAGAAGTAGTGCGCAGTGGCGGCTCGGCGCTTTTTGGCTCTAATGCGATTGCGGGAACCGTAAATATCATTACTAAAGAACCGGTCAACAACAGCTGGGAAGTAAACAGCAACCTGGCACTCATCGATGGAAAAACGGCAGACCGCAGTATTAATTTAAACACTTCGATCATAAGCGAAGATCTTACCACCGGCGTTACCTTGTTTGGAATGTACCGCGATCGTGACACCTATGACGCGAATGATGATGGTTATAGCGAAATCACCAAACTCACCAACCATTCTTTTGGCACAAAAGCCTTTTATCGCCCCAATGACAACAGCAAAATAGGCTTAGACCTTACTGCGATCAAAGAATACCGTCGCGGTGGTGACCGCGTGGAACTCGCACCTCAATTCACAGATATTACCGAAGAACTCGATCATAACACCTTTTTTGCCGGGGCAGATTATGAATTATACAATGACGAGCGTACCACTAATTTTACAGCCTATGCTTCTATACAACATACCGATCGCGCAAGCTATTACGGCGGTTTGGGAGGCGGAAGAACAGCAGCAGATTCTGTCGCCGCCAACAATGCCTTTGGAAACACTAAAGATCTCGCGCTGGTTTCAGGAGCAAAATTCAGTTATACGTTTGCTAACGATGATGTTCTAACCAGCGGACTGGAATACCAACTGAATGATACCGAAGATGCGATTCCCGGTTATAACCGCATTGTTGACCAGCGTGTGAACAGCGTCGGACTTTACAGTCAGTATGAGTGGAAACCTATTGAAGCGTTCACGACCTTACTTGGGGCAAGGCTCGATCATATTTCGGTAGATGGGTTTTATAGCATTCAAGATATCGAGCGTCGTTCTCAAGTTTCAGAGACCGTCTTGAGTCCGCGTATTACGGTGCTTTTTGACATTACAGCGGATTTGCAATTTAGAGGAGGCTATGCACGCGGTTTTCGAGCGCCACAAGCTTTTAATGAAGATTTACACATTAGCTCCGTTGGTGGCGAGCAGCGCTTTGCGATTCTGAGCGACGACCTGGAAAGTGAGTTTTCTAATGCATACACCGCCTCGTTAAATTTCACCAAAGATTTCAACAAAACACAAACCTCGTTATTGATAGAAGGCTTTTATACCACCTTGCAAAACCCGTTCACTCTGGTTAGCACGGGCGATTCACTACCCAACGGTGCCATTCTTGATGAATCCCGTAACGGAAGCGGTGCCTATGTCGCCGGCACCAATATTGAACTTACCGTCTCCCCCAATCAGGACTTGTATTTTCAAGCCGGAATGACCTTCCAAAAATCAATTTATAAAGAAGATCAGGTGCTTTTTGAAAGTGATGGAACTGTTCCCGGAGAAAGCGATGTAATCGTTTTAGAATTTACACGTTCTCCTAATCTTTATGGCTTTTTGAATGCCAACTGGGTAATGAGTGAAGCCTTTAAACTGGATCTCACTGCGAGTTATACCGGCAGTATGATCGCACCGCACGTCATAAGTTATAGCGGTTTTATGCTCCTTGAAAAAACACCCGATTTTATTGATGTCACTCCCAAACTCACCTATCATCTTGACGTGAAAGATACGTTTCACGTAGAGTTGAGCACGGGCGTTCAAAATGTGTTTAACAGCTATCAAAATGATTTTGATCAGGGGCCACTTAGAGATTCAAATTACATCTATGGTCCTAATCGACCGCGTACTTTTTTCTTCGGAATACGCTTCGGCGACTTCTAGTCCTTGCAGGACTGGCAAAAAGTGCGGGCCGCACGGGCAAAATGAATTTCTATGAAAAAAATTATCCTTCTTCTTGTTTTATGCTACGGAAACCTGGCCGCTCAGAATCGGGCGCAGATCAACTGGCTGAGCTGGGAAGAACTCGACAGCGCTTTGGTCACTAAACCCAAAAAAACATTTCTATTCTTTGAAGCGGACTGGTGCGCGTATTGCAAAAAAATAGACCGCGTAGTTTTCACAAAACCAGGAATCATTCAAAAATTGAATAAGGATTATTATGCTGTTCGTATGAATGTCGAGACTCAGGACAGCATATATTTTGACGGAAAAGTCTTCACAAACACGCAATCTCTTACCCGTCGCAACGGCGTTCACGATCTCGCTTTACTACTCGGAACACGACCTGGTAAGAGTTTTTCATTACCCGTCACCCTTATTTTGAGTGAGGATTTCAGCATCAAAAAGCGCATATTCAATTATTACACCTCAGGCTTGTTACTCGGCTTTTTAGAAGACTAGATTATAATTCGTTTTGACTCATCATATATTAAGTTTAGCTTTAACCCGCTATGCAGGAGAACACGACTTCATTTGACTATATCATTCTGGGTGCCGGCCTTGGTGGTTTGATGCTTGCCAATGCATTAGTTAGCGATCCTTACTTTCAAAATAAAAGCATTCTCCTACTTGATAAATCAGACAAAACAAAGAACGATCGTACCTGGTGTTTTTGGAGTGAAAATACACAGAAATGGGATTCTATAATTTCCAAAAAATGGAATACTATCGCATTTAAAAGCGATAATTTTTCTACTGAAATAGCACTAAAACCCTACAGCTATAACAAGGTTGAAGGACTCGACTTTTATAATACGATACTTGGAGTGCTTCGGGCTTCAAAACAAGTAACTTTTAAAACGGAAGCATTTCAATCACTGGTAGAATCTGAAACTGGTGTCAAGGTTAGCACTGCTGAGAATAGCTATACTGCCCAGAAAGTATTTACCAGTATCCTTCCGCCAGAACGGCTAAAAAATCAAAACCGATTTCCCGTTTTACAGCAGCATTTTATAGGTTGGGAAGTGCGCACTCAAGAGTCCATTTTTGATCCGGAAGTGGCTACGTTTATGGATTTCTCCATACCTCAAAAAGGTAACACGCGCTTTATGTATGTTTTACCTACGGCGAAAAATAAAGCCCTGGTAGAATACACACTTTTTTCTGAAAACTTACTTCCTAAAACCGAATACGAAGCGGCGATTGAAGATTACATGGATGCCCTGGGTGCTTCAGAATATCAAGTTACGGCGATAGAGCAAGGCAGCATCCCGATGACCGCGTATCCTTTTGAACAACACAATACTCAAAATGTATTGCACATAGGCACGGCAGGCGGCTGGACCCGCGGAAGCACCGGTTACACCTTTACGTATACCTTAAAACGTACCGAGCAACTTATTGATTTTTTAAAGACAGAAACCGACTTTTCCCAGTTTAAAATAGCCGATCGCTACCGCTGGTATGATTCGATTTTTCTCGATGTTCTATATCGCAAAAACGAAATGGGCGCTGACCTTTTCACGCGTATGTTTCAAAAAAATAAAGTTGATTCGATTTTTAGATTTCTAGATGGTGAAAGCAGTCTCAAAGACGATTTGAACATTATCTTAAGTATGCCCAAAAAAGAATTTATTAAGTCATTCTTTAAAATACGCTAAGCGAGTTCTTTGTTTCGTTTCTTTAGCAACTTCTACTTACCTTTGAATTTTACAAATTGAATAGCTAATGAAGCATAGCAGCTTAGAACAATTTTACAAGGAAGCAGCGATCTTTACCGGTAAAGAGATAGACACCTTACTACCTCCCGGGATCAATAAGGAAATTGGGCATTTTAATGTGTTTGATATTTCTGAAACGATACAAGCTGTAAAAGAAAAAAACACGATGCCCTACAACCGTCGTGCATATTATAAAATCAGTTTGATACGCGGTAGAAACCGTGCAGAATACGCAGACAAGGTAATTGAAGTAAGTTCTAATGCGTTGCTCTTTGCAACCCCAAATGTGCCGTACCACTGGGTTCCCTTAGATGAGAATCAAAAGGGTTCTTTTTGTGTTTTTACAGATGCGTTTCTTACACCAGGAAAAAGTGGTTTAGACCTCAACAAACTACCCATTTTTCAACCGGGGAGCCTTCCTATTTTTGAGATTTCTAACGAACAAGCTGAAGCTATAGCGCCTATTTTTGATAAAATGAAGGCAGAAATTGCTTCTGATTATGAGTTTAAATACGACTTGCTGCGCACCTACCTCATCGAGCTTATTCGCTACGGCCAAAAGCTGAAACCGGCCCATCAAGTGAGTGTAGGGCAAAATGCCGGAAAGCGCATTATTTCCTTATTTATCGAACTTTTAGAGCGCCAATTTCCTATTGAATCACCACAGCAAAGACTGCATCTGCGTTCTGCAAAGGATTACGCAGATCGACTCGCCATTCACGTCAATCACTTAAATAAAGTGCTTAAGGAAAATATGGGAAGCACAACCACCGACATTATAAGCAAACGCATTATTCAGGAAGCAAAAATCTTACTCAAACAAACCGATTGGACAGTTTCTGAGATCGCATATAGCCTGGGTTTTGAGGAGGTAGCACACTTTTCAAACTTCTTTAAAAAACAAACTACAGTGCCTCCTGTGAGTTTCAGGTCTTAGATTTTTTAGTCAGTAGAGCACCTTGATTTGAATTTTACAAAGATCGCTTTGATGTTCACAAAGTGAACCCTGAGGTTTCCTAATACCTTTGCTTCAGCAATTAAATAAAGTAATTATGGAAACTAAAAAGAAAATAGCACTCATCACCGGCGGAAGCCGCGGTTTGGGAAGAGATATGGCAATCAGTCTTGCCAAAAACAACGTGAACATTTTAATCACCTACCACAGCAACGCCACTAAAGCAGAGGAAGTGGTAAACGAGATCAAAGCTCTGGGGCAGAAGGCTGCCGCTTTTCAATTAGATACGGCAAACACCAAATCATTTGATGCTTTTATCGCCCAGATCACTAATCATTTAAAGGAACACGAAGACCATCCTAATTTTGATTTTTTGATCAATAATGCGGGAACTGCGCTTTATGCACCTTTTATGCAAACCACCGAAGAGCAGTTTGACGAGATGGTAAATATTCATCACAAAGGTGTTTTCTTTCTAACGCAAAAAGCCCTGCCGTATATGAATGACGGCGGAAGAATAATCAATATATCTTCTGGTCTGGCGCGTTTCAGTTTGCCGGGATCTTCAACCTACGCTTCTATGAAAGGCGCTGTAGAAGTGCTTACGCGTTATCTGGCTAAAGAATTGGGAGACCGAAAAATCACAGCAAATGTGGTCGCTCCAGGTGCCATTGAAACCGATTTTGGAAACGGGCACGTGCGCGATGATGCCAAAACCAATGCAATGGTTGCTCAAATGACAGCATTAGGCCGTGCCGGAGTGCCGGAAGATATTGGTGGCGTTGTTGCCTTTTTATGTTCGCCTGAAGCGCGCTGGGTAAACGGACAACGGATAGAAGTTTCCGGTGGAATGAATTTGTAAAACGGAACGAATCCCTATAAAAAAGGATGTTGATCAACTCAACATCCTTTTTTATTTAAGGTTTATATGGCGCGACGACCCTGAGTTTATCTCCCGAAAGATCTACCTCAAATAAATGCGGAACTCTGTGATATTTTCCATTTATAACTGCGTGACTGTGCGCTGCCATAAGCGTTTTTCCGTCAAAAGTCTTAAACAACATACCATGGCCATAATTGCGCGGCGTTATGGGATCTTTTTCCTGAATCCACGGACCGTCTAAAGTGCCACTTTCAGAATAGGCAACACCTTGCACATACTCATCATAGATCCAGCTCGTCCACAACATTCCGAGTTTTCCGGTTTCAGTTTTAAATAGGAATGGACCATCAGTAACTTTATTCGGTTTGTCATTTCCGTCTTTATCTTTTTCGCGGGACCAGGGAGCTTCGCTGGCTTTAAACAACAATTCGCCTTTGCCCACCGAACCACTTAGATCGGGTTTCAGTTCAATTTTTTCTATGGTTCCGTTTCCATTTTGCAACCATTCATAACAATACACCATATAAGGTTTTCCGTCTTCGTCTACCCAAAAAGTTCCATCTAAGGTGGGCATATATGCAGGCAAATACGTTTCGTCTTGCATAGGTTTATATGGTCCAAAAGCCGAATCACTCACGAGAATGTGACTCGCGCGTCGTTCGATCACATTGCCGCCCACCGTATCAATCTTCACCGCCCTGTTGGTGAAAGTTGCAAAATCGTAATACTTGTCATGGTATTGGTGTAATTCTGCCGCCCAAATCATAGGTTTGGGTCCCATCCAGGAGTCGGGATCGGTTTCTACAGCATCAAACGGACCTTCCCAATACGCCAGGTCTTTACTCTTCCACATCTTGCCACCGGTACCTGTCATATAGTACATTTGAGTCGCTTCATCTGCCAAAATATAAGGATCACTCAGTCGTATGGAATCTATCGCTGTCAAGTAGGTTCTATCCTTTTTTACGTGAATAGACTGCCCGGTAAGTTTCCAACTGCCCTCTATTTTCTCGAGCATTCGTATTTCTACGGTTTCACTTACACTTCCATCAGGGGCGGTTGATTGCTCATCGTGACTCACCCAGGCTTCATTCCCGTTGATGTGAAATTTATAATTTGAATTTACCGAAGTTCCTCCAGAGCCCATCATCCCTTCCGGCGGATTGATCATCAATTGAGGATCCAGATCGATCACTTGTCCGTCGCCGGTAGATATCAAAATACGGCTGTAAGGTTTAATTGACCAACAGCTCGCGTGCCCCTCAACATCACCAGAACGCCATGTAGCCGATTCTTTTTCTAAAACTTTGATTATCGCTGCTTCCTCTTTGCTTTGCGCAAAAACACTAACGAAAACGAATAAAAAGAGCACTAAAATGGAACCTTTCATAATTAAAGGGGTCTTGAATGATTAATCTTTAACCCCTCTAACTTACGTCTTAATTTTTAGAATCAAATAGGCCGTTAAAAACCTATGAATTATCGTTATTCCTGAATCAAATCAAAAGCACCTTTAGTAAGGAATTGAGCATCCTTATTAAAATCTGCAGCATTTAAGATCTGGGTCATTCCACCTTGGGTGTTTCCTGGCTTTACTTCTACCCTATCAAACAAAAAACTTCCGTTTTGCTGCTCTTTCAATTGTAGAACGTAAAAGCTTTCGTCCAGATTCACCACCGCAGTTTCAGGCAATGCGAGTCCGCCGGTTTCACCGGTGTTGATCTTTGCTTCTATAAACATACCCACAGCGAAGTGCGGAGTACCGCGCTCGTTATCGATATGACCGTGTACGGTGACCGTACGGGTTTCAGGTTCTAATGCATTCCCTATAAGATGCACGGTTCCTTCGTAATATTCCGGTGAAGATTCAGGTATCTTGAAACGTATGGGCTGATCTTTACGCACCTTAAGCATATCCTTTTCAAAAACCGAAAGTTCGAGGTGTATGTGTTCTATATCTATAATTTCCATAAGGGCATCTGCCGGCGACACATAACTTCCCTTGCTAACAAAAGTACGGGCGATGGTGCCGGTTATAGGAGCATAAATACGGGCCAGGCTGGTGTAGTTGCCTGCTAATGCCTGCGAGGTGCTGATGTTAAGTAATTGCAGTTGCTTTTTGAGTCCGTTATAGGTTGCCAGACTACGCTTATATTCACTCTCTGCCTTTAGAAAGTTTTTCTTAGAAGTAATATTTTCAGCAGAGAGGGTTTGTTGACGCTCATATTCTGACTTCAGATAGTCTAGCTGCTCACCCAATTCCTGAAACTGCTGCTGCAGACTTACAAATTCAGGATTTTCAAGAGTGATCAAAACCTGACCTTTCTTCACCGCATCACCTATCAAAAGTGGATTGTCCTTAACATAACCACCCAGATACGAAGTGATCACCGCTCGGTTTTCAGGCGGGACATCTATCATTCCACTAGCTTCAACCCATTCCGGAAAAACACTTTGGGTAAGTCTTGCCAGTTGCATCTCTGCATTTTTAAATTGAGCTTCTGTCACTTCAACATCTGCAAGTGTTCCTGTAGCATCAGTCTCTGTTTTAGGTTTTTCGCCGCAGGCAGTAAACAAAGCCAGTACGAGTAAAAAATTCAGTTTTATTATAGTATTCTTCATAATCAAATGTGTAAAAAGGTAATGGCCTCAGGTTTATAAAGTGAGGTAGTTGAGTTTTATAATTGCCTGATTGTAGTTGTTAACGCTTTCCAGGTAATCGATTTTTATATCGTATGCCTGTTGCAATATCTGAATGTACTCAAAGAAACTCACCTCGCCATTTTTATAGCTGGAGATTGCTGTTTTCTCGAGTTCGTTAGCAAGCGTCAGACCTTCCGTATCATAATACACAAGGCTTTCAGCATATTTATTGAGTTCGCTTTGAAGCTCCTGTTTACGCGATTGCAGTTGTATTTTACCGTTAATCGCCTCTTGCTCTGCAGCTTGCGCAGCAATTTTTGCAGTTTTTACCTGACTAGTTATACCACTAAAAAACAATGGGATTTTAAGGCCAAACTGGTAGCCGATCAAATTTTGGTTTAATCCATCATTAGAACCCTGAAAATAGTTGAGTGTTAAATCGGGTAAAAATTGCTGACTGCTGAATTTCCTTCTGGCTTCAGCCAGTTCAATTCGAGAATCGTAATAGGCGTTTGCCGCTACAATCCCGCTCTCACCAGCTTCTGGGATAAGCCGTTCTAAAGACTGAAAATCAATCTCAAGCGTATCTACCTGCACGAGTTGGCTTAGATGCATATGAGCAGCTTTGAGGTCCTCCTGCATCTGCTTCAGGCGGGTTTCAATCTCTTTTTGTTTGGCTTGCGCCGAAATTTTCTCGAGATAGTTGCTTTCGCCCAATTCAAAACGGCGCTTTGCTGCGTGGGCAAAGTTTTGATAGATACTGTCCAGATTTTGGTACATCTGAAGTTTTTCAGACACAAACTGAAGCGTATAATAAGCCTGAGCAAGATCTTTCTCAAGCGCGATATTTACAAGATTAGCCTGTGTAGAAACCAGATTATAATTGGCGCGGTTAACTTTAGCCTGCGCAGCGTAAACCGTAGGAAACTGAAACGTCTGGCTTATGCCAAACACTTCTATAGGACGGTTGTTTGAAGCCAGATTATTCTCATCAAAATGATAATAGACTTCAGTCTTGTCGAAGCTAAATGCTGTACCTATTGCGGACTGTGCTTCTTCTGTACGCAGGCTGGCAGCTTTAAGCCCTGCATTATTCTCATAAGCCAGCTCTTTTACTTCTTCAAAACTCGAAACCTGCTGAGCCTGAGTCGAGCCTCCCAGAATTATAAAGAGCAACAACAAGCCTGCACCTTTAGATTTAATATTCACAGTTGCTTTCTTTTTTAGATCGTCATCAAAAAGCGACACCAGCACCGGTAAGACAACCAATGTCAGCAAAGTGGCTGAAATAAGTCCGCCAATTACCACTGTCGCTAACGGGCGCTGAACCTCGGCACCAGCATTTGTAGAAACCGCCATCGGCAAAAAGCCTAAGGCAGCTGCAGTTGCCGTAAGCAATACTGCTCTAAGACGATCTGTTGCTCCTTCTACAATAAGCTTTCGCACATCATTAAAGCCCTTTGCTTTAAGCTCTTTAAAATGCTCGAGCATCACGATACCGTTAAGCACCGCAATACCAAACAAGGCAATAAAGCCCACACCTGCCGAAATACTAAATGGCATACCACGAAACCAAAGTAAAAAGATTCCACCTACGGCGGCTAGTGGTATTGCGCTAAAAATAAGCAGCGCTTCCTTAACCGATTTAAAGGCGAAGTATAGCAAGATAAAGATGAGCAACAATGCCACCGGTACGGCGATCTTTAAGCGTGAAGTAGCACTTTGTAAATTTTCAAACTGACCTCCGTAAGTTATGCTATACCCGGGAGGTAATTTTAGATTAGAAGAAACAATGCCCTGTATCTCTTCAACTACAGATTCCAGATCACGGTTACGCACATTGACACCGACTACAATGCGGCGTTTGGTTTCATCACGAGAGATTTTTGCTGCTCCCTTGGTATAACTTATTTCCGCCAGTTCGCTTAGACGTACTTTTCCGCCAGCAGGTGTATCGACGTACAGATTTTTTAAGTTATCAATTCCCTGGCGCTGTTGAGGTTCGAGCCTCACAACCAGATCAAAACGCTTTTCACCTTCGAAGATGCTTCCCACTTCGTGACCAGCAAAACCCATAGTAATGAGTTGGTTTAAATCTGCTATATTCAAACCATAGCGTGCGATTTTTGCACGGTTGTATTTCACACTCATTTGAGGTAAGCCGGTAACTTTTTCTACCGAAATATCTGCAGCGCCTTCTACATTTTGAATAAGGTTTTTTATTTCATTTCCCTTTCGATTTAAGACATCGAGATCTTCCCCAAAAATCTTAATTGCAATATCAGCACGCACACCGGTTATGAGTTCATTAAAACGCATCTCGATGGGTTGGGTAAATTCAATTTCAATACCCGGTAAGATCGATAAAGCTTCTTTAAAACGGGCTGCGAGTTCATCTTTAGAATCAGCAGAAACCCACTCACTGTGATCTTTTAAGGTGATGATGATATCGCTGTCTTCCATAGACATCGGGTCTGTAGGCACCTCGGCAGCACCAATACGACTCACCACCTGCTTCACCTCAGGGAAACTATCCAGTAAAATCTTTTCAATCTGCGTGGTACGTGCGATGGTACCTTCAAGCGAAGTCCCTGTTTTGAGTATAGGCTGAATTACGAAATCGCCTTCATCAAGTTGTGGCACAAACTCCCCTCCCATAGTTGTAAACTGGATAGCAGCAATCACAAAAAGTCCTACCGCCAGACCAACCACCAGTCGTCTTGCATCGAGTGCACGTTGCAATAACCGCTCATAATGCCTGCTTAAAAAGCGCATAAGTCTGATGGAAATATTCTTGTCTGAAGGTGTTTCGGCTTTTAAAAATAACGAAGAAACCACTGGCACGTAAGTAAAACAGAACAGCATTGCACCTAGTACAGCAAAGCTGAAAACCAGGGCCATGGGTATAAACATTTTGCCTTCAACCCCACTGAGCGATAGAATAGGAATAAATACGATGAGAATAATAAGCTGACCAAAAACTGCCGAATTCATCATTTTTGAAGCTGAAGCTTCGGTTATCTGGTCTTTGATTTTTCGGGTTTCTGAAGCGCTTAAACCTACAAATTCGCGTTGGCGTTGTGCCATTTTATGGGCTACAAACTCTACAATAATTACCGCCCCGTCAATAATGATCCCAAAGTCAATCGCTCCCAGACTCAGCAAATTGGCATCTACATCAAAAATATGCATCAATGAGATGGCAAATAACAGGCACAGCGGTATAACCGAAGCCACAACCAGACCGCTACGCCAGTTGCCCAGTAGCAAAACCACTACAAAAATCACGATTAGAAAGCCCAGAACCAGATTTTCGGTAATGGTAAACGTCGTTTTTGAAATAAGTTCGCTACGATCCAGAAATGCATTGATGTAAACACCTTCAGGCAAGTTTGCACTGATCTCGGCTACACGTTCATTTACCGCATCGATTACATCTTTAGAACTCGCTCCTTTTAGCATCATTACCTGTCCCAAAACCTTTTCGCCCTCTCCATTACCGGTAATGGCTCCAAATCGCGTTGCGTGACCAAAGCCAACCTGTGCCACATCTTTAATGTAAATAGGAATACCATTTACTGTGGTTACGACCATTTGTTCAATATCTTCAAGTGACGTTGCAAGTCCTTCACCTCGTATAAAGTAAGCCTGGTTCTCTTTCTCGATATACCCACCGCCGGCGATACTGTTGTTTTTTTCTAAGGCGTTAAAAACCTGAGCCGCGGTGATATTCATCGCATTTAGCTTCTGAGTATTAAGTGCAACCTCATATTGCTTGAGATATCCACCCCAGGTATTGATCTCCACCACTCCGGGAATTCCTGAGAGTTGTCGCTTTACAATCCAGTCCTGAATGGTGCGTAAATCTGTAGGCGTATATTTATCTTCATAACCCGGCTTTACGTCAAGAATATATTGATAAATCTCTCCAAGACCGGTGGTAATAGGTCCCATTTGCGGGGTTCCAAAACCTTCGGGAATACGCTCGGAAGCCGATTGAATTTTTTCGGCTAAAAGCTGACGAGGGAGATAGGTACCCATATCATCATCAAAGACCACAGTAACCACCGAAAGTCCGAATTTTGAGACAGAACGTATTTCCTGAACTCCCGGTAAATTGGCCATCTCAAGCTCTACCGGGTAGGTAATGAATTGCTCCATGTCTACCGTAGAGAGATTTTGAGATGTTGTAATAATTTGAACCTGATTATTTGTAACGTCAGGAACAGCACCAACAGAAATTTGGGTTAACGAAAACAGTCCGTAGGCTGTAATCGCAAGGGTAAACAACAGAATAATCAGCTTATTTCTGATGCTGAAATGTATAATTGCAGAAAGCATAAGTAATTTTTAAAAACGTAAAAAACACGGAGTCGCAAAACTCCATCCAGAAGGCTATTGCCTAAAAAATGTAGGGATTTTAAACGTTTTTAGGCGGCTGAAAGATGCCGGTAACTACCGAAAAATTATAGGTGTCGTGGTAGAAATAGTTGGCAGAAGTCTGGTCTGCAGGAATGCTTTTATAGTCGGATTCAAACACCTCAGTCCCCAGAAATACTACTGCTGTATGCACACAAGAATGCTGGTGCCCTGTGGGTAATTTTTCGTGATCTTCACGCTCTTCCTGATTCTCGGTATCATGTTGCGCTTTTAATTCGCCATAATGTTTATTGAGAAATGTAAAGACGTCATCACCAAAAGTTTCCTGATGATACTCGTAATGATTGATAAGGTCTGGAATATGCAAAAAATCGGCAAGGCTCACACTGAAGCTTTGAGCCAGAATTATAAAAGAGAGCACCGCCGAAACCATTGTTTGCATAATTCAAAGTTAGTCAAGATTCAGCTATCTAGAGAGCTTTCAGCATATTTTAGAATTGAACTAAATAGATAATATGTTATCGCTTTAAGGTAAAATGAGACTTAAACAAAATCGTGCGCTCTTCGTAAATAAATTCTACCTGAAACCAATAATCATCTGATGGCAGATTATTCCCGTTATACGTGCCATCCCAACCCGGACCGTCGGGCTTAAGAGTTTTGATAAGTTTACCAAATCGATTGAAAATAAAAATTTGTGCTTCGGGGTAATCTTGAAGCGAACTGATGTTCCAGCTATCGTGATACCCGTCGCCATTTGGAGTAAAATATTTTGGGTAATCAATAACGACAACCTCGATAACCGCAGCTCCGCACGTACCATTTATACCACGTACACTTACGGTATGCACTCCCGGCTGTACATTCTCAAAACGAGCGCTTTCCTGATAAAAGCCATCATCAAGTTGATATTCGTAGGTGCCAAAGCCTTGTGCTATACGTACCTCAATTACCGAAGTTTCAGCAAATGGCTGACTTACCTCAGCATCAAGAATAGGAATTGCAGATTCAAAAACTTCTACTGTAGTTGGGTTGTAATTACAATTGGCTCCAACTTCAGGATTTAATTTTTCGGTAGAAACGGTATACACTCCAGCTTCTACAGCTGAATAATTTGTTCCCTGTCCTACAACAATTCCATTTAAAGACCAACTAACCAAAAACTCTGCGGGATTAAGTCCCGACTGAAGTATAGCAGGACTAATAACATCACCTGTAGCTGCATCACGGCAAATCGTTCCACCTTCAACAGTAAAATTCAACAGTGGATAAACTGTAACCTCAAATACATCTTCAGCAAAACAATTGGGATTGTCTGTAGCTTCAGCATATTTATAAATGGTATAGCTGCCCGGAGCAAGTTCATAATCTGCAGGGTCGATTGGACTTTGTTTATTTGGCCTCAAATAATAAGCCTGTGAAAACTCATCCTGAGGTAAATCGGGCAACATATAGCTCTCGCACTGCTCTATATCAGGTTCAGGTATCAACACCGGAGTTTCAGAAATAGTAATCGTAAAACTGCTTTCATCTTCACAATAAAAACGATTACCGTTACGGGCATAGATAAATAGTTCCTGAGTTTGCGTAATCACATCTCCAGGAGCATATTGCGTACCCTGACCTAAAGATTCTGTAAAGTAATTACCTTCCTCTAAAGCCGGCAATATGTAACTATCACAGGATGCTACATCTTCAAAAACAGGCACGGTAACCGAAAGTATATTGATTTCAAAGGCATTTTCAGAATAGCACTCCGGGAAATCTTCATAGCCGTTATAGATATAAATCGTTGTGGTTTCATTTATAATGGTACCCGGCTCGATTTGGGTTCCCTGACCCTGAGGTTCAGTAAAATAATTGCCATCTATTAAATTGGGTAATTCATAGGCCTCACAGGAGTATACAAATGTTAAATTGTCAATAGGCAATGTTGGCCGCACTTCAATAGTAAAACTAGTTTCGTCGGAGCAACCGTTTACTGCGTTATTAATATAAAGTGTGATGGTCTCGCTAATCTCGGTCCCAGCTGCATACTGATTTCCCTGTCGGTTTGGCTGGTCAAAATAATCTCCATTTGCCAGAACGGGTAATTCATAAATATCGTCTTCACAAAGCAATTGATCTTCCAAACTATCTACAGGTGGAATGGCAATGACCGTGACATCAAACGAATAATCAACTGTACAATTTGTACCCGAATTGGTCTCTACAAAATAATACACCTGTTGCGAAGTGGTTAAATCGCTTCCCGGGCTCAATTCTGTCCCACCGCCATTAGGTTGCGTGAAGAAACTTCCCTGTTCAACATTGGGTAAGGTGTAGGACCCACAACGAGTAACATCATTAAAGTTAGGAACAATAAAAATCCTCCAGGGATATTCATTAGTACACCTCCCATCATCATTAAAAATATAAACCGTTCGTGTGGAGTTAATCACATTCCCCGCATTAAGCATAGTTCCTCCACCATCAGGTTCAGTATAGTAGTTACCATTTGTAAGGGCGGGTAAAGTATAGTTGTTACAAGCAATCACACCTTCAGGTTCATCTACCGGTGGAAGCGGAAATACGGTAATCGCAAAAGCATCATCCCGGCAAACGCTACCATCTTCTTCAAAATAGAAATAAATAGTTTGCGAGGTTTCAAGGAGTGTTCCCGGTGGCAAAAGCGTACCTCCTCCTGAAGGACCATCAGGTTGAGTATAATAATCTCCTGCTTCGGTATTGGGTATTTCAAAAGCGCCACAGGCTTCACGCTCTGCCAGATCATAATCTGAAACTATGGTAACTGTGAAAAAAGACTGACTACTACAGCCATTTGCATCGGGACCGTTAAATACAAAAATGTCGGTATCCTCACTGATGATATCTCCCGGACTAAGCGTAGTTCCTGTTCCACCGGTTGCTGTGTAATACCTCCCGTTAGTAAGGGCAGGCAATTCATAGGTGTTACAAGTGTACACATCGTTAAATTGATCTACTGGCGGCGGATTGTTAATTTGTAAGTCAAACGAAATGGTTTCGTAGCAGGTTTCTTCAGTAAGGTATGCTACTCGAGCCCATAAAGTCAGTGTTGAAGTGCCGGCTGTAACGGTATAAGTAGATTCTACCTGGTTATTAGCCGATTCTGCATCAGTTTGACTTTCATAATAGGTAATATTATAATTCGCAGGATTCTGACCATTTAGAATCCGACTGTTTACCTGAGTAAGAATAAATTCAACATCGGTGTTTTCAGAAGCACAACGCTCTAAAGGTTGTGGTTGGGTAAGTTGAATTTCGGGCAAAACTGTAAGCCTGAAATCATACACAGCATCACAAAAATTACCTGTGTTCCCGCTACGCAGTCTGATAAAAATACGTTGATTACCTAAACTTTGATAGTTTCTCACTCCGCTTTGCGGAATAGGCTGCCCCGCATTTAAATCGGTTTGAGAAGCATAATAAACGACTTCAAATTCATTATTACGTAAGCCTAAAGCCGATGCATTGTTTTGGGTAAGATCAAAAGAAGCCGGTTGCCCACCATTATTACAGGCCTGTAAATCCTCAGGTTCCTGGACAGAAAGTTCGTTAATTACCACCTCATCGGTAATAAGGCAGCCGTTGTTAGTCACTCTAACAGTATAAGTCCCACTTTGATTTACACTAATGCTGTTACCGGTTTGCCCGGTGATAATCGTGCCATTATACAACCATCTGTGTTGATAAATCGAAGCATCAAGATCGGTAGTCAAGGTAGCCGCATCACCACTACAAAGCGTAAAATCTGGGCCAAGATCTACGCTTGTATTAAAACTCCCTCCCTGTAAAAAAATGGCAGAATCAAAATCCCCATCATTAGCATCTGCAATGGCAATGCGTATGCGATATGAATTACCAGGAGTTAAGGTTGATGACGCATTAAGTACCTGCGTATAACCTCTCATATTGATTGTGGATTGTGGATTATTTACTTCATACGAAGCAAATAGGTTGGCGTTAAGGCCATTGCAAGCCGGATTGTTACGTTGATCTCTTATATTACGCACCGCAACGGGCTCACCTGCAGGAGTTACTGCCAGATTTTGAGATTGGCCACTGCCCAGATCGGTAAGTACAATCGCCATAATATCCTGTGATGAGCACTGCCATTCACCATACTCATTAGACGCAAAAATGAAGTTGAAACTAAAATCACTTGCCAGCGGTATAAAGTCGAATTCTAAAAAGCTGGTTTCAGAAATTTGAGCGGTATTACCCGATTCGGCATTGAGATTCTGGAGGTATGGATCGCCATTAGAATTAAGACTAGTACTCAGTTCGGCATCATTACCCGTATACGCACCTGCGGTTAATGCAGCAACACCGGTACGTAAAATGACACCATCAGAAATTGGAAAAGCTCCGCCATTATTGTTGAAGTAACCCGCCGCCTGAGTAGATGAGATTGACACATTTGAAATCTCGGCACAGGCATCATTAAAAAGAATATTGACCAGATCTTCTGCCGGTCTGGGACTATCAACCGTAACGGTTTGTGCCTTTGCATAGAAGCTTAAGAACAAAAGAATATAACAAAGGAGTAGTCGTTTTTGCATACTAAAAACTCTCAGGTTAGGGTTGGGTTTAGGGTACTAACGCAAGCGAAAAGTTTTTAGTACCTCAACCAAAATTGGCTTATTCAAAACAACTTTGCTAAAAGTAATCTAAAACGCCCAAAGTAAGAACCTAATTATCAGCCATTTTAAATATTAAGTACCGCAAACGATTTATGAGTTAATTGAAAATAGGATTGTATTCAATTAGTACATAAACTTACATCCCACGCTCTTTTTGAATAGTTTCATATGCATTTTGCACATTGCGGAATTTCTCTTCTGCTCCGGTGCGATAGGCTTCTTCTATGTTTTGGCAGATTGTATTCCTAGTCTAAAACTTTACCAGTTTTACAACACCCCTATCTTCATAGGAATAGATGTATTCTTCTCCGAATGAAATTAATGCCTCCTCAATATCGCTTTTCAATTTGTTAGATTCTTTAATTCCCAGGATTTTATCATACAAATCCGGCTTTGTTTCAGCCTCCAGATGCCTATAATCTGAATCGAATACTGCGCTAAAGGAAACCCATCGATTATTTGTAGCACTTAAATCGCTTTTAGATAAGGGGTTGTTATAAAAATAATTCTGAGGCGTACCATCAAAATTAACTGGACCAGCCATTACAACTCTAGGATACAAGCCTCTGTTTGCACCTATGCGCATCTGTATGGTATCCCTGATTTTTCTAACCAAAATTGCTGATTCAGATGACACTGCTTTTCGTAAGAATTGAGAAGTTTTTTCCAGAATGCGTTCTTTGACATAGGCAGCGCCTCTCAGTTTTAATTCGGAGTTGCGAATACTTATGTCTTCGTCTTCATTAACGCTGTATCTATACTTCAACAGGCCTGATTCTACATCCTTTATTTCCAAAATCAGTTCTTTCCTGGCTATTGCAAGCTGGTAAATCTGTTTATCCTTAATAAAAGAATTAGACTCCTTAATTCTTCCTTCTGCAGATACCGGCTTCGGAATATCTTTTAAAGTCATTTCCCCATTATCGAGGTCAAATTTAATCAGCTTGGTCAATTCGGGATCCTGATCAAAAGTCAACCACAACTCCCTGTTGAAAACATAGCTTTTATTTTTTGAGGAAGCTTCCATAAACGAATCGATCTCATTATTTTCAATTGGGCTTATCCCTTTCTGATAAAAAAGATATCTAAGCTTTTCGTCACTAAACCCAGGGGCTTTAAACTTATAATCTGAAAAATCATAAGTCTTTTTTGAGCTTTTTCCGCTCTTATCTATTGTGTAAATGGATAATTCCTGACTTTCCAAGCTTACTGTTAATACGTTCACTTTATTTTCAACGAAAAACGCGTTTAAGAACTCTTCATTTTTAAATCTTTCGAGTTGCAGGACTTCGGCAATTTTTTGATTCTGAAAATCATACGAAAGAAGTGTAAACCGGTTTTTAAATATTCCGCCTGAAAGCAAGAAAAGCATGGTGTTATCAGCGCTTCCCGAAGCCAAAATCTTATGGTTTCTAAGTGGAGAGTCCTTTGAACTAAACCGGTCAATTTGATTGTATTCTGCATCAAATGTGGTAATCTCAACATCTGAAGCGGTACGTTGTATCACAAAAAGCAAGCTGTCCTTGTATGTAGCTAGATTCAGCTCACCACCGGTTTGATAAGCATTGAACTTATCTAATAAAGGAAGTGAAGCTATTTCCTGAGAATAGCTATTTAAACTTAAAACAATAAGAAGCAGAAAACTATATTTATTCAAAACCAAAGTTTAAGATTAGTGGCTTAAAGTACTACATCCCACGCTCTTTTTGAATAGTTTCATATGCATTTTGCACATTGCGGAATTTCTCTTCTGCTCCGGTGCGATAGGCTTCATCCATATGCTGCAGTTTGTCTGGGTGGTATTTTTTGGCCATTTCTCGGTAGGCTTTCTTAACCTCGGCATCGGTAGCAGATTTCTCGATTTCCAGGATTTTATATGCGCTGTCTGAATCTTTAAAGAACATTGCCTTTAAACCTTCAAATTCCTGACGACTTAGCCCCAAATAACCCGCAATCTCCTGAATCTTATCAACCTCAGACCCAGAAACAGTACCATCTGCCTGAGCAATGCTGAATAAGAAATGAACGATCTGTAAACGCACCTCACGACGAGTACGCTGAGAGAGGTATGCACAAATACGACGTGCATCTACCTGTCTGTTTTTAATGACTTCATTGAAGGTTCTAAACGTTGCATTGGCACGCTCTTTCCCATAGGCCTGCACAAAATACTGGCGCACATAGTCTAGCTCGCGCTGACTTACCTGCCCATCTGCTTTGATGACAATAGAGCAAAGTGAAAGTAAATTGAGCTCAAAATCCCCGGGTGTCACGGTGGTTCGCTGACCACTAAACGGACTTCTACTTTGTCCGGAAGAAGATTTATTTGAATCAAAAAGTAAATTATCTATAAGCATGCCTATAACATAACCTGCAATTGCGCCAATCCAACCGCGAAATATGAGGCCAATTATGGCTCCTATCCATCGTATCATTAAATCGTATTTAAAAGTATCCTTAGGACCTATTTTGAGATTAACCGCTGCAAAAATAAGGCCTTTGCAAGAGGTAGGTCGCAAATATGACAAATTGTTACTTGATGTAAGTTAGCTTACTTGGAATATACATATAGATAGAATTAAGGTTGCGCAAGGGATTGAGGCCCTGTGGAGCTCGTTTGCCCCGTTTGCTGAGTGATTTGCCTTTTCTGGCAAATTGCATTGAGGCAAACGGGGGCAGACAGCGACGGCCGAAAGCCCGCCTTTGCCCAATGGCAAAGGTGCGCCCAAATAAAAATCGACCTGCTGACGTAGGGTTTGCCGGTTATGCCCGACTATAATTTTATATCTTTGTAAACCAAAATAAAAAAACAGAATTTATGTATCCTGCAGAATTAGTAAAACCAATGCGTGAAGACCTTACCTCAGTAGGTTTCACCGAATTACATACAACAGAAGACGTACAGGCAGCTATGAAAAAAGAAGGAACAACCCTTGTGGTTGTTAATTCGGTTTGTGGTTGTGCTGCTGCTAATGCCAGACCTGGAGCGCGTATGGCTTTACAAAATGCCAAAACTCCAGATAACCTATACACCGTTTTTGCTGGTGTAGATCGTGAAGCTACCGAATTGGCTCGCAGTTTTATGGTTCCATTTCCTCCTTCATCACCTTCTATGGCAATTTTTAAAGATGGAGAATTGGTACACATGCTAGAACGTCATCACATCGAAGGTCGCCCTGCAGAACTTATCGCAGATAACCTTATTGATGCTTTTAACGAATATTGCTAATTATCAGCATCTTATCATCAAATCCCCGGTTTATTTAAACACGGGGATTTTTTTTTAAATTAAGTATCTAAAGTTACCCTGAGTACCAAGTTGAGCCGTTACTTTTGAAGCTCTAAAATTTAAAAAACATGCCTGGTAAAAAACCGCTCCTTCATCGCTTTCACGCGTGGCGCTATAAGCATATTTCAAAAACCACTTTCGTTTATATTCTAAGCGCAATGACAGGTTTTCTTGCAGGTCTGGGCGCGGTATTGATCAAAAACATAACCCACATTATTCAAAACCTGCTTGAAGGAGGTTTAGTGGAAAATTACCGCTATGGTTTTTACTTTCTTTTCCCCATAATTGGTCTGGCGATAACGGTACTTATCGTAAAATTTGTGATTCGTAATCCTATGAGTCACGGAGTACCTGCAACTTTACGGGCTATTTCTAAGCGTAAAGGCTTATTGCGCAACTATCAGGCGTATGCCTCACTTATAACTGCACCTATAACGGTAGGTTTTGGAGGTTCTGTAGGTTTGGAGAGTCCGACGGTGGTTACTGGCGCTGGGATGAGTTCCTACCTTTCCCGTATTTTTCATATGGACCAGGCGCATCGCACCCTGCTTTTGGGTTGTGCCGCTGCAGGGGCTATGTCCTGCATCTTTAAAGCACCTATAGCAGCCATTATTTTTGCTGTGGAAGTGTTTAGTTTAGATCTAACCCTGTTATCGCTGATGCCGCTTTTGCTGGCCTCGCTTTCGGCGATATTGACCTCCTATTTCTTTTTTGGTTCTGACACGATTTTACCTTTTACGCTTCAGGATTCATTTGGTATTGAAGATTTCCCATACTATATCATTTTAGGTATCGTAGCTGGTTTGGTTTCGGTGTATTTCAGCAAAGCCTATTTTCAAACTCAAAAATTCTATGCCCTCTGGCAGTCGGTAACTTTAAGGCTTATCATTGCCGGGGGAAGTCTGGGTGTATTACTTTATTTCATTCCACCGCTTTACGGGGAAGGTTTTGATATGATCAACCAGTTGCTTGAAGGCAAAGCCGTGCCTGCTTTGGGATCAACGTTTTTTAACGACTATCTCGACAACATCTGGGTTGTGATTGGCTTACTTGCCGGACTAGTCTTTTTTAAAGTAATCGCCTCGGCCATTACCTTTGCCGGTGGTGGTATCGGTGGGATTTTTGCACCAGTATTGTTTATGGGTAGCGTGATGGGTAATTGCCTGGCTAAAGTGGTTAACAATCTGGGCATTCAGGGCATTCACGTCTCTGAAAGTAACTTTACTCTGGTAGGGATGACCGGCTTGCTGGCCGGGGTGCTTCATGCCCCGCTTACCGCGATCTTCCTCATTGCCGAAATTACCGGCGGCTATGGTCTTTTCATACCGTTGATGACCACTGCCGCACTGGCTTATGGTATCAATAAATACTTCCTTCCGCATTCGGTTTATGGGATGGAACTGGGTCTTAAAGGCGAACTCATCACCCACGATAAAGACCAGGCGGTACTGACGTTGCTCAATGTAGAAAGCGTGATTGAATCTAATTTCATTCGTGTACGTCCCGAAATGACTTTGGGCGAAATGGTGAAAAAAGCGGTAGCAAAATCGGCTCGTAACCTGTTCCCGGTTGTTAATGAAGATGACGAACTCGTAGGCGTGATCACACTTGATGACATACGTGAAATTATGTTTGACAGCGCACTGTACGACACCACCGAAGTGCGTAGTCTGATGCACGCCGCCCCCGAATATATCTATCTGGAGTCTGATTCGGCTAAGGCTGTTATGCGAAAATTTCAGGAAAGCGGCGCGTGGAATTTACCCGTGATTAAAAATGGTAAGTACCATGGCTTTATCTCAAAATCAAAATTGTTAACCGCTTACCGAAGAATGCTGGTGAGTTTTTCGAGGAAATAGTAATAACTTTTAATTTGATATCTCGAACCCGAAACCTTAAGAAATGAGGATGCGAAAAACCATTGTGCTCCTATTAATACTCATCTGCTGTCAAAGCTACAGTCAAAAACTGGAGCCTGCTGCTTACGCCAGGCTCAATACCTTTATACATTCCGGTTTTGAAGGCAATACCTTTTCTGATCTATCTCTGGGTCTTAGTCTGTTTTCTACCCATTGGATTTCGCCTAAAATTGGTTTTAAAGCAGCTATAGGAATGCCTGAAGACAATGCTAATTTTTCAGAAGGTACCATAGAAGAACGCATTAAAACTCAATACACCGGCAATTTACTTACTCTGGGTGCTAAAATAAGACTCACTAAACCCGAAGATGTGTGGCTGTATGTGTGGCCCGAATACAGTTTTGGCGCTTTGAATTTCACGAGCTCCTATTACAAAGTCGGAGATAGTCCCAGGCGACTAGCCTTACAGGAGCAGGTTAAACTCACTGAAAACCATTCCTGGCTGGATCTAGCTGTAGGAGCAGAATTCTATTTTGATAGCAATGAACGCTTTTTAACTTCGGTTTATCTTGTTTACACGCTTATGGACATACGGTCCAGCTTTGAAAACCTGGCTTTTAAAAGCACAAGTATGCGACCCATTTCAGAAATGAACAGTAGCATTGGCTTTGGTGTAAGCATCGAATATTGTTTCTGTAAAAAACAGTAGTGTACTGCCTTATTTTGAACTTAAAAGATATTGTGTTATTTAAAATAGCAATCTTGAATTTTAAGTTTTAAACCTGAAATCGAAACATGTTCTTGTGCATTGAATTCGTTAAACTATCAAAAAACGTTGAACTTTGCATTTTGAATTTCAAATATTAAACCTTGAATTAAAAAAATGCGCATTCTCATAATCATTTTGTTTTGTATTCTCTGTGTTACGCTGGGTTTAGGCTTTTATCTGAGGTATTTTACGGCAGATACGCTTACTGGTGATCGTTTTCTGGGCATAACCATACTTGCTGTGGCTTTTATCCTGATGCCCATGTTTTTATATCACCGTTGGAAAGACCGAAAAATCAAGGATTACATGCTTGATGAAGAAAACATTATGAAAATGAAAGAATATCAGGATCAACAAGAGCGTCGCAAACCCGTAAAACCACAATCAGAAAAAACTCAGGAATAAAGACCTGACAATGAGGTTAAATTCAATTCTGAAGCGCTTTCAACTGCAAAAATTCTGACAATCAGCAACTTTTAAAAATAAATTTACAATTATCTAACCTTTGTACCCTATAAACATGTAGCTTTGTGTCAATATTAATTTTTACAATTTTATAATGAAAGGTACAGTTAAATTTTTCAATGAATCAAAAGGTTACGGATTCATTACTAACGATGACACAGGCAAAGACATCTTCGTTCACGCTACCGGTCTTAACGGTGAGGTATTAGAAGAAGGTGATCAGGTTGAGTACATCGAAGAAGAAGGAAGAAAAGGTATGGTAGCTGCGCAAGTTCGCGTTCTACACGACTAAGATATATAGAAGTATATTTAAGATTTTCCAACCCTGCTTAGTTTAAGCAGGGTTTTTTTATGTTTTGATTTTTTATTTTGGGCGTTACCCGCTCCCTGTCGGTCGCGGGTCAGGCTTTCCGTTTCAATTCCTCCGGCGCAAAAGGCGCCGTGCGGGATTTTCACTGCAATCCTTAACGCAGCTTCCCTATTCAGATTTTCGTACTTTTAGCATTATGAAAAACAGCCTCAATATCGCCGCCATACAGGCCGATCTCGCCTGGGAAAACCCTGCTAAAAACCGTGCTTATTTTGACCAGAAGATCACAGAAATCACCCAGCAGGTTGACCTCATCGTCCTTCCTGAAATGTTTTCGACAGGATTCAGTATGAGTCCGCAACAATGTGCAGATACCGGCAAAATGCTGGGCTGGATGAAAGAAAAAGCAGCACAAACTGGCAGCGCGCTTGCTGGCAGTTTGATGATACGAAAAGGGGACCTTTACTACAACCGCTTCTACTTTGTCACTCCAGAAGGTGATGTGACCTGTTATGATAAGCGACACACTTTCACCTTAGCAGGCGAACATAAAGTGTATAAACGTGGAACTGAGAAAGTGATCGTTCACTACAAAGGCTGGAAATTCCTTTTACAAATCTGCTACGACCTGCGCTTTCCAGCTTTTGCCCGGAATCTGGAAGATTATGATGCAGTGATTTATGTGGCAAACTGGCCTAAAAAACGGGTTTTTGCCTGGGACACGCTGCTCAAAGCCCGCGCTATTGAAAATATGAGCTATTGCATCGGTGTAAATCGCGTAGGTCTTGATGATAACGCCTATGAGTACACGGGGTACAGTGGTATTTACGACAGTCTGGGGGCTACTTTGGCTTTCGCCGAATCAAAAGAGCAAACTATCTACGCTACTTTGACTAAAGAGCACCTGGAAGAAACCCGCAATCAACTCAATTTTCTGGCAGATCGCGATCATTTCAGTATTGAAATTTAAACTACTGAGGGTCTAAAAAGAAGGTTTCATTGAGCGAGAAGTTAGACCTAATGTCTAAGGCATCCGGGTAATAAATAACTTCTTCGGGTTGCTTTTGCTCGAGGTAATTTCCCGTGTCAAAACGGCCGTTGGCATTAAGATCTACAATAATTCGGGCGAAATAGCTGCCCGGCTCAATACGATCAAATTCAAAAACCGTAGTTCCCGGCTCACCGATAAGTTCGCGTTTAACATCACCCTTTTCGGTTACCAGCTGCACAATATGCTGAACATCTGCGGCATTTTGCAGGGTGAGGCTAAAGTCACCATAATCTGCATATTCTTTGGTATTTACCCGAAAACGAAGCGTGTCTGTCTGCGTTCCATAAAAATCGGTAAGTGCATTAGGAAGCATTGTGATTTGGTACGTTTCCAACTCCGTAGTTTTAAACTTGAGTTGCATTTCTAGTGTTTCAGGCAATAAAGTCACCTTAAACTTATCTACCAGCGTTGAATCCTTTCGGCTAATGCTAATTTTTGAAGTATCAACAGCAATTAGAGGAATCGTAGAATTGAAAAGCATGGGTTCCTCTAATACAAGCGTACTTCCTAACTGACTTATTTGCAAGGAATCTTTTTTCAGACTACGACGTAATCGCACATAACCTGTATCAATTTTAGCAGTCTTAAATTGAAAAATAAGCGAATCGGTTTCGACCTGAGGTTTATACCAGTATTGCAGCGAATCCTGTGACTTTACATTGCTTATAAAACTTTCAAAACCTTCCGGTTTTTGACTGATAAGATTTATGCCTATGCTATCTGGATTACCCGTATAAGGGATGGCAATGCGCTGCGCTCTTGCCTGTTTAGGACGACCTGCTTTTGCTGGTAATTCTTCATTAAATAAACGTAACACATAAACCGAGTCTGTTGGGACATCAATAAACCCATCGTAAAAAGCTACCTTATCTTTATCTGGTTGAAAGGTGTAATTGCTCGCATCATCTTTAAGAGCCGCCAGTTTATAACGGCCTGCTTTGATATTGGTAAGTTCAAAAACCACTGTGCTGTCTAACGTATTGGTTACATAGCGCGGGACTTCCTTAAAAATAAGAGAATCGGTATACGTAGTATCTGCCTCATACAGCATCACTGTTACATAATTGTCGGGCTTGTTGATTAGAGCATCGCGTATAACTCCGGTAACGGTAAGTGAATCGATGTAATCCCCGGTAGAAAAAACGTATTTAAAAAATGAAAACGGATTATTCTCGTTGTTGTCAACTACACTTTCCCCAAAATTGAATACATAGGTTGTATTGGGAAGGAGGGTATCCTGTATTTCTATGTCGATATATTTTGAAGCCCCACCCATAGGAGTAATGAGGGCTGGAGTTTTCATAGGAGGCGATACGATAAGATTTTTATTTAAATCTTTCAGTTTGATGTACTCGTCAAAGTAGATGCGTATCTCTTTTCGATCAAAGTTGGTGGTATAATTAGGCGGTTCTGCACGTACGAGAACCGGAGGAGTTTCATCTTTTGGTCCGCCGGTAGGCGTTCCTTTTTTTGCACACTGCACAACGAGCATCAGCAAAAAAACCGCGATAAGTACGTGTAAGCCTTTTCTAAACATAGCGGCAAAAATAACAATTAATTTATTGGAAATGTCCCTGCTAAAACGCCTTAATCAGTTTGCTATTGCCATCACCGCTACACTGATTGTGACACCTTCAATCATACCAAGAGCCAGAGCACAACCTTCAAGAGTACCACCAGTGGTAATTAAATCATCTACGAGGAGAATATGTTTACCTTTCAAGGTTTCAGTTTCAGTAATACCAAATGATTCAATCACATCGGTGCTGCGACTCCCACGATTTGAAAATACCTGAGTTTTAGTCGCGCGTTTTCTGTATAAAACGGTATCGCAATAGGCTATCTGTAAAGCTTTGGCTATCCCTTTACCAAAACCTTCAACCTGATTGTAACCACGCTCTTTGAGCCTTTTAGGATGCAGAGGAACCGGCACTACACAGTCAATTACTTTATAGGCGTCAATCGTTACAAGTTCTGCACCCAGCCAATCTCCCAAAAAACGACTTATGCGCTCCTGATTTCTATATTTTAAATTGTGTATAAGTTGTTGAACTCTACTTTTTTTGTCGAAATAAAACAAACTGGTTGCGAGTTCTAAACTTACTCGCCCATACAATACTTTTTTGATGGGGTTATACGTTGTATGATGCAAAAGATTTACAGGTAAGTTATGCCGGCAATCGGTACAAAGTGTAGTTTCACCCTGGGCCAGAATGTTTTCGCAGGCCTGGCATTGGTCAGGAAAAAAGAGTTTAAGCAAAGACCACACTGCGCTTTTGATTAATTATTATAACTTTCGCACTAAGATATCAAAATAGGCTTAATGAGTACGACTCGCAATACAAATGCTTTAAAGATTCTTATTGGCATTCTTTTCTTGTTATTACTGGGATTAGGAGGCTATACTTATAAATTTTATACTGAGCTCACAGCCAATAAAACTGCGCTTACCGAAGAAAAAGCTATTTTGCGCGACGAGCTTAATGACTTGTTAGTTAACTACAATGCAGAGCTCGAAACCAATAAAGTGCTAACGGCAGAATTGAAGGAAGCCCGTAACCGCATTCAAAACCTGTTGGTGCGATTAGAAACTGCTGAAAATTCGCAGGCAACTCTTCAAAACTACCGCAGAGAACTAAGCATTTTAAGACAGGAACGCGATGTGCTGCGCAAGCGCACAGACAGCCTGATGCTCGAAAATGCCTTGCTGGTATCTCAAAAATCGGATGTAGAAGCTGCTTTTGACCAGACTGTGGTACAAAGAGATTCGCTTGAGCAACAAAATAAAGCCCTTCAAAATGATCTTGCCAAAGGAGCCCAACTTAGCGTAAGTAAGTTTAAATCGGAAGGCGTAATTATGCGACGCAGCGGTAAAACTGTACCCAATGAGCGCGTATCGCGTATCGACAAATTACAGATTTGTTATACTGTAAATGCAAACGAACTGGCAGCACCTGGAGCTCACGATTTTTACATTCAGGTGATTGACCCGCGTAATAATGTGATTGGAGAACACGTATCACTAGAGTTTGGAGAAAATATTTTGATTTACAGTGCTTATCAGGAAGTAAACTACAACAACGAAGCTATCAACTCCTGTGTTTACATCAATCCGCCAAGGGAGGAATTCTTACCGGGTATTTACCGCATAAACCTCTTTGAAAACGATCGCCTGCTTAGTAATGGCGTTGTAGAGCTGGAGTAAATTGGTTATTTCTGGTTTCTTAAGCTGAACTAATAATTGGAATTAAGAAATGAATTTCTACTACTTTTCAAGTTTAGTCATTAACCTTTAATTTCTCAGCTATTTTATTCTCTACGCTATTTTCTCAACTTATCCCATCATATCGATATCGTTGAAGCTTATTTTTTTATTTTTACGCCCTTGTTTCTGCACCTTTTGATGGTGCAAGAGCTCTTTTTAAAAGCAACCCGAGAAATCAACTCAACTGGCACAGGAAGATCACTTTAAAAAAGTACTATCACACGCAAAAGAATACGGCTACATTTTTGGAAGTAGCGAAATATACGAAGGCTTAAGTGCCGTTTACGATTACGGTCAAAACGGAGCCGAACTCAAGAAAAATATACGCGAATACTGGTGGAAGAGCATGGTACAAATGCACGATAACATCGTAGGCATCGATGCTTCTATCTTTATGCACCCTACTACCTGGAAAGCTTCTGGTCACGTTGATGCTTTTAACGATCCACTCATAGACAATAAAGATTCTAAAAAGCGTTACCGTGCTGATGTGCTTATTGAAGATTATGCTGAAAAGCTGAATCAAAAAGCACAGAAAGAAATTGACAAGGCCAAAAAACGTTTTGGAGATAAATTTAACGAGGAAGAGTTTGTAACCACAAATGCGCGTGTTATTCGCTATCGTGAAGAGCAGGACCGTGTATTAAAACGTATGGCTCGTTCGCTGGAGGCTGAAGATCTTGCCGATGTAAAAGCGCTTATTGAAGAACTAGAAATCGCAGACCCAGATACTGGCTCAAAAAACTGGACCGATGTGCGCCAATTTAACCTGATGTTTGGTACCAAACTCGGTGCTTCTGCAGAGACTGCAACAGATCTTTATCTTAGACCAGAAACGGCTCAGGGTATTTTTGTAAACTTCCTGAACGTTCAAAAAACCGGAAGAATGAAAATTCCTTTCGGAATTGCACAAACCGGTAAAGCCTTTAGAAACGAGATCGTTGCCCGCCAGTTTATCTTTAGAATGCGAGAATTTGAGCAAATGGAAATGCAATTTTTTGTACGTCCCGGTGAAGAATTAAAATGGTACGAGCAGTGGAAAGAAACCCGCCTTAAATGGCACCTTTCTCTAGGTCTTGGTGAAGAAAATTACCGTTTCCACGATCACGAGAAACTAGCGCATTATGCTAATGCTGCTGCAGATATCGAATTTAATTTCCCATTCGGATTTAAGGAGCTTGAAGGTATTCATAGCCGTACTGACTTTGACCTTAAGGCTCACGAGCAATTCTCAGGCAAAAAACTTCAGTTCTTTGATCCGGAATTGAATGAAAGCTACGTGCCTTATGTGGTAGAAACCTCTATAGGTCTTGACCGTATGTTCCTTGCTGTATTCTCTAAAGCCTTAGAAGATGAAGAGCTAGAAAATGGTTCAACACGTACGGTGCTTAAGCTTCCGGCAATATTAGCTCCGGTTAAAGCCGCGATTCTACCTTTGGTTAAAAAAGACGGTTTACCCGAAGTTGCAGAACGTATTATCAATGAATTGAAGTGGGATTTCAATGTGGTTTATGACGAAAAAGATGCTGTAGGACGTCGTTACCGTCGCCAGGATGCTGCTGGTACTCCATTCTGTATTACGGTAGATCACGATACGCTTGAAGATGATTCGGTAACTATTCGCGATCGCGATACGATGGAGCAAAAACGCGTTAAAATCGCCGAGCTTTCTGGAATCCTACACGAGAAGATCGACTTTAAACACTGGTATAAAGACTAGTATGATTTTAGATAGAATTGATAAAAGCTCCCGTCGGGAGCTTTTTTTAATCCATATCATTTAATAAGTCGTACATTTAAAAACCCTAATTTTTATCTGATGCACCACAATTACTTCCTACAATTATTTAAAAAACGAGTTTATTCTTTGCTGATTATCAGCACATTATTTACGTTTAGCTTTCAGGGTTTTACACAGGAAAAATTAGCTCCCACAACAGTTGGGAAAATGGAGTTTGTACGCGAAGTACCATCGCTGGCATCGCAGATAAAAAACGGAACTTTCATCAAAGCTGAAAAAAATGCGGAAGCAGATGAGATAAACCCAAAACGCCGAAGCGCCAATCAGGTTGTACCGGGAAAAGGGCTTCCCAAAGACGGTGACCCTTTGGTAACCGATTCAAAAACTAAATCTAAGGCAACTCAAAAAACCTACGAACCCGAACCCATACGCGTTTTTGAAGCAAACGTGGCAAACTTCACGCCGTCTGACCCTACAGGAGCAGCCGGCCCTAACCACTATGTTGCGGCCTGGAATTCAGGGTTTAAAATTTACGATAAACTCGGTAATGTATTGGTTAATGAGGCATCGCTGGGGACCCTATTTGACGGGAACGATGCCGGAGACCCTATAGTTTTATACGATGCTGCAGCAGACCGTTTTATCATTACCGAATTTGAAGAGGAAAATGAAGATGAAGGTTTTGAAAACGGATTCAACTTAGCTATCTGTAAAGGTTCAGACCCGGTAAATGACGGTTGGTATGTGTACACTATGGGCTTTGAGACGGGCACTTTCCCCGATTATCCTAAATACGGCATTTGGCATGATGGTTATTATATCACATCAAACATTGTAATAACCGGAGGACAATCCAATCCCAGCGACGCGGTTTTTGTGATGGAACGTTCAAAAATGCTTAACGGTGAGGCTAATGTAGGCTTTCAGGGATTTCCGCTTCCTACCTTGCGTACCAATGGCTTTTTTAGTCCGCAATTTTTAAGTGTTGGTGATGCTAACTTACCTACAAGCGGACCTGCGACAGTGGTCTATTTTCAGGATGATTCATGGAGAAATGTAAACGATGACCACCTTAAATTATGGTCTTTATCGGTAGATTGGAACACCCCGGCAAACTCCACTATTTCGCAACCGGCAATTTTGACTACCAGCGACTTTAACAGTGTTTTTGACGGAGGTGATTTTTCTAATTTACCGCAGCCAGATGGAGAACTTATTGATGCCATGCAAGGTACAGTTATGCAACAGGCTCAATTCCGAAAGTTTTCAGGCTACAACTCGGCAATTTTCAACTTTGTTGTGAATGTAGCTCCAGGCAATGAGAAGCAGGCCGGAATACGCTGGTATGAATTGCGCCAAACCGCAGACGGGCAACCCTGGACTATTTTTCAGGAAGGAACCTATGTTTCGCCTACAGGAGCAAACGCTTTTGCAGGAAGTATGAGCTTTGATGCAGACGGAAGCATTGCTATGGGATACACTTCTGTAAGTGAAAATCTACCGGTGACTATCAACTATACTGGTCGCTATATAAACGATACTCCGGGAGTTATGACTGTTCCCGAAACAGTATTGGCTAGCAGTACTGGTTACAGCTTCAGCTCACGTTACGCAGACTATACCCATCTTACCACAGATCCTGCAGACGGCAGAACGTTTTGGTACATATCAGAATATTTCAGACCTCAGCGTAAAGACGTGGTAGGAGTTTTTAAACTTGCTCCAGATCTTACAAACGATGTACAAACCGTTTCACTGGCAAGCCCACAAGATGGCGATTTAGGCACAACCGAAAGCATAACAGTAACCATACGTAATGCCGGTACAGCAACGCAAACCAGTTTTCCGGTAAGTTATAGCATTGATGGCGGCGCAACTGTTACCGAGACATTTACAGGTTCGCTGGCATTTAACGAGACTGCAAATTTTACATTTACTCAAACTGCAGATCTTTCTACAACGGGTACTTTCTATTCTATTACGGTAAGTACAGGGCTTAGTAACGATCAGGATACTTCAAACGATGCGCTTACAGCTACGGTACAAAATCTATGGAATGAAGATGTTGGGGTAACCGACATTACCAACCCGCAATCAGGTTCCGGAATTGGTTCTGCAGTGCCAGTTACTATTGAGATTACCAACTTTGGTAAAGCCGCACAAAGCAATTTCCCGGTGTTTTACAGTATCAATTCGGGCAATCAAATTACAGAAACCTTTACGGGTACAGTAGCTCCACAATCAACAGCCAGTTATACGTTTTCTGTAAACGAAGATTTTTCAGATTTAGGAACCTACACCATTACTGCAGGCACCAATCTTACTGGTGATAAGAATCAAACCAACGATTTATTTACTTCTGAAGTTATCAATGCTTATTGTACTCCGTTTTCTGACTGTGAATCTTTTGGAGATGGGATAACCGTAATCAATCTCGAAGGCACTAATATCGTAACACCATGTTCTGCCAGTGGCTATCAGGAAGATCTGGATACCGTTTTTGAGTTGGATGTTCAAAACAATCCATACACGGGAACGCTTCAAGGTGGTTTTGACGGTACGGCATATGCTATTTTCATTGATTTAAATGAAAATGGTGGCTTTGAAGCTTCAGAACTTGTCTCTAGCGGACTGGTAGCAAATGCAGAAACAGACACAAACTTTACGCTTACGCTTCCTGCAGGTGTAAATCTGGGGACTTATCGTATGCGTGTACGCGGACTAGACAGCGCCTGGGATGGTAATGCTCAGGATCCTTGCGGCACTATGCAATACGGCCGTACAAACGATTTTAGCGTACGTATTTTCAACAGCCTTTCTGTGGAAGAGAATATTTTCCCTGATAGCGAACTTGTAATTGTTGAAACCTCTCGTGATCAGTTCCAGATTTCTTTGAGCACCACGCACACAACCGAAAAAATGGAGCTTTCGGTTTACAATCTTTTGGGTCAAAAGCTAGCCAATAACTGGATCGAAAATGAGTATGGCGCATATAAATACGAGTTGGATATGTCTTATGTTTCCAGCGGTGTTTACATTGTGCGTCTGGGTAACCGCGATGGCGGACAGTCTAAAAAACTTATTGTCCGTTAGAAAAACGCCCGTAATTGCACACTACCCGTGTGTATGGTGCGACTACTCTCGCTGCTACGTCCCTGATAGGAAAGGTTGAGATCCAGAAATTGGGTTATGCGCTTCTGAGCTAAAACATTCCAGGTAAAATTGGTGCCCGGTTGTAAACCTTCGAGCATTAAATAAGCTACAGGCGAAAAAGCGGAGCCTTCAAAACTGTTTTTGATATACTTCAGCCCTGCATTTAACGAATAGTTGTCGGCATTGCTAAAAGAACCTGTAAAACCGAAATTGTGCTGATTCAGGCTTTCAAAACCTGCAGTTTGATTAGTTTTTTCTGCATAACTGTAAAAGGCAGAAATTCTCGAATTATCACTGAATAAATAGGAGATCTCCGGATTAAAACGGAAGCTATTCAATTCATAATTACGTTGTTCAAAATTCTCAGAATTGCTTCTGTTGGTATTGAAGTCAGAATTCAAATTGAGCACATACTGCTCTTTAACCTTATGTAAAAAAGTAAACTGATGGCTTTTTAATTCATTGGTTTGTAAACCCAGCGCAATAAGATTGCGTGTAGTATTTGCGAGATAAGTATAGCTGGTTGTATATCGTTGCTTACCTCTGTTGAAATACAAAGTATTTCTCAGGTTCAGATTGAGACCCAGTGAATTGTCATCTTTAAACGGATTGAGATCAAAGGCACTCCCGTCGCGACGCACTTTGCGGTCTATCAAATAACTCGTTTGGTTGTAGAAATTCGAAAGTAATTTTTGCAAACCCTCCTGACCACTCCACTGCGAGAAATTGAGGGTTACAATCTGGCTTAATCGGTTTTGATGTGTTTTTACAAAAACCCGGTTGGGCAGCAGAATCTTTATAAAATCTGCCTGATCACTGAATTGTGCCACTTCAAACTCCTGCAGCTGCTGTATCCCGTCGTTGTTATAATCTATCCACGTAAACACACCCTGGCCTTCATCTACTTTTACATAGGTAAATTCCTGCTGGGGCAATGTACCACTTGCAGTTTCAAACAAGGTGTTAAGCCTAACGATATTTTTGGCCAATTTCTGGTCAAATAGCAGCCGGGAATTTAGAGAGCGTTCAGTTGCTATCGCTGCATCTTCATATTCAAGCTGGCGGTAGTTTACAAATAAACCCAGTGAAGTTTTATCATTCTTTACCAGCTGTGATTTTAAAAAATAGGTATTGCTGTGGTTTACACGTTGTAGGTTATTTAATCTTAGACTATCATTTACGCGATACCGGTAACCAAGTTCAACAAAGACCGCGGTACTGTCACCTCGCCCTACAAAACCCCTCCAGCTTTTGAAAACGCTGACTCAGTGGATCTATTTTTCCGCTTAATGGATTCTGACTTTGATTGTCTTCCGTTTGATATTTTGCACCCACCCAGTTCTTTTGAAATCCGTAAACAGCATTGGCATTTAGACGGAAAAATGAAGTAGTAGCTGTATCTGCTTCCGTTTTTAAATAACTCCCGTTAAAATAGGTTTGGAGATTTTTATGTCGAAGATTTCCCTGAATACTATTCCGATTTCCGCGATAGTTATTGGCGTAGCGCAATTGCTCAAAACGGTAATTGATAAAGCCCAAAGCGGTATCCTGATATTGAAGACCTGAAGTTATAAGCGTCTGATCGCCTTGAGGTCGAAGCGGCACATTCCAATCTCTACTGAATTCTATCGCATAGGTACGTTCAATATTCCTAAAATCATCCTGTATAAAATCAAGATCGGCATAAGCATCGAGACTACGTGCATCAAGATTTCCAAAAATGCGCTGTCTTGCCTGTAATTTCCCGGCAAAACCATCATTATTGGCATCATCCAGATTTGAAAACAAATTCAAATCCTGCCTGCTCCCGGCTCCCTCAAAACGAATACTGGTTTTTTCTGAAGGATTATAATCGCCCTGCACCACTGCCATTTGCAATTGACTGGGTGCAAACAACCGAATCACCGGAGCAAAGTTACCCTGCGCAACGCCATCTACAGGTGCCACGTACTCATAAATCTGCGTAATTGCAGTTGTATTGCTCAGGATATAATCTCCCTGATTTGGTCCCACCTGAGTAAATCGCACATTGAAAAGTTCGTCTTCAGGATCATTTGAAAAAACAAATACTTCCCTGCCGTCGCGTTGCTCCTTTCGGTATAAAATTTTGTTTTCATTGAATGTATCGGGGTTGGCACTAGCTGCGGTCATTTGTGAAGGATCATCTCCCGCATCTTGTAAAACCTGTACCTGCTCGCGATTGAGATTCTGCACCAAAGGCTGATTTTTAAGATCACTTTCAGTATAAACGTGAGCTCTTAAATTCAGCTTTTCAGATTGATGACCACCACCGCCATAACCAATTATTCGCGTATAATTCTGCTCGCTGTATTGATATTCAACAGAAATACGCATTTCGCTGGTAATGGGAAAAGTAGCATTAAAAGTGACTTCGCCAGCGTTGTAATCAATCACGTAATCTGCGGTTTCGCCCCGCTCGAGCAAAACACCGTTGACGTAGACACGCTCACTCCCACTCACGATGAGTAGATAGAGTTCGCCATTGGGCCCGGTAAGTTTATAAGGCCCCTGGTTGCCTTCCCTTCCCGTAAACCGGCTTTGCGCAAAAACACCACGCACCAATGCACCAGTCGCAAAAAAATCGGTTGTTGCGGCATCATTCTCAACAGTCCCGCTCAGGGAAAGTCCCTGAACTTTTTTGGCAAAACGCCCAAAATAGGAAGTTGTATTTGCAAGGTTAATATCGCCTGCTCTGATGTTCCAATTGTCACTATACAACTCAATGAAGATCTGATCAAACTCGTCGAGACGCTGGGAATAGCCACCACTCTGCTGTGGAATATTAGCATCCTGCAAAGAAGCACGCAAAGATACTTTGTCGCTCAACTTCCCGCTTATTTGCAGGTCGAGTTCGCTGGTAAAGGTGCTGTTTTGATTATTACCAGAAGTGACACCGCGCACCAAACTTCCGGAAGTTGTTAAGCCTTCAAAAGGCACAAAAGCAGATTTAGTGGTTTCCTGTTTTAAGGCATAGACCCTACTCAAATTACCTTCGCTTTTAACCACTTTACTGGGGTCGTAGGCATAATAGCGTCGTGTTATAAAATCGGGAAACACGCGGTAATCAAAAACTAAAGTGTCTGGTTGATTGGCCTTTTCTTTTAACTTAAAAACCGCCCGTGGATAATCGATATGATATGTAGTTGAATCTAAAATGCTTCCGTCTGTACGGCGCACCTCAAAACGTACAGGATTAAGGCTCGTACTATCGACTACAACACTATCCTGTACAACCAGCTTTTTGATTCGGTCTTCCGCAAAGCGTAACTCCTGCGAGAAGGCACAAGCCGTCACCAAAACAAACAGGATTAGAAGGAGGTTACGCATAGACCCTAAAACTAAGTATAATTGGCTTTAGGAATTTAATATTTAAAATTTAACGTTCAAGGTAATAACATACATCGCCAGCCTTTACTTCGATACAATGTTCCTAAAGTCGCATCACTCAGGAAACGTTTCGAAGAAAGGGAGATTTAAAGGGATGTCTTTTTTAAGTTTCATTTGATACGCAACCACCACGATCTGGTGATTTTGTATTTCGTATTTCTACTTTTCCACTTCCTATTTTCAACTGTAACTCAAGAACAGTAACTTCGCTGTAAACGATAAAACTCTCATGAAAATAATCACCTATAACGTAAACGGAATACGCGCAGCAGTGCGTAAAGGCTTTTTAGACTGGCTTAAAGCAGCAAATCCAGATGTACTACTCCTGCAAGAAACCAAAGCGCATCCTGAGCAACTGGATGCTGAAATTCTGGAAGAAACAGGCTATCACAATTACTGGTTTAGCGCCGAAAAAAAGGGGTACAGCGGGGTGGCTGTCTTTACTAAAAAAGAACCCGACAATGTTATTCACGGTACGGGCATCGATTATATGGATCGCGAGGGACGCAACCTGCGGGTAGATTTTGGTGATCTCAGCATTATGAGTATGTATCTTCCAAGCGGTACAAATAGCGACAGACTGGACTTTAAATTGCGCTATATGGCCGATTTTCACGAGTATGCTAAAGAACTACGCCAAACCAGACCAAACCTTGTGGTAGGTGGAGATTATAATATTTGTCACGAACCAATTGACATTCACGATCCGGTTAGACTTAAAACAGTAAGTGGCTTTTTACCGGTAGAACGCGAGTGGTTAAGCGGTTTTATTGACAGTGGTTTTACAGACAGTTTCCGTCACCTTAATCCCGATGTGGAACAATACAGCTGGTGGAGTTACCGCGCTAATGCCCGAGCAAACAACAAAGGCTGGAGACTGGATTACAATATGGTAAGCGAACCCTTAAAATCAAAAATAAAACGCGCTGTTATTTTACCGGAAGCTCAGCATAGCGACCACTGCCCGGCACTTCTGGAGCTCGATCACAGCTTTTAATTTTTTTCGAGGGCTTTCAATAATAAGCCAGGCGTAGACGTTAGGTATTTTAAACAACCAATAATTATGATAAAAAAGCTTTGCTTTATTGCCCTGAGTGCCGCAACACTCACTTCTTGTGTTTCTTCGAAAGTTTATAAAGATCTGGAAGCACGCTATGCCGATTTAAAATCTGATAATCAGGAGCTAAGCCACACTCTCGCACAGTCTGAGCGCCAGCGCAAACAGATTGAGGAAAAAGCCCAAAATCTCGAAGATGAGTTGGCGGCTACCAAAGCAGAACGTGATGGGCTGCAACGGGACTATGCAGCCACTAAGGCTAACCTCGATAATCTTCAAAATTCATACGATGCTCTGGAAGCTAACAGTTCAAAACGTTTGGCTGAAAATTCACAGAAAAACCGGGAATTACTCGCCGAATTGGATGAAAAACAAGCTGCTCTTGCCGCAGAGCAAACCCGATTAGAAAAATTACAACGCGATTTAACCGAACGTTCGCGCCGTGTGGAGGAACTCGAGTCTATGATCGCTGCAAAAGATGCAAAAATGCGTGCTCTTAAGGATGCCATTTCAAAAGCTCTTGTTGATTTTGAAGGGAATGGCCTTACTGTGGAGCAGCGTGACGGCAAAGTTTATGTTTCGTTAGAAAACAAGCTGTTGTTTGATAGCGGAAGCTGGAATGTAGGTGCAAATGGTCGCAAAGCCGTAAACCAACTGGGTAATGTACTGGCACAAAACCCTGAAATCGCGGTTTTAATTGAAGGGCATACAGATAATGTACCTTATGGTGGAAATGGACCCATTAAAGACAACTGGGATCTGTCAACAAAACGAGCCACTGCAATCGTTGAAATTCTAAGCCAGAACTCGCAAATAGATCCTAAAAATCTAACAGCTGCCGGTCGCGGAGAATATGCCCCGGTCGCAACCAATGAAACAGCTGAAGGCAAAGCTAAAAACCGCCGTATCGAAGTTATTCTTACTCCAAAACTGGATGAAGTAACCAAATTGCTCAACGATATTTAGGTTCATCCCAACCCAAATAATTAAGAAACCCCGACTTTTTGAGTCGGGGTTTTTCTTTGGAAAAAACCCTATTGGTTAACAGCTACGAAAACCTTACCTTACTAAACTGCGTAGATATAAGCAATTGACTTACAGTAACGCGGTAAGATCAACTTCAAAAAACAGGTTTATGTAACAACTTTAAAATCAACAATTATGAATAGAAAGGAGTTTATTTTTTCAGTAGGAAAAGGGGTGTTAATTGCGTGCTCGGGCGCTTGTATGATGTCATCGTGTAGCTCTGGCGACGATGGAATGGAAGACACCGGCGGCACCGGAAATGGAAACGGTTCTGGTGGCGGAAGCAGTAATACCGTAAACCTTAACATCGCAGATATCCCCAGTGTTGGTGATCAAAAACGCGTAAGCAGTGTTCTTTTTATTCGTATTGCAACAGGCAATTCAGCATCTTCCTTTGTAGCAACTGAGGCTGTTTGTCCGCATCAGGGTGGTCAACTGGTATTTCAAAGTGATGAAAATATTATCGAATGTCAGCTGCATTTTGCTCAGTATGAACTCGATGGAGATACGGTGCAAGGACCACAGAATTCTTCAGGAAATACGCGCGATTTAAAAATTTATGCAACCACATTAAGCGGCTCTACTTTAACTGCAACTCTTGGGTAAAAACCAGACAACTTGTAATAACTTCGCGTAAAATTTAGATTTCATGCGATATACAACACTACCCGGAACAGCGATTGAAATAAGTAAAATTTGTCTGGGCACGATGACCTGGGGCGAACAAAATACGGAAGCTGAAGGGCACGCGCAGTTAAATTATGCAGTAGAACAGGGCATTAATTTTATAGATACTGCTGAGTTGTATAGTGTTCCGGCGAGAGCAGAAACCTATGGAAGTACCGAAACTATAATTGGTACCTGGCTGAAACAACGCAAAAAGCGTGATGATCTGGTTATTGCATCTAAAATTGCAGGCCCAGCGGCGATGTCGCAACACATTCGCACGGGTGGTTTTACAAAAGCTGAATTTAAAGATGCTATTCATAAAAGCTTGAAGCGTCTGCAAACCGATTATATTGACCTTTACCAATTGCACTGGCCAGAGCGCAATACCAATTATTTCGGGAAATTGGGTTACACGCACGATGCTGATGAGCGCTGGGAAGATAATTTTGCCCAGATATTGGAAGATTTAGCGGGTTTTATTCAGGAAGGATTGATACGTCATATCGGGGTAAGTAATGAAACTCCCTACGGACTATCGCGTTATCTGGAAGAGTCAAGAACGGGCAAACCCAAGATGATCAGTGTTCAAAACCCGTATAATTTACTCAATCGTAAAGATGAAATTGGGATGACCGAAATTATGCAAAGACAGGATGTAGGCTATCTGGCTTATTCTCCTTTAGGTTTTGGAACGTTAAGTGGAAAGTACATCAACGGCACTGATACCGAAGATTCACGGGTAAACCGCTTCCCGCAGTATAGCAGATACTCTAATAAAATGGCAGTTGAAGCAACCGAAAAGTATCAGGATATAGCTAAAAAACACGGCCTTTCGCTTACGCAAATGGCGTTAGCTTTTGTTACCGACCGGCCTTTTATGATGTCAAACATCATCGGAGCTACGAGTATGCAGCAGCTAGAAGAAAATATAGGCAGCATTAACGTCAAACTTTCCGAAGAAATTCTTGAAGAAATTGATGGGGTGCATCAGGTGATTTCAAATCCTGCTCCTTAAAAGTAAAAAGCCGCATTAAGCGGCTTTTTTTATTAATCTTTTTCGATTACGAACTCCTCTAAGGGTAGTCTAACTTTCTTTTGATTCGCTAAAAAGTCATTTTCAGTATCCCGGTATCCCAGAGATAAAAGCACAACACTTTTAAGTCCCTGCTCTTTTAAATTTAATAATTCATCGAGCAATGTAGCGTCAAATCCCTCCATTGGCGTAGTGTCAACTTTTAAGTCGGCAGCAGCAACCATAGCGGTACCTAAAGCGATATAAGCCTGTTTGGTTGCCCAGGTGAAATTATCTTCATCCTTTCGCGATAACAGGAAGTTTTCCAGACTCGATTTAAAATCTTGAAAAGAGCTTTCAGGTAATTCGCGTTCACGTGCCATCAGCGCTATAAGGTCATTAATTTGATCTTTGGTAATGGTCTCAAACGCCGCAAATGCAAAAAGATGAGAAGCTTCAGCTATCTGTTTATTAAATGATTGTTCAGCTAATTTTTCCCGAATTGCTTCATTGCTAATGTTGATTACCCGGTAAGGCTGTATCCCCACTGAAGAAGCAGTAAGCAGTGTAGCTTTTAGAATTTCTTCAATCTTATCATCAGAAACTTTCTCGTTTGTATATTTCTTGACCGCATAGCGCCAGTTTAAGGCTTCAGTTAAGTTCATCGTATTCTATTTTTTACTGTTTTGCTGCCAAAATTAGGTTTTACTAGTATACTTTTGTCACTAAGTACCAAAAAGTAATGGTGACAAAAAAGTAACCCGTTGTATAAACTATGAAAACTACTTATCCAACTTGCGAAAAGAAACTTATTGCGATCGAAGATGCGATGTATGTGATAGGAGGAAAATGGAAAATGACGATAGTTGCGGGATTAAGCTATGGCCCCAAACGTTTTTCTGAACTACTTGAAAGTATTGAGGGTATTTCAGGAAAAATGCTTAGCCGAACCTTGAAAGAAATGGAGATCAATCTTCTGGTAAAACGTACGGTTTCTGAAACCAGACCCATTTCAGTAGAATATGAACTTACAGATTATGCCCGTGATTTATGTGTAATTATAGACCAGATTGCTGAATGGGGAAGTAAACATCGCCAAAAGATCATCGATTCTAACACCTAATTTTACTCATAAAGCCCCAGTCGATTCTGGGTTTTTACCAGTTGACGGTTAAGGTTATCGATCTTATCTAAGAGGTTTAAGATAACATCAATACCTTCGATATTGATATGAAGTTCGTCGTGAATGCGCATTATCTTTTCAAAAACCGGCATACTATCGCAATGCAGGCAGTGCGTCTCTTCTACGATGTTTAAATGAAGTACACCTTTATCGTGCAAATCGATTATAAAGGTTTCTTCAATGCTGTATTGTTTGCTCAGGTGCGCTACCGGTATAAATTCTATAGTATTCATCAGGATCTCAATTTTGCCAGTTCTTCAAATAATTTCTTTTCTTGCTCAGAAAGCCTGGTAGGCATTTCAATTTCGTAAGTGATAAACAAATCTCCAAACTCTCCTTCTTTCTTATAAACAGGAAATCCTTTGCCTTTTAATTTTACTTGCTTGCCATTGGGGGTTTCAGGTGTAACTTTTAGCTTCACGCTGCCATCAAAAGTATCTACAACTACTTCGCCACCTAAAATAGCTTTATACAGATCGAGCTTTTCGGTTTTATAAAGATTAGCCCCGTCTCGTTTAAAAGCGGTTGTATTGCGTATTGAAAATTCTAAATATAGATCACCATTAGGACCGCCATTCATACCATCGCCACCATAACCTTTGATTTTTATGGTTTGCCCATTCTCGACTCCCGCCGGGATGGTAAGGCGTATATTCTTTTCGTTAATGGTAAGTGTGCGTTTATGCTTTTCATACACCTCCCTCAAATCGAGCTCTAGCGTAGCATTATAATCCTGCCCACGAAACTGTGCCTGTCTCCCACCACTACGATAGCCTCCGCTAGCTTCACCTCCAAACATCGAACTGAAAAAATCTGAAAAATCGCCTTCATCAAAGCCACCGCTGTATTGGGCCCTGCCTCCGCCCCGATTGGTGTTGGTATATTGACTGCGCTGCTTTTCGGCTTGCTCATAGGCTTCAGCATGTTGCCAGTCTTTACCATATTTATCGTACTTCTTTCGGTTATCTGGATTGCTCAGGACTTCATTAGCCTCGTTAAGCTGTTTAAATTTCTCTTCAGCCTCAGTATCTCCGGGATTGACATCGGGATGGTATTTACGGGCCAGTTTGCGGTAAGCCTTTTTGATTTCGGCTTCTGTAGCTGTTTTATCAAGCCCTAAAACCTTATAATAATCGATATACGCCATAATTGTATCTCATTAAACCAATCAAGTTCAATAGTGACTTAAAGTTAAGGAGATGTACGCTAAAGAGCACGGGAGATACTTTTAAAATTTAGTTAGAATTACAGGTAGAATCAATTTCGCGATTGCGAAATGATAAAAATTAAGCAAGGCTATTCAGATAAAATGCCAGAATTAATCCAAGTGCTGCTGCAACTCCCGTCCAATATTGGTCATTTTTAAAAGCTTTTGGAAATACCTCAATTGCTAAAGAAGCTACCACCGCACCACCAGCAAAACACCTGATGTAAGCCAATGTATCTTCTCCAACATCTGCAAGTAACCAATTACCTATAAAAGCAGCTAAAGAAAGTAGTAAGGCAGTTGCAGACCACAGCGCAAGAATTTTATTTTTAGAAGAGCCATTTTCAGACATTTCTTTTGCGCCACCTGCGGCTTCCGGAAGATTGGATAGAAATATTGACCCTGACAACGCAGCAACCGCCAGAGCATCTGCTCCTATAAGAGCTACTCCCAAAGCGAGATTCTCGGGAATTCCATCCAATGTTATAGCAGCAAGCAGACCCCCGCCACCATTAGAACCCCACTTCTTTTTTACCAGATAGTCGAGGCCTGTAAAAATCAAAGCTCCGGCAAATACAACAGCTAAAGCTATGCCCGTTTCTGCCTGTTCAATCGCGGGATTTATGAGTTCGAGTACAGCAGAAACAATAAGGGCTCCTCCTGCTAGCGCAACGAGAAAGCCCTCAGTTTGTTTTGATAAATTGCCATATATACCCCAAACCGCACCAAGTATCAAAGCTGCGGAAACTACGGCTATGACAATAAATGTCATTTACTCTTGTGCGTTGTCTTTAATGTCGATCAATTCAACATCGAAGATCAAAGTCTCACCGGGACCAATTTTAGGACCTGAACCACGATCACCATAAGCAAGATCAGCAGGGATGAAGAACTTGTATTTAGAACCTTCTTTCATCAATTGTAAACCTTCAATCCATCCTTTGATAACCTGATTTACACCAAATGTAGCAGTCTGGTCTGTTCCCATATTACCATCAAATACAGTCCCATCGATAAGGCTACCTTCGTATTTTACTTCAACCTGATCGGTCTCAGATGGCATAGCGCCAGAACCTTCTTCAATAACGATGTACTGTAAACCGCTTTCAGTTGTTTGAACACCTTCTTTAGTAGCGTTTTCTTTTAAGAAAGCATCACCTTTTGCTTTTGCTTCAGCAGCTTTTGCAGTTGCAGCGGCCTCCTGCTTAGCACGAAGTTCATTTTGAAAACGACCCATAAGTGCTTGCATGGTTGCAGGATCAAAATCAAGACTATCGGTATAACCCTTGCGAAGACCTGCTTCATACATATCAAGATCGAAAAGCTCGTCTGGATTATCTCCTAAAGCCTGCTTAAACTGAGCACCACCATTAGCACCCAACATATATGAGATCGAATCTTTAAACGTTTTGAGTTCTACATCTCCAGAACCCGATTTAGAATTATCGCAGTTTACCAATGTAAGAGCTACAACCGGAAGCGCGAAAAATACCTTATTTAATTTCATGTTATTAGTTTTTAATTTTCGTGTGCAAATAACGGGATATTTAAAGGTTTACAAAAATCCTGAAGCCTTTAATGTGGGTTGAAACCCCAATACCTGCCTCTAAATTGTATTATTCTAAAACTTTGAGTAGTTCAACATCAAAAATAAGGGTTGAAAACGGACCAATGTCCTGACCAGCACCACGTTCGCCATAAGCCAAATCAGCCGGAATGTATAGTCTGTATTTACTGCCTACGCTCATTAACTGCAAACCTTCTGTCCAACCATTAATCACCTGACTTACTCCAAAAACTAACGGCTTACCGCGCTTATATGACGAGTCAAACACAGTCCCGTCTAGCAATTTACCTTCATAATGCACCTCAACGCGATCTGCAGGACCCGGTTTTTCACCAGTTCCTTCACGTAAAACTTCATATTGAAGACCACTTTCGGTAGTAATCACGTTAGGTTTCTTCCCATTTTCTTCTAAAAAAGCAATTCCTTCAGTTTTATTAGCTTCAATCTGAGCTTCACGCTTCGCCTTTTCCACTTTCATCATGGTGTCGCTAAGCTTCTGCAATAACATACGCGTTGCGTCATCATCAAGCTTTATCGAAACAGAATCTTTAAAAGACTCCTGCAAGCCCTTTTCAAAGACAGAAAGGTTGAAAATTCCGGAAGGCATATCTCTGAAACTTTCACCACTTTTAATCCCCAAAGCATAGGAAATGGAATCCTGAAAAGTCTTTAAACTAAAAGGTTCAGCCTGTGGCACTGCTTTTTTTGTAGTGGTACAGTTTACCAGCATCAGCCCTAAAAATGCGGCCGCAATGATATTTTTAATGTTCATCTGATCAAGGTTTGTATTGAAGCGCCAAGTTAATTAATCCGCATCAAAACCAATGAAATTAAATTAACATACTAACTCACAAAGGCACTGTATCCGGTGATCGCACGACCTACGATTAGCGAGTTGATTTCTTTAGTCCCTTCGTAGCTGTAAATCGCTTCGGCATCTGCCACAAAACGCGCCACATCATACTCGAGCAAAATACCATTACCGCCCATCACTTCACGGGCACGGCTCACCACATCACGCGTGCGCATCGAGCAGAAAACTTTGGCCAGAGAAGCGTGCTCATCTGTAAGCGTGCCTCCATCCTGCATTTCGCTTAGGCGGAAACACAAGGTTTGCATCGCTGTAAGATTAGAAACCATTTCTACCAGGTGGTTTTGTATTAACTGAAAACTGGCGATTGGTCTGCCAAATTGCTCCCGTTTCTTGGTATATTTTAGCGCAGCCTCATAAGCACCACGGGCACAACCCACCGCTTGCCACGCCACACTTGCACGAGTCATCTGCAAAACTTTTGCGGTATCTTTAAAGGAGTTTGCATTTTGTAGACGATCACTTTCAGGAACTCGGCAGTCGGTAAGTGTAATTAAGGCATTTTGCACGGTGCGCAGTGCCATTTTATCCTCCATTTTTTCAGCTTTAAAACCGGGATTTTCTTTGCGTACGATAAAGCCTTTGACCTGGCCGCTATCCAGATCACGCGCCCAGATGATCGTAATATCTGAAAAGGTAGCGTTACCAATCCATTTTTTCTGACCATTAATCACCCATTCATCGCCTTCGCGTTTACAGGTCGTTCCCAGTCCGCCTGCAGCTCCCGATCCTACTTCGGGTTCGGTAAGGCCAAAAGCACCTATTTTTTCAAACTTCTGCATTTTGGGCAACCATTCCTGTTTTTGTTCTTCGCTTCCACAGAGATATAACGATCCCATAGCCAAACCACTATGTACTCCAAAAAAAGTAGATATAGACACATCAACACGGGCAAGTTCCATCGCCAGGATTCCTTCCATCAAAAAGCTTTGACCTGGACAGCCATAACCGTTGTAGGCGATTCCTGCCATATTGAGTTCGGCAAATTTGGGGATGATTTCATGAGGAAATTCGGCTCGGTTCCAGTATTTATTGGCTATGGGTTTAACCTCATCTTCCATAAAATTGCGCATCTTCATCTGCAGTGCGCGCTCTTCCGGACTTAACTTTTGAGCCAGATTATAAAAATCCCCATCTATGGGCGGAAGTTTGTGCTGACCTTTTCTAGCCTGTGAATTCAACATCTTCATAAGACCTTTAAGCTGGCGATCGTCTAGATTGCCCACGGCGCTCATCACCTGAGATAAATCTACTTTTTGAGAGAGTTTGGCCAAAGCATCTAAATCAATAGATTTTAGAAGGCCTATGGTATTTTTTACTTTTCCGAATATCGACATCGTTTGCGTGTTTTTATTTAACACCTAAAAATACCAAGCTTTTAAGGCCATAGCACCCAAAAAACTGTTAATTACACGGTAAACCGTGAATTAAAAATTACTCAAACAGGACTGGTATTTTTGCTATCAATTCAAAGCCTGAACCAGACTCTGATGTAAAAAACCGTTTTGATTTTCGGAAGTTTTGATATGCAGCCAGTCGGTGGTGCGGCCCAAAACCGTAAGTGTATCACGTTTGCTCAGTGTGGTTGCCTTTTCAGCTTTAGCCGAAGGTCCCAATCGCAAATTGGCTTTTGATGCCTTTACAACAACCTGAGCAGGTGTTTCTGAAGCGTCTGAAGTTCCCGGAAACTGAGCTTCCTGAATAAACGGAAACGGATTGACCGCACCACTTCCCCTTCGGTAAACTCCAAAATGTAAGTGCGGTGGTGTGCTGCGCGCATTACCGGTATTGCCGACCAGACCCAGCGTATCTCCTATCTTTACGCGTTCCCCTGTACTGGCAATAATACTGTCCAGGTGCGCATAATACAGGCTGTTGCCGAATAATCCTTCACGTAACCAAACCTGCTTACCGCCCAGGCCGCGGTTGCCGGTATTACTCACAAAACCATCTACAGCCGCCAAGACTGGTGTGCCCTTCTTTGCAAAAATATCTACGCCTTCGTGACTGCGCCTCCCGCCATCGCGGGCCGCCCCCCAAAAGCTTTGTACTGCTTGTGACGACGAGCCCGCCACCGGAAAAGCATAGGCCGGACTGCTGCTAAACCGCATCGAAAATTCGCCCTTCGCTCCCAGCTGTGGTTGCAGTACCAGTTTGTAGTTTCCGGCTTTTTTAGGCGAAAAGCTTAGCGATTTGCTTTCGTAATCGGCTTGCTCGAGCAATTTAAAGGGTGAGATGCTGTCTGAAGTTTTTTCGTAGAGATCTATAAAAACCAACGGATTTAGCGTGTCTGTAAGTACTTCGAAATGATAGTTGCGGCCCAGCTCCAGCTCAAGATTATACGCGTAAACGGGCAGACCTTGGGTATTGAAAATTCCCTGTTCGGCATAGGGGAGATCAACCACCAGACTGTCTTGCAAGGCCGCGCTAAAAGCCCGGTTCCAGTTGAGATAGGGCAGCGAATCGTTATTAAAATTACGCGCATACACCTCGCGGGCTGTAGGCTGTGTGATCACGTCTGTCACGCGGGTGAGTTTGCTGCAACCGGTGGTAAACAACACGGCAAGCACCATCAATAAGGCAATCGGGTAGTTTCTCATAGCAACTCTGAAAGTGCAGAAACTGTGCCAACAAACCTGCTAAAACAGCGACAACTGCCCCGGCCGGTATTTTTCAAAAAGGCTGCAATCAAGCGGATCAATCCCGCGGCCTTTTAAGTACTTTTTGCGGCCCAGTTCTACCTGAGCTTTAATTTGGGTAGCAAACTCACCGCTGCCGCGCATTCTGCGGCCAAACTGCGAATCGTTGAGATTGCCCTCGTGGCAGGCGGCGATCTGGTTGAGCACCTTATCTGCTCTATCGGGCATTGCGGTCTTCAGCCAGTCTTCAAAAATCCCCGCAATGGCACCATTAAGCCGCACCACGGTATAGCCTACCGAGCGGGCACCATGATCTGCAGCGGCTTTGATAAGCGGCAACACCTCGTGACTGTTAATGCCCGGAATGATGGGCGCCGTCATCACATTAACCGGCACGCCGGCTTCCGAAAGTTTTTTAACCGTCTCCAGGCGTTTTTTAATGCTGGCGGTGCGCGGCTCGAGCAGGCGACGGGTTTTTTCTTCAAGCGAGGTGATAGACATATTCACCTGAATCAAGTTGCATTTGGCCAACTCTCTAATGATATCGAGATCGCGCTGTATAAGCGCGTTTTTGGTGATGATACCCACGGGATGGCGGTATTTATAAAACGTCTCGAGCAGGCGACGGGTGATTTGAAACTCCTTTTCGGCGGGCTGGTAGCAGTCTGTATTCCCCGAAAGTACGATGGGCGCGGCCTTATAGCTTTTTCGCATAAAATAGGCTTCGAGCAGCTGTACCGCATTTCGTTTTACCAGAATGCGGCTCTCAAAATCGAGCCCGGCATCATAACCCCAATATTCATGCGAATTGCGGGCATAGCAATACACACAGCCGTGCTCACAGCCCTGATAGGGATTGAGCGAAAAACCCATCCCCACATCGGGGCTTTCTACTTTGTTGACAATGCTTTTGGGGAACGTATCTATAAACAGCGTCTTGAGATTTTGGGGCTCGTCGCCTTCCTGAGCGCAGTAATTTAGGAAGTCGGCGCGAGTTTCGTGCTGATGCTTATCAAACCTGTTGGCAATATTTTTTTGCGCCCCACGCCCTTTTAAATGTTCTCCTTCGGCTTGCATAAAATAGGATTTATTACAAATATATGGAATATTTCCTATTTTATTGAAATCAAATAACTTAGTTGTTTTTTGCTCTTCAGTTTAATTTCTAGATTTTTCCTTTCAAGTAGGTTTCCGGAGTAAGAATGGCAAGTGTACTATGCTTGTAGTCTTTTACGTTTCTCGTCAAAATCACAGTGATTTCTTGATTTTTCATTCCTGTAAAATTCTGTAATGCGTCTTCAAAATCGTTGAATTTTGAGTTAAGCGCATCAAAAACTACTTCTTGATCCATAGCTAGAACATCGATGATGCTAAGGAGTTGTTTGACTTTCTCGATTACTGTTTTGTGATTTGCAGTTTTACGCAATAAATAATACACGTTACAAATGATCACAGGCGTTACACAACCTCTAAGCGCGCCTGCCTCGCATTGATTGAGAATTTCGGTAGCAAATTCAGAAAAGGGTTTACGATCAAAAAAGAAGTCTAAGATGACATCGGTATCAATAAGAACATGGTCCATCTAAGAATATTTTTTTTGAACTCTATCCCTTAGTTCCTTTTTGTAATCTAAATCAGAAGGCATTTTAAAGGATCCTTTAAGTGATTTTACCACCGGATTGAGCGCTTTGCCTTGCGCTTGAGGCGCTTCGTTGGTAAGACTTTTTAAATAGTTCTCGATAATATCAGACAAACTGCGGTTTTTGTCTTTTGCGTATGCCTTAGCCCGCTTGATAATCTCCTGCTCGATGGTAAGTGTAAGCTTCGTATTCATGACAAAACCATTTTTAATTGAAGACTACAAATATAAACAGAAAAAATTACACGTGTTTATTTTTTAGATAAAGCACGTGTTTTGCTTTGATTTTCGAAAATACCTAGAATGTGAGATAACCTGCTAATGTGCAAAGATTAAATAAAGAGTTTTTTTCTTATATCCATTTCAAATTCTTTCCTCAATTCATCGCAATCTATATGGCGAAAAATCAAATTCCTTTCACGCATTAAATTGACAATATCAGTTTTACCGCGAATGTTGAGAAGATTGATTAGAAGTTTTGATTTGGAGGATTCGTTATGATAAATAACAATAATTTTCTTTATTTCCGTTTTGATCTCATTTATGTAGTCGAATATTTCATTAATATAATCTTCATCTGATTTATCTAATGAATGTCCAAAAAAGAAAAACATATAGTTATCATTACGCTCTACTTCTTTGATAAAAATATAATCTGTTTCATTATTAAGTTTCTGGAAATATTTAGTAAACGGAAGAAAATATTTTTTATTTACTTCTTTAGATGGAATATCATTTATCCCAAGTACAATTTTATTAGTTAGAGAATTTATTTTCCCATGTAAATATCTTGTTTCGTTTTTTGATTTAAACAACCTATCAAAAGTAGGTGTATAATTAAATGTATAATGGTAATTAATTTCATTATAGTAGTTCTCTTCAATTTTAAATTTTAAACTATCATACATAGGAAAAATAAAAGTTTCAAAATAGTGATTGAAAATACTTTTAAATTGAATTAACTCTTTTCTTAATAATTCAGTCACTTTACTCAAATCTATACCAGAATAAAAACCATATCTTTTTTTCAAAAAAATAGGATTAAGAGTAACCATATAATTGACATCAAAACTAACAATTGAAAAATTTCCTAGAACTTGTATTAATTCAAAGTCATTGTTAAAAGTTTCAGAATTATAAACTAATGTCTTTGCTCTCAAACCACCTTTGTGAAAAACATTTTGTTGAATGTACTCAAGTGATGTAAAGAGCTTAATCAATACATACTCAATTCTATTCTCAAAATCAATCCAAGAATCTATTTCGTACTCCTTTTTGAAAAATTTAAACCATAAATTCTCCGTTAATTCGATTTTTAGTTTATCAATATTTTCTTTGCTGAACTGACATTTTTGGAAATTCTCTTTTATCCTTTCATAATTGTCTGAATTCGAAAATATATTGTGAAAATCTAAGTTGTCATTATTCTGAATGTATTCAAGGATTTTGATAAAATCATTATAGGATGTAGGAAGACCAATATTTAAATCAAAACCATTACCTGTTATGAGAATTTTTGGCATTATCTTAAGCTTAAACTTTCCACGATTAGTTATATCAAAACAAATATAGCCGTTTACCTCCTCTACTTTAAGGATACCAATATTTTTTATCTCTGACTATCAGATCATAAAAACAAAAACCCGCTCTAAAGCGGTTTTTAATTTCTATAAGGTAGCGCCTTTACTTGCCCGGAAATTCTGCTTTGCGCTTTTCTAAAAAGGCGCTGGTGCCTTCTTTAAAATCTTCGGTACCAAAGGAAGCACCAAATGCTTCAATCTCGGCTTCATAACCATTTACACCATTTTTAAAACCGGCATTTACAGCCTGTATTGCAGTCGCGATGGCAACGCCGGAGTTATCAAGGATTTTTGAAGCGATTTTTTCGGCAAGTGCCATCAACTCTTCCTGAGTGGTCACGTGATTGACGAGGCCGTATTGCAGGGCCTGATCTGCATTAATCATACTCGCGGTCATAATCATTTCAAAAGCGCGGCCTTTGCCTACCAGTTGCGGTAAACGTTGGGTGCCGCCATAACCTGGAATGAGTCCCAGTGAAGTTTCAGGCAATCCCATACGGGCATTATCGCTTGCGATGCGTATGTGGCACGCCATCGCCAACTCAAGACCGCCTCCCAGAGCAAAACCGTTAACAGCTGCGATTACAGGCGTGCTTAGATTTTCGATAAAATCAAATAGGAGTTTTTGACCCTTTCGCGCCAGCATAGCCCCTTCTTCCTCTTCAAAATCGGAGAACTCGCTGATGTCTGCCCCGGCCACAAAGGCCTTCTCCCCGCTTCCGGTAAGAATGATGACGCCTATGTTTGCATCGGCATCCGCTTCCGCGAACGCGTCGTGAAGCTCCTGAATGGTTTCTTTATTGAGGGCGTTTAATTTTTTAGGTCGGTTTATGGTGATGATCGCCAATTGATCATCTACTTCATAGATGAGATTTTCAAAATTCATACTAATCTGGATTTTTAATTATTCTTCAGCCCGCGGGAAAGTCACTTTAAACATAGTGCCGCGGTCTGCCTTTGAAGTAAAAGTAATGGTTCCGTTATAGGTTTCCACAATATTTTTAACCATTGCCAGCCCAAGCCCCATTCCACTTGACTTGGTAGTGAATTTAGGTTCAAAGACCTTAACTGCATTTTCTTCTGAAATACCATGCCCGTTATCGCAAACCAAAATACAGACCTCGTCTGGCTCGCTCTTAATCTCCAAGCGAATTTTAGGATCTTCGGTATCTTCAGTCGCCTGAATGGCATTTTTCACCAGATTGGTAATCACCCGAATAAGCTGGGTGCGGTCTAATTTTACGGTGATTTCTTCGGCATCACTGGCAAAGGTGATGTAAGGCTCGGTAAAAATATCAAGCGCCAGTTTGGCTACAAAAACCACGTTTAAGGTTTCGTTTTGCTGCGCCGGCATTTTGGCGAAATTAGAAAAAGCTTCTGCAATAGACGTCATTGTGTCGATCTGCTGAATGAGCGTGTGGCTGTACTCGTCGAGCTTTTTGCGAATATTGGGGTCCTGAGGATCAAAGCGCATCTGAAAACTCTGCACGGTAAGTCGCATGGGCGTCAACGGATTTTTAATCTCGTGTGCTACCTGCTTCGCCATTTCCCTCCAGGCGGCTTCACGCTCACTTTGTGCCAGCTTTGCAGCACTATTCTCAAGCTCGTCGATCATCCCGTTATACGACTTTACCAGATTGCTGATCTCTTCACTGGCATCGTCTATCTCAATACGCTGGTTGCGCTTATCAAGACGGGTTTGAATCATCTTATCGCTGATGGTTTTTAAACTGCGTGTGATATAGCGAGATAAAAAATACGAAAGTGCCGTCGCGATAAGCAGCATAAACAAATACCCTTCTGCAAGGCGACGCAAAAATTCTTCGAGCTCCCGTGTGATAAAATTATCATCCTGAATGTAGGGCAGATTCATAATCGCCAGCGGCTTAAACTTGTTGTCGTTGATGTAGGTAAACGAAGAGGTATATTTTACATCATCAATTTCCATTTGCTCGGTCCACCGCTTGGTGGGCATATTGGCAAGCTGCTCTAAAATGGTGGGTTTTAAGCGGGTTTCAATAGTATCTTCAGTAAAAGATTCTTTTGATTTGACTAAAAGATTACCATCTAAATCATAGATGTTTATAGGCAGCTCGTGAACGTCTGCAATTCGATAAATATCCTGATTGTACTTTAATATCAGTGGAATATTCTCTGCCTTTACCTCGTAGGTGGTTTGGTCTAAAACATAATCAATCTCAGCCCTGATCTGGTCTTCCTTACGCAACAGCCGGTCTTCATGATATTCTTTGGCTTCCTCCTTATACTGCACCACACTGATGACTCCAATAAGGACGGAAGCTCCCAGAATGAGCAAAACCATCCCAAAAAAGATACGCAGACGAAGTGAAAGCTTGTGAAATTTCATAGAGTCTTCTTGATATCAAAAACCGAGCCGTTAGGCTTCCGGGTTTTTATCTCGGATGCTTTTATAGAGTTTTATACCGAGCATTAATAAGATTGCAAGCACGATTAATCCTGCCAGTCCCCATATCCAGTTGGTGGCACTTTTGGTTATGACTAAAAAAATAACGGCAAATAAGATGAGTGTGGGAGCTTCATTCCAGATTCGCATAAAGCGTGTGGTGTATTTAAAGTTACCCGCCTGCAACTGTTTAAAAATCTGATGGTTTTTAAAATGGTAGGCATACAGCAACACTACAAAGCCCAGTTTTATCTGCATCCAGGGAGCACTAAGCAATCCCGGGACGATATGCAGCATCATAAAGGCAAATAAACTCGCCAGGATCATAGATGGCCAGGTGATGATTTTCCAAAGACGTTTGGACATTAAAGCCAGTTGCTTACCCAAAATACTGCGATCAGGTTCCGGTTTTTCTGAAGCTTCAATCTGATACATAAACAGGCGTGGCATATAGAACAGACCGGCAAACCACGTAACCACAAATATGAGATGCAGGGATTTAAAATAGAGGTAGTATGCTTCCATAAAACAAAGGTAAACCTAATTGTTTGTTGATTGAAGGGTTTCTACGGTACTTAAACATCCTCAGCAGAAGTAAAACTACTCCGCAAGTTCTTCAAAATTGCTCCCCTCCTTTTTCAAGGAGGGAAACCTCAAAAGGCCTAGTCCTTTTGAATAAAAAGGTAGTTGAGATTCATTTCATTAAACGCCTTGTTAAACGCAGCAACCTCATCGCTTACCAATTTATCAAACTTGTTTAACTCAGCATTTACCTCTTTGGTCAGTTCATCTTTAACCGCAACGTCCTGATCGGTTGGTGCAAAATCTCCCATCCCAACCAGCGAATTTAAATGCGCCAGTTTATTGGTTAATCTAATTGGGAAATTCAATGGATCCTGACCGCTTCTGTTTTTGGTTTGATACAGGGCTTTTTCAATTTCTTCTAAATTTTCACGCAGCGTTTTAGATTTTTCACGCAGCTCCTTTGTTGCCGGGTTGTCTTTGTACTGCTTTTCAAAAGCACTCAGTTGACCGGTTATGTTACGTATTTTCTTAATGCTCTTGTGCGCGCGATCAACAGTGCTATTTACATCTTTTATAAAGTCGAATTGCGCCTGCATATCTGCCTGTGTAGCTTCCGATCTCGGGTCTGCCAAAACGGTATACGGTTGTGCGTAATCCGTTCCGTTTACATTCAGTTTTACAGTGTAATTGCCCGGAATTTGCTGTGGCCCTTCGGTACTTGCCCACCACAGGATCATTCCCGGTAAACGCTCTGCACCATCATAAGTCATATCCCAGTTAAACTGATTGGCGCCTTTTTTTACTTCCAACTTGTTTTTATCACCTTTGGTGCTGTAGGACTTGATTGTGTCATTTTTAGCATCAAAATAGGTCAATGCAACACTGTCTTTTTTAGCGTCATATTCCGGAAGGTAGAAATAGGTCATCACTCCGCTTGGGTGATTGGTTCCTGCCGAATTTGATTTGCGACTGCCACCATCCATACGATAGGTGTCTTTTGGCTTGAATAATTTTACTGCACTTGTTTTAGAGTTTCCATCCAGCTGATGCAATACACTCAAGTCATCTATGATATACAAACTGCGGCCTTGTGTGGCAACGATCAGGTTGTTGTTCTTTAAGGCCAAATCGGTAATCGGAACTATAGGCAAATTAAGTTGAAAAGGCTTCCAATTTGCTCCTGCATCAAAAGAGATATACATTCCGGTCTCGGTACCGGCATATAACAAACCTTCCTGAGCCGGATCTTCGCGAACTACACGGGTAAAATGTTCTGGAGCGATACCGTTTGTGATTTTTTTCCAGGTTTTACCGTAATCGGTAGTCTTGTATAGATAGGGTGCAAAATCGCCCGATTTGTATTTAGTACCCGCAATATAACAGGTGCCTTCATCAAAATAGGAAGGTTCGATGCTATTAATCATCATCCACTCGGGCATACCTTTAGGCGTAACATTTTCCCAATTTTCGCCTCCGTCTCGGGTAACGTAAACGAGTCCGTCATCACTACCTGTCCAAAGCAAACCTTCTTTAATCGGACTTTCATTGGCTGCGAAAATAGTACAGTAATATTCTACGGAAGTGTTATCCTGAGTAATCGGTCCGCCCGAAGATTTTTGCTTCGATTTATCGTCTGTGGTCAAATCGGGACTAATCACATCCCAGCTTTGTCCTTCATTTGTGGTTTTATGCACGTGATTGCTGAAGGTGTACAACACATCAGGATTGTGACGCGAGAACATAATGGGGAAATTCCATTGAAAACGGTATTTCATATCCTCGGCACCGTGTCCCATTGGGTTATCTGGCCATACCGAAACCGAACGCACGCTGTTATTCTCGTGATTTACACGAGTCAAAAAGCCATCGTAGCTACCGCCATAAACAATCTCGGGATTTTCAGGATCTACGGCAATATGTGCACTTTCACCCCCAGCGGTGCTTTCCCAATCTTCTTCACTTATGCTATATCCATCGGTGCGATGTGGGATGCGCACAGTAGAATTATCCTGCTGTGCCGCATAAATACGATAAGGAAATTGATTGTCTGTCGTAAGTCTGTAAAACTGTGCGGTAGGCTGGTTGTGATAGGTACTCCAGGTCTCGCCACCATCATAGGTAACCTGAGCGCCACCATCATCACCCATAATCATACGCATAGGATCTTCTGGAGCGATCCATAAATCGTGATGGTCACCATGTGGGGCGTTGCTGCCCTCAAAGGTTTTACCGCCATCAGTACTTTTATGATAGCTCACGTTAAGTACGTAAACCACATCCTGATCTTCGGTATCTGCATAAACCTTGGTGTAATACCAGGCACGTTGACGTAAACTGCGGTCGTCATTAATCAGCTTCCAGGTAGCACCGGCGTCTTCACTGCGGTACAAACCACCTTTGTCTTTATTTTCAACCATTGCAAAAACACGCTCTGAGTTTACGGGTGAAACCGCAACCCCAATGATTCCTAAAGTATCTGTTGGGAAGCCAGCATTTTTACTGATTTCTTTCCAGGTAGCGCCGCTGTCGGTTGATTTCCATAAGGCTGAACCCGCACCTCCGCTTATAAAGCTATACGGAGTTCTTCGGCTGTGCCAGGTAGAGGCATACAAAACCCTTGAATTATTCGGGTCGAATGTAAGGTCAACCGCACCGGCATCTTCGGTAGAAAACAGCACTTTATTCCAGCTTTTACCGCCGTCTGTAGATTTGTAAACACCGCGTTCTTGTGTCGGCTTATAGATATCTCCCAAAACTGCGGCATAAACCACATCGGGATTATCGGGGTGGATCACAATTTTTGAAACGTGTCTGCTTTTCTCCAAACCAGCTTTCTCCCAGGTTTTTCCGGCATCTGTAGTTTTCCACATTCCGTAGCCGGAAGAAACATTTCCGCGCAACGTGTTTTCTCCCCCACCTACATAAATCGTATTGTGATCACTGGGAGCTACGGCAACAGAGCCGATGCTTCCACCAAAATAGCCATCAGAGATATTTTCCCAAGAGCGGCCACCGTCTTTGGTACGCCAAACCCCGCCTCCGGTAGCGCCAAAGTAAAACAAGTTGGGCTTGCCGGGAACGCCTGTAACTGCAGCACTTCTGCCACCGCGAAACGGACCGATAAGTCGGTATTCTAATGCCGAATACAGTTTCTCATCTACGTCCTGAGCCTGAGTATAAAAAGTGGTAAAAAGTAAAAATGTGCAAAAAACACCGTGTAAAAGTTTTCGCATGACCAAAAGATTGAGTTAGTAGGTAACTAATTTAAGGAATTGTAAAGAATGACGGCAATTTAAATGGAGCGGGTCTCGCGCCAAAGAAAATAGGCCGTAACTATTGTAGAAAGTGTATCGGCCAGCGGAAAGGAAATCCAAACCCCGATTTCCCCAAAGTATTTGGGCAAAATCAACACCAGCGGAATAAAGAAAAATCCCTGTCGGGTTAGCGTTAACAAAAGTGCCGGTGTAGCCTTGCCAATCGCCTGATAATAAGCCGAACCGATTAATTGAATACCCACAATAGGAATTGCTGCAAACACCCAGCGCATGGCGTTTGGCGTGTCTCTTAAAATAACCTCTTCTTGCGTAAATACAGAAACAATAGCTTCCGGAAATGCCATAATCATGATGAAAATCAATATTGCTACACCACAAGCATATAACAGAGCCAGCTTAATGCTTTGGCGAACGCGAGCATAATTTTGTGCTCCGTAATTATATCCTGCAATAGGCAGAAAGCCCTGAGTAACGCCTAATACGGGGAACAGTGCAAACATCAACATACGCCCAATAATTGCATAAACCGTTACCGATGCTTCGCCGCCTAGCTCAAATAGAATGTTGTTCATCAACAAATAGGTTACACTCACAACTGCCTGTCTCGCCAGCGTAACAAAGCCTAAAGCCGACATTTCTCTAAGGATAGGCCAATCAATCCCAAAATGAGTCAGATCTATTTTTAACTCGGAGTTGTTGCTTAAAAAGTACCATAAAATATAACCGAAACAGCAGATATACGAAGCTGTGGTAGCCCAGGCAGCTCCTTCCATCCCCAGATCAAGTACATTTATAAGAATGTAATCTAACACCAGATTTCCCGCTGAGGGAATGATCATCGCGATCATCGCAAATGTGGGTTTACCTTCGGCTCTAATGACATTGTTCCCCATCATGCACAAAGCAAGCACTGGAACGCCATAAAGTACAATACGGTAATAGATTTTGGCAGGTTCAAATATGTCTCCTTTACCTCCAAATGCAGGAATGATTTGGTTGATAAAAACCAAACCCAGAACAACCATACTTACCGTGAGCAACAGGGTAATCGTAATTTGATTCCCAAAAGTTTTAAGGGCTTTAGCTGAATCGTTGGCACCCAAAGCCCGCGAAATAATTGAAGAACCACCAATACCAATCGCCATCCCCAGAGCCGCAATAAAAAAAGAAACCGGAAGCACCACATTAATTGCCGCTATAGCAATACTGCCTATCCAGTTACCCACAAAAATAGTATCGACGAGAATATTAAGCGACATTACAAGGATCCCGATAGACGCAGGCACAGCCTGCTGTATCAACAACGAACTGATAGGCTGCTCTCCTAATACTTCAGATTTATTGGGTTTTGACAATTGATTTCTAAAAAAAGATTCCCGCTTTCGCGGGAATGTGATTATGCTATTGCTTTTGAGGCTTCAACTAAAGCCCAATCGTTAATCCAGGTGGCAACTACGTGAGCCCAGTCGTCACGATCGTTCAAGCAGGGAACAGTTGTAAATTCCTTTCCTCCCACTTCGTGGAAAATTTCTTCACCTTCCATCGCAATTTCCTCTAAGGTCTCAAGGCAATCGCTTACGAATGCCGGAGTTACAATCGCCATTTTTTTGATGCCTTCTTTCCCAAAACGCTCGATAGTGCGATCGGTATAAGGTTGTAACCAGGGATCAAAACCTAAGCGGGATTGAAACGAGGTAAAATAAGTACCTTCTTTCAGATTGAGCTTTTCAGCCACCTGCCGCGTGGTCTCGTAGCACTGATGACGGTAACAGAACTGATGCGCCGCAGACGCGGTCTTACAGCAGCTGCCGTCTATCTTGCAATGACTTTTGGTCACATCGCTTTTACGAATGTGTCGCTCGGGCACGCCGTGATAACTGAAAAGCAACATCTCGTAATCAAGATTTTCAATTTTTTCCTGAATACTTTGAGCGAGTACTTCAACATATTCGGGCTTGTTGTAAAAAGCAGGAATATCTGAAAAACGCATATGCGGGAAATGTTCTTTACGTAATTCTTCGGCTAAGACTAAAATGGTTTCTGTAGTCGCCATCGCAAACTGCGGATAAAGCGGAATAATCAATACTTCATCTACACCCTGATCATTCAGTTTTTGAAGTCCTTCTTTGATAGAAGGCGTACCGTAACGCATAGCCAATTCAACAGGTACATCTACTTTCTCGCGTATTTTCGCCTGAAGCCTTTCACTTAAAACAATTAAAGGCGAACCTTCATCCCACCAGATTTTGGAATAAGCTTCTGCAGATTTTTTGGGTCGGGTGTTTAGGATGATTCCTTTTACGAGCAAGGTGCGCGCCCAAAGCGGCACATCAATCACACGCTCGTCCATCAAAAACTCTCCCAGGTATTTTTTCACATCTTTAGGGTCTGTACTATCTGGCGAACCCAGATTGACCATAAGAACTCCTTTTTTCATGCTTATTTTTTGAGTTTCAAAATTACGACTTATACACCGTTTTGAAAGTAAAAGTGATAAGGCTTGCTGTAGGTACTATTGTTAGAATTTATAAGAGCTATCCATTAACCACTTAATCACTTCTTGCAGATGTTCTTTAAACATAGGCTCTGAATATGCTTCTGTAGTGTGACCACCACCTGTGTAGTACATTCTACCCTCGCCGACCTTATGATACCAGGCGTGTGGATGGTAATCTCCGTTTTCACCACCTTCATAGGAGGTTTCATCTAGACTTAAGGTGACATGTACATTTTTACTTAAGTTCTTGAAATTGTACCACTCATCTGTGCGCTGAAATTGCTCCGGAAACATCGCAACGGTAGTATGTTTATGATTTTTAACGACAGTAGCCTGCTGGGTTTGAGGATGACTTATAAAATAGCCCCCAATAAAGTCGCCATACCAGGGCCAGTCATACTCGGTGTCACTGGCTGCGTGAATACCAAAAAAGCTTCCGCCGCCTTCCATATAATTTTTAAAGGCCTCTTCCTGTTCTGAGCCTAAAATGTCGCCGGTCGTATTCAGGAAAACAATCAGATCGAGGTTTTTTAAATTTTCAGGCGAAAAAATCAGGGAATCTTCAGAATGCTGAATCACCCAGTTATTAGCAGCACCCAATTCTCGCAGTGTATTTACTCCGGTTTCTATTGATGCGTGTCTAAAGCCATTGGTTTTTGTGAAAACCAATACGTTTTTAGCATTTCGGGATACGCCATTTTTTGAGGAATTGCAGCTCAAAGCGAGCATAGCAACTAAAAGTAAAATTCCTGCCTTTCTCATTGTAGTAGATCTAATTTAATGATTGAATGTATTTTTTGGGAGTTGTGCCGTATTGCTTTTTAAACGCGGCAATAAAATGACTGGCGGTACTGTACCCAATTTTTAGCCCAACTTCATTTACATTGTGCGAACCGCTGGCGAGGAGTTGACGGGCAACTTCCATCTTATAATCAAATAAAAAACTGTAAACCGAATCTCCGTAAATCTGCTTAAAACCCTCTTTCAGTTTATTTAAACTCAGATTGATCTCATCTGCCAGCTCCTGCAGAGACGGTGGTTCAGCCATACGGGTTATCACAATATCTTTTGCTTTTTTAATTTTTGCCACATTATCTTCATCTACTAAAAATGGACATTGCTCAATATCTGCTTCTGAAGGTCGGTTAAAATACAAACTGAGCAACTCATAGGCTTTCCCTTTAAAATAAAGCGCTTTGACTGAAGCATGCAGGTTGTAATTCATCAACTGGTTGAGCACAATTGCCATAGATGGAGAGATAAGACCGTCTTTATAATATTTGCGATCCCGGTTTTCATCACTTAGGAACGTAATAAAATCGGCTTCCCGAGAGAATAGGGAGTGAAATTTCTTAATCGAAATAAATACTGAAATCACCCAGGTTTCGGGTTCTATCTCCAGATTTATGGGTAAATCCCGCTGTGGGTTGTAAAGCAGAAGGGAATGTTCTTCACTCAAGGGTAATCGATATGAGCCTTCATTAAATAAAAAGACTGAACCACCTTTGGCACAAAAATGAAACTGAATATAGCTGCTGTCAACCTGCCGGGTGACTACCTGTTTCTCAGCGGTTTCATTATTGAATTTTAAGATGAAGAAGCCCTGCTCAATTAAGGTTTCCCGGTACAAACCTGAAGCGTTATTTTCTAAAGTTCCCATAGTCTAATCTCGATCTATTATTTAGATTTATTCTAAACAAATATATTCTGTGAACTGGTTTTGAAGTCCCTAAAATAGCCCATTTTCACGATTTTAATTAAAAATAGGCCGTTTTATTCAGGCATCGTTAAAAATCATGCTTCCAGCGTTATTTTTTCAGCGATGCACGAAATACTTTTGCAACCGGTTATATGAATACAAACGGCAAACGACATTTTTATCCTGCATACCCCGGGGATTTTTTCGCCATTGGCTTGAGTTATCTTAAAGCAGATGCCGAGACACGCGGGCATTTTGCTGTTGACTCCAAGATTCAGGATCAAATTTTACTTCGTGCTAAGGAAGAAGGCATTGAAGGTTTGAGTATTATTTCTACCTGCAACCGTACCGAATTATATGGCTTTGCTCAGGAACCTCTTGATCTTGTGAAATTATTGTGCGAGCATACCCGCGGTACTATTGAAGAGTTTGAAGCGGTGTCTTATTTCTACAAAAATGAAGATGCGGTTACCCATTTATTTAAAGTAGGGACCGGTCTTGACAGTCAGATTTTAGGAGATTTTGAGATTATTAGTCAGTTGAAAAACGGCTTTCGCAGAGCGAAAAAACTCAAACTCGTCAATCCGTTTATGGAGCGCCTCATCAATGCCGTTATTCAGGCCAGCAAGCGCATAAAAAACGAAACGAATATTTCAAGCGGAGCAACTTCGGTAAGTTTTGCATCAGTACAATACATACTTTCACGCGTACCCTTTGTTTCTGAAAAGAATATTTTGCTTTTTGGTACCGGAAAAATCGGGCGAAACACCTGTGAAAATTTGGTAAAACACACTCAAAATGATCACATCACGCTCATCAACCGCACCAAAGATAAAGCCGAAAAGATAGCAGGTAAATTTAACCTCATCGTTAAAGATTACGCAGATATACAATCTGAAATTGCCGTTGCAGACGTGCTGATTGTTGCAACCGGAGCTCAAAAGCCTACCATTTCTAAAGAATTACTCTACCTCAAGAAACCGCTACTCATTCTCGATTTGAGCATTCCAAAAAATGTAAATGAGAATGTTGAGGAAGTAGAAGGCGTGAGTTTGGTGCATCTTGACCAACTTTCGCAAATAACAAACGATACGCTCAACCGCCGTAAAAAGCAATTACCACAAGCTCAGGCGATAATTGGTGAAATTCAGGATGAATTTTACGAGTGGCTTACCACGCGCCAGTTTGCTCCAACAATTAAGGCGTTAAAACTCAAATTGGCAGATATGAAAGCCGGTGAAATTGACAATCAACGTCGCAAAATCGCCAATTTTAATGAGGAGCAGGCCGAAATTATTACCGAGCGTATCATTCAAAAAATTACCACACAATTTGCAAAACACTTAAAGACCGAAGATCTTTCAAGTACTGAAAGTCTCGATCTGATTCAAAAAGTGTTTAATCTTCAAAATCACTAAGCTTTGGCAAAAACCATACGCATAGGCACCCGCGATAGCGAACTTGCGCTTTGGCAGGCACATACCGTGCAGGATCAACTTAACGCACTGGGTTATAAAACCGAATTGATTTCTGTAAAATCTACAGGTGATCTCATTCTAGACAAGCCACTTTACGAACTGGGAATCACCGGTATTTTTACGAAAACCCTCGACGTGGCAATGATTAACGGAACGGTTGATATTGCGGTACACTCTATGAAAGATGTGCCCACGCAATTGCCAAAAGGGATTGTTCAGGGAGCGGTTTTACCCCGTGCGGCACAGGAAGACATTTTTGTTTTTAAGGGCGGAAAAACCGAAGCTGCATTTGAAGTTGCAACTACCATTGCCACAGGCAGTTTGCGACGTAAAGCCCAATGGCTGCATAAATATCCGAAGCATCAGGTTGTTGATTTACGCGGTAATGTCAATACCCGTCTTCAAAAAGTAGCCGATAACGACTGGGCTGGAGCCATTTTTGCGAAAGCAGGCTTAGAACGCATCAACCTAAAGCCTGAAAATCACATCGTACTCGATTGGATGATTCCTGCTCCTGCACAAGGTGCAATGGTTATTGCAATAATGGCAAATGACACTTTTTGTAAAGAAGCCTGTGCAAAACTCAACGATAAAAATGCCGACCTCGCTACTCGAGTAGAACGCGAATTTTTACGCAAACTCGAAGGCGGTTGTACCGCACCCATTGGGGCTTATGCGGATATTAAAGATGAGCATATTCATTTTCACGGCGCACTTTTTAGCCTGGATGGAAGCCAGAAACTGGAAATAAAGGAAACCATTCCCGTCAGCGAATCTCAGGATTTTGGAGCATTATGTGCGCTCAAAATCCTTGAAAGCGGTGGCCGCGAGTTGATGGAAGCTATAAAGAAGGAAATTTAAAAACCCTCATCCTCAATCCTTCTCCCAAGGGAGAAGGAAGCTATATGAAGAGAAGCACTCACATAATAATGGCGCGCTTGCTTAGACAAGAACAAACCGAAGCAGAAAAAGTGCTTTGGGAATTGCTTCGCGGAGCTAAATTAAATGGATTAAAATTTCGTAGACAGCACCCACTTAAGGATTATATAGTTGATTTTTTTTGCTATGAACTCGATCTCGTCATCGAATTAGACGGTGGTTACCACAACAATCCAGAGCAAAAAGTAAAGGATGAAATACGAGATTTACATCTTAAAGCTCTTGGCTATAAAGTACTTCGATTTAAAAATGAAACGGTATTCAGAGATCCTAAAGAGATAATCAGAGATATAGTTGAGTTAAAAGAACCAAAAGAAATACGAGGTAAAAGCTTCGCTCCCCTCTCCGGCGGGAGAGGGGCAGGGGGTGAGGTCAAAACTATACTTTCCACAAAAAAGCTCGCTTCTTCCCAAAAGAATTTAATCCTGGGAGCTGGTTTTTCGGTGGTAGAATATGATGCGATTCAAATTGAATTTTTGGATTTTGAACTTCCTAAGAACCTGGAAAATCTGATTTTTACGAGTAAAAATGGAGTCAAGGCCTTTTTAAGAAGGCAACCCGATTTGCTTAAGGAAAACTTCAGCTGCTTTTGTGTAGGTTCTAAGACCGAAAGTTACTTAATCGAAAAAGGGATGAATGTGGTAAAATCTGCTCAAAATGCAACAGAACTAGCCGATTTTATTGTGAAAAACTACAAAAGTGAGCATTTTTCTTTCTTTTGTAGTGAAATACGAAGAGATGAACTCCCTGAAATTTTGACTAAAAATCAGGTTTCATTTGAAGAGGTTAAAAGCTATAGCACACAGCTCAACACCCAGGAATTTAAACAGCACTTTGATGCCGTTTTATTTTTTAGTCCAAGTGGTGTACAGAGCTTTACAGAAAAAAATAGTTTAAAAAATACACTTGCGGTTTGCATAGGAAATACCACGGCTACCGAAGTTGAACAATATACTCATAATTACACAACAGCCAACGCTACCACGATAGAGAGTGTGATTGCGCGGGCAGTTAAAGCTTTACAGAACTTATGATAAAGAACGATTTATTTTTAAGAGCCTTAAAAGGAGAAACAGTAGAACGCCCGCCTGTTTGGATGATGCGTCAGGCAGGAAGGTATTTACCCGAGTTTCAGGAAATAAAAGCGAAATATGACTTTTTTACCCGATGCCAGACTCCGGAATTAGCCAGCGAAATTACCGTACAGCCTATACGTCGTTATGGTATGGACGCTGCGATTCTTTTTAGTGATATTTTGGTAATTCCACAGGCGATGAACATTGATGTGGAAATGAAGCCAGGTATTGGTCCGTGGTTACCAGATCCCATTCGATCTATGGAGCAGTTAGATCGTGTGATTATTCCAGACATCAATGATTCTTTGGGGTATGTGATGGAGGCTATTAAAATGACCAAAGAAAAACTCAACGATGAGATCCCATTGATTGGATTTGCAGGTAGCCCCTGGACAATTTTGTGTTATTGCGTACAGGGACAAGGTTCTAAGAATTTTGATCTGGCTAAAGAATTTTGCTTTACCCAGCCTAAAGCTGCACACGCCCTACTTCAGAAAATTACAGATACCACAATTCTGTATCTTAAAGAAAAAGTAAAGGCTGGTGTTAACGCTGTTCAGGTTTTTGATAGCTGGGGAGGTATGCTATCTCCGGTAGATTATCAGGAATTTAGCTGGCAGTATATGCAGCAAATCATTGACGCGTTGAAAGACGAGATCCCGGTAATTGCCTTTGGTAAGGGTTGTTGGTTTGCGCTTGGCGAAATGGCAAAAAGCGGCGCTTCGGCTTTAGGTGTAGACTGGACGTGCAGCGCACGCAATGCCCGTTACCTTACAGGCGGTAATATCACGCTACAAGGAAATTTTGATCCTACACGCCTGTTTTCGCCACCAGCGGAAATTAAACGTATGGTGACCGAAATGATCGACGCTTTTGGCAAGGACAAATACATCGTAAATCTGGGCCACGGGATTTTACCTAACATTCCGCTTGAAAATGCCGGAGCATTTATTGAAGCAGTGAAAGAATATAAGGCAGAGCGATGAATATCTGGGCAACGCTTAAAACCCTGAGCATCCCTCAGCTTTTTAAACTTGCCCGGCTTTTTGCCATCCGCCCACATTATATAACACTTAGCCTAAAAAGTTCGAAACAAGCTATGCAACTGGCAACAGCTATTTATGGTAAAAGCCATCATAAAAGCAACCGGGCAAATGCTTTTCGACACGCTTTGTGGGCAATGCTATTAGGAAGAGCTGCATATCGCAAATCTTCAGATTTGAAAAAAGCACAGGACTGGGCGCTAAAATTCACTAATTTACACGAAGAATTGTTTGTGAATAATCCCCTCGATCGGGAGATGGATTTGCACAACAATCACTTTGGAATTCTTGCTTTGCCGCAATTTTTAGAGGCTACAGAAACTGAACTTACTGCCTTTCTACGGGCCGAAGCCAGTAAGGCCATTCAAATTGCGACTCCTGAGGAAGCCAAACAAAACAAAAAGTACCTGGTCTATATATCTGAAGCATGATAAAATCTATTCTCAAAGGACTTAGCGCCTACAAAGACAGTTTTGGTCTCATAAGCAAACTTAACCTCTGGAAATACTTTGCGATTCCTATGGTTATTAGCTTTTTGACGGCTGTCTTAATTGGCTTTAGTGCCTGGGGGCTTTCAGACAATATTGGCTCATTTATTTCAAGATTATGGGTGTGGGAATGGGGAGCAGAAACGGTTGATACTATTAGCACTGTTATTGGAGCTTTGATCATCATCGCCCTGGGACTTATTGCCTACAAACATCTTATTATGGCATTTTCAGCGCCTTTTATGAGTCCGGTTTCTGAAAAAATAGAAGCGCAATTATATGCAGGTGTACATAAGCACCGGTCCACAACTAACGCTGGTCAACTGCTGCGCGGTTTAAAAATAAACTTGCGCAATCTGGTTTGGGAACTGCTATTAAGCATTCCATTTTTAATATTGAGTTTTATTCCGGTCGTAGGTATATTGGCAACAGCAATGCTATTCTTAATACAGTCTTATTATGCCGGTTTCGGAAATATGGATTATACACTCGAACGCCATTTCCCGTATCGTGAAAGCGTTAATTTTGTAAAAAACAACCGCGGTTATGCTGTAGGAAACGGCATTGTATTTATGCTTTTTCTTCTTATCCCTGTGGTTGGGATTATTTTGGTTTTACCCATTTCGGTTACAGCGGCCAGTAAAACCACTCTCGAATTGTTAGACCAAAAATCTGCATAATACTTATGACTTCAGAACCCGAATTTAATTTGGCTTTGCTTACGGTTGACGATGCTAAAGCTTTAAATAGTCTTTTTAAAGAAAATAAAGACTTATTTAAAAGTTACTTTCCAGATACGTTCAGGAAAACAAAAACCATAAAAGCTTCTAAAGCCTATATCGAAGAGGCTATCGCAAACGCTGAAGCTAAAAAATCCTTTCATTTTAGCCTAACGACCACCATTCATCCAGAAATGGCCGGACTCGTGATTCTTAAAGAAATCGATTCTAAAAAAGCTGAAGGTGAGTTTGCATATTGCCTTGACAAGCGTTTTCACGGCAGAGGATGGATTAGTGAGGCAATAGAACGTGTTTCAGACTTTGGCTATATCAACCATCATATTTCGACCTTTAAAATCATAACCCACATAAGCAACGAAAAAAGCATTAATGTGGCTCAACGTACGGGTTTTGTATGGGACAGTACGTTGAAAAACGAATTTAAACCTACACGCGGGAAAGTACAGGATATGGAGCTTTACATTCTTAAAAAATAAATCATGAAAGAGCAATTTGTAAGCTATATCAAAAACTTACAAGATCAAATAACGTCAAAACTTGAAGAAATTGATGGCGTTGCAAAGTTTAAAGAAGATTTGTGGTCCAGACCCGAAGGTGGCGGTGGCCGTACCCGTGTGATTGAAAATGGAGCAGTGATCGAGAAAGGCGGGGTAAACATTTCTGAAGTGTACGGGCCATTAGCTCCGGCGATGCAGCAATATTTTAATGTAGGTGATGTAGATTTTTTTGCCTGTGGTCTTAGTCTCGTTATTCATCCTAAAAACCCCTACGCTCCTACCGTACACGCCAATTGGAGGTATTTTGAAATGCTCGACAAAGCCGGAAATCTGGTCGATTCCTGGTTTGGCGGTGGGCAAGACCTGACTCCTTATTATCTTTTTGAAGAAGATGCACAGCATTTTCATCAAACCTGTAAAACGGCTTGCGATAAGCACGACCCGGAGTTTTACCCGCAGTATAAAATGCGTTGTGATGAGTATTTCTACAATGCACATCGTGGAGAAGCCCGCGGTCTTGGCGGCTTATTTTTTGATTATCTCAAAGCTACCGATGATCGCTCAATGCAAGACTGGTACAACTTCGTAACAGAGGTTGGCGATAGTTTTTTGGATGCCTACATCCCTATTTTGGCAAAGCGAAAAGATTTAGCCTACGGCGAAAAGGAACGCGACTGGCAGGAAGTACGCCGCGGTCGTTATGTAGAATTCAATCTCGTGCACGACAAAGGCACCCTTTTTGGCCTTAAAACAAACGGAAGAATTGAAAGTATTTTGATGAGTCTCCCACCTCATGTGCAGTGGAGATACGATCATCACCCTGAGCCGGGAAGCCCCGAAGCTCAACTTATAGACGTTTTAGAGAATCCTAAAGATTGGGTTTAAAACATTATTTATCTTGCCGGTATGATAGAAAGTTTATTAGAAGCCTTAAAGTTTTCACCAGATAATATCCCGCTTCGGCTACAAATCGCAAAGCTTTATTTACAAAATGGAAACACCAAGGAAGCAGAAGAGCATCTCCTGTTTATTTTGAGCAAAGAGCCCAAGCATCAGGAAGCCAAATACAATCTTGCCAGTTGCTTTTATCAGCAGGAAAAGTATGGCGCAGCCGAGTTACTCCTTGAAGAAATTCTCAATCAGCATAAATCTATCGAAGCGCTAGAGCTTCTATGCTATTGCTACATCAATCAGGGAGAAATTCACGATGCACAGCAAACCTATCAGGAAATTTTAAGCCTCGATAAACGCTATACCAATGCCGATTTTGATGAAAAACTCAGGCACGCTTCAACCTCAAAAGATTCGGCTTTTACAGATGAAGATGCTTTAAGCTTTATCGAAAAACCACAGGTAGGTTTTGAAGATGTAGGAGGTATGGAGCCTATAAAGCGTGAGATAGATCTCAAGATTATTAAGCCTCTGCTACACCAGGATATTTACAAAGCTTATGGCAAAAAAATAGGTGGTGGTATTTTGCTTTACGGCCCTCCGGGTTGCGGTAAAACGCACCTGGCAAAAGCAACTGCCGGCCAAATCAATGCCGACTTTATAAATGTGGGCATTAACGAGATTCTCGATATGTGGATTGGTAGTTCAGAACGTAATCTGCACGAGATTTTTGAAACAGCACGAGCCAATAAACCTTGTGTGATTTTTATTGATGAAATTGACGCACTGGGTGCCAATCGCAATGACATGAACAAGTCAGCCGGGCGCTCGGTTATCAATCAGTTTTTATCGGAGTTGGACGGTGTAGATTCAGACAACGACGGGATTTTGGTTTTAGGAGCAACCAACGCTCCCTGGCATCTTGACCCTGCATTCAGACGTCCGGGAAGATTTGACCGCATCATTTTCGTTTCACCTCCAGATGAGGCAGCGCGCGAAAGCATTTTTAAAATTCACCTCAACAACAAGCCTGCAGAACACATCGATTACAAGAGCCTGGCAAAGGCTTCCAAAGATTTTTCAGGAGCAGATATTCAGGCGGTGATAGATGTTGCGATAGAAGAAAAACTCGAGCAGTCGTTTGAATCGGGCATTCCCTCCCCTTTAAAAACCAAAGACCTGCTCAAAGCGATCAAAAAAGTAAAACCAAGTACTAAAGAATGGTTTTCTTCAGCTAAAAACTATGCGCTTTATGCCAATGATGCCGGACTTTATGACGAAGTGCTCAACTTTTTAAACATTAAGAAATAATGGCCACAGCTATAGATAGAGGTATTACTTTATTTCAATTGGGCCGTTATGAAGAGGCCATCAAACAACTGGGTGAAAATCCGGCAGATTTTACAGCTAAGTATTATATGATGCTTTGCTTTTTCAATCTAAAACAATACGACCGCGCAGAACTATTAACCTCCGAACTTTTAGCACTAGACCCTGAACAACCCGATGTATTTTTTATAAAAGCACGTATCGCAAATCTAAACGGAAAAGAAGCCAATGCCCTTGAGTTTATAGATGAAGCCATCTCGATGGATCCTGAAGAAGCCGATTATTTTGGCTTTAAAGCCGGGATACTCCTCGAAAAGAAAAAATATGAAGAGGCACTTAAACTAGCTAATCATGGTCTTTCTCTTGATGCCAAAAACAGTTATTGCCTTAATCTGCGAGCCCAGATTTTAACCAAGCTCGACCGCAAGGAAGAAGCAGGTGAGACGGTAGAAAATATACTTTACGACAATCCTGAAGACAGCTATTCACATGCGAATGTAGGTTGGGTGGCTCTCGAGCACGGCGATCATAAGAAAGCTATTGAACATTTTAGAATGGCCTTGCAACTCAATCCCAATAACGAATACGCCCGTAGTGGAATGAGTACCGCCTTGAAGGCAAAAAATTTCATCTTCCGCTGGCACTTGAAATATGCATTCTGGATTTCGAAACAACAAGGCAAAAATCAGTGGATTTTTATCATTGGTATTTATCTGGTTTACCGATTTTCGGTCAAGCTGCTGGGAGCTGCCGGACTTTCGGTACTTGCAGTGCCACTTATCATAGCCTATTTACTTTTTGCTTTGGGAAGTTGGATGATAGATCCTATATCAAACGCGATTCTCTCCCTTGACCGAAACGGAAAGTTTTTGCTGGATCAAAACGAAAAGTATAGCGGTATTGCAATCGTTGCTCTGGCTGCTACAGCATTAATCACAGGAGTTCTGTTTTACACAACACGCATCGACTATTTTGCTGCCATTGGTCTGGCCAGTCTTTGCGCAATGGTGCCTTTACCCAGTTCGTTTTTAAGAGACGGAAAAAGAAGTAGGTATTTTGCAATGATTTATGGTAGTCTAATGCTAGTGGTAGGATTGGTAGGACCCTTTGTTGTTACCGACATAGGTGATGTGCTAATCGCCATCATTTTTATGCTGGTAGCCTTTACCTGGTTGGATAATTTTGTGAAGTAAATTATCCTTTATAGTTTCAAAATTCCGTGTTTACGGGATTCCAAATAATAATTAGAATAAAAATATACTATGTTTCCATTAAGAAGAAATCGCAGATTACGTACTTCAGAAGCGGTACGCTCACTGGTACGCGAAACCACAATATCACCTAATGACTTTATCGTTCCACTTTTTGTTGTAGAAGGGAAAGGTGTAAAAGATGAAATCGCTTCGATGCCCGGGTATTACCGCGTAAGTCTTGACAACTTGAAAAAGGAAGTAAAAGAACTATGGAAACTGGGTCTTAAAAGCGTGCTTCTTTTTGTAAAAGTTGATGACAAGCTTAAAGACAATGCCGGTACCGAAGCCTTAAATCCAGACGGATTGATGCAACGTTCTATACAAGCGGTTAAAGAAACGGTACCTGAAATGGTCGTGATGACCGATGTTGCTCTTGACCCCTATTCTTCATTTGGTCACGATGGTATTGTGGGCGGTGGTAAAATTGTGAACGATGATACCAGCGCAGTTCTTGCAGAAATGGCATTATCACACGCCAAAGCAGGAGCAGACATCGTTGCTCCCAGCGATATGATGGACGGTCGAATTTTTGAAATGCGCACGCTGCTTGAAGATGAAGGTTACTACGATACCGGGATTATGAGCTACTCCGCTAAATATGCTTCAGCCTTTTATGGACCATTTCGTGATGCTTTAGACAGCGCTCCGGTAGATCTAAAAAATGTGCCTAAAGACAAGAAAACCTATCAGATGGATTATGCAAACCGTATTGAAGCGGTAAAAGAAACCCTAATGGATATTGATGAGGGTGCCGATATCGTGATGGTAAAACCAGGTCTTTGCTACCTCGATATTGTTAGAGATATTAAAAATGCGGTGAATGTTCCCGTTTCAGTATATCAGGTAAGTGGAGAGTATGCGATGATTAAAGCGGCGGCGGCAAAAGGCTGGCTTGATCACGACGCTGTAGTTCTTGAACAGACCTATGCGATCAAACGTGCCGGCGCAGATCTAATCGCCAGTTATTTTGCTAAGGATGTTGTTAAGTTAATTTCCTAAATGATGAATCGAATTTTTCTGGTTCTGGTTTTAACCTTAAGCTATAGTAGTATGCAATCTCAGCATAGTCTCTTTAAACAGGCCTGGCTTGAAAAATGGCAAAACTCTAAAGCCTATTTGATCACAATCGCTGAAGAAATGCCCGACTCCCTTTACGATTACAAACCTACCGAGCGTGAAATGAGTTTTGGAGAACAGCTTGAACATATAAATAGTAATATGGAATGGCTATCCACAGCCTATTTTGACAAAGAGGAAGCTGAACTTAGTATAGCTTCCAACCCAAAAGAGCGCATAAAAGCCAATTTGAGTGCTTCCTTTGATTTGATTTATGAAACGATTAAATCCCTTCCGGAAGATCGTTTAGCTGAAAAGGTTGAATTTTTCGCAGGTGAGAAAAACAGACTTCAGATTTTGAATCTTTTGCAAGATCATATTACCCATCACCGCGGGCAACTCATTGTGTACCTCAACTTAAAAGATTTGAAACCACCTCAATATTTAGGTTGGTGATTGTGGATAAATTTTACTGACTAATTTGGTTGTCGTAGTTATAGTCAATTATTCTTTCATCTCCATCACGAAAAATTGTGACCGCCATATCTGCTTGCATATTCTGACTTAAAAAACCCGGGAAATCACAGTATTCTTGAGGTAGATCAATTCCATTTATTTTTGTCACTAGATCTTTAAGCTGCATCTGCTTATTATTTTCAGCAATGATAGCAACATAAAACTGTTTCATTTCAAAATCGTAATGAACCCAAAAACCATAGGTTACCAAAGGGGAAAGTGTTGTGATTGAAAAAGATCTTTTCTTCAAATAAATAATTTGATCAGATACGTCCAAGAAAAAAATAAATTGTTTTAGAAATTGAAATCCAACATTGTTTTCGTTATGTGTGTTAAATGTAAAGTTTTGGTTACTGAGATCTATCTTCCCAAATTTAATATTCGCATCAATGAGTTCCGTTTGGTTTACATTTTCTTTTAAGCTGTTTGCTCCCATGGCACCCAAACCCTTATAACTTACATGCTTATTCTCATCTATAAAACTTCCCAATTTGTAATCCGAAACGTTTAGTCCGCCATTGCTTCCTGTATCAAAGGTTGCATATCTAGTTTGCTTATCAACTTTTATTTTTAAAGTTGGCAATGCATGGCTGTATGTATTCTTAGTAAAATCATTTAGTAAACTATTATCAAATGTGGCTTTGTCGTAAAATTTGATAAGATGATTTTGGGTATCAAATTCAACCAGATGATTTTGTAGGATATCAATTCCTAATATGCCGTCAAGTTTTACCTCACACAGCACCCTATTAAACCTCTGGAAATCAATAACAGCAACTTGCTTATTTGAAAACTTACGTTGCTTTAAAAATAATTCTGGGAGAATTGTAGTCGCAGCACTGTCAACAACCCTATTCAGATCAATTGTTTCCATTACTCCAGTTTCGACGACATCAGGGAAAGTGTTTGAGTTGAGAAAAGTCATTGCTGCCCCTGTATCAAAAAGAAAATTATAGTCTTTATTATTAATGTTTACCTGAATAATAGGCCAACCTTCTTTCTCTTCATAGGGTAATTCAATAACCTGAGAAGAGCCGGCCAGGCTTATAAAAAAAAGGAAATAAAACAGTCTTAGATTCATATTTTTGTTTTTGAAATTATGCATGGATAACATTAACCATTCCATAAGACGCTTTTAAATTAACTTATTTCTTTTTGAAAAGTTAATCCTATAAGCTTTTCTTAAGCCTTTGGCGAGACCCTGTGATTTATAGTATATTTATCGCAAATCAAAACTAACCGATGGCACTACTTTTCGCATTTGCGTTTATTTCGATATTTTTTTCCTTCTTATGCTCTATTCTGGAAGCTGTTTTACTCAGTATTACGCCCAACTTTATCCGAATCAAAACCAAAGAAGGTAAAGGCTATGCAGAAACTTTGGCCAATTTTAAAAAGGATATCGATAAGCCTTTAATCGCAATTCTTACGCTTAACACCATTGCACACACCGTAGGTGCGATTTTAGTAGGTGACCAGGCAGGTACGATGGCAGCTGAGTCGGGCTACGATGTCAATTTATTTGGAATCAACTTTGTAGGATTGGTGTCAACCATAATGACACTTGCAATTTTAGTTTTATCAGAAATTATCCCAAAAACCATCGGTGCGACCTACTGGAAATCTCTGGGTAATTTCACTGCAAAAAGTTTGACCATTATCCTCTTAATCTTAAAATACACCGGTGTTTTATGGATTCTAATGCAGGTAACAAAGCTTGTTGGCAAATCGGCACATGTGAGTACAATGAGCCGCGAGGAATTTATGGCACTTACTGATGCAGCTGAGAAAGAAGGTGTTTTTGAAGATAATGAGACCACGGTTATTAAGAACCTGCTCGTTTTTAAATCGGTTTTGGCTAAAGACGTTATGACACCTTTTCCGGTTGTGGTTTTAGAAGATGAAACCAAATCGCTAAAAGAATTCCATAAAGAACACCGCCACCTAAAATTTTCTCGAATTCCTGTTTACAAAGATAAAACCCATAACATCACCGGTTTTATTTTAAAAGATGATGTGCTTGAAGAAATCGTAGAAGAACACGGTGATAAACTGCTTTCAGACATTAAGCGAGATATTCTTATTGTAAATGCAGATCAACCCATCCCAGAACTTTTTGACACCTTTATTAAAAGTCGCGATCATCTGGCACTGGTGACTGATGAGTTTGGAAACACCATAGGTATCGTGAGTATGGAGGACATTATAGAAACCCTGCTTGGACTCGAAATTATGGATGAGAGCGACACCATTGAAGACATGCAGGTGCAAGCCCGTAAAAATTGGGAACGTCGCGCAAAACGTATGGGAATCGTTCTGGAAGAAGCTCCAAAACCCGCTGCTAATGTTAAACTCGATCCTCAACACAACATAGAAGATAAAAAGAAAACTTCTGAAACCAACGATGAAGATTCAGAATGAGTGTAGTTTACCTCAATTCTCCCCTGGGAAGCATTCAGATTGAAGGTGATGATGAGGGTATCTCGCAGGTAATTTTCTTGGACGAAGCAATTCCGCAAAGCGAAAAAATCCCGGAAACATTAATCAATGTGGTTTCACAACTGCAAGACTATTTTGCCGGAAAGCGAAGCGATTTCGATCTTAAGCTAAATCCTAAAGGCACCGACTTCCAGAAGAAAGTATGGCTACAATTAGCAGAAATTCCTTTTGGCAAAACCACGTCCTACCTTCAGATGGCAAAAGATCTGGGCGATCCTAAAGTGATTCGCGCAGCGGCTTCCGCAAACGGAAAAAATCCCATCGCAATTATTATTCCCTGTCATCGGGTGATTGGCAGTGACCAGTCGATGACCGGTTACGCCGGGGGCATATGGCGTAAAAAATGGCTGCTGGAGCACGAAAGTCCGGTGACACAGCAAAGTCTTTTCTAGCGTTCTGGATTTCCTTAAAATTCGTTTAAGTTTTTCAATATCTTTAGGTTATGAAAATACTCAAGCGCATTTTTATTGGATTAATAAGCCTGATTCTCATACTCATCATCACCTTATATGTATTTGATTATGACTATTTGTTGAAGGCTGTTCGCACCATCTACTTCACCGGCCATACCACTGCCTATCTGGAAGATTATAAAAAATTTGACAACACTAGCATTGAAGCTGGTACTGCTCAGCCCTGGCCTGAAGCTACAAACTACAATAAATTCACTTTGAGCGATACGCTTAAGCAAATTCACCAGGAATATGGCTCTGTAGCATTTATGGTTATTAAAAATGATAGTATCGTTTTTGAAGAATACTATGATGGTTTTGGTCAGACTTCCAAAAGTAATTCGTTCTCGATGGCTAAAAGTTATGTTTCAGCATTGCTTGGTAAAGCCATCAAAGACGGTTATATAAAAAGTTTAGAGCAGCCTGTAGGTGATTTTATTTCAGAATATTCACAGGGAACTGCAGGGCAAATGACCGTTGGTGATCTTGCCTCCATGTCTAGCGGTCTCAACTGGGACGAGTCCTATTACAGTCCGTTTTCTGTTACCACTCGTGCCTATTTTGATGACAATCTCGACCCGGTGATGCGTAATTTGGGGATGAAATCTGAGCCCGGTAAAGGTTTTACTTACTTAAGTGGCAACACCCAACTTTTGGCAATGGTTCTAGAAAAAGCAACAGGCAAAAAACTGGCAGACAACCTTTCTGAAAGTCTCTGGAAACCTCTGGGAGCACAGGAAGATGCTCTGTGGCAGTTGGATAGTAAAGAAGGAGGACTCGTAAAAGCTTATTGCTGTATCGCATCAAACGCCCGCGATTTTGCCCGACTGGGAAAACTCTATAAAGACAATGGCAAATGGAACGGTAAGCAAATTTTAGATTCCGCTTTCGTAGTAAAATCAATCCATCCCCGGTTTGAAGGAGAACCTTACGGCTACGGCTTTTGGCTAATGGATTATAAAGGTAAAGACGTTTTTATGATGCGTGGTCATCTGGGTCAATATGTTATTGTAATTCCTCAAGATAACCTCATTGTGGTGCGCCTGGGCCATAATCACGGGCCTTTAGCCGATAATGGTTATCCCGCCGAACTTATAAACTATTTAGACGAAGCATATATAATGAATTGATATGATAAGCCAACTTAACTTGGAGCATATTCTGTTTCTCGATATTGAAACGGTACCTCAACACGAACATTTTAGTGAGCTTGATTCTGTAATGCAGCAGCTCTATGCAGATAAAACAGCTTATCAACGCGGAGATCAACATACAGCTGAAGCATTTTATGACAAAGCGGGAATCTGGGCAGAGTTTGGAAAAATCGTCTGCATTTCGGTTGGTTATTTCAAAATTGATGGAGATTCACGCAACTTCAGGACTACCACATTTTCTGGCTCAGAAAAAGAACTTTTACTTCAGTTTAAAAAACTATTGAGCGAGCATTACAACAAACCTCCACACGTACTTTGCGCTCATAATGGAAAAGAATTTGACTTCCCCTTTATAGCCCGCAGAATGATTGTAAACGGCATTAAACTGCCTTTTAAACTGGATCTTTTTGGTAAAAAACCCTGGGAAATACCACATCTGGACACACTTGAACTGTGGAAATTTGGAGATTATAAGCACTACACCTCACTTAAGTTGCTCACTAGTATTTTGGGCATTCCATCACCTAAAAGTGATATTGACGGTAGTCAGGTACGCGATGTGTATTACAAGGAAAAAGATCTCAACCGAATTATTTCATATTGCGAGCGCGATGTGGTTGCCGTAGCACAAATAGTTTTACGCCTGCGGAACGAAGAACTGCTTCAAGAAAAGGAAATTACCTCAGTCTAATTTTTAGTGCATTATTGTACCTTTAAGGAGTGAAAGATGCACTCCTACATATTCAAAATCTCAGCCTTCAGTTTCAAAGTGGTAAAACCCTAAATAAGGTTTTGCAGGGCATTGATTTTTACATCAACACCAATGAAATTGTGGGCGTTGTGGGTGAATCGGGATCTGGAAAATCGGTTACCAGCCTTGCCATTCTGGGATTGTTACCTCAGCGAATTGCAAAGGTTACCCAAGGTTCAATTCTATTTGAAGGCAAAAACCTGCTTGAATATTCTGAAAAGCAAATGCAGGAACTGCGCGGGAGCGCAATCTCGATGATTTTTCAGGAACCTATGAGTTCGCTTAATCCTTCTATGAAATGCGGGAAACAGGTAGCTGAAATCATTTTAAGACATACTTCAGTCTCCAAAAAAGAAGCAAAAACTCAGGTTATCGAACTTTTCAAACAGGTAAAACTGCCTAGACCTGAAGGTGTTTTTGATTCGTATCCGCACGAAATAAGCGGTGGGCAAAAGCAACGTGTGATGATCGCGATGGCAATCGCCTGTAAACCTAAATTGCTTATTGCAGACGAACCCACAACTGCATTGGATGTGACGGTTCAGAAAGAAATTATGCTCCTGCTTAAAGAACTGCAGCAAAAAACCGGGATGAGTATTCTGTTTATCTCGCACGATCTTTCGCTGGTAAGCGAGATTGCAGACCGAGTTGTGGTTATGTACCGCGGTAAACTGGTAGAAAGTGGAGCTGCAGCAGAGATTTTCAAAAATCCGCAGGAAGATTACACCAAAGCCCTTATTTACGCCCGACCATCAACTGAACATCGCTTAAAAAAACTCCCTACCGTAGCCGATTTCCTTGCGGGCAAACCCCTTTCAAAGACTGTAAGTGGTACCGAGCGTAAGGCAGAACACGAGCGCTTGTATAGTAAAGAACCATTACTCGAAATCAAAAATCTAGAAAAGGAATATTACAGTTCGGTTTCTTTTTTTAGCAAAGCCGAAAGCGTAAAAGCCGTTAATGCCGTTAGTTTTAAAATTTATGAAGGTGAAACTCTGGGACTGGTTGGAGAAAGCGGTTGCGGAAAATCTACTTTGGGAAATTTGATCTTATGGCTCGACACACCCACTGCCGGAAGTATATTTTATAAAGGAAAAGACATAACCCGATTAAAATCTTCTGAAATGCGCAGTTTGCGTAAAGATATTCAGATCATTTTTCAGGATCCGTATTCGTCGCTCAATCCTAGACTTACCGTAGGCCAATCTATAAACGAAGTTATGCAGGTTCATAAACTATTTGGTTCCCGCGCAGAACGTAAGGCTGAAACTTTAAAATTACTGGAAGAAGTAGGTCTTTTACCCGAGCATTACGACCGGTATCCACACGAATTTAGTGGTGGTCAACGCCAACGTATAGGTATTGCACGTACAATTGCGGTAAAACCTAAATTTATTGTTTGTGATGAGTCGGTCTCTGCTTTGGATATTTCGGTGCAGGCGCAGGTACTTAACTTGCTCAATTCGCTAAAAGAGCGCTACAATTTCACCTATTTGTTTATCTCGCACGACCTTGCAGTCGTCAAGTATTTATCAGACCGATTGCTGGTAATGCGTGCCGGGCAATTTGAAGAAAGTGGAGAAGCAGATGCGGTATATGAAAACCCGCATAGTGATTATACCAAAGCTTTAATTAAAGCCATCCCAAAAGGGATTTAGATCATAAACAAGAATACTTTCTTAGCTACGTAAGCCAATTTAGAAGCCGTTTTAAAAAATTCGAGTAGCGAATGCTTTGTTTTGCGAAGGGAAGAAATCATTATAAGGGATTTTTATTAGTTCAAAATAGCTATAAAAAATCCGCGGGGCTCCCCCCGCGGTTTCTAACAAATCACAACATCAAAATACTCCTATTCTGAAGTTACAAACACATCCGGGACTCCTCCCAAATATGAATTTTTACCGTTTTGAATTTAGGGCTCTGCTAAAATAATTCAAAATTCGATTTACACAAGCAAAAACTTAAAATTTTCTTTAGTAAATGTTAAATTTTAACGTTTTTAATCGCTTTTAATTTGCTTTTTGCCGCCAAAATATCACTTCGGGGTCGTTTATCCGATCTAAATGACACTTTAAAGCATAAAAAAAGGAGCCTTAATGGGCTCCTATTTCTGTTTAAACATGCTGCTTTATGCGAGTATCATTTCGGGTACCTCATCGGGTATTTCCAATGCTCCTTCTGTAGCATTCATTATTTCTTCAACGCTAACGCCCGGTGCACGTTCTAAAAGCTTAAAACCCTTAGGCGTAACTTCGAGAACTGCCAGGTTGGTCACGATTTTAGTGACACAGCCAACACCCGTAAGAGGCAAAGTACACCGCTTTAAAAGCTTAGACTCCCCTTCCCTATTGGTATGCATCATAGCCACGATGATATTTTCGGCACTGGCAACGAGATCCATCGCACCACCCATACCTTTTACCATTTTCCCCGGAATTTTCCAATTTGCAATATCTCCGTTTTCGGCTACTTCCATCGCTCCCAGAATCGTAAGATCTACATGCTGCCCGCGTATCATCGAGAAACTCATTGCCGAATCAAAAAAGGAAGCTCCTTTAAGCGTCGTAATAGTCTGTTTCCCGGCGTTTATAATATCTGCATCCTCTTCTCCTTCAAAAGGGAAAGGACCCATCCCCAGCACGCCATTTTCGCTCTGAAACTCTACCTCAATATCATCTCTCACATAATTGGCGACCAGTGTAGGTATACCGATACCCAGGTTGACATAAAAGCCATCCTGTACTTCGCGTGCAATGCGTCTTGCGATTCCGTTTTTGTCTAGCATAGGATTATTTATTTGGTTGCGGCGTCATACGCAGATAAGGTTTAATCTCACGATGTCCTTTTGGAAAAAATTCTGGAATTTGATCGTTGCTTACGCTTGGCGAAATCACACAATCTTCACCATCTTTCCAATTAGCAGGTGTAGCCACTTTGTGATAAGCAGTTAATTGAAGTGAATCAATAACACGCAGAATTTCATCAAAATTACGTCCCGTAGAAGGCGGATAGGTAAGCGTAAGTTTTATTTTCTTATCAGGTCCTATCACAAATACCGAACGTACGGTAGCTTTCTCACTCGCGTTAGGGTGAATCATATCATACAATTCTGCCACTTTGTGGTCTTCATCGCCAATGATCGGATAATCTACTGTGGTATTTTGAGTCTCATTAATGTCCTTAATCCATTCTTTATGAGATTCAACCCCATCAACACTCAATGCGATTGGTTTTACATTGCGTTTTTTGAATTCGCCGTGGTAGTTTGCCACAGTTCCCAACTCGGTTGTACAAACCGGGGTATAATCTGCAGGGTGTGAGAATAAAATTCCCCAACTGTCACCCAACCATTCGTGAAAATTGATTGTTCCTTCAGTTGTATCTACTGTAAAATCAGGGGCGGTATCGCCCAGTCTTAAATGTGCCATGTTAATTTTTAGTTTTTGGTTTTATATGCTTTGTTTTTAGTTTTCGCGTTTACGTACCGTGCGTTGCTCGATGCGCTTCTCATAATTTTTTCCTTCAAAAATGCGCTGAACAAATATTCCCGGAATGTGAATTTGATTTGGGTCTAGTTCGCCTGCTGGTAGTAACTCTTCAACCTCAGCGACCGTGACCTTTGCGGCACCACACATCAAAGGATTAAAATTGCGTGCGGTTCCTTTAAAAATGAGATTTCCGGCAGTGTCGCCTTTCCAGGCTTTTACAAAAGCAAAATCGGCTTTGAATGCGCGTTCAAGCACATACATTTTGCCATCAAATTCCCGCGTTTCTTTCCCTTCCGCTACTTCAGTACCATAACCCGCAGGAGTATAAATTGCAGGAAAACCTCCCTGCGCAGCGCGACATCTTTCGGCTAAAGTTCCCTGCGGAATTAACTCCACATCGAGTTCGCCGCTCAACATCTGGCGTTCAAACTCGGCATTCTCCCCTACATAGGAAGAAATCATCTTTTTGATTTGCTTTTTTTGAAGTAATAATCCCAGGCCAAAGTCATCAACTCCGGCATTATTAGAAATACAGGTAAGACCTTTTACGTTAAGTTTTACTAATTCGGCAATAGCATTTTCGGGAATACCGCTAAGACCAAAGCCTCCTAACATCATCGTCATATCATCCTGAACCCCTTCAAGAGCTTCGTTTACCGAGTTTACTTTTTTTGTTATCATTTTCTCATTTTGGAATAAGAAAATTACAAAATACCCAGTCTTAGGACAATCTTTTTAGATGAATTTATAGAATTCTTAAAGGCTGATTTCTCATTCGCGAAAATATTCTAACTCAAGCAAACCCTATTAAGGAAAAACTCCAGAATATTGATCTCTTTGGCAGTTGCGATTAAAAATCGAGCTCGTCTGGCACTTCGATTTGTGGACCACCTTCTGCAGGCATAGAGCAGTCAATGCGAATGCTTAAATCTTCAGGACGCTCAAAAGCTGCCTGAGAGATTTTTAAATCCTCGTCTTCATAACATTTCTTCATATAACTTCCCCAGATGGGCAGAGCCATAGTAGCTCCCTGACCATATCTAATCCCCGGAAAGTGTACCGAACGATCGTCACCACCTACCCATACTCCGGTAACCAGGTTTGGAACCATTCCCATAAACCAGCCATCACTTTGATTTTGAGTCGTTCCCGTTTTACCTGCTATAGGATTTTTAAAAGCGTAAGGGTGTCCTGTAATCACATTCTTATACATATAATCGTTACTCGCACCGCTTCTTAATCGAGCACCCGAACCGTATTGAGTTACTCCTTCCATTAAGTTTACAGTCACATAAGCCGACTCTTTACTCAACACATCCTGAGCTTTTGGAACGCTTTGGTATAAAACCGTACCGTTTTTATCAACAATGGTAGATACAATCTGAGGCTCCACATGAACACCCTGGTTTGCAAAGGCCGAATAAGCCGAAACCATTTCAAAAAGGCTCAAATCTGCAGTACCTAAAGCAATAGAAGGAACCGCAGGAATCTCTTTAGTATCTACACCCAGTTTCTTGATCAGGTCAATAACGGTGTTAGGACCTACGCGGTGCATTAAACGCGCAGAAACCGTGTTTATCGAGTTAGCCAGCGCTTCTTTTAAGGTAACCATACCACGATACCCACCGCTAGAGTTAACGGGGCACCAGTCGCTTTGTGTACCCATCTCTCCGGCGGGAATACAATACGGGTTATCTGGAATCGTGTCGCAAGGGGAAAGGTGTAACTGGTCTATCGCTGTTGCATATAAGAAAGGCTTGAAAGTAGAACCTACCTGGCGTCTTCCGGTTTTTACGTGATCATACTGAAAATGCTTGTAGTCAATACCACCTACCCAGGCTTTAACTTCTCCGGTTTGTGGCGTCATACTGAGTAAACCGGCACGCAAAAAGCGTTTGTAGTATAAAATACTGTCACGCGGAGTCATAATCGTGTCCTTCTCTTTAGGACCATTGTCCCAGACAAAGACCCGCATATCGGTTTTCTTATCAAATGATGCTTTTATCTGCTCCACATCAATATCACGAGCCGCCATTTTACGCCAACGATCAGAGTTACGCATAGCTCGTGAAATGATAGTTTCTTCTTCCTCTGTAGTAATATCCCGAAATGGAGCGGTCTTATTTTTCTCGTTTTGTTTATCAAATTCCCGCTGCAGATTTTCCATATGTGCAGTAACCGCCTGCTCAGCAAAACGCTGCATACGCGAGTCTAAAGTCGTAGTAATGACCAGACCATCCCGGTAAATATTGTAATACTCGTCGTTACCGTCTGAATCTTTACCTTTTGGATTTTTCTGAATCCAGTCTGCCATAAACGCACGCAGGTATTCTCTGAAATACGTCGCGATCCCGTCTGCGTGCCCTTCTGGAGAGAAATTGATTTTCATAGGCATTGCGATAAGACTGTCCTTTTCAGCTTCCGTAATTTTATCGGTCTGGGCCATAAGGGCAAGAACTGTATTGCGACGCTCCAGAGATTTATCTTTTGAAATTTCACGATACGGATTAAACTGTCTTGGATTCTTAAGCATCCCGGCGATAATCGCAGATTCTTCCGGACGCAACTCAATAGGCTCTTTATCAAAATAAATTTTTGAAGCCGAACGAATTCCCACGGCCTGAAACAGAAAATCCTGCTTGTTCAGGTACATCGTGATGATTTCTTCTTTGGTATATTGACGCTCCAGACGTGCAGCGATAATCCATTCCTTTACTTTTTGCAGAACGCGCTCAAACTTACTGCTTGGTTCATCTGAAAAAAGCAATTTAGCAAGCTGCTGCGTAATGGTACTCGCTCCTCCTTTTGATCCCAAATAGGCCACAGCACGTGCGGTACCCCGCACATCAATACCCGAGTGCTCGTAAAACCGGCGATCTTCGGTAGCAACAACAGCATCAATGAGGTTTTGAGGCAGGTCGTCATACTTTACCGGAGTACGGTTTTCGTTGTAAAATTTACCCAGAGTTTTTCCGTCAGACGAAAGAATTTCGGTAGCAAGGTTACTTTCTGGATTTTCGAGTTCTTCAAAAGTGGGCAATTTACCAAAAACACCCCAGGATGCCAGCAAGAAAACAAGAGCTAAAGCTCCCAATCCGCTTAGGAAAAGAATCCAAAAACCTTTGATGTATGAACTAAAATTTGACCCGGTTTCTTTTTTTGAAACCTTCTTTTTTGGTGTCGCCATGTGCTTATTCATTTATACGCTCTATACGCAAACCGACATCTCTGATGCCTTCAAGTTCGGGTACAGCGTTAATATCTCCGTTGCGGCGCATTGCCTGCATTACTTTAAATTGATAGGTGCCCGGTTCATTAAACCGGATGTTTTCTTTATACCAAAGTTTACTCTCCTTTAAATCGCCAAAACCCTCACCCAACCAGCTTCCATCTGGCTCGGCCATCATATACTCTAATGTATCTGTAACAGTTTTTCCGTTAGGAAATTGCATACGTGTAATTAAAAACAAATTGCTGAAAGGAAAGGTGTTATCGTTGCGTAAGGTTATAAATGCATTATACGGCTGTAAACTATCAAGGTCTTTTACCTCAAATACCACTGCCGAATCGCGCTGCCAAACGCCTGGCAAGTCTTTAAATTCATGAAAAGCGGCATTGTCATTGCACGAGCATAACAATAGCAGCATTTGTAGAACAACAAAGGATCTAAGCATCTTTTTTAGGGCCTTTTTTGCGGTAATTTTTCTTTTTTCTACGGTTTTTAGAACGCTTTCTGTTGCCTTTAGGATTGTCAAAACGAGTTAAACTATCTTGCCCAACAACGTTACCAAAATCAACTTTAGTATCTGTTTGCAATTCTGTTGCATATTCTTCAAGACTCGCAACAGGTTGATTGGCTTTATTTTTAGAAAGAATTTCGTTTGCCTGCTCGGTAGTAAGCTTATGCCAGTTCATCCACTCGCCTTCGTAAGCATACCACAAATGCCCCTGGAAAATATCAATCTTCTGGCATACGGCGGTTCCCTTTTCAGTTTTAAGTTTTTGATCTGTAGAAGGGAAATCTTTTAAGGCATCGAGGTAGGCATCAAGCTCATAATTTAAGCAGCATTTAAGCTTACCACACTGGCCAGCCAGTTTCTGCGGATTAAGAGATAACTGCTGATAACGCGCTGCACTGGTGGTAACCGATCTAAAATCGGTAAGCCAGGTAGAACAGCACAATTCGCGCCCGCAAGAACCAATTCCTCCTAAACGGGAAGCTTCCTGACGGAAACCGATCTGGCGCATCTCAATACGCGTTCTAAACTCCTGAGCAAATTCTTTAATAAGTTGTCTGAAATCAACACGGTCTTCTGCAGTGTAGAAAAATGTTGCTTTAGAACCGTCACCCTGAAATTCAATGTCTGATATTTTCATCTGCAATCCCAGACGGATTGCTATTTGGCGGGATTTTACCTTAATGGCTTCCTCCCTACCTTTTACCTCTTCCCATACTTCGACATCACGGGTATTTGCCTTGCGGTAAATCTTTTGAAAATCATCGGTATCAAAAGGCACCTTTTTCTTTTTCATCTGTATGCGTACCAGTTCTCCGGTAAGAGATACAATACCCACATCGTGACCAGATGGGGCCTGTACTGCAAGAACTTCGCCTACATTAATCTGAAGCTTATCTATATTTTTATAAAACTCCTTGCGGCCGTTTTTAAAACGCACCTCAACGAAGTCAAAGGGTTCCTGACCGTCTGGCAAACTCATATTAGAAAGCCAGTCAAAAACCGTCAATTTATTACATCCATCGGTACCACAAGTACCATTATTTTGACAACCACGTGGCTGGCCATTTACGGTCGTACCACAATTTCCACACGCCATGTACCCTATATATTTAGTAAACCTCTGAAACGTATCAGGGTTTGATGTTCTCAAACAGAATTATTCTGTTCTACTGTGTCGCTAAAGATAGCGCTTTAACGATGCAAAAATATAGTAAATCTAAATTGCAAAAGCGGGAAAGGCGATTCCTTTTTTAAGTGACTTGTAAATTTTACACGATGTATGCAAAACCAGAAGCCTTGCAAACATCGCTTTACGAAAATAAAAATCCCGAAGACTTTGCTTCGGGATTGGTTTTATTTCCGCTGAAATTTAAGTTTTTCAGACCTTCCTTTTTTAAAGATTTTATTGCTGTTAGGAATGCCTTTGCGCAACTCTTTCTGCACGTCTGGCGGAAGCGCAATAACTTCTTTACAATCATCAGAACAGGTGTGATTCATCGCTTTGGCACACTCATCGCATTGAATGAAAAGCAAGTGACAGGCTTCGTTTGCACAATTCACGTGCGTATCGCAAGGCTTTCCACATTGATGACAATGAGAAATAATATCTTCAGTAATGCGCTCACCACGACGATGATCAAACACAAAGTTCTTTCCTTTAAACTTATTCTCAAGCTTCAATTGTTCAACCTGACGGGCATATTCAATGATTCCGCCCTCCAACTGATAAACCTGTTTAAAACCCTTATGCTTATAATAAGCGCTGGCTTTTTCACAGCGAATACCTCCGGTGCAATACATCACCAATTTTTTATCTTCTTTGTGATCTTTAAGATCTTCTTCAATTAAATCTAAGCTATCGCGAAAGGTATCCACATCTGGAGTAATCGCGTTTTTAAAATGACCGATCTCGCTTTCGTAGTGATTACGCATATCGACTAAAACCACATCCTCGCTTTCAATTAGCTCATTAAAGGTAGCAGCATCAACGTGAATTCCTTTGTTGGTGACATCGAAAGTGTCATCATTAAGACCGTCGGCCACGATTTTATGACGCACCTTAACTTTAAGTTTCAGGAAAGACTTGGCATCTTGCTCAATGGCAATATTGAGACGCACATCTTCCAGAAAATAGATTCCGTCTAAAAACTCTTTAAACTTCTTGAAGTTCTTTGCCGGTACCGAAAGTTGAGCGTTGATCCCTTCGTGGGCAACATAGATTCGGCCCAAAACCTCAAGTTCGTCCCAGGCGATAAATAAATGATTGCGAAACAGGTGCGGATTGCCAATTTTGGCATATTGATAGAACGAGAGCGTAAGCCGGTCTTCTCCGGCCTCGTCAATGAGTGCTGCACGTTCTTTTGCACTTAATTTGTTGTACAGTTGCATGCTATACGTGATTTTAAGATTAAAAGTGGCGCAAAAGTACAGTTTTTTAACGGTTAAGGCAAGACGCCAAAAATCCCTCAAAAACAAAAAAATGCCCGCGAGTATCACTTGGGGGCATTTCCTTTGAACGGCTAATTCAGTTAATATTGTTTTTACTCAATTTGAAAAAACAATTGCTAACCGCCGTCCAACCTAAAGTTGCAGTAAGCACTGATAATAAAATCAGCCAAAGGACTGCAACCTGACATTTGTAATTTCTGCACCATAGCATTACAGATTTTACGTTCACCTGATAGATGCAATCAGGACAAAAAGGTTGCGTCAAATAAGTAGATAAGTCGTGATTCTTGGAATGATTCCATTTTTAAGACTGCAATTGTATTCATTTTTAATCTTTTTAGGGAATTTTTCCGATATTTCCCGATACTTTCATTGTTTGGCTAAAAAAGAAACTGTACTTTAGCGCCTTATAAATTGAGGATGAAAGTTGTAAGATAAAACCGTAAAGATTCGGATTTCAACAAACGAGTCCTCTAATCAGTAAAAAATCCCATTAAATTGGGTAAAGACATTAAAACGTATGAGTTCAGAGAAAGAAGCCAAATTAAAAGCCCTTAAGCTCACCCTTGATAAAATGGATAAAACCTACGGAAAGGGTACGGTTATGAAAATGGGTGATAATGCAATTGTAGAAGTTGAAGCCATTTCCACAGGTTCATTAGGTCTTGACCTTGCTTTAGGAGTAGGTGGTTTACCTAAAGGTCGTGTAATTGAGATCTATGGTCCGGAATCATCGGGTAAAACCACACTTACCTTACACGCTATTGCAGAGTCTCAAAAGAAAGGCGGTATCGCTGCTTTTATTGATGCAGAACATGCTTTTGACCGTTTTTATGCTGAAAAACTTGGCGTTGATATTGAAAACCTCATCATCTCTCAACCAGATAACGGGGAGCAGGCTCTAGAAATTACCGATAACCTGATCCGTTCGGGTGCTATCGACATTATAGTAGTTGACTCGGTTGCAGCACTAACGCCTAAAAGTGAGATTGAAGGTGAAATGGGTGATTCGAAAATGGGTCTTCATGCACGTTTGATGTCTCAGGCTCTTCGTAAACTTACCGCATCGATAAGTAAAACCAACTGTACAGTAATTTTCATCAACCAGTTACGTGAGAAAATAGGTGTAATGTTTGGAAACCCAGAAACAACAACCGGTGGTAACGCCCTTAAATTTTATGCTTCTGTACGATTAGACATTCGCCGTTCTACACAGATTAAAGATTCTAATGGTGAAATTCAGGGTAATAAAACCCGTGTTAAAGTGGTGAAGAATAAAGTGGCGCCACCATTCCGCCAGGCAGAATTTGATATTATGTATGGTGAAGGGATTTCTAAAGTAGGGGAAATTCTGGATATTGGTGTTGATTATGAAATCATCAAAAAGAGTGGTTCATGGTTTAGCTATGAAGACACAAAACTAGGTCAGGGTCGCGATGCTGTAAAAGCCATCCTAAAAGATAACCCAGACCTTTTGGAAGAGCTTGAAGTAAAAATTAAAGAAGCTATCAAACTCGCAAACGAAGCTTAGAAAAAAGCTTTAGGCATTACGCAACCTTTTTAATCTTTAGGTATCTACTTGGTAAATATTTAAATGATGAAGAAGGTTTTTTTAATTTTAGGACTGCTTGCTTTTGTGACATCCTGCTCGATTGATGATGACCGTGTAGAGATTAATTATGAATTACAACCCGTTGTTGACTATGAGTTGCCAGATACGCTGGTTTGGGGACAACGATATAATTTTAAAATAAGGTATATCTCACCTACTTCGTGCAATTACTTCTATGATTTTGATTACGCACGTCAGGACAGCACTCGTTTTGTTTATATCTTCGAAGGGGTTTATGAAGAAGAAATGTGTACAGACACCCCAACAGACACAACCACCGTTTACCTGCCTTTTGAAACCCGTTATAATTACGATTATATCTTTAAATTTTATGCAGGTGAAGATGAAAATGGCGAAGCTCAATTTGTAACAGACACCATCCCGGTTAAAGGTTAATGGTTTAAAACCAACTAAAATTTGAGTCTGGACGAACTCATTACAAAATGCATTAAAAAAGATGCAAAGGCACAGGAACAATTGTATAGGCGCTATGCCAACACGTTGTTTTCTGTGTCTTTGAAATACGCCCGTAATTATACTGAGGCTGAAGACATTTTGCAGGATGGGTTTATTACCATTTTCGACAAGATTGGTCAATTTAAAAACAAGGGTTCATTTGAAGGCTGGTTAAAACGTATTGTGATCAATACTGCTTTACAACGCTACAGAAAACAGCGTGTTTTTAATATTGTAAACGAAGAGCAGCTGGAACAAGAAGATGTTTTGGTAGATGAAGAAGATGTTTCACTTCAGTTTTTGCTCCAAATTGTACAGGAATTACCAGATCGATACAGACTGGTTTTTAACCTTTATGCGCTAGATGGCTATTCGCATAAAGAAATAGCCAATATGCTCGAGATTAGTGAAGGCACTTCAAAATCAAATCTGGCACGTGCCCGAATGATTTTAAAGCAGAAAGTTGAAGAATTTCAAGCCGAATCCAAAACCTCGTAAAAAATTAATTTTAGGTTTTTCACAACGTGAAAGAAAAGAAAAACATAGACAGACTGTTTCAGGAAAAGTTCAAGAACTTTGAAGCACAACCCGGTCCGCACGTCTGGGAGTCTATCGCTGCACGCGAAAAAAAGAAGCGTAGAGCCGTGATACCGCTGTGGTTTAAACTGGGTGGCGTAGCCGCTATTCTTGCCCTGGCTTTATTTGGAGGAAAATACTTTTTAGTAAATACTACTAACAACGCACCCGTGGTTTTTGAAGAAAACCCTGAGCAGGAAACCGTAAAAGACACAAGTACTAAAACACCGGTAAAAGTAGCTTCGGAGCAAGAGGTAACAGAGTCAACCGGTGACATTGATAACAGTGAAAAAACGCAGATAACTACTGGTGATTCAGAGTCCACTAAATATAGAAAGAGTCAAAAGCAAAGTCCTAATAAACCTGGAGCTTCGTTTAGAAACAAATCTTACACCGATGCTGTCACTACTACCACTAGCGGCAAAAATTCAACGCAAAATAACACTGAAAGTCAATCAGGTAATACCGATTCTTCATCTCAAATACTAAAGAAGAAACCGGTTGATAATTCGGGCAGCGCTACTGATAAAGCAGTTGCAGCTACTAATGCCGATAATTCAACAACGCCAGACAAAACCGCTGATCCTGATGAGTTAGTGCGTTTAGCCAATACAGAAGAACAGGTTGCTGAAACTAAGCTTAAAGAAAATGATGAATCCAAATCCAGTCGCTGGGGAATTACTCCAATGGTAGCACCCGTTTATTACGGAGACTTTGGTGGTTCAGGCATCGATCCTCAATTTGCAAACAACGCAAAACGCGGTGATGTCAATCTAAGTTATGGGCTTCAGGTAAGCTATGCAGTAAATGAAAAGATTAAGCTTAGAGCCGGAGTAAACCGGGTAGATTTAGGATATCGTACCGAAGAAGTTGCATTTTCCCCAAGTATTCAGGCTTCATCATTAAAGAGCATAGATTACAATCAAAATGTATCACAGGTTCAAGTTTCGGCCATTAGAAACATAGCAGGTTCTATCCCGTATTCTTTGGCTTCAGAAGAATTTGCTGCATCTGCGTCTATGGCAGCTTCAAGCACCTTACACCAGGAACTGGGGTATATCGAAGTTCCACTTGAAGCAGAATTTGCTTTAATAGATAAGCAAATTGGTTTTCAGCTAATAGGAGGATTCAGTACGCTATTCCTTAACAATGACTCTGTTATTTTAGAAGATGGCTCTCAATTTTCAACAGAATTGGGTTCGTCAAACAGTCTGAACACGACCAGCTTTAGTACCAACATTGGTCTAGGATTCGATTATCAAATTACCCCGGCTATCGAGTTCAACCTCGAGCCCATGTTTAAATATCAACTTAATGCTTATACCAAAGGTGTGAGTGACTTTAAGCCTTATTATATGGGGCTATATACCGGTATTAACCTGAAGTTCTAAATTTTGAAAAAGAAAAATTAGATTTTATTAGTTGGTTAGGTTAGTTATCGTGTAGACGATGACGGAAAAAGCTGCTTTGCAAAAGGTAGCTTTTTTATTTTAAGGCTGAATTTATATAGCTTCAGGCGAAGCCTGATCCTCTAATAATTCGCTATGAATAGTTTTGAACGCTTCATCGCGTAATACACGACGGTCGTTTGGTTCTTTACCTTGCGTCTCAATAAACGGAAGCACTTTTACACGCATCTTACCCGGGGAACCTGTGAAGAAATCATAAGAAAATCGCTTTTTATTATCGAAAAAAACCATTGGCACGATAGGCACCTGATGATCTATTGCCAACCTAAAAGCTCCGTCTTTGAAAGTATCTAGAACTATAGACATATCGTCTGGCACACCACCTTCCGGAAAAATACAGATACTCAGTCCCTGTTTTAGACGTTTCTGAGCACTTTCAAAAACAGCCATTCTACTTTTGGGATCTCCACGGTCAACCAAAATGCATGTCTGCTTGTAGAAGTATCCAAAAATCGGAAATTTTGCCAGTTCCTGTTTCCCTACAAACACAAAGGGATTGCGCACCGTATGCAACATCAACATAATATCTGTCATTGATGTATGATTGGCAATGTACATATAACTCTTACCCGTTTGCGTTTTTTGAAGTCGTTTAACCCGAGGCCAAAAGCCCATTCCATAGAGAATAATGCGTGCCCAGAACCGGGCTAGTCTAAAGAAAAAAGGATACCAACTGTCTTTTGCCACCGAAATAAGTAAAATGGGAAACATGACCAGAATCGGGATGATCAGAATAATATAAAACCAAATGCGCCAGAGCAAAATCAGTATTTTACGTAAAAAGCTTATCATTCAGGTTGGTTCTGGATTAGGGTTGTCATCTAGTTTGGGTTGATTCAAAAATAGACATTTTAAAAAGAGTTAATCGGTCAAAAGGGGTAACTTTGCGCCAAATTAAATTAAAGGCATGTCACGAATTTTAACCGGGGTTCAGAGTACAGGAACACCACATTTAGGTAATTTACTCGGAGCTATTATTCCAGCAATAGAAATGGCAAATGATTCAAAAAACGATTCATTTTTATTTATTGCCAATTTACATACACTTACCCAAATTAAAGACGCTTCCGTTTTAAGAGAAAACACCTACTCGGTAGCAGCTGCTTGGCTTGCCTTTGGTCTTGATATTGAAAAAACCGTGTTTTACCGTCAAAGTGATGTGCCCCAAACCACTGAGCTTACCTGGTATTTAAGCTGCTTTTTCCCGTATCAGCGTTTAACGCTTGCTCATTCATTTAAAGACAAGGCAGATCGTCTTGCAGATGTAAATTCGGGTTTGTTTACCTACCCAATGCTGATGGCTGCAGATATTTTGCTTTATGATGCCGAATTTGTTCCGGTAGGAAAAGACCAGCTACAACATATTGAAATGACTCGTGATGTGGCTTCACGTTTTCATGCACAAATGGGAGAAACTTTTGTACTTCCAGAAGCCAAAATCGAGGAGAATACAAAATACATCCCCGGGACAGACGGCGAGAAAATGAGTAAATCGCGAGACAATTATATTAACCTCTTTTTACCTGATAAGCAATTAAGAAAACAGGTTATGGGCATTCAAACAGACTGTACACCGCTAGAAGAGCCCAAAAATCCTGACACCTGTAATGTCTTCAATTTGTACAAAATCATTGCTTCTGAAGCCGAAGTAGCTCAAATGCGCGAGAAGTATTTAGGTGGAAATTACGGTTATGGTCACGCTAAGCAGGCTCTTTTCGAACTTCTGATTGAAAAATATGCAAAGCAGCGCGAGACTTACAATTACTATATGAATAACCTGGAGGAAATAGATGCAGCTCTTGAAAAAGGCGCTGAAAAAGCTCGTGAAGTTGCCAATGGTGTTTTAAACCGTGTTCGCGAAAAACTGGGTTACTAGGCAAGCTCAAACAATTTACCAGGTAAAGGTCGTACCACGCCCTTTAATTCCATATTTAAAAGTAACGAAGCTGTTTTATAAGTTGGTAACTTGCAGTTAAGCGCTATAAGATCTAATTGTTCTTTGCCCTGATCAGATAGCAACTTCCAAATGAGTCTTTCTTCGTCGCTAAGCTCTACAAACAATTGCTTTTGTACAGGTTTAAAAACCTCATCAGGCTGCCAGTTTAAATGATAAACAAGATCTGCAGCACTGGTAATCATCTGCGCCTTTTGAGTTTTGATCAAATTATTACAGCCTACGCTTTGTAAATCATCTGCCCTTCCGGGAACCGCAAACACATCCCGATTGTAGGAGTTTGCAATTTCAGCAGTTACCAGAGAACCGCCCTTTTCTGCACTTTCAATAACTAAAGTAGCTTCAGCAAGACCCGCAATGATACGATTGCGTCTTAAAAAATTGGTTCGGTCAAAAACATCTGTACTCCAGAAATCGGTAATAAAAGCACCTTGTTGCTCTACTGCTTTTTGGTATTTAGCATGAACTTTAGGATAGATTTGATTCAAGCCGTGAGCGAGAACAGCCAGGGTATCGAGATCGTTATCTAGTGCCGCTGTATGTGCAGCGATATCTACACCGTATGCAAACCCCGAAACTATAAGCGGCTGTAAAGGCGCCAGTTCTTCAATAAAACGCTTAATAAATTGAACACCATGCGCGGTTACTTTTCGGGTACCAACAATCGCCAACACTCTTCTATTTTCATAACCCGAACTTCCGCGTTTGAAAAGCAAAATAGGGCCGTCAACACAATGTTTAAGCCTCTCAGGATAACTTTCCTCTAAAAAATTGCAGCAGGAAATTGCATTGCTTTCAATAAATCGCAATTCTTCATCAGCTGCCTCACGGTGGGATTTATCGAAGAAGCCTTTCAATCTTACCTCCCCTATTCCATCAATTTTCATAAGCGTTTCACGCTTTTGGCGTAGCACATTTTCGGCAGACTCAAAACGGTTAATGAGTCTTTTAATAGAGGTATCCCCCAGATTGGGAATGTGTTGCAGAGTGAGAAATGCGTGAAGTTCGTCTTGCGTCATACTAAATAGCCCAAAGGCAGTTTAAATTTCGAGGGGGTGCTAAGCAACTTAAAATAAAGGTATTATAAAATTGTTAACAATTCACAGTTTATAAGTTTAGGTCGCTATCATTTTTTTATACTTTTACCTTATGCATTTTACAACCTACATCAGCGATTTACTTTACCGGTATGAGTGTGTGATTATACCTGGCTTTGGAGCTTTTTTAGGGCATCGCGTTGCCGCGAGTCACGATCCGGAGACCCACACCTTTTTCCCACCTTACAAGCGTTTGTCATTTAATGCCCAACTCACGCAAAACGATGGTTTGCTTGCAAACTATGCAGCGACTGCAGAAAATTTAAGTTATGCAGAAGCGCTTCAAAATGTACAGCAATTTGCTGCACAACTTAACAGCGATTTGCAGGCTGGTAATGAGGTGGTTTTTGATAAAATAGGAACCCTTATTCAAAATGAAGCAGGTAAAATTAATTTTGAGCCTGTACGTGATTCCAATTTCCTAACAGAAGCATTTGGTCTTTCAACTTATCAATTTGAAGCGGTAACACGCGAACTACCTATCTCTGAGGAAGCTGCACCAGAACCAAAAGTTGTAGTTTTAGAACAAAAACAACGCAACACGCCCTGGTTAAAATATGCTGCTGTTGGCTTACTTGCATTGGGCGTATCTGGTTCATTAGGATTTTTATATTTCAAAGATATTGCCGATCATAATTTAGCCGAAGAGCAAAAAGCAAAACAAGTGGTTGATGAGACTATCCAAAGAGCCACTTTCACTATTGAAAACCCACTACCTGCGGTTACGTTGAATGTTTTCAAACCTACAGGTAATTATCATATAGTAGCTGGTGCTTTCCGCATACCTGAAAATGCGGAAGTAAAGGTTAACGAACTACGCGAAGCTGGTTATAAGGCACGCTTAATTGGCACTAATAAATACGGTTTGCATCAGGTAGTTTATGGTAGCTATGCCGATCGCAGTGAGGCCACAAAGATTTTAAGAGAAGTACGTAATTCAGACAATCCCAACGCGTGGATGCTGGTACAGGAACTCGACTAAGCCTTACCAATTATTGAACAAACAACAGAAAGCCTCCAAGACCGGAGGCTTTTTTAGTTCCTATTGGCAGTATTCTTCCTATTTTTGCGGAAAAATAACGCTTCATGGACGCAAGAACACCTTCTGAATCTAAAACTACACAAACCGACCTGGTACTTCCTAATGAAACCAACCCGTTAAACAATATGTTTGGTGGTGAATTATTGGCTCGTATGGACCGTGTTGCCAGTATTACGGCACGCAGACACAGTAGAAGAATTGTTGTAACAGCATCTGTAAATCACGTAGCATTTAATAAAGCAATTCCTTTAGGAAGTGTGGTAACTGTTGAAGCAACTATTTCAAGAGCTTTTAAGACCTCGATGGAGGTAATTATAGACGTTTGGGTAGAAGATCGTGAAAGTGGCCTAAGATCGAAGGCAAATGACGCTATTTATACGTTTGTTGCTGTAGATCGAACTGGAACTCCAGTACCCATCCCAGAAATTAAACCAGAAACCGAACAGGAAAAAGAACGTTATGCTGCAGCTTTACGCAGAAAGCAGCTTAGTTTAGTTCTTGCTGGTAAGATGAAAGCTAATGATGCTACAGAGCTGAAGGCTTTATTTCAATAAAGAAATTACCTGATTACATATTATACACCCACTCTTCGGGGTTAAGGCGCTGCGAATCTTTGTAAACCAAAAATTTCAGGATTGTTTTTCCTGTAAACGAGTTTACTGCTATTTCGCCTAAAGCCTGCTTGGTAGAAACCTGATCATTTACATTGACCTTAAGGTTTTTCAGGTTTTGATATACGGTAAGGTAATTTCCGTGACGGATAAGAACCGTGTAACCACCACCTCGTATCAACTGTATTTGCTGTACCGTTCCTTTAAAGGCAGCACGTGCAACACTACCAGCAGCAGTTTCAATCTCAACACCACTGTTATAGGTGGTAATGTTAGGCAAGGTAGGATGTTGTGAAGTTCCAAAGCCCTTGTAAACCCGACCACGTTCTACCGGCCAGTCCATACGCCCTTTATTCGACGCAAAATCATTTGCCAGGGCTTTTGCTGCAGGTGTTAAGTTAAAAGTAGGCATTGCCCCTGCTTTTTCAACTTTTGCAGGTTCTGCTCCAGTTTCCTTTTTGGAAGCGGCAATGGCTTCACGTATTAATCGATCTATTTCTTTATCGATACGATCTGCAGCTTTTTGCTTATCACGAATTTGAGCAACATAGGTCGATTCTTTCTCTCTAATTTTTGCAATCAACTGGTCTTGCTGCTTCTTTTCGGCCTCAAGCTTTTCCTGCTCCTCGCGGTTTTGGGCAATAAGTTGCTGCTTATCTTCCTTTTGCTTGATTAAATCTGTATTGGTTTGCTTTAAAAGCTCTGTACGTTCTTTAATCTGATCGCCCTGCTTTTTGCGGTAATTGCTGTACTGCTTCATATACTGCACCCGCTTATACGCCTGAAGAAAGCTTTCCGATGATAACAAGAACATAATCCGGCTCTGGCTGCTTTTGCTTTTGTATGACTTTTCAACCATCGCTGCATAATCGGTCTTCAGCTTTTCGAGTTCGTCGCGCAGATCACTTATTTTATTGATATTCTGGTTAATTTTCTGCGTAAGCAAATTGGCCTGACTGTTTGTTACCTTAATCAGGTTTTGGCGTGTTTTGATTTTAGAATCCAGATCTTCAACCTGACTCAATACATTACGCTCGTCTTTCTTGTTGTTTTGGCGCAGCCTGCTCAACTCTTCAATCTGGCGCATCAATTGACGTCGCTGACGTTCAAGCTCTGCCTGCTTATCATTTTGTGCAAATAAGGTTGAAACTCCAAGTAGGAGTACCAATACAATAAGAAATTTAGACAAGCGGGATTGCTGCATTACAATTCGATTTCTTTAAGCCCCGAAGGTATTGAAAATGGAAAACTAACCGGTAAATTAAATTCTAAACCACGGTATTCGATATCTATAAGCGTGGCTTTATCATCTTCCTGTGCTCGCACGTGAATTTCTGACGGAAAATAACCTGCTTGCTCCTTGGTATAATCACCATAATCGATAATCAGGTCACGGCCTTCCTCACGTTGTGTTAGACGCTGTTGTTGTAAGGTAAATGCTCCCGAATTCAGATAAAAAAACAAATCAAACAAATCAGATTGCTTACGGGGAGCGATCACATAACGTGACGAAGTTGCTCCTGCGCTAAACCCGCCACTGCGTAAATCATAAATCGGTTGACCTAAAAGCAAGGCTTCCACCTGATCATAATTGAGTTCGGTTCCCAAAACTTCACTCAGCAGCTCAAAGTCACCATCAAAATAAGTCCCGTCGATTTTCTCATAAAACTGAACCCGATCCTGAGTTATCATCGCTTTTGCAATTGAAATTCCCAATACCGAAGCGCTCATCCAGATTGTTTCGCCCTGCTTCACACGTAAACTTACCGTGACACTCTGATTGGTGCCGGGATCCTGATAACGGATTTTTAATCGCGCTGCCAGAGTTTCAAACTGCGGGTGGGTATCGTAATGCGAAGCAATAATTTTTGCAGATTCAAGGTCTTCTGTTGAAGCAGCATTCTTTGCAGACTTACAGGCTGCCAGACTTAGAACTAAAGTAACCAGTATTAATTTATATAGGGTTTGCATCTATTGATTTAAGTTTGTGAGGCGCTTTTGATAGGCATCTGCCCTGGCTTTATCACCCAGGCCAGTAAAGCCTCGAGCAAGTTGCCGGTAAAAGTCGGCCTCCATTTTTGGGTTCTCTACTACATAATCTATGCCCATTTCCAAATAGCTTACAGCATCTTTGAAATTTCCAAGTTCGTTTTGAGCCACTCCATAAGCTAAATAAAAAACAGCCTGAGCAGGATAAAGTGCCAATGCTTCCTCGCTAAAAGTCACTGTTTCCTGATATTCACCAGCCTCTAGCTTCAGCAAGGTTAGATTGCGCAAAACACCAAGATCTGTGGCGTTATTTTCATAGGCAGCCTCGTAATAAGACAAGGCTTTATCTGTTTCCTGATTTTTCAGGTAATAAGCACCCAACTCTTCGTTAACATCGGTATTTTCTTCTTCAGAAAATAGGGCAATGGCTTCTTCCAGTTCGGTTTGATATTCTGGATTACGATCTGCAAAAATCAAAAAATCATTCAAAACACTGTGCTTGGCTTTTGCTTCAATGCGCTTACTTTTCATCACTTTTTCAAGTGATTTTAAAGCCTGGGGTACCGAACCTTCCTCTAAATAAAATTTATAGAGTGCCAAATGCACTTCGTCTGCCTGCGGATTAACCTTGAGTAATTTTTGAGCAGTTGCATAGGCCTTATCGGTCTTTCCCTGCTCGCTGTATACATAAATTAGAGTCAGATAGTTTTGCTCATCCTGTGGACTGGTTTTGATCTTATCTAACAGCAACTGTTCTTTAAAATCGCCACCACTAAGAGCCAAAGCCTGCTGACGTATTTGATTGCGATAGGCATCTTTGCCCAACTCATCGTCCAGCTCATCTAAATTAGCAATAGCCTTTTTAAAATCTCCCTTACGCACATAAATGCGTGCCAGATCTTCTTTATATCTCAGATCAAATTTTGCCAATTGCTGAACTAGATCTATAGCTTTATCAAAATCCTGACGGGCGTAATACACCTCATACAGGCTTTCCATAATATCCTGCTGATTGGGTTTTAACTGAAGTGCCTTGAGGTAATTGTTTTCTGCCTGTTGCAGATTACCCAAGGCAGCTTCGTTTTTTCCCTTTTCAAAATACAAAATGGGTTCTTGTGGTCGCAGGTTGATGCACTTATCTAAAGCATCAATAGCCCGGTCGTAATTTTCGATTCCTTTTTGCTTTAGCGCTTCAAAAAATAATTCCTGAAACTCATCGGTAACATCCTCAAGATCATCCACATTTACATCCTGCAGGGGACTGGGCTCCTGTGCTTCCGCCAAAGGCAAAAACAAGAAAAATGCGAGTATGAGCGTGAGCCATTTCATCTTTAAAATCTAAATCAATTCTGAGTAATCCCCGATGCTTATTGCCGTAAAGTTACCATCGAATTTGGCATGATTGCCTATCATCGCATTTTTTAACTGCGCATTAGTAATTGTGCTGAAATTCTGAATCAAACTTTCAGAAACACTGCTGTTTTCAATTACCGTTCCGGCACCTACAGACACGTTAGGTCCCACAGTGCTGTCTTTAATCACCGCGTTTTCGCCAATAAAACACGGCGGAATAATCGATGCGTTTTCCAGTTTTGCAGTTTCCGAAACAAGATGCTTCCCTTCCTTATGCAAAAACTGAAGCATTCTGCCATTGGTCTCCACCGTCACGCTTTTATTTCCGCAATCCATCCACTCGTCAATTTTTCCGGGCTTAAAGACGTAGCCTTTAGCCTGCATTTGCTTGATACCATCGTTGATCTGATACTCCCCTCCGTGCATCAATTGGGCATCTAAAACCGCCTGAAGTTCCTGTTTAAGGACCTCGCCCTGCTTGAAATAATAAATCCCAATCACAGCCAAATCAGATACAAACTCGGCCGGCTTTTCTACCAAACCGGTAATTTCATTCTTCTCGTTGAGCGATACAACGCCATACGCCTGCGGATTTGCAACCTGCTTTACCCAGATAACGCTGTCTGCCTCCTTGTCTAACGTGAAATCTGCTCTAAAAAGTGTATCTGCATAAGCAATCACGCAAGGTCCGCTTAGGGAATCCTGTGCACACATAATCGCGTGACCGGTTCCTAAAGGTTTATCCTGATAGTAAATCGTGCCCTTAGCTCCCAGACTCTTTGCTACAGCTTTGAGATTTTCTTCTGTTTCAGTACCAAAATCCTCTGCAATAATAAATGCAATTTCTTCAATCTCTTCTTCCAATACACCGGCGATATCTTCTACCAGGCGTTGCACAATTGGTTTACCGGCAATTGGAATAAGTGGTTTAGGAACAGTAAGTGTATGCGGTCTAAGTCGCGAACCACGACCAGCCATCGGGACAATGATTTTCATGTATAAAATTTTAGTAGGTATAAAAGCTGCCGGCAATTCAAATCAAAGCAGCGCTGCTGCAAAATACAAAGGATTTGATTGTTTGCCGAATTCACTAACAGCTATTTAAGGTGTAACGTATCATTTACCGAAATAGTTCCCGGTCTTTTTGGAATAAGGTAAACACCAAAATTAATTTGGTTTCCTTCTTTTTTATAGGTAGAAAGACTGCGTAAAGGTTCCTGATTGGGGTCGAAAGCAGCAACATCTGGGTTGATGGTAATCAAGGTACAACGCGGTGTTGCTGTGATTACATCAAATAGACATTCTCCAATACGTACCTCTTTCCAGGTTTCTTCAACATAGGCTTCCACTCCTGAAACTACCATATTTGGCCGAAAACGCGATGCTGGAAGTGGTTGATCTAATCGCCGATTTAAATCAGCGACGGAAGCTTCAGAAATCAGGTGAATAGGAAAACCATCTGCAAACGAAATAGAATATTCCTCATCCAGATCGTATTTGGAACTTACTTTTCTAAGTTGGTCAGGGTGCAAACGAACCAGTCGTATGGGCTCCTGAAATACTTGACTCAACCACGTATTAGCTTCCGAAGAAACTGCCTTTCCAAATGCTGGCTTTTTAAAAAGTTCCAGCTCATATACAGCTTCGGCCTCAGCATTTAACGGAATTTGTATTGAATTTTCATTTAAAGTAATCTGCAGAGAACCTTCGTTCAGGGAGATTTGCAACTGCAGCAATTGCGGTTTCTCACGTGCTGTGAGAATTTTATTTTCAGCATTGATAACTGCAAACTCCCGGTCATATGCAAAACCCAATTCACCAACCTGTGTATGTTGCAAAGCCACCGCACCCGCAGATTTTAGCGGATAGGTGAAAAGCGACTGGATGGTTGGTTTATTCAAATTTGGAGTTCTAAATGACTTTTTTCGGATGAGTTTATTGGGAGCGATAGCCGCTTTAAAAATTTTAGTGGACTATAAAACGTTTTCCGGATGAGTTTTCCGGATGAGTTTTCCGCCTTCGCGGAAAAGGACAAAAATAGCTAATCGCTATTTTGTGCCTGTACTTCCAAAGCCACCTGTACCTCGTGCGGTTTCGCTCAAAACATCAACAGGATTCCATTCTGCACGTTCGTGTTTGGCGATCACCAGTTGGGCGATGCGCTCCCCGTTTTCGATGGTAAAATCTTCATTAGAAAGATTTACCAAAATCACACCTATTTCACCACGGTAATCGGCATCGATGGTTCCCGGAGCATTTAAAACTGTAATCCCTTTTTTCGCAGCCAGACCGCTACGTGGGCGCACCTGAGCTTCAATCCCAACGGGTAACTCAATGAATAGTCCGGTTTTTATTATCGCTCGCTCCAACGGTTTTAGAGTAACCGGAGCATCAAGCTCAGCGCGCAGGTCCATTCCCGCAGAAGCTTGTGTCTCATAATGCGGCAGATCGTGACTTGATTTATTAATGATGTTGATTTGCATACTCTATGCTTCTTTTTTGATTAAAATTCGTTTGAGTTCGCTGCTTTCCAGAGCCAAGACCATCCCAATAAAAAGTAGAATGAGTAAGGCGCTTACCAAATAATTCTGTCTGAAAATATAGAAGGACAGCAATGCACCAGCCATTGCAACTATTAAATAGCAGCTAATGCGCAATGTGTTATAGGGAATTCGATAATGGCGCTGTCCAAAATAATAGGAGATTATCATCATCGCACCATAGGCTGCTACTGTTGCGTAAGCTGAAGCCATAAATCCTATCTGTGGGATAAGCGCAAGGTTTAAACCTATGGTTAATGCGGCACCAAGCAAGGAAAAATACATTCCGTAAAGCGTTTTATCGGTGAGCTTATACCAAACCGCCAGATTGTGGTAAATGCCCAGGAAAAGATTGGCGAGCAAGATATAGGGTACAATTTCCAGAGCTACAAAATAATCGGAATTACCAATGAGCAAATCTTTGAAGAAGTCGATAAAACAAACGATGATCATAAGCCCCAAGGCACCGGCAATAGTGAAATACTTTAAAATGGTCGCATACGTAATCGGTGCGTTTTTGCTTGTGGAGTGGTTAAAGAAAAACGGCTCTGCTCCCAGTCTAAACGCCTGTATAAAAATGGTCATAAAAACAGCCAACTTATAACAACCTGAGTAGGCACCCATAATGTCCTTATCCAGCAAATTACCTAATAAGAGTTTATCCAAATTTTCATTGACCACAAAAGCTAAACCTGCCACCAAAACAGGCCACCCATAACTCCAAAGCTGACCAAAGAGTTGTTTGTCAAAATGTAATTTGGTTTTGAAAAAATCAGGTGTTATGAGTAAAAAAGTAACTGCACTTGCAGCGAGGTTGGCACCAAAAATATAAACCAGATATTTTTGCGTGCTATACCAGCTGAAACTTAAATCAAAATAAGGTATCGCCCACAACAAAGAGACATTTAAAAAGACATATATGGCCAGATTAATGAGTTTGATTCCGGCGAAACGCAGCGCTTTACCTCGAGCCCTCAAATAAGCAAATGGAGCCACGACAAGCGCATCAAGTATAGTTACCCCTATCAAATAGCCAAAGTATTCCACAGGGAGCTCTAATGCTTCGGTAATGGGTGTTTTGAAAAGCCAAAGCAAGGCAAATGCAATGAGCGTTGTCGATGTTAGCGCAATAAGCACAGTACTATACACGCGCTGTTTGTCTTCAGCCTTTGAAAAAAACCGAAAAAAAGCTGTTTCCATTCCGTAAGTGAGCAGGACATTTAAAAATGCGGCGCCAATGTAAAATGAGGTGTTTTCGGCGTAGCCTGATGTCTCCAGCTTATCGGTATGCAGGTAAACAAGCACAACACTCATCACACGTGGCATAATTGTAGCCAGGCCGTAGACCGCTGTATCTTTTACAAAACGCTTTAAAATGCTCAAGAAATGGCTATTTATAAATTAAAAGATGCTTGCGCAACACCTTGCAAAAGTAGCGTTAAGCACCGAGGTATATATGCTATTGAACTTTAAAAATCGTGTAGTATGTCTCATCTCCCTCTGAGTAATGTAGCAAAGCCTCATTTTCTTTGATTTCGTGAGGAACTTCTACAGGCATGATGGGTAATGGATTATTGGACTCTTCTGCCATGTCTGCAGAAAGTACCTTATCTGCATCTGAAGTGTATTTTGGAAATTTTGCATAATAAGTATTTTCTTCTTCCCAAAGTACGGTTGCCTTACGCTTGTTGAAATAAAGACTTTTAAAAGCTATATCTCGAGGCAAGACAGATGTGTTGAATGTTATAGAATATCCTTCAGGATTTAAAGTCTCCTTCTGAGCTTTTACTACTTTAAAAGGCGGGTCTGTCACCAATTCTGAACTGCCACCACAGGAAAGAACTATAAACCCAATCAAAATATAAAATCCTTTAAAATTCATCGCTATCAACTTTTTGTATTAACGCGAAAGACTCTAAGATGGTATGTACAAAAATCAAAAAGCCCCGCAAAATGCGAGGCTTTTTGATAAAAATTATTTTATTAATTGTTCAGCGCTTCAGCACCACCTACAATTTCAAGGATCTCGTTTGTAATGGCTGCCTGTCTTGCTTTGTTATAAGTCAGTTTTAACTGATCTCTTAATTCCTTAGCATTGTCAGTCGCTTTGTGCATTGCAGTCATACGTGCCCCGTGCTCACTCGCAACAGAATCTCTGATTCCTTTAAAGAACTGAGTCTTCAAAGATTTTGGTATCAATTCTTTTACGATTTCAGCTTTAGAAGGCTCAAAAATGTAATCTACATTACTTGGAGCTACATCTTCAAACTGTTCTTTTAATGGAACGATTGGCAAAAACTGCTCGCGAATCACTACCTGAGTCGCAGCATTTTTAAATGAGTTGTAAACGAGTTCTACCTTATCGTAAGCACCATCAGTAAACAAAGTCATTACACGCTCTGCAATCTCTTCTACATTCTCAAAAGTAAGATCATCAAAAACAACATTGTTGTTAAAGATAACCTGATAAGACTTTTTAAGAATGTCATTAGCCTTTTTACCAATGGTTAAGAAATGAACTTCTTTTCCTGGATAAACGTTCTCAACGATGTTTTTAGACTCTTTTACAATGTTTGAGTTAAAAGCACCGGCAAGACCTCTGTTTGAAGAGATAGCTACCACAAGTACCTTTTGTACAGGACGTTCCTCTGCAAAACGACTACCGCTATCTCCCTCAAGTGAAGCACTAAGGTTTTGCAGCAACTCGGTAAGCTTATCAGAATACGGTCTCATTGCAGTAATCGCATCCTGAGCTTTCTTCAACTTTGCAGCAGATACCATTTTCATAGCACTGGTGATCTGCATCGTAGAAGATACTGATGAAATGCGGTTACGTATTTCCTTTAAATTTGCCATTTGTTGAATTATGAATTCGTAATTCTAAATTCAGAATTATTTTTTATAACGCGATGAAAGATCGTTAGCTACCGTTGTTAAGGTATCAATAGCCTCGTCGGTAAGTTTACCGGCTTTAAGCGCATCCAATACATCTCTGTGTTTCGCATTTAGGAACTCTAAATAGTCACGCTCAAATTCTTTGATCTTATCGATAGGCACATTACGCATTAGGTTTTTAGAACCTGCATAAATAATAGCAATTTGATCTTCTACAGTATACGGATCATTTTCAGCCTGCTTAAGGATTTCAACGTTACGCTTACCTTTCTCAATTACGCTTAATGTAGCAGCGTCAAGGTCAGAACCAAACTTAGCAAATGCTTCCAATTCACGGAAAGCTGCCTGATCAAGTTTTAAAGTACCAGCTACTTTTTTCATTGATTTAATCTGTGCAGAACCACCCACACGTGATACCGAAATACCTACGTTAATTGCAGGACGCACCCCCGAGTTGAACAAATCACCATCAAGGAAGATCTGACCATCGGTAATTGAAATTACGTTTGTTGGAATAAAAGCAGAAACGTCTCCTCCTTGAGTTTCAATGATTGGAAGCGCTGTAAGCGATCCACCGCCGTGTTCGTCACTCAATTTTGCAGCTCTTTCAAGTAATCTGCTGTGAAGATAAAAAACGTCTCCAGGATATGCTTCTCTTCCTGGTGGTCTTCTTAGTAATAATGACATTTGTCTATACGCAACAGCCTGTTTTGAAAGGTCATCATAGATTATAAGAGCGTGCATTCCATTATCTCTAAAATATTCTCCCATAGTACAACCCGTAGATGGAGCCAAAAACTGAAGAGGTGCAGCATCTGATGCAGTTGCAGCAACAATTGTTGTATATTCCATCGCTCCAGCTTCTTGTAAAGTTTTTTCTATTTGTCTTACTGTTGATCTTTTCTGACCTATTGCAACATATACACAATATAATTTTTGTTTTTCATCGCCTGATTCATTTATTTTTTTTTGATTAATGATTG
>CAXPQP010000053.1:0-31242 GCA_964219495.1 Leeuwenhoekiella sp. | reverse complement strand
TTCTACCTGCAGGATGCCTATGTCAAAGATTGGGTTGATAATACCATGGTTTTTTTGGAAGTGGAAGACGTGGAAGCTTTTCTCACACATATTAAAAGTCTAAAGCTTCCTCAGAAATACACAGGCGTCCGCGTTTCAGAAATGGTCTATAACGACTGGGGAGTGGAGTTTTTTGTGCACGACCCTTGCGGAATTTTATGGCATATAGGCAGTTTTAAAAATTAGTGACTTTTATAGGTTAATTTACATTAGGGGTTTTAGCTTTGTCGGCGTTTGCCTAAGGTTTATGAACAGGAGTACGCTTAGATCAATTTTGCTTAGCTGTGGTACAGCCCTTCTGGCGGTGTTCTATGTTTTGGCACCACTGCATCAATTCTTACTAGAGACCGCTCACGACCTGGAACACGAGTTTGATCATATAACACAAAGCGAGCATCAACACGACTTTTTTTCTGCTGAAGAACTCCTTGCCGAAGCCGGTCACGACCACCGCACTTTAGAATACATCAAGCAAGTACTCGAGCCTTTTGAAGACGAGCTTAAAAAGGAGCAAGAAAAAGAAAAGCCAACTCCCAAAAAGGTGGATAAGCACCTGCGCTTGGATTATGCGGTAGCATCCCCTGTGGTTGTACAACACTTCATAAAACGTCAATTTGATCATAGGACAGCAATACACAACTCTTTGCCTGTATTGCAACCGGTACCGCCTCCCGAAGTTTAAGAATTCCATAGAACAACTATTTTAAGCATCTACCTTTTAAAACAAAAGGAGGTGCAATACTGCGCTGTATGCAATAGCTATAGGTTAAGGGTGTAGCACCCTCTCATACCTATCAGCGCACTTTCTACTATTCTTAAAACCTTAATATGAAAAACCTATATATCGTGTTGCTGTTGTTCTGCACTTCACTTAATGCGCAGAATTTAACAGGAACCGTAACCACTCAAGCCGGTCAAGCGCTTGAAAACGTAAATATCTATAACCTTAATAACGGAAAACACACCCACACCAATGCCAATGGAAGCTTTGTGCTTCCTTCAGTAGCCGTAAACGATTCTATTGCTTTTTCCCGTCTGGGCTTTGCGACACAGTATTTGGTGGTTAACAAACGCAATGGAATAAACATCAGCCTGGCTGAAGCGAGCACATCGCTAGATCAGGTGGTGCTTACTTCTGAAGTGAACAGCCTGAGCAGTGTGGTCGCTGTAGACCTTAAGCTGAATCCCGTAAAATCCTCACAAGAGATCTTGCGTAAAGTACCCGGACTCTTCATCGGGCAGCACGCCGGGGGCGGTAAAGCCGAGCAGATTTTCTTACGTGGCTTTGATGTAGACCACGGTACCGATGTGGCCATCAGCGTTGACGGGATGCCGGTAAATATGGTTTCTCACGCGCACGGTCAGGGTTATGCCGACTTACATTTTGTGATCCCCGAAACTATTGATAACATCGACTTTGGAAAAGGCGCGTATTATGCCGATAAAGGGAATTTCAATACCGCTGGTTATGTAGATCTTAGACTTAAAGAAAGCTTAAATGCGAGCAGCCTGTCGCTAGAAGCGGGTCAGTTCAATACTTCGCGTCTTACAGGTATGTTCAACCTGATCGATGAGCAAAATCACTCGGCTTACCTGGCTTCAGAAATGTACCTGACCGACGGACCTTTTGAGAGTCCGCAAGACTTTAACCGTATCAACGTTTTAGGGAAATACACCTATACCGATGCCAACAAAGACAAGATCACCTTGACCGCTTCGCATTTTCAAAGCAAGTGGGACGCTTCAGGACAAATTCCACAGCGTGCCGTAGATCAAGGATTGATCAGTAGATTTGGAGCAATAGACGATACCGAAGGCGGACAAACGAGCCGTAGCAATCTTACACTTCAGCACTTGAAAAACTTAGAACACAATGCGGTGCTCAAGACCAATGCCTATCTTTCAAAATATGACTTTGAGTTGTATTCTAACTTCACCTTCTTTTTGGAAGATCCCATCAACGGCGATCAGATCAAGCAAAAGGAAGAACGTTTTATCGCAGGCTTGCAAAGTACCTATGAGCGTAAACACATCGCATTGGGTGAAACCCGTTTAGACTACCAGACGGGTGTAGGATTTAGATACGACAATATTGATGATGTTTCTTTATCGCACACGGTAAACAGGCAGACACTTTTAGATCGTTTGGCTTTTGGAGATGTAGACGAACTCAACGCTTTTGCGTTTTTGAATACCGAATTTAAAACCGGGAAGTTTACCTTCAATCCGGCGGTGCGTCTCGACTATTTTAAGTTTGATTATTACAATAAACTCACTGAGACCTACGACAATCAGAGCGAAACCAAAGTGGCATTTAGTCCTAAGTTTAACATTGTATTTACGGCGTCTCAAAACTGGCAGCTGTTCCTCAAGACGGGTATTGGTTTCCATTCTAACGACGCACGTGTGGTGGTGGCAAATGGCGGAGAAGAAATTCTGCCTGCGGCCTATAGTGCAGACCTGGGAACGATCATCAAGCCGATGCCGCGACTGGCATTGAATGCTACGCTTTGGACGCTCTTTCTGGATCAGGAATTTGTGTATGTAGGCGATGCCGGAATTGTTGAACCTAGCGGAAAAACCCGCCGAATGGGAGTAGAAGCCGGTGCACGCTATCAGTTAAACGATTGGTTGTATGTGTTTGCAGATGCCAATTATACCCACGCCCGAAGCACCGAAGAAGCAGATGGTGAAGATTACATTCCGTTGGCGCCTAAGTTTACCTCTGCAGGTGGCTTGAGTGTAGATGATCTTTCCGGGTTTTCAGGATCTTTAGGCTACCGCTGGTTGGGCGATCGTGCAGCCAATGAAGACAACTCCATCGTTGCTGAAGGCTATTTTGTAACCGATTTTAACCTGAACTATACGATCGAGAACTGGACGCTGGGCGTGATCGTAGAAAACCTGCTGGATACCTCTTGGAATGAAACGCAATTTGCAACCGAAAGTCGCTTGTTTAACGAACCGGCGTCGGTTGAAGAAATTCACTTTACACCGGGAACGCCATTCTATTTAAGAGGAAAGATCACCTATAAATTTTAAATATAATCTCTAATTTGTTTATACGGTCTAAGTTCAGTTTTTCTGGGCTTAGACCGTTTTTTATGGGCACTGCCCAAAGTTTTCTATTGCTCATATTTCTGCATTACGAGATACTTCAGTTGTGAATCGCCTGCATTGCTGATGCCGTGCATACTGTTTGACGGGCAGTACAAGCTGGTGTATGGGCCTACTTCTACTGTTTTTCCATCCAGATAAAATTCCGCAGTACCTTCCAATACAAAGAAGAACTCATCTTGAGGATGTTGATGCGGCGAATGCGTAGATTTTCCGGGATCTACCACACTCAATTTGATGGTGCGCCCATCGGTAAAGTTTTTGTCAGCAAAATAAAACTGATGACCCACTTTGGTTTCCTGCGCTTGATCTTCCGTATAGGTAGTGACACAATCTTCAAAACTATAGGTTTTCGTTTCGGGAGTGACTTGAGCAAACGCCAGTCCGGTAAAAAACAGGAAGCACAGTAGAGCAAAAGGTTTCATAGGTTGTAACTTTAAGATTCCTAATTTAGTGAAACCAAAACGAATACTAGCTTTAGCCTATGCAAGACTTGTTTGCCATATATCAGGTAGATGCCGACGAGGCTGCGTGTATTGCTTCAAATCCCAACGAGCCGCATACGCATACCTATGAAGAGTTGATGATAGGTAGTGCCGGTGCGCTCGAACATTTTATAGATTTTGAGTCGGTGACCACCCGTGCGCCTTTTGTGAGTTTTGTGACCAAAGGCAAGGTGCACCGCGTATATCCCAAAGCCGTCGATGGGCAGTGTGCCATTTGGGTGATTCGTTTTAAGAGTGAGTTTATTGCAGAGACCACCTTTCAGTTGTATGCCTGGTATCACAATCAAGCCGATCTCAATCTCGAAGCCGGACCTTGTTTTGACCGATTGCTTACTGTGTGCCAACTAATGGCTGCCGAAATGCAACAGGAAACCCCAGATTATGCAATTATCCGTCAGTTGTTGAGTGCTTTATTTACGATGGTGGAAGGCGAACGTAAGAAAATACATCCGGAAACCGATTATGCGCACAACACCAAGCATATTTCGTTTAAGAACTTTCTGGCGGTTCTTGAAGAAAACTACCGCCGCCCGGTAGGTGTGGAGTATTATGCTGAAAAGCTGTTTATGTCGAGCCGCAACCTTAATTTGATCTGTCAGGATATTTTAGGCCAAAGTGTTTCAGAGATCATCGAAACCCGCAAGTTGATCGAAGCCAAAAACCTGCTAATCAGCACCGACAAAACCGTGAGTGAGATCGCTTACGAGTTGGGCTACAGCGACAACGCCTATTTTTCTAATGTCTTTAAAAAGAAGTCTGGCGAGTCACCGGGAGCCTTTCGCAAGGAAATGCAAACTAAGCTTATTTCTTAATCTTACAATAGTTTTTCTGATAGGCTCAATGAAGTACAAGTATGTATTGCTGAACTTTGTTTTGTAAAAAATACGCGTCTTTTACGGCGGTGTATATTCAAAATCAGGTTATGAACCGATTGGATTTTTTAAAAATGGCAGCGATGTTGCCGATAATAGGATCAGCTATGAAACTTAAAGATTTAGAAAAATGGAACCAGAGCCTTCCCAATACCGAAAAAATGCCGGTGTTGTTCTTAGGTCATGGGAGTCCGATGAACGCAATAGAAGAAAATCAATTTGTCACCGAATTCAGAAAACTGGGGCAGGAGCTTACGCGTCCACAGGCTATTTTATGTATTTCTGCACATTGGGAAACCCGCGGTACTTTTGTCACGGCGATGGAACACCCGCAAACCATTCACGATTTTGGCGGCTTCCCACAAGCCTTATTTGACGTGCAATATCCCGCACCGGGCAGTCCGGAACTGGCACTGGCAACTCAAAAGTTGGTAACAAGCACCGAAGTGCATTTGGATGACAAATGGGGGCTCGACCACGGCTCGTGGAGTGTGATCAAACATATGTATCCCGATGCAAAGGTACCCGTGATCCAGATGAGTATCGACTATACACAGCCGGCGCAATACCATTATGATCTGGCTAAAGAACTGGCAGCACTTCGTCACAAAGGCGTGCTTATCGTAGGTAGCGGGAATATGATCCACAACCTGCGCCGCGTAGCCTGGGACAAACTCAATGCGCCTTATGCGTATGATTGGGCACTGGAAGCTCGCGAGAAAATGAACACCGCGATCCTTACCCACGATCACCAGACGCTTATCGATTTTAGAAAGCAAGGCACCGCTTTTGATCTTTCGATCCCAACCCCTGAGCATTACCTGCCGCTGATCTATGCATTGGCCTTACAAGACGATCAGGATGAGGTACAGTTGTTTAACGATGAACCCGTTGGTGGGTCTTTGTCTATGACGTCATTGAAGATTGCTTAAAGTTTATACAGAATTTCTGTTCTTTTTTGCATCGCCCAAAAAAGAACCAAAAAAGTCTAGGCTTATTTTTAGATCCTTGAAAACTACGCAAACGCCTTTGCCTGCGGATGGCAAACCGCTGCGCTAGGCCATCCTCCACTGCCCAACGCAGCGGCGCCCGCTTGTTTTACTACAGATCTAAAAATAGGCCGTTTTGCTTTGCTATTGGAGATTTTTATACCTGAAAGGTTAAACGGAATTAAACTTCCCTCGGTTCAGAATAGCTGTAGGAAGCTCCGAAGGACAGGAGCGATAGCGACGCGGAGCTGACAAAGCGGTTTTTGCCTGATAAGGCAAAAAATTCCTAAGCGAGGGGGTCTTTTCTTTTGATTCGTTTTCTTTGGACAAGCAAAGAAAATGAATGAACATGATTCAAAGTAAACATTAATCAAATATACGATAGGAGATTCACGAGCTCTCGAAGAATAAGGCTAGGGGATGAGCGGAAAATCGGTAAAGCAAACACGGCTTAAAAAAAACAAATCAAAAAATCCCTTTGAATAACTAAATTTGAGAGATAACCCATTTTAAACACTTATGAAAAAATATATAGTTGTTGTACTCCTGTGTATTACAGGTCTGGTAAACGCGCAGGAATCCTTATTCAACGGTCAGCAGGTAAGTTCGCCGCAGGTGAACGACGACAAAACGGTGACATTCAGACTTGCTGCTCCACAGGCAGATTCGGTATTTGTAACCGGAGACTTTTTGCCTTCCGTGAAAGTAAGCACGCCTTATGGAGAGATGGATGGTCCCGGTAAGGCCTTGCTAACCAAAGATGGAAAGGGAGTTTGGAGCTTTACTTCTGAGACTTTAGAGCCTGAGTTGTATAATTATGCTTTTATCATTGACGGCTTTAAAACTACCGATCCTGCTAATCCGTTTCTCGTGCGTGATGTGGCTTCAAGTATGAACATTTTTATCGTTCCGGGGGAGCAAGCCGATCTGTACCGCGTACAGGACGTGCCGCATGGCACCGTTGCCAGCCGCTGGTATGATTCAAAACCTTTAAACAAAGACCGAAAGCTTACTGTATATACCCCACCTGGCTATGAACAGGAAACCAAAAAATACCCGGTGTTGTATCTTTTGCATGGTGCAGGGGGAGATGAGGAAGCCTGGATGACTTTAGGTCGTGCTGCTCAGATTCTTGATAACCTTATTGCAGAAGGTAAAGCCCAACCGATGATCGTGGTGATGCCCAACGGAAACGTAATTCAGGATGCAGCTCCGGGTGCCGGAAGTGCTGGTTATTACACCCCTCAGTTTATGGTACCACAAACTATGAATGGTGTGTATGAAGCTAATTTTGATGAGATCATCAATTTTATAGAAAGCAATTACCGCGTTAAGGCAAGCAAGTCTAATCGCGCGATTGCCGGTCTTTCTATGGGTGGCTATCACTCTTTGCACATTTCCCGTTTTTACCCGGATACGTTTGATTATGTAGGACTGTTTTCAGCAGCGATTATGGCACGTGGGGATGAGAGCGAAAAAGGCGTGTATTCCAATTTTGAAGAAACCTTAAAAGCGCAAAAAGATAATGGTTACGAACTGTACTGGATCGCCATAGGTAAAACCGATTTTCTTTACGAAGCCAATAAAGACTACCGTGCTATGCTTGACAAGATGGATATGCCGTATGAATACACAGAGTCTGAAGGCGGACACATCTGGAGAAACTGGAGGGTATATTTAAGTGAGTTTGTGCCGTTGTTGTTTCAGCAATAAAATACGAAAGTAGAAATACAGAATACGCAATGCGCTGTCACTTTGAGACATGCCGATAATTATCGCTTGTTTCCGCGCGATTGTATCGCGTGTGGGTAAGCTTAAAACTAATAGATTTTTCTTTTGAGCTCAAATAGCATGATTTGATTTTCAATTGATGTTTCTGTTCATTTTTTCCATCGATGAAAAAACGAACCAAAAAAATCTAGGCTTATTTTTACATCCTTGAAAACTACGTAAATTCCTTATCCTGCGGATAGCAAACCGCTGCGCTAGGCTATCCTCCACTGCCCATCGCTGCGGCATTTACTTGTTTTACTACAGATGTAAAAAGTAGGCCAGCACTAGCGTCCGAATAGGCTTTAGATAATAGAACAAAGAGAATAGAAAAATTACACATACCCGCAGGGTTAAACCAAATCACAATTCCCTCGGTTCAGAATAGCTGCAGGAAGCTCCGAAGGACAGGAGCGATAGCGACGCGGAGCTGACAAGGCGGTTTTTGCCTGATAAGGCAAAAAATTCCTAAGCGAGGGGCTCTTTTCTTTTGGTTCGTTTTCTTTGGAGAGGCAAAGAAAATGAACAGAACATGATAGGTTCCAGTTAATACTAAAATCGCCATTAGGCGATTACCTCCAACCCCCAATTTTGAATCTTAAATTTTAAACTTTGAATCTTCAAAGAACCAAATCTTCAAACAAACACTCCAAAGTAGCTTCCAGATCTTCACTAAACCCCGGATGGGTTTTAGAAGTTTGAATCACCGAACTGCGCGTAGCCGTTAACCAGCGGAATCGCTCTGCAGCTTCCAGTTGGGCGATAGGTCCGCCATTTTTAGCACCGGCACAGATGGCTTTAAAGGCGTTGAGGTTTTTTTCAACCTGTTCCACATCGAGTTCAGGGCAAAAGGCTTCCACTTTTTTGGTATCTAGTTGAAAGCGCATCCCAATGAACCGCGGGCGTTTGCAATAAATCACCACACCTACGTTGAAGAATTCCTCGCGCTCAACCTGGGGGACGATGCGTATTACCGCATACTCATACAAGTGTTTGTCGTGCATCATTAGCGGTTTTGGTGAATAAATCGGCATGGGTTAAGCGGGTAGATAAAAACTGAAAATAGATCTCCCGTAATTGAGCCGGAGATTCTTCAGTGCCTTCCCAATGCAGCCACTCATCTGGGATTAGGTTGACAATATGTTGCAGCACTTCTTCGGTGAGTAGGGCTTTCATTTTGGTGTTAGCTTCCTCCAATTTTGAAGCCTGTGGCAGCAAGACGTGATCTTTGATCAATGCAAAAGGTGTCGCCGCGCTTTTTTCCCAGTTGGTAAAACTGTGATGAAAATAAAGGGTTGCACCGTGATCGATCAGCCAGAGTTCACGATGCCACATCAGCATATTGGTATTGCGAAAGGTTCGGTCAATATTGGTCATAAACGCATCAAACCATACAATCTCTGAAGCCAGTTGAGGGTCAACCGTGGTGACCACCGGATCAAAATTGATAGCTCCCGATAAGAAATGGAGACCAATATTCAGTCCCTGAGAAAACTTCAGCAAATCCTGAATTTCCTCATCGGCTTCAGTACGGCCAAAGGCTTCATCAAGATGCGCAAACACAACTTCCGGCACTTTAAATCCTAAAAACCGACCTATTTCACAGCCCAGCAATTCGGCAATAAGCGCTTTAGGACCGTGACCGGCACCTCTGAATTTTACCACATATTTAAAACCATCGTCGGCGTCGGCAACGGCCGGTAGCGAGCCACCTTCCCGCAAGGGCGTGATGTAGCGTGTTACCTGAACGTGACGTATTTCGGGGGGTGTTTGCATAGCCTTTAAAAGTGGTGCAAAAATACATCATTCAGAGCCAATCTTGTCCTAAATAAAAATTCATCAATCTAAAAGTTTTTTCCTTTTTTACATGCTACTTATGATTTATTGGGGAGCTTGCGAATTTCCTAAATTGAAATCGTCAGTTAAGGAAACCTTTTGGGTTTGATTATTTATAGGTTTAATAGAGTGTCCTGTTCATTTTTTTTTAGCTCGCTGAGACTTATTTGTTTTGGAACTCGTGAATCTCGTCGATTTAGCTCGCTGTGATTTATTTGCTTTGGAGCTCGTGAACCTCGTGCCTCGGTTTGCTTCTCCAAAGAAATCCTTCGACTGCGCTCAGGACAGGCTCACCAAAAGAAAAGAGCCCCTCGCTTAGGAATTTTTCGCTCGATGATCGAGATCATAACTTTTTGAACCGGTCTTGAATTCTAGATTTAGTTCTTTAATATAGAGTATTCGCTTTACAATGCCGTTTAACGGCCGAAAACCGCCTTGTCAGCTCCGCGTCGCTATCGCTCCTGTCCTTCGGAGCTTCCTGCAGCTATTCTGAACCGAGGGAAGACTAAAGAATAATATTCTTAGTTTTTTATTAGGAACGGCCTACAAGAAGATATCGTAAAATTTGAAGTGAACGTAGCGTCGCAGGCGGTTCTGTTTGAGGCCGCGATAGCGGTCGAGTTAAGCGCATGCAGCGCAGCGAACGATAAATTTAGATATCGTCTTGTGAGCCTTGATCTTTTGTTTCTTTTGCATCAAGGCAAAAGAAAGGAAACACTTATCGAAGTCCCATTTTACTCAAGCTGTTTGTGATCTCCTAACGTCGAGTTTATTAGTCAAGTTTCTATAGCATGTTATGTTCATTTTCTTTATTTCTCCAAAGAAAAAGAAGACTATATAGGCATATTTACTCCTTGATTCAAATTTTACTGATAACATTAATGTTTATAGGTGCTCACGTTGGTAATCAAAAAGCTTTTAGGGGGCTATTGATTCAGAGTATATCTTCAAGTTATAAGACTTTCGGTTTATCAGGATGGGACAGGATAAGAGTTAGACATTAAGGCTGTAAATTGAATTTTTATTTCTTCAACTATGTTTAAACTATATTGCTTCCGCTTACAAAGTTTAAGCCTGTTTATAGGTCTTTTTCTGTTTAATTCAGCCTGTGCTCAAAACCAAACCATCACCAATGATTCTTTTTGGTATACTGTAGATGGAGAACCCATTTATTCTCAGGGTGGCGGGATTTTTCAGTTTAAAGAAGAGCAAACCGGAAAGCTCAAATATTACTGGTATGGGGTGCATTATGCAGAGGCAGAGACCTATTTAAAAGATCCTTCGGTTACTTTAGAGCGCAATCATTTTAAGGGGGTTACCTGTTATACCTCGACCGATTTGGTAAACTGGACTTTTGAAAAGCACGTGCTCACTCCTGAAGCTGTAAATTTTGAGGAAAATCCCACCTGGCTGGGGCGTATGGGTGTTGCTTATGTTGCCGAAATCAACCAGTATGCCTTGTTTATTCAGCATGGGAAAAATGTGATGATTGCTCTGGCAGATTCTCCCTTAGGCGATTTTAAGGTACACCGCCATATCGATATGACTTCGCGAATAGGTACTCCCAACACCGGAGACCAGACTGTTTTTACCGATCCCGACACCGGCAAATCCTATCTGGTGTATTCCTATGGGCAGGGGCGCAACAAAATTTATGTTTCAGAAATTGGTGTGCGCGACGATAAAGTTGATCTGCTTGATCTCACTCAAATCTTTAGAGGTGCCAGTCGCGAGGGTAATTGTATGTTTAAATACAAGGGCAAGTATTATATGGCGGCGTCCAACATCTACGGTTGGGACGGCTCTTATGCTTATTATCTGGTTGCCGATGACATTCGCGGGCCTTATAAACCCACCAATGAAATGCTGATTATGCCCGGCAGCGAGCAGGATTATGCCCACGTGTCTCAAACCGGATTTTTTTATACGCTACGCGGAAGTGAACAGGAAACAGTGCTTTTTTGCGGTGACCGCTGGGCCGAATTTGCAGGCAACGGACTGGGTTATAACCAGTGGACTCCCTTGTCTTTTGATGGTGATGTGCCGCACTTCAATTCGCTGCACAGCTGGAATCTAAATGCTGAAACGGGTAAATGGAGTGTAGCTGCTGATAATAACTACATTAAAAATGGCAGTTTTGAGGCTGACCGTCGCCATATCCCGAGTAACAACAAACCCGTACAGGAACAGCTTTTAGGTTGGCATACTGAAATTCTTCAGGGAAACGAGATCTCTACCACCGCGCCTGAATCACCGGTGCTCAATTATTTTAATACACAGGAAGATCGCAAACAGGTAATCGGCGAAAAGAGCCTGAATATTAGTGACGACATCCCTTTTGAACGTAGAATTACTCAGGACATAAGTTCAACCCCTTATGTAAACCTGCCTGATGGTACTTATAGGCTTTCAGCTTCTATTAAAAGCAATGCAGGTTTTGAACAACTTATACTTTACGCTAATAGTGGAGGTCAAACTTTTGAGCTGCCTATTAAAACTGCTCATCCTGATTGGACCCGAATTAGCCTGGGTGAGATCACAGTAGTTGACGGCAGCGTAGTGGTGGGTCTCTATGCTAAAGGAAAAGCAGGGGCAAGTGCACAGATTGATGATTTTAGATTAGAGATGGGTGAGGTTAGACGTTAGACTGGAGATTTTAGAAAAAAGAAAAGAGAGGAAGACTAGAGAAATCATTTGAGGTCAATAATCATTTTGACCATTGGGAGAAATCGCATATGTATAGTACTTAATAATATTATCTAATGATACATTGTTTTTTAGGCTTCAACCTATTTTAAAAACTCCTCATTTATTTAAAATATTGAGCATTAAATGTTTAGTTTTAACATCAGATCTGTTTGCAATTGATCTTAATTGAAATTTAGTAAAACGTTTTATGAACCCCATATTCTTAGTTCTCGCTCTATTTGTTGCAAGTCTATTAAACGCTAAAACTCCACCGGATAAAAAGACGCCGCCTAATATTATACTCGTATTTATAGACGATATGGGTTGGGGAGACTTTTCATGTTTTGGCAATACCGACGCGCAAACACCCAATATTGATAAGATGGCTTCAGAAGGCATTAGGTTCGAACAGTTTTATGTGAACTCGCCTATTTGTTCGCCTTCGCGGGTGGCGATTTCTACGGGCACCTATCCGCAGCGGTGGAATATCACTTCGTACCTTGATAATAGCGCAACTAACCAAAGACGCGGGATGGCAAACTGGCTCGACCCCAAAGCACCTATGCTCGCACGTATGCTTAATGAAGCTGGCTATACTACAGGTCATTTTGGTAAATGGCATATGGGCGGTCAGCGGGATGTGAATACGGCACCACCGATTACAGCATACGGTTTTGATGAATCCCTCACCAATTTTGAAGGGATGGGTCCCAAATTGCTTCCGCTTACTAAAGATGAAAATGGTACAGTAGGCCGAATCTGGGAAGGCGCTGTAAATCTGGGTTCGCCGGTTACCTGGATGCAGCGGTCTGAGATCACCACTGGCTTTGTAGATGAAGCCCTTCAGTTTATGGACAAGGCTTCGCAGGAAGACAAGCCCTTTTACATCAACCTGTGGCCCGATGATGTCCACAGTCCATACTGGCCACCCTATGAAGAATATGGACTGGCTAAAGAGGCCGGGAAACGCGGACTTTATCTTGCCGTACTCGAAGCCATGGATAAACAAATGGGAAAGCTGTTTGCTAAAATTGAAAACGATCCGAAACTTAAAGATAATACACTGGTGCTTATCTGTTCAGACAACGGGCCAGAGCAGGGCGCCGGGCAGGCAGGGGAATTTAAAGGCTATAAAACCCATTTGTATGAAGGCGGAATACGTTCTTCGCTAATCGTGTGGGCTCCTGCTTTTATGAAAGAAAAGGTACAGGGAAGTGTGAATACCTCTTCGGTATTTTCAGCGATTGACCTGGTACCATCGCTGTTGAATTTTTCAGGAACGAAAGCTAAACAAGCAGCCTTTGATGGGGAAGAACTTACCAAGGTTTTATTGGGCAAATCATCAAAATCCCGTAAGGAGCCTATTTTTTTTAGCAGACCACCAGATCGTAAGAATTACTATGGCTTTGAAAACCTGCCCGATCTGGCAATGCGTGATGGGGATTATAAACTACTGTGCGATTACGACGGTGGCCGCCCCGAACTGTATAATCTGATCGAAGATCCTTCTGAAGCAAACAACCTGGCGACAGCACAACCTGAAAAGACCGAAGCTATGATCACCCAGGTCACATCCTGGTATGCGGCAATGCCTAAACTACCTGCAGAATAAGAAAACATACATTCATCAATCAAATCACGAACTATGAAAATTATTTGCAATCTAATTACCCTCTTCCTGGCAGTTCTTTTATGCAGCTGCTCCTCTCTGACTCAAACAAAGACCAATCAAGCTGTTGTTTTTAAATACGACCGGCACTATACAATTGACGATGTGCAGGCGGCTAATGCTGCCAAATTAATAGAGATTGCCAAAACTGCACAGGATCCTGATGTGCGGATGCTGGCAGTAAATAGCATCAAGTCTGCCTTTGTATTACAAGACGTTGCGAAGCACGATCCTAATGACGAGGTACGTATGCTTGCGGTGAGTAAAATCACCTTTCAGCCTGCCTTACAGGATATTGCTAAGACCGACAAGGATGTTGATGTACGCTTAATGACAGTAAGCAAGATGACTTTTGGTCCTGCATTGCAAGACATCGCTAAGCACGACACCAATGATGAGGTTCGTTTGCTTGCAGTGAGTAAAATCACCTTTCAGCCAGCCTTACATGATATTGCAAAAACAGACGAGGATGTCGATGTACGCTTAATGGCAGTAAGCAAGATGACTTTTAGCCCTGCATTGCAAGACATCGCGAAGCACGATCCTAATGATGAGGTACGTATGCTTGCGGTGAGTAAAATCACCTTTCAGCCTGCCTTGCATGATATTGCAAAAACAGACGAGGATGTCGATGTACGCTTAATGGCAGTGAGTAAGATGACTTTTAGCCCTGCATTACAGGAAATCGCAGAAAAGGATAAAGACGAACAAGTGCGTAAAATGGCACTTGGACAACTGCGGTTGAATCCTTAAAAACTTCCCGATCATTTGGCCTGAATTAGTAACGACTTAATAAATGTACACGATATGAAATCTTTTAAATTTTTAGTACCAGGATTGCTGTAGCTCTAGTTATGGTTTCCTGCGTTTTTACCACTAGTGGTTCTGAAGAGCACGAGAGCTATACCAAAGAAGAGTTAACCGGCGTCTGGACCACTACAAATCCTATTAATAAAACCGATACCGATACCCTGATTCAATCTTTTAAACTACTGGATGACGAAACCGCTGTCATTACCTTAATCACACCAGATGGCGAACAGGAAGTGAATGGAAACTGGAAACCTAATGTTAAGAAAGAAATGAGTTTTATAGAATTTGAGTCTGAACTGCAACTCAGTTACTACACTAATCCTAATCACTTGCAGGTGGTTTTTGGTGATGTGCAGTCTAATGCCGGGTCTTTGACTTTTGAGGCCAATGGTTTAAAATTCACAAAGGAGTAGGCTGGCAGGAACTCTTTTTCCGGTTTATAAATGTTAGCTTTATATCAACACAGGGAAGAGCTAGTGTTCAATAAATTAATGTTGTTGATGACATCTCTAGATGTTGTGATATAATAAGTTGTAGCACATTTAACCGTAATGAAGAAAAAGAAGAAAATATTAATATGGAGCGGTCTGATTTTAGTCCTTCTTACTTTGGCTTATTATTTTCTTTTACCACAATTATTGCTCTATAGCATATCTACGGAAACGAGAAATCCTAAAATTGAAATAACTGAAACTTACTCAATTGGTTGGTGGTCTGAACAAGAAGCTCTGAATGTTGATACTTTTGAAGTTAAGATAGTTGACAGCAAACTGAATCTTTTCAACAATAAATCTCTGATAAGTTATCGAATAAAAGGAAACTTAAATTATAAAAAAGGATGGAGACCATTTATAAAGGAAATTCATTTATCCGAAAGATTTCTGACTCATTCAAATGACTCGATTAATAATCCTGACGCCATGATAGAAATAACGCCCGTAATTGGTGCTGAAGACGATGAAAGTTATAACGGAGAGATAATAGCATTCGACATAACAAATGAGAAGAAAATGAACTCACTTCATTGGGGTAATAATCGAATAAGATTTAAATGTTTAGAGAAAATTAATGATATTACCTTATCACAAGTGAAATAAAGAAACTGCTACAACTTTGTACAACCGCAATTAAAGCTCATTCAATTACATCAAAATCCACCCGGAATATCTAATGCCAGTGCCAAATCGAATACTAAGCATATTAAACCCTAACTGATGGTTTTACGAGATCCTAAGCCATTTGAAAAAACGACCGGGAAATAGTTAATGAACGAAAATGAAACCAAACGACTTTCACGCCTCACTGCGATCTTAACGCAGTTACAAACCAAACGGCTTTTGACTTCTACCGAATTAGCAAAAAAGTTTTCGGTAAGTGTTAGAACGATTTACAGGGACATTCGAGCTTTAGAACAGGCGGGAGTCCCAATAATTGTAGAGGAAGGGAAAGGATACACATTAATGGAAGGTTATAAAATTCCGCCAGTAATGTTTACTGAAGCCCAGGCCAATGCTTTAATCACAGCCGAACAGTTAGTTCTCAAAAACAAAGATGCTTCGTTTATTAAAAATTATTCTGAAGCTATAGAAAAAGTCAAAGCGGTTTTAAAATACAATCAAAAAGACAAAGTCAATTTACTTTCTGAAAGAACAAGATTTGACCAAAACATAAACCGGGAACGAAACAGTAACAACCTGTCTGAACTCCAATTTGCTTTGACCGATTTTCGACTAGTCGATATCGACTACATAAATGCAGACGAGAAATCAACCTCACGAATCATAGAACCCTTTGCCTTGTTGAGTACAGAAAATTGGCTGTTGGTTGCTTACTGCCAGTTACGTGAAGAATTTAGGTTTTTCCGTTTAGACAGAATTAAAAGATTGCAAGTGCTTAACACGTATTTTGAACCACACAATATGACCCTGCAAGAGTACTTTGATAAATATTACTAAGCCCATTTCAACCCCTGACATAAGGCTGTCACAACTCCATTTTATTTTTGCTTCAAGTTTAATAAGTAAAATTTTAAAAATGGAAAAAAGAACAATAGACCCCTGGAAATGGGGCGAACAAACGAATTCTGCACAGGCGGTAGAAGTTAAAAATGTAGCAGGAACTTTGTACTGTTCAGGACAGGTTGCAATAGACGAAAATGGTGTGCCAAGTAACGCAGCTATGCGTTCGCAATTAATTCAAACCATTGAGAATTTAGAAAAGCTGATCAACGAATCGGGATATGAATGCAAAAACATTGTAAGACTCAATGTTTACACAACTTCAACACAGGATTTCTTTACAACCTGTATGGATGTGTATGTTCCTTTCCTGCAAAAGTATGGTATAAAACAGGCTACAACATTACTTGAAGTTAAAGGACTCTTCGCTACTTTAACGGTAGAACTGGAAGCTACGGTGGTTCGATAAAAGGGACTAAAACCTGGTATTTAGGCAATAACGGTTTGAGCGCAGGCTTGGGCCGTTTTTGACCTATAAAGGTCTTCTGCTTTCAGATACTTAAACGTACTCCTTTCAATGTTTTAGAAGTTTTTTTAAAGCCTATATAGGGCTTTTCTGCTCTGCTCCAAAAGTCTAAAACACACCTTATGTAACTTTTTATTGCATGGAGCAGGTTCTTCAAGTATTTTTAAAGCATAATCAATTGATTTTGAAGCATACCACTTTTGTAATGCCATATCCATATTACAAACAGGCCGTTTGGTTTGAAGACAATTAAAACGTTTTTAGAATTCTAAATGAACCTTCAACCCTTAAAAATACCGGCAGGCTGGTTTGTAGCATGGAATTTGTTAACGGATAGAGACCCGGCTATAGACACTATTCATGAGTTTACAGGCAGCTCGTTATTACTTATAAATTCCCCTACCCGCTTAAAAGCTATAGATGTATCCTGGCGGCCAGAAGGTGATTTAGATGGAGCTTACCAGGTACAGGTTATCTGTCTGTTACCGAAATTCAACAGTAAAACAAACACTTTAGAATATGAAGGTATTTGGGAAACACCAGAGTTAATATTTTGTACTAAAAGCCGGCCGGAGCTGGTAGAAAAAGTAAACCACTTACTATTTTCTTTAGAACCTTTTACAGACCCGCGTATTTTGCTAAAACCAGGAATTGTTGATGAGCCTAACGAAGCCATAAGGCAAGAACTATTAATTGCTGGCTTAACCGGGGATGTTGCTGCAAAAATAATAGCATCTCAGCATAAAGTGCTTCAGGATCTAATGCTGAATCACCAGGATATCTCTAAGGAATTGGTTGAAAAATTAGTGCAATCAGGAGCAGGTAAGGGTGTTAAAAATAAAGCAGGACAGCTTTTAAATAGCAAGCGGTTTAAAAACCATAAACGGGTACAGTTACCAGGTGTTGATAAAGCGAAACTCATAACAGCCATTACAACTAAAATGGAGACTGTGCTTAAAGAGCTTCAAAACAAAAAACCAGAAAAGGACTTCACGCTTAAAATGAATGAGGCTAATGGATATTGGAGCTTCCACTGGAAAAGCACGAAATACTGGAAGACCGGGCATTATTTAATAGAATGGTTTTCCCTTAGTTTATATCCGGTTAAAGAGCGTTTTTCATTGATGGGGAGCCATACAATTAAAGATATTTTTGAACAACTTGAAGACAGACACTTCCTCTATAAGGACAAATCGTTAGAAGCACTTTTTAAAATGATAGCTGGTATTGAAAAGCAAACCCAAAAAGCTGTTTTAAAATCTGTAGAGCAGGAGTTTGATCCTGATTTTTAATTATCAAACAACAGGAGATTCAAAATTTGATCAATACCAAAGTGTTGCACTACACCCACACTAGATAAGAGCAATTGCTCATATTCCTCCATATCTTAAAGATGTACTCCCCCTTTCCCAATTGGCTTATGTTTGGAATGGAAAAGAATATTAATGGTATCATATAGAATAAAAACCTACCGCCAACACCACCACTAATTCATTCTTCCGGTAATCCTCACCCCATATTTCCGCAACTTTACTATCTTTAAATTTTACGGGTATTTGCTCCTAAGGAGCCTTGTATCAAATATTTAGCAGTATGAGTAGAATTTTAGCATTTGTGGTAGTCCTGTTTCTTTGTTTTCAATCCTACGCTCAAAAGCCCAGAGCACGAGATTTAGGGATTCCCTTTACAGGTACACCGGGAGCATTTAATGCCATTACCGATGTAGCCGGTGTTGAGGTAGGGTACAGCACTATAATTTCGGGGGAAGGAGAAAATGTACTGGGCAAGGGACCCGTCAGAACCGGTGTTACAGCCATATTCCCACGGGGCAAAGCCAAAAAGTTTAGTCCGGTGTATGCCAACTGGTACAGCCTTAATGGAAACGGCGAAATGACCGGCACCACCTGGGTAACCGAATCGGGTTTTCTGGAAACTCCCGTAATGATTACCAATACCAATAGTGTGGGAGCAGTACGCCAGGCGGTGTTGAAATGGTTTGTAGATACCGACTGGTACAGCGGCGAAGAATGGTGGTACACCTATCCGGTAGTGGCGGAGACCTATGATGGCTTTCTGAATGATATTTATGGATTTCATGTAAAGGAGCAACACGTTTTAGAGGCTATACATAATGCTTCCGGCGGAAAAATAGCCGAAGGAAACGTGGGCGGAGGCACCGGTATGATGTGCCTGGGCTTTAAAGGCGGTACTGGGACTTCGTCGCGGGTGCTTACCATAAACGATTCAACCTATACCGTGGGAGCTTTGGTGCAATCTAATTTTGGAGCTAGAAAAAACCTTTCCATAGCCGGTGTTCCGGTGGGTGTTGCGCTGAAGGACACGCTGAACTATGAATACCATGCATCCCCAAAATCCAGAAGGCAGGAGGGAGATGGTTCGATTATCGTAATTGTGGCTACCGATGCACCGCTCTTGCCGCATCAGTTAAAACGAATTGCACAACGGGTGCCACTAGGCATTGGTATTGTGGGTGGTCGTGGCAGCAATGGTTCGGGAGATATATTTTTAGCTTTTTCAACCGCAAACGAACAGGCCTTTAATCGGGACGAGCAAACCACTGTTCAAACCCTGTCTAATGATCTGATGACACCGCTTTTTGAAGCTACCGTTCAGGCGGTAGAAGAAGCCATAATCAATGCCATGGTGGCTGCCGAAACGATGGAAGGTATCAACGGCAATAAGGCTTATGCCATACCCCACGATTTGCTCGTTGAAACCTTAAAGAAGTATAACCGCATAAACGAATAAGATGCTAAGTATAAAATTAGTGACGCCTTGCAAGTCATGTAAGAAGGATATCGCCATAAAATCGGCTGCTGTTACAAGACCCGATTTACAAATGCAAATGGGCGATGAATTCCGCGTGAATTGTCAAAATTGCGGAACTTTTGATCGCAAACATGTAAACGATATCCGCGCGAAACAGAATAATTTGATCCTGCTATTGGGAGTTGCTATTTCCATTGCGGTGAGCTTTCTTTTGTGGAATGTTTACGGAGCTATAGGGACTGTCAGTATTATTATTCCTGTCTATTTTTGGTATCAACAGATGGCTGCCACACGAGGATTTAATTCCTATAGAATCCGCCGAAAATAAAAGAGATTTGATGCCTGCCAAAACGTTTAACGTAAAGGAATGATCGGAATTTTAGTACTAGTAGCCCTCTCGGGATTACTTTTATACCTTCTGGAAAAGAAAAGTCTTCTGGCTTTAGGATTTCTTCCGGTAGGTAAGCGATTGAAACAATTCGGGCTGGGGTTTTTGATTACCGCAATCCTGTGCGTGCTGGTACAGTTATTAGAATCTTATTTAAAATCGGCTAGCTGGGTATTGAATCCAGACATCGACAGCCTTACGGTTGTAAAATCATTTTGGTGGGATGTAAAATCGGTCTTAACCGAAGAACTTCTATTTCGTGGTGCCCTGCTTTATATTTTGATTAGGATGATAGGCTCTAAAAGAGCGGTATTGATTTCGGCAATTGCCTTCGGTATCTACCACTGGTTTTCTTATGGGGTTTTGGGTAATGTTATGGCGATGCTGATTGTGTTTATAGGTACCGGACTTATGGGTTATGCCTGGGCTTGGGCATTTGCAAAAAGCAAGTCTATTTTACTTCCATTCGGTTTTCATCTGGGATGGAATTTTACCTACAACACCCTGTTTTCAAAAGGCCCATTGGGTGAATTGGTATTCTACCTGGAAGGAGGAGAAGACCTGGTTGGTTGGCCTTCCTTTATTAATTTCAGCAGTGGGCTGGTAGTGGTGCCTATACTTGTACTCCTTTATGTGGGTTTTTTGGTAAAACAAGAACCCGAACAAGAGCATCGATCCAATCAAATACTTTCCTAACTTAAGGACTGAAGTACCAATACCGGGAACCTATGAAAATCGAATCTACAGCTGCCAGAGGCAACTTTAAAATTTTAAACGGAAACGAATGTCTGCTGGAAGTAACCTATGCCAATTGGTTTGCCAGCAAGGCTGAGACGACGTTCAAGAATACCAAACTCGAGATCAAACCCAAAAACATCTGGCAAAGTAAGTTCAGCATCTTAAAAAACGATATCCCGGCAGGCTCGATAACCTTTAATTGGAAAGGTCATATCATCATAAATACACTAGACCAAGAACACCTCAAAACCCAGTATGTGCTACGAGCAAAAGGCTTTTGGCATATGGGATTTGAACTTTTAGATGCGCAGGAACATCAATTGCTTTTCCTCAAACCCAATCTGAGTTGGAGGAAAGTCAATTACAACTACGAGATACAGGACTGCAATCAGGAACTCAGCGACAGCCTGATTGAATTGCTGGTGTACGCCGGCTTTAGCGCCAATCTCTATATGACAACTATGCTGGCGGGTTAACCAGAGTCGGGCATAAAAAACGCACTTCTCACATCTCAAATCTCAAGTCTCAAGTCTCAAATCTCCAGTCTCAAGTCTCACCTTTCACCTTTAACCAACCCAGGCTCGACCATTGTTTTACCATTAAATGCTCTGTTTATGGAGGTTGAACGCTTATTTAATGGTCATTCTACGGAAAACCTTCAAATTATAGCCTAAGAAACGCCAACCTATTCAAATTACAATTAACTTAGAGGTTTGAACCTCAGGATAGTACTATAGAGTTATGGGTCGGTTTTTAGATCAAAGTAAGGGAAGGCTTAGCGGACTCGTGGGTCCGGTGGTGTTTGTAAAGGGAAGTAACGGTACCACTTATATACGCAGTAAGCCCTCGCCCAGCCACATCCCGCCAACGGCCAAAAAGCAACAAACCTGGGAGAGGTTTGCCTTAATGACCCGGTTTACCGCGCCCCTGTATCCCTTTTTAAAAGAAAGCTTTACAGACCTGCTGGGCAAAAAATCCTCCCGTGATGCCATTCGCGGCTATTACCTGGCGCAGGTGATCGTAGCCGAAGACCAAAACCTGCATATCGCCTATGATAAAGTGCTGATAAGCACCGGGCGGGTACGGTCTTACGAACCCGTATCGCAAACCCGCGAGGGACAACATCTTAATCTTAGCTGGCAGGTGAACACCCGGCAGCCTTTTGCCGCGGCAGATGATCTACTGAGTCTTATAGCCTACGCGCCCGCAACGGAAGATTATAGCCTGTTTAAAGCCTGCGCCACCCGGGAAGCCGGTAGCCTAAGCCTCGACCTGCCCGAAGCCCTCGCTCATACCCCTCTGGAAGTATATACCACCTTTAGCAATGCAGCAGCAACTACCTATGCCTACTCTACCTATTTGGGAAGGTTGGTTTAAAAAACAGGGGTGTTTTTCCCCTTTATAGGTACATAATACAAGTATTTACGGAAATACTTATAATTTAATGAAGTGGATGTGGTAGATTTAGATCTTGTATAGAATTGATTGTTAGTCCGAAGTGATGTTGGGGTAACAAAGATTTTTTATGTGATATTACTAGTTGTGCCTCATTATAACAAAAAATGCAATAAATGAAAATAACCTGGAATAATTGCTTTTCACCAAATAGGTTCGGAATGCAAAAAGGACAAAATGATATTAGAACAGAATACGAACGTGATTGGGATAGATTAATATTTTCGAGTGCTTTTAGAAGACTACAGAATAAAACCCAGGTTTTTCCTTTACCTGAAGAAGTATTTGTTCACAACCGACTAACACATTCACTTGAGGTTGCAAGTGTTGGAAGGTCATTAGGCAAAATTATAGGAAAAAAAATTGCATCACTTGAGGAAATCAAAGAGGACGACAATGCTAGACCTTTTTATAGAAATAGTTTAAAAAATGTTATTGCTTCCGCTTGTCTAGCTCACGATTTAGGAAATCCTGCATTTGGTCACTCTGGCGAAGAAGCCATATCAAAATATTTTAAAAAAAGAGATACTGAAAAAGAAGAAGACAAAATCTTTAAAGAGCAATTTTCTAAAGAAGAGTGGAAAGACTTAATTACTTTTGAGGGTAACGCTAATGCTCTGAGAATATTGACCTTACAACAAAAAGGAAGAGTAAAAGGTGGTTTTAGATTGACTTATAGTACTTTAGGTTCTATAATTAAATACCCTTGTGAATCTGTTGCATCAAATAAAAAAATACTTCACAGAAAAAAGTATGGATATTTCAAAATCGACGAAGAAGTCTTTTTAGATATTGCTAAAGAGTTAAATCTAATTAAAGATGAAATAGAATCTGGAATCTCATACAAGCGACATCCATTCGTATTTCTAGTAGAAGCAGCAGATGATATATCTTACAATATTATAGATTTTGAAGATGCTCATCGTTTGGGTATTTTGACATATAAGGAAGTCAAAAGCTCTTTTTTAAAAATAATTGAAACAAACCCGAAAGATGATATTAAATGGGTAAAAAAACAAGCAAAATCTCTTAAAGACGACCCGAATGAATCTATTGCATATTTAAGAGCAAAAGCCATCAACACGTTAATTTATAAAACCGCAGATGTTTTTTGGAAAAATAGAGACGATATTTTAAATGGTAATTACGACAAGAGTTTAATTGAGAGTATTCCTGAACTTGAATCTGTAATGAAAAAGATAGAAGATGTTTCTATTAAAGAAATCTATAACGCAAAAAAAGTTATACAACTTGAAATCGCAGGTTTTAGAATTATGTCTGCATTAGTAGAGGATTTTGTTACTTCGGCATTGACGGCAAAAGAATCAAGAGATAAAGAACAAAATAAAATATTAGGTCTTCTTCCAAAACAATTTTTATTCGAGGAATCGAGCAGTCCTTATGAAAAGGTTATGCATATAATTGATTTCATAGCTGGTATGACTGACCTATATGCTTTAAAATTATATAGAAAATTAAGAGGTATTGAACTTTAAAATAACGAAGGCACAACATTGGCTATAAGTAATTGCTTGTTCTCGCCTACTTCTGAAAATCCTCGCGGATTTTCAGTTTGGTGTGTACTTGCAAAGTTAATCGCTTAATCACGCAACTACTCATAGCCGAGACCGTTGGCTGTAATGCCAAAAAAAACACGTAATTGAGAAAAAAACTTTATGTCAGATAGAAAAATAGATAGTAATTCTGGAGTTCAAGCTAATGTAGGTTTTGATTTTCAAAGAAATACGTGCATTTATGTTTTTTTAGAGAAATATGATACATTAAAAACTCAAGAGTATTTTATTATGCTTGAGCATTATGATGATATTGTATTTGGATTTTTAAACCAAAACGGAGAACTATTAGAAGTTACAACTTATCAAGCGAAAAAATCATCAGATATTTGGACGACAAACAAAGTTTATGAGATAATTCAAAAAATTTCTAATTCTGGTATTGAACTACTAAAAGACAAATTAAAAAAATCTAAAGATTACAAACAATTTCAATTTTTTATTACAAATCATACAATTGCTCTTGATTATAAATGCTCTATTACTAATAAGAAAAAGAAGATTTATATAAACGAAACTAACGAAAGTTTAGCATATTCTAACTTAAATGAAGATTGCAAAACTGCTTTAAAAAAAGGCAATACAGATGTTCAGTTTGATAGTGAGCAAATTCAACATTTTGAAAATTTAAACTTCTCGTTTGTAGATTTAGGTAGAAATACAAAATCCCAATTAGAACTTTTAACAGGTAAATTCAAAGAAGTTTTTGGAAATACAATTTTAGACCATAAAGCAGCACGAGATACTTTCATCTATCACCTTAAAGAGATTGAAAGCACATACAATCAAGGTGCTACCCTTAAATTGAGTGACAAAAACAAAAGATTAGATTCAACCAAAATTGATGATATCTTAAATATATTAACTACAAAAAAATTAGCTCTTGATTTTTGTAGGCAAAAGGCAGAAAGAATTTGTGAGGAACTAAATATAAATGTTTTTGATGCAATGTCATTTGAGCTTGATTTTGAAAATAGTTTAGAACAATTTAAAGATTTGAAGCAAGGCGAACATCAAAAAATAATTCGATTTATCGAAAACAAGAAAAGTTTCATAATCACATTTACAAATGACATCCTTTGTATTAAAGAATTATATAGTTTGTTCTTAAAAGAAAAAAATTCTACACTAAATCCAAATCAATTAAAAGCCTCAATATCGGCAGGTTATTTTTTAATACTTATGCAAAAATGAAAACATATTTAACAGTAAATAAATTATTCATCCATAGCGAGGTAAATAATAAAAGTTTTTGTGCTGGATTTGGTAAAAGGCTTAATGTAATTTATGGTGCAAACACTTCTGGTAAAAGCACTTTGATACAATTGATATTATTCACTTTCGGTATAAATGACAATAAAACAAAATTGGTGAAAATCTTGTCTGAAGATATTTTTACAAGACTTGACATAACTATTAAGAAAGGAAATGATAGCGTTGATTATTCATTTGTAAGAAAGGATGAAATACTATATATAAAAGATTCTGTTTCAAAAAAAGTGTCAGTATTTAAAGGAATTAGTGGTAATAATTCAGTTGAACATTACAAATTAAAAGAATTTTTTAATGAGTTGTTTGATTTTGATTTATTACTTGAAACTAAATCAGGTATTTCCAAAGCGCCTATAGAAACTATGTTTTTACCTTATTATGTTTCTCAAGATGTAGGTTGGGTTTATTTGAGAAAGTCATTCAGTAATTTGGAGTTTTACAAAAATTTTAAAGAGGATTTTTTAGATTATTATCTAGGCATTACAAAGCTGGAGGATAAAGAAGAAAGAAAAAGATTAGAGAATGAATTGAAAGAATTAAATGAGAAAAACAATTTTTACATACAATTCGAGAAAAAGGATTCTGAAATCGAAAATTCCAAAATTATCAATGCCTCATTTAAAGGAAAAGGTAACGAATTTATTAATGATATTACTGAAAGGAAATCTGACCTTTTGAAACTTGAAAATCAATATGTCAAAAAATCAAATTTACAAACTTATAATAGTCAAAGATTATCTGTAATATCAAAAGTAAGCCGTAATCATACCCATCAATTTCCTGGTAAGGATAATTGTCCTATTTGTCAACAAATTTTACCAATTAACACCAGTGAAGTGTATGAGTTTTATCAAGAGGAAAATGATACGATTAAAATTAAAGAAGAGATTAGAGACAAAAACAAAAAACTGCAATCTGAACTTCATTCTCTAAATAAAAAAATAGAAAAATTGAGACAATCATTAGCTAATGATTATCATAAACACATAATATATTCTAACAACAACATAACTCTTGATGACTGGATAAAGGCGCAAGCTGATGTGAAATTAGAGAGCTCAATTAATGAAAACATAGGAAAATTAACAATTGAAATTGCAAAGGTGAAAGAGAAGCTAAAAGAATTTAAGGATGATGCGGATATTGAGAATGAAAGACTCAAAAAAAACAAAAAGTTTAAGCAATTTTACAATATAAATAATATAAAATTAGATGTTCCAAAATTAAAAGATAATAGATTTAATTACATCTATGAGCTATCAAGTTTCCCGTTTCAAGGTGTCGAATTACATTTAGCTGTTTTAAGTTATCATTTTTCATTCAATAAGATAATTAATGAAACTGATAACATTCATAGACTTCCGCTAATTTTGGACAGTATTTTTAAAGAAGATTTAGAAGCTAAAAGTAAAGAAATGATTCTTGAATTTATTTGCAAAAACCAACCAAATGACACACAAACTATTATTTCGGTGGCTGACAACAAATCCAAAGAACCAAAAATTAAATACTATAAAACTAAATTTTTTGACAACGATACGGAGTTAGTTTGTATTGGAAATTCTATCGATAAGGAATCAATTCTTAAAAAGCATAAAAGTTCTTGGGACGAAATCCTTAATGATACATTCGAAATAATGGAATATGTGTAGAAAGCACTACAGCTATAACAAGTATAACAACAATTGCGGCTTTGTGTCCTGCGGACAAAACCGCGCAAACATAAAAACCGGTAATCTTAGCTATGTTAGTATTAAATAAATCCGCAACTGATTATTATACAAGACCGTTACCACACATAAAACAGAACTATGGGACAAGAGATTAGTCTATTCAATAACTACCGAACAAAAGAGAACATACTATCTAATCATTGTGGAGTTGTTCTAAAGTTACTATATGAAGAAAACCCTCGGAGTTTTGAAGAAGCTATATCAAACTTGACGTCTCAGGATTTTATGATTAGTCCTTCATTTAAACAACAGATTAAGAAAAGGGACAGCGTTCCAGATATTGTTATTGAACAGAAATCATTTACAATTTTTTTTGAAACCAAAACTTTTGATTGGTTTTACAAAAATCAGATTGACAGACATTTAAAAGGATTCAAAAAAGATACAACTTACAATATTCTATTTCTACTTAGCAATTTCGAAATAGATAATCCAGAAGATAAGTTTGAGAGCCAAATAAACATAGCTGCAAATCTTTATGGCATCACACTGTGTCCAATCTCATTTGAAGCTTTTATTGGTGTGCTTGAGACAGTTGATTCAACCGACAACTTCAAGACATTTTTAGATGAATTCAGGAGTTTTTTAGAAAGAAACAATTACTTGCCTACATGGAAATACATGCTTGATATAGTTAATTGTGCGAGTACAATTCATGAAGTCCATAATCATGACGTATATATGTGTCCTGATACAGGCGGTAAGTATAGACATCGAAGAGCTTTGTTTTTCGGTGGCTACAAATCAAAAAATGTAAAGTTCATTCACGAAATTAAGGCATTAGTCGTTATCGAGCAAGGCGAACAATCAGGAAGGGTTGTATGGAAAAACTTCAATACACTTAAAAATGACGATTTAATTGAAGAAGCTAAGAATAAACTGAACTTGTTTGAATACCGAAAATCAGAAATACAGGAAAGAGACTTACAAATATTCTTACTACAAAACCCTGTAGAAGCGAATTTCAGAAAAAGCTCTGACGGTGGGCTTTATTCAAGTAAAAAATACCTGCGGTCTATAGCAAAAGAATACAATGCAAAGAACTCGACAGAATTGGCAAGCAAACTATCAGGTACAACTTGGGAATAAAGAAATACGTGTGGCAACAATGGTTATAAAACATAGGGCGGACAATGGCTTCCGCAAGTTTAAAGCACTCAGTAAGCTCACTTTTGGGCGGACAGTTAAGAGCCTCAAAATGCCCTACGTTTCATACGTGATACCGTTCCTCATTATGTATAAGCCTTAACCAATGATAAAATTCTTTAGAAAAATTAGAAAAGGTTTACTTTCTGAAAACAAATTCAGCAAGTATCTGGTTTATGCAATTAATGTTAATTATAATTCCCACAATCTATCCTATAAAAAAGCCCTTTTCAAACGAAAAGAGCTTTGTGTTTTTTTCAAAATTAAATACAAATATTCCTTCGGCTTATTAACGGGCTTTCCGTATTTTTAAACTTCATCAATCATCACACAATGAAGTTATTAAGCAGTTTTTATTTGCTAAGTCTGGTTTTGCTGTGCAGTTGCAGTATCACTAGCCGTTCTTCCTATACCTATTCTAAATCAACCGTCACTTCTTATGTCAATGCTGCCGGTGATACCATCAGAGAAGTTGAGGTGCATACCACACGTTCTGTTGCTTCAGGCGGGCAAGCTCAAGGGGCTGTACTGGCTCATAAATTACTTAAAGAAGTAGAGGAGGAGCTAGACACCTTGCCTAAAGCTGTAAAAGTTAAGCAGGAGTAGGGTGGGAAAGTAAGAAGTAAGAAGTGAAAAGTAAAAAGTGAAAAGTAAAAAGTGAAAAGTAAAAAGTGAAAAGTAAAAAGTGAAAAGTAAAAAGTGAAAAGTAAAAAGTGAAAAGTAAAAAGTTAGCTTATACAATTTATTATTGATGATTTGTTATTCTGTTTAGTTGCTTTCAACTTTGAATTTTGAACAGTATCTCTCCCGATAGTATCTCAACTGCACTTCGACTGCGCTCAGTTGACACGCTCGATGTGACAACTAGAAACTGCAAACGGCAAACAACAAACCGAAAACCGCAAACCGCAAACAGAGCCCCCCCCCGTTAACCTTGAATTTTTTGAGCGCTCGCACGCTTACGCAGATCCTGTTTTTTAAAGTAGCGGAGTGAAAAGAAAATTACTAGTGCCAATGGGGCGGCGATCATCATATAGCGAACTGCCATATCAAAAGTATCAGTAATGTTGCCCGAGTGGGAAATCACAAAACTACCCATAGAGGTGATGATATACAGCAAACCGCCCATCAGTCCGCCTGCAATACCCGCGTTTCCGGGGAAGAACACCATATTCTGCGTAAAGTAGTTGGTAAACAAAAACCCCGAGCAAATGTGGATCACGAAGGCAAAACCTACCAGTAAAACCAAATTATCAACCAGACCCCCCAGCGCGATAAAAATGCCGATGATCACCAACTGTATAAGGGATACCGCCCGTATTTTTTTAGTAAAATCTACAGGTGTATAGCGTTTGCTCAGGATGCCGCCTATCATCCACGAGAAGCCCAGCACCAGCGTACAATACCCAATGATGACCGCACTGTAATTAAAATGCTGTTCTACCACAAAAGGCCCTGCAATATTAAATACCATCACGACCGAGTAGGCGCAGCCCAGTACGAGGATCCCCAGTATAAATCCGGGATTTTTAAGCATAGCCATATACAGCAGGCCGGTTTTCTTGAGATTGAATTTCTTAAAGTTGCGAATGGTTTCTCCGCTAAAAAGCAGTTCGCCTACCAGCAAGACCGCCGCATAAATAGCCAGAAAGTAAAAGTTTGCCTGCCAGCCCAGATGCTCTTCCAGAAACCCCCCAAGGAAGGGCGCGATGATAGGTCCGCAGCTCCAGACGATGGTAAAGTAACTGAGGTAGTTTTTGCGCTCCTGGTCGTCGTAGAGATCTACAAAATAGGCCCGCTTGGCAACCACGATAAAAGCCGTGGCAATCCCCTGTACAATACGTAAGAGGCTAATGACCAGCACCTCGCTGGTGAAGGTCACGGCAAGACTGCTTAAGAGTAAGACCGCAAGCGAAATCAGCATCGGTTTACGTCGCCCCACGCTATCGGCTACAGGGCCTACAAACAACTGCGAGAAGCCGTAACTCAGGAAAAAGCAGGTGAGGGTAAGCTGTATGCTTTGTTCAGATACGTTGAGGTTGCGCGACATCGCAGGGAAGGAGGGCAGGTAAATGTCGGTCATAAATCCCGAGAGCGGTATCGACAAAAAAGTGAGTATCGTAGCGATCTTTTTACGTTGGGGGGATGCGTCGCGTAAATGCATAGGGACTATAATTTTACTAGCCTGATCATTCTGGTTTTGGAGGGTTGGGCGCATTTATAAGCTAGTATCAAATGCGATATCCTATTAAATAAAAAGCCCTTTCATCACTGAAAGGGTTTTTATCTTTTTCACAGTACAACCTTAGTGGCTGTTGGATTTTAAGAGTTCCGGAAATTTGGCTTTAAACCGGTTGATACGTGGTATCGATACATTCTGAATGTATGGATTTTCAGGGTGCTGTACCTCATAGTTCTGATGGTAAGCTTCAGCCTCCCAAAACACATCAAAAGGTTTTACCTCGGCAGCTACTTTCTCGCCAAGTTCAGCTTCTAAAGCAGCTTTCTTTTGCTCAATGATTTCTTTTTCGGCATCATTCTGATAAAAAATGATCGAACGGTATTGCGAACCCTGGTCAGGTCCCTGCCCGTTTACCTGAGTAGGATTTTGCGAACCAAAATACACATCTACCAGTTGGCTAAAACTCACTTTAGCCGGATCGTAAATAACCTTAACCGCTTCCGCGTGACCGGTGCGGCCGGTGTTACTATCCTCGTAAGTTGGGTTTTTGGTATGACCGCCCGAATATCCCGAAACGGCTTCTTCCACACCTATTACACTCTCATAAACAGCTTCCACACACCAGAAACAACCGCTGGCAAAATAGGCTGTGGCCTGCTCCTGAGGAGTAGTTTGTTCAGCATCTGCAGGGGCAGCCTCTGTAGCTGTTGCCTCGAGCTGGGCTTTATCTTTAGCTTTAGTTGCGTTGGCACAGCCATTAAACAGGAGACTCAATGCAAGAGTTCCGGCAATTAAAGCAGCAATGATGATTCTATTTTTCATAACAATTGGGTTTTGCAACCACATCTGTAATGCGATTTGTACAAAACAAAGTTCGTTTACTAGGACGCAAAATTACACCCAAACTTTCATAAGATGCTGCTAAAATTTGGGGTTTGTTTTAAGTAATTATTAAATCTGAATCACCTCAACCACCAGCCTTTCTCTTTAGAAGTTTCCTCATGTTCGTGCGCGATTGTATCGCGTACATTAAGGTTTTAATTTCAAATCTTATTAATACTGACTACAAATAAAGTTTCTTTTCTTTTGCCTTGATGCAAAAGAACCAAAAGATCAAGGCTCACAAGACGATATCTAAATTTATCGTTCGCTTCGCTGCATGCGCTTAACTCGTCCGCTAT
>CAXPQP010000052.1:0-24441 GCA_964219495.1 Leeuwenhoekiella sp. | reverse complement strand
GTGACTTTCATCCACGACCATCAAATAGTCATCGGGGAAATAATCAAGCAGACAGAACGGCCGTGTACCGGGCTCCCTTCCGTCCAAATAGCGCGAATAATTCTCAATCCCGCTACAATAGCCGAGTTCACGAATCATTTCCAGGTCAAAATTGGTTCGCTCTTCCAGCCTTTTAGCTTCTAAATGCTTACCGATTTCCTTGAAATATTCCACTTGCTTTACCATATCAAAACCTATCTGGTCTATGGCATTTTGTAAACGGTCCGGACTTGTCACAAACATATTTGCCGGGTAAATATTAAGGCGATCATATTTCTCCAGAATCTCATTGGTCGTGACATCAAAAGCCTCAATATCTTCGATCTCATCACCGAAGAAATGCACCCGAAATGCGTGATCATCATAACCGGGAAATATATCAACCGTATCGCCTTTTATGCGGAAATTACCCCGATTAAATTCACCGGTGGTACGGCTGTACAGACTTTGCACCAATCGTTTAAGCAACTGCGTTCGTGAGATAACCATATCTCGTTCAATAGAAATCACATTCTTTTGAAATTCCACCGGGTTCCCAATACCATATAAACACGACACCGAAGCGACAACAATAATATCCCGACGCCCGCTCAAAAGCGAGGACGTAGTGCTCAAACGTAGTTTTTCGATCTCCTCATTAATCGAAAGATCTTTCTCGATATACGTTCCCGAAGTTGGGATATAAGCTTCTGGCTGGTAGTAATCGTAGTAGGATACAAAATATTCAACCGCATTGTTCGGAAAAAAGGCTTTAAACTCACTATAAAGCTGGGCTGCCAGGGTTTTGTTATGTGCCAAAACCAAGGTGGGCTTCTGCACTTCCTCCAAAACATTGGCCACAGTAAAGGTTTTACCACTACCGGTTACACCCAAAAGCGTTTGATAGCGTTCTCCGGAATCAATGCCCTGAACGAGTTGTTTGATGGCATTAGGTTGATCTCCGGTAGGTTTAAATTCTGATTGTATATTGAATTTCAAGATGCTTATTTTTTAAATAACCTTAGTAAGCCGCAAAGCGAAAAACTTACACAAGTTTGCCAAAAGGCTTAGGAATTATGAGTTGTCTAAAATTACGGACTTTAGCTTTTTTAAACCTGAAAAGGAATACTAAAATATAGGAGGCGATTAACGCTTAAGCGTGAAGTGCGACTTGAACTCCCGTCCATCTTCGAGTACTACCCGAAACCAGTAATCATCAGCCGGCAGATTGCGTCCGGCAAAAGTACCATCCCAACCCGGAGAAGTAGGATCGAGCTCTTTTACGAGTTTGCCATACCGGTCAAAAACCCGTACCGATGTTCCCGGCTGCACCATATCACTGATTCCTTTCACGTTCCAGAAATCGTGATACCCGTCGCCATTTGGCGTAAAAAACTTAGGAAAACCTATGATACTAAACTCCAGCTCTACGAGTCCGCAACCGTCTTTAGAACGTATATAAACAGTATGGAAACCAGGCTGTAAACCTTCAAAAGTATTCTCATCCTGATAAGGACCAATAGGATCATCAAGAGTAAGCTCATAATCTCCACTACCGGAATACACGATAATAGCAGTATTGTTTTCGGTAGCATCGGTAACCTGTATTTCTTCAATAAGCGCAAGCTCTTTCTGTACAATTGTAAAGCGCTCCTCCCGGAAACAACCGGTTGCTAAATTGGTTACCCTGAGTGTGTGCTCACCAGTTAGGCTGGTCTCTAAATAGGGAGTTGTTTGACCTTCTGGCAACCACTCATAACTGTAATTTTGAGTAGTGTCGAGATTGGAATAATCGGGCGTGAAAATTTCCGGATTTGGAAAATTTGTCGCACAGTAAAATGCATTTTCGGGTAGGCTAAAGTTTGGCCTTTCCTGCACGTTTAAAGTTACCGGACTAATAGCAAAACAGGCATTGTTATTCTCCACCCGGGCAAATACTGTTTGGCTATAGGTAACTTCATTCACATAAAAATTAGGTAATAGCTCGTCTTCATCTTCAAGCAAGGCTCCCAGTTCTGAATAGTAATACCTAACATCGAGTGATAAGGCGGTACTTCCTAAAACCTGATCATCAGCAAGACTTAAATCAAATTCTGCGTAACCTGTGTCATCCAGATCGCATTGTTCTAGCAGCCCATTATTTGCCTGAGTTGAACTTACCTCGAGTGTGATAGTGTTTATCGTTGCACAACCAGCCGGACTGGTTATACGAGCGTAAAGTGTTTCAACCGGGGCAGTATTTTCATAACCTAAAGGATCAATCGCATTACGGCCTGAGCTTGCATCACTTTTAGTAAAGTGATAAGATACCGTTAACTCATCAATTCCATCTGTAAGTTGATCATTTGCCTGATTAAGATTGAAAATACTGAATCCATCAGCAGTTTCAGAATCTTCACACTGTATAAGTCTTACATTGGGAACTAAACGCTGATAGGGATAATACGTAACCTCAGCAATTCCTACCTTTTCACAGCTGCCGTCATTCAAATCCAAAACAAATTTATAAGTCTCTTTATAGGGTAAAGTAGCCCCACTAGGTTGTCTGATCGACAAGCGATAGTCTGTAGCGTTATTCAATTTAACATCGTTGCGATACCAGGTATAACTTGCACCACTTACAGGTTCATATTGCAAAACGTAGCTATCTCCATCGCAAAGGGATAATTGACGCGAACTCACTTCGTTTTGAATGATGTCCAGTTCATTAAAAAGCGATTGATTAAAGGGTGGTAATCCCTGATGGCTAATACCTGTTTCCAGAAAAATTGCTCGGTCCCGGTAATTAGCATTCGTACCTGCTTCATTAGGAGCATCAATAACTCCCAGGTAAGACGAACCTTGCTGATAACTTCTGCTTAAGGTTCGATAAATTTTACCATCTGGAGCGAGCTGTAAACTACCTCGGTATAAACTCTGATCATCAAGCAATACCTGACTGGCACTTACATTAACAGCTTCGGTATCGTATTGTATTAATGACGAGAAATGACTTTCTGCAGGAGCTCTGGCGTCTTCGTTGTTAGAACTGTGACAGTATAAATATTGGTTGTTAGGTGAAAATTCAACTCCATAGGGTGCAAAATTAGAACCATTGATAGTGAGACGTCTGGAGTTAATAACACTTCCCGTTAATGAATTGAAATCTGCAAGATATAGTCCACCAGCGGCATTAGCACATGCTAGCTGAGTTCCGTCGGGAGAGAATTTTAAATTCCCTCGTGGGTCTTCGGTAGAAAATCCTGCCGAAGATTTAACAGGTGTTCTGTTTAAACCGCTTTGGCTTAACTCAAACGCATAGAAGGTATCTATAAACCCGGCATTACCCGAATTTGTGGAGAGCATAACCACCCAAACGCTATTATCGGTACAGCTTTTAATTACAGCGCTCAGCTTTTCAGCTCCATAATTCAACAGCTTAATGTTTTTATCAGTCACAACTCCTTCAGGATCCTGATTAAAATCAACTACTGAAAAATTAATACCGTCGTGAACTTCTCCTTGCTGAGTAACAGCATCTACTGTAAAAATGTAGAATATACCCGGTGTATCTGGCTGCGGAATGATAATCGCCGATTGTGTACTGGATGGATTTCCTAAGAGATTATTACCATTAGGCATCACGCTGTGATCTGATCTGTAAACAGTAATACCATCTGTATAAAAAAGAAGGTCGCCATTTTCACTTGAAATAGTTGCACAACCTTCAAGTGTGTAAAGACTACCATCTGTCAAAGCCCGTGGACTCCCCGCACTGAAATTGAGACCTGCACCGTGACCAAAATACCAGTTGTTTGCCTGACCTTGCGCAAAGGTTTCACTGCATAAGCCTAATATGCAGATGCAAAACAGGTTAAGCCAAACCGATAAAGTTCTCAATTTCAAGTGTAGCAATTTTCAAGCAATGTACGTTTTAAGTATCAAAACTTAAAAAGCTATGGACAAAGAAGCTTATAAATCAGTCGAAATTCACACTACAAATCCCGACGCTTCAATAATGCATAAGCCCAGTAAATAAACAGGAAAATCCATACTGAAACTATCGCCACTTCATACCAATGTACAGCATAATCTATGGCAATATCTGCCTGTAGTTGATTGGCTGCGGTTTCAATAAAACTCCAGCGTTGAAAAGGCAAATTGATAAGGTTCTTCATCGACTCTAATGGAAAAAACTGAACCACATTATCTGCCAGCTTTTCGGATATCTGCCAGCGTAACAAGCCGTATGTGATGTTTTCAAAAATCCACCAAACAAAGAGAAATCCTAGTGCAAAAGCAGAGCGTTTTACCAGTACTCCCAGAAATAAACAGAAAGAAAAGAAACCAACCAGCTTCAGGAAATAAGCAAATAGAAATTCCATCTCCCGGGTAACGATGCTTAACTCCGTATAATCTGAAAAGGAATAACCCAGAATTAAGGTCATTATTAAAATGAAAACGGTTGACAATAACGAGAATGCAATAACTGTGTAGAATTTAGAAAGTATAAATTCTTTCTTGCTGAGTCCGTCAATAAGATTCTGTTTTAAGGTACGGTTGCTGTATTCATTTGAAATCATTGAAACGATCACAATCGCCAGGAAAAATTTCAGCGTTGCCGCAACCCAGGTATTAAAGTGCCAGATAAATGGAAAGTTGAAAATTCCCTGATCTGCGATACGTATTTGAATATCTCCGATATTAAACTCAATAGACGCCAAAAGTGCGATGAATGAAAGAATCACAAAATACGCGATACTCAAAACCCTTGATGAACGGCTGTGTTTAAGTTTATAAAATTCTATAGTTAAAAGTCGTAACATAAAAGGCTTAGTTTAATTGAGAGGTAAGTTGTAAAAATTGTTCTTCGAGGCTCTGTTTGCGCATAACCAAATGAGAAAGCACAATACCTTTCTGAAAGAGGTAGCCGTTTAACTTTTCAGCAGAATAAGGATTCTTCAGAAAGGCTGTGATTAAGCCATTTTCTTCTTTAAGCGAAGCAAAATCAGGATGAGCTTCCAATGCCTGAAGTAATTCAGTTTGTTTATTACAGCGTAACTCAAAAAAGCCGTGACTAGCATTAAGTTCGTCAACCGGACCTGCATAAAGCTTAACACCTTTGCGTATGATTACCACGTGCGAGCATACTTTTTCTACCTCATCCAATAAATGAGAAGCCAGCAGGATGGTTGTACCTCCAGATGCAATTTTTTTAATGATCTCCCGTATCTGGTGAATTCCCTGAGGGTCAAGACCGTTTGTAGGTTCATCAAGAATTAAAATTTCAGGATCGTTAAGCAAAGCTGAAGCGATAGCCAAACGTTGCTTCATACCTAATGAAAACGTACTGAATTTGCTATCCTTGCGATCAAGCAAATGAACAACCTCGAGCTTTTCTTCAATTTTTGAAGGATCAATTCCTTTTATTGTACAAACCAAATTTAAATTCTGGGCTGCGGTCATATACGGGTAGAAATTAGGTCGCTCGATAATCGCCCCTACTTTCTTAAGAGCGTTGTGCGTACTATCACTGCCATCAAACCAGCTGTAAGTTCCTGATGTAGCATTTACCACATTAAGAACCATACCCAAAGTGGTAGATTTACCGCTTCCATTAGGTCCTAAAATGCCGTAAACATTGCCCTTTTCTATAGTGAAACTCAGATCGCTAACCGCTTTAACACGGCCGTAATGTTTTGTAAGATTATTTAAAGTAAGAATTGTCTCCAAAAGTGTATTTTTAGAATTAACGTACATCAACAAGACGGGAAGGGGCTGGTTTTGTTACAAAAGCTTCTTACCTTTATGCGAAAGCCCACGGCAATGGAAGAAAAATTAATGTCAAAGAAAAAGCCCTCATACCCTGTAAGTGAAAGGCTCAAAGAATATTTAACCAAATACAACCGGGAAATGAAAATTCCGGTTTTCTATGAGGATTTGCTTCGCTTTTCAGGAGGAATCAATATCTATGACAAAAATGATAATGATACACTTTGGATAAGTGTTTATTACCCAGAACACGAGCGTGACGAACTTGAAGAAAGTTTGAAACGGGTTTATGCCATCTTACATTCCGATGGTAGTGAGAACATACTTCCTTTTCTTAAAGTAGCAGCTATTGATTACTGTACATTTGGAAATTCAAAACCCTTCCGCATAAAAATCAACAATATCTTTAATGATAACTACACGTATTTTTATGTGAAACGAGCCGATGCAAGCCGTATTTATGGTCTTGATCTCGAACACATTTTATCTCCTAACCGAATCAACTTTTTAGTATATAAAGACACCTTAATTGAAGAACATATTCACGGTATTCCCGGAGATGTCTTTATTTCAGAATACCTGCCCCAATGCGATGATGTGGGCAAAGCGCAATTGGCTAAAGAGTTTGTAAAGTTTAATGAGCGCTGTATGATTTTACTTCTGGGAGATATGCGCTCATACAATTATGTGGTAATCCCAACGCACGATTTTGATCACATTAAGTATAAGATACGTGCAATAGATTTCGACCAGCAGGCTTATGAAGGTAACTACAAAGTCTATAAACCTCATATTTTCAAAGAGAACTTTAAAATGGTTGAATTGGTATCAAATCGCCTTCGCGAAAATTCTATCGAGCAATATCGCGAGGAAGAACGGGCAGTACTTGCAAAACGAATTATCACCTCCAAAAATCGTCTACGTCGACTGCTTAAATGTATGTCTAAAGACACCATTTCAACAGAAGAGAATCTAAAAACATTAAAAAAACAGCTTTACGAATATACCCACGATATGAAATTCAAACGCGCAAATTCTATGGGACAAATCGTTAAAACAGCGCTCGACTTTGTAAAACGTAATTACGAAGATGTGAGTATGAAACGTATTATTGATGCACGTTATTAAAACAAAAAGGCGGTCAACTGACCGCCATTTTGTTTTAATAGAAAATTGATTTGAAAGGTTCTTCTATCGTTGTGGTTTTTGAAAAATTTTCAGCTGTTTTGATCAAAGCTAAATGGGAATACGCCTGCGGGAAATTACCCAGCAAACGTTTGGTCTCGAAGTCGATATCTTCACTAAACAGTCCTAAATGATTACTATACGATAGCAATTGATCAAAATACTTCTTAGCCTTATCACACTCTCCTATTTTGTACAAACTGTCTATTAACCAAAAAGTACAGATGGTAAACGAGCTGCTAGGCTCTCCAAAATCATCCCTGTTTTTATATCTATACATAAGTCCGTCGCGACACAACTCGCGCTCTGTTGCCCGTACGGTAGAAACATAGCGATGATCAGTTGCATCCAGGAAACCATACTGTTCCATGAGTAAGGTTGATGCATCTAAGTCTTTTGATCCGTAAGCCTGGGTGTATGCCTGCACTTCTTCATTCCACGAATTTTCACAGATATCATTAAAAATTTGCTGACGGAGTTCTTTCCAGTGTTCGGTATCTCTTGAGTTGGAAATCACATCGGCAATTTTGATCGCACGATCTACAGCCACCCAACACAGTAGTTTAGAAAAGGTAAAATGTTTGTCTTCTGTTCGTAGTTCCCAAATTCCTTTATCGGGTTCCTGCCAGTGTTGTTCTACGATTTTTACAATCCCGCGAACAATGGTCCAGAGGGCTTCACTGTTTTCAAGGCTTGTTTCAAATTCTACAAATTGGTGATAGATAACTTCCATCAAAATTCCGTAGATATCATTTTGGCGCTGTGTGTAAGCTGCATTACCTATGCGCACCGGCTTAGACCCCTCGTAACCTTCAAGATGATCCAGAGTATGTTCTGTTAGCGTTTTTTCGCCATTAATCCCATACATAATCTGGATTTTCTCATCCTTATCTGGTATCGTATCAATAATGAATTGTAAAAATTTACGAGCAGATTTGGTATGGCCAAGTCCTGAAATAACACGTATTACCATGGAAGCATCTCGTACCCAACAAAAACGGTAATCCCAGTTGCGTTCTTCTCCTATAGTTTCAGGCAAAGAAGTTGTAGCAGCTGCGAGCACTGCACCCGATTTCTCGTAAGTAAGCGCTTTAAGCACTAAAGCACTACGCATAATTTCATTTTGGTAATTAGGGTATTTGGTAGTCGCATCGCTCCAGTTCATCCAATACACCTTGGTACGCTGAAATTTGAGATAAGCACGATCAAGACTTTGTGGCACCAGTTTCTCGTGATACGAAAGAAGCAAATACAGATTACCAGTCATTTCAACCGGCTCTTGTTTTAAAATTTTAGTATGCTCGACATTTGAATACAGATAAACTGAATCATACTTCCCAGCTTCAGTAAAACTCTCCAGATAACCACCTTTATCTTTGGTTATGGTTTCACAGCCTGCATATTCCAATTTGGGATCGTAAATAATTTTAAAAGTAGGTTTTCCTTTAACCAATCGTATAAAACGAATGACATCTGGCGGAGCGTAAAAGCTACCTCCCCGCTTTTCATACCTGGGCATAAAATCAAACACTTCAAAAGCATTGTCTCCGTCATCAAACATAGTGCGGATGATATTTGTCTGCCACATATACTTTTGAGTGATCGTATAGGTCTCGTCTACATCAAACCCCAAAGATCCTCCTTTCTCTTTATCTAATAATTTGGCGAAAACTGAGGGAGCGTCAAATTTTGGCAGGCAACACCAATCGATCGACCCCCGGTCAGAAATTAATGCTGCACTTCTACAATTACTTATTATACCGTAGTTTAAGTTATTCATATATGTATCAAAAATTCTAAAGTTCTATTAAACGAGTGGCGTAAACGCTGGGTTTTTCCGAAATTTAAGCATTCACTAAAAAAACTAACCCACCATTAACTCTTTTTATGAGCAAAACAATCATAATCTCTAACCGATTACCGCTACAATTAAAAATCACCAATAATGAAATTGAAGCTACTCCTAGTGTGGGTGGCCTTGCAACCGGAATGAAATCGGTTCACCGAGACGGAAATGGCGTTTGGATTGGATGGACCGGGTTGACCGAAGAGGAAATTCCTGCAGATTTAATTGATGATGTGGTTGAAGCCACTATAAAGGAGCAATGTGTGCCCGTTACCTTAAATCAGGATGATATTGATGGATTTTATTATGGATTTTCTAATCGGACCATTTGGCCTCTCTTCCATTATTTTATCGAATACAGTGAGTTTGAAAAAGACAGTTGGCAGAGTTATAAACGGGTAAATGAGAAATATGCTGAAGTGGTTCTCGATAACATTGAAGATGGTGATACCGTATGGGTACACGATTACCAACTTATGTTGCTCCCGGAGTTAATTAAAAAAGAACGCCCTGATGTGCAAATTGGCTTCTTTTTGCACATCCCCTTTCCATCTTATGAAGTGTTTAGAATCCTTCCGTGGAGGGAAGAAATATTGAAAGGTTTACTGGGGGCTGATCTTATAGGATTTCACACCTATGATTATCAACGACATTTTTTGAGTTCGGTATCCCGTATTCTGAGACACGAAGTAAGTTTCAACGAGATTACGCTCAAAGATCGCATGGTGACCGTAAACTCTTTCCCAATGGGAATAGATTACAAGAAATTCGCCGAAGCAGCAGAAAAACACGATACCGCAAAAAATCAATCGGAATTACAACGCAGGTTGGATACGCATATCGATTCGACCCCAGATGCTAAAATGATTTTATCTATAGATAGACTCGATTACAGTAAAGGAATCGCAAACCGAATAAGAGCTTATGAATACTTTCTGGAGAAATACCCCCAATTTAAAGAGAAAGTTCGTCTTGTTATGCTGGCAGTTCCTTCAAGATCAAATGTACCTCAATACCAATTACTTAAGAAAGAAGTTGACGAACTCGTGGGTCGTATCAATGGTAAATTTGCGACCGTAAGCTGGACGCCCATTTGGTATTTCTACCGTTCTATGCCTTTTGAGAATCTTATCGATTTATATACTACTTGTGAAGTGGCTCTTCTTACACCTATTAGAGATGGAATGAATCTGGTTGCTAAAGAATATGTAGCAACGCGTTCTCACGGCACCGGTGTTTTGATTTTAAGCGAAATGGCAGGAGCCGCTCAGGAAATGAGCGAAGCTGTGATTATAAATCCAAATAATTTTGAAGAAATAGCTGATGCTCTTAAACTGGCAATTGAAATGCCGGAAGATGAGCAAATTAAACGAAATAAATTCCTGCAAAAACGCCTGAAGCGCTACAATGTTGAGAAATGGGCTGAAGATTTTATGAATGCCCTCTATGAGACGACTCATAAATCGGATATTGTAGAAGCGGTGCATATGAAGTCGGAGCAGGAATCTGAAATGCTTGATGCTTATAAATCTGCTCAAAAGCGTATTCTGTTCCTGGATTATGACGGGACGTTGAGATCGTTTGTAAACAACCCCGACGATGCCAGCCCAGATGAAGAACTTATTGAACTAGTGCGCAGCATTCAGGATCAGGAACATACTGAAGTAGTCATCATAAGTGGCAGAGATCGTCATACTTTAGGTAAATGGTGGCAGGAAGTGCCTATCACTTTAATCGCTGAACATGGAGTCTGGAAACGTCCTGTAGGTGGAGAATGGGCTGTAACCGAAGCCCTCAAAAATGACTGGATGGAAACGGTAAAACCAATCCTTGAGAAATTTGTTGACCGTACTGCAGGTACTTTTATCGAAGAAAAAAACTATTCTCTTGCCTGGCATTATCGCAATGCAGACCCGGACCTCGGAGAAAAACGAGCAAGTGAGCTGTCAACTGTACTTAAAGAACTTTCTGCCAATAACGAACTTGGGGTTTTAGACGGTAATAAAGTGCTTGAAATTAAAGACAGTACCATTCATAAAGGAAAAGCAGCAACCAAGCACATTTTTGATAAAGATTACGACTTCATATTCTCTATAGGCGATGATTGGACTGATGAGTATATGTTTCAAGACTTACCCGATGATTCGTATAGCGTAAAAGTTGGTTTGCAAAAAACGGCAGCACGCTTTTATGTTGACGATACCACACGGGTGCGCGACCTGCTCAACGGCTTTGCTAATATTTAATTTCGTAGATTCGACTGTTCAATTTATTTTACATTTCATGACAAAGTTTTTACCCCTATTCGCAACATTCCTTGGTTTTGCAGGGTTTGCGCAAACTTCGGTTCCATCGGAAACCGATTTACGAATTTATGATATCATCGATGCGGTTTCGGCAGAGCGCATTGAGAATGATGTTAGAACTCTAGCAGGTTTTGGTACCCGTAACACCTTTAGCGATACACTTAGCGACACCCGTGGTATTGGCGCTGCACGTAGATATATCAAAGCAGATTTTGACAAAACCTCTGAAGCATGTGGAGATTGCCTTGAAGTATTTTACCAAAAAGATCTGGTAACACCAGAAATGGGGAATCGCATCCCCAAAGAAACCTATGTTGTTAATGTAGTTGCTATTCAGCGGGGGACTAAATATCCTAACCGCTTTATTATTATGAGCGGTGACATAGACTCCAGAGCCAGCAATACGATGGATTTTGAGACCGACGCTCCCGGAGCCAATGATAATGCCAGCGGAATGGCAGGAACTATGGAGGCTGCTCGGGTTCTTTCAAAATACAAATTTGAAAACAGCATTATTTACGTTGGTTTATCTGGTGAAGAGCAAGGGCTTTTTGGCGGAAAAGGACTCGCTGAATATGCTGTTAAACAAGGCTGGGAAGTTATTGGGATTCTCAACAACGATATGATTGGAAATATTGAAGGAGTTGACGGCACAATCAGCAATCGGGATTTCAGAATCTTTTCAGAGCCAGTACCACCTACCGAAGATGAGCGTTCCCGTAATGCACGCCGCTTCTATGGTGGTGAAGTTGATGGAATTTCAAGACAATTGGCGCGTTATGTGTATGGAAGCGTGAAAAAATATATGCCAGAAATGAACCCGATGATGATCTATCGTCTGGATCGTTTTGGTCGTGGTGGACATCACCGCCCTTTTAACGATCTTGGCTTTGCCGGGATTCGTATCATGGAAGCACACGAGAATTACACCCAGCAGCATCAGGACGTACGCACTGAAAACGGTATCGATTATGGAGACACAGTTGAACACGTGAATTTCCCGTATGCCGCAAAACTTACCGCTGTAAATGCAATCAACCTTGCAGGTATTGCCTGGGCTCCACCAGCACCCGAAACTGTAAAAATAGGTGGTATTGTTGAAGCCGATGTTAAACTGGAATGGTCTAAAGTAGATGGCGCAACAGGATATAAGGTGTATTGGAGAGATACTACTTCACCTACCTGGGATAACAGCCGATATGTAGGCGATCTTAACGAAATCACATTGAAAGGAATAGTTATAGACAATTTTTTCTTTGGAGTTGCTTCTGTTGGTGCAAACGGACACGAGAGTCCGGTTGTATTCCCTAACGGAATAATGAGATAAACGTTAGTTTGACTAAAACACTCTGGTCGCAATCTTAAACAGGTTGCGACCTTTTTTGTATAATTAGATATCCTTTACCTGAAAAATTGTGAAATAACTTATTTTTGGAAAGCTTCAGTAAACTTTGAATTCCAGGTTAGCGTTTGTTCTTTAATTAGATTTCAAAATTAAACTGTAAGCTTTCAATCAAATGACGCTCATTCTTAATCTCAAACCTCTTTTCCGCTTAATGAAAACTTCAGCAAAAAACTATCTGCCACTCCTCGTCTTCGGACTTTTATTCTTCAGTTGTACACAGGGCCAATCGGTTAAAAAGGAATACACCAAGCAAGACACGTTAAAAGGCAGTATTACACCAGAACGCGGTTGGTGGGATTTAAATCATTACGACCTAAAACTTGATATTGATCCGGAAAAACAATTTATATCGGGAACTAACACCGTTACGTATACTGTTTTAAAACCTTATCAAAAAATACAAATCGATTTACAAGAGCCTATGACGCTACTTAGCGCCACTCAGGACGGTAAAAAGTTGAAAATCGAAAAAGATGGCCTGGCACATATCATAACCTTAAAGCAAAAACAGAACCAGGGTGAGAAAAACCAGTTGGTAATAAACTTTGAAGGGAATCCGCGTGTTGGAGCGCGACTTCCCTGGGATGGCGGTTGGACCTGGCAGGAAGACTCTAAAGGAAAAACCTTTGCTGCAAATGCTAATCAAGGTATTGGGGCTTCAATCTGGTGGCCAAATAAAGACATTCCTTATGATGAAACAGATAGTTTAGACATGAGCATAACAGTTCCTAAAGGAGTAATGGCAGTTGGTAACGGAAGATTTGTAGATTCTATAGCAAATGAAGCAACCACTACATACAAATGGGCAGTTAGAAACCCAATCAATAACTACGGAGTAAGTGCTGATATCGCAGATTATGCTCACTTTTCTGAAACCTATGAAGGTGAAAAAGGAAAATTAGATCTAAACTATTATGTGCTAAAAGAAAACCTTGAAAAAGCAAAAAGTCAGTTTAGAGATGTACCGAGAATGCTTCAGGCGCTGGAGCATTGGTTTGGGCCATATCCATTTTACGAGGATGGTTTTAAATTGGTTGAAGTTCCTTATTTGGGAATGGAACACCAAAGTAATGTTACCTATGGTAACAAATACGGAAATGGTTATTTAGGCCGTGATCTTTCGGGTAGTGGATGGGGATTAACCTTTGATTACATCATCATTCACGAGAGTGGTCACGAGTGGTTCGCAAACAACATCACCAATAAGGATGTTGCCGATATGTGGATTCAGGAAGGTTTTACCAGCTATTCTGAAAATCTATTTGTTGATTACCATTACGGTAAAAAAGCAGCTTCAGATTATGTGATTGGTACCCGTCGATCTATTCGTAACGACAAGCCTATAATTGGCGTTTATGGGGTAGATCAGGTAGGTAGCGGTGATATGTATCCCAAAGGTGCAAACATTTTACATACCATACGCCAACTGGTTGAAGATGATGAAAAATGGCGCGGCATTTTACGTGGTTTAAATGAAACTTTTTACCACCAGACGGTTACATCAAAACAGGTGGAAGAATTCATCAGCCAAGAAAGTGGTATTGATCTGACTGAGTTTTGGAATCAGTATTTACGTACAACGCAAATTCCAGTTTTAGAATACAAGACTGAAAATAATAAATTGAGTTTTAGATATACTGAAATTATAGACGGTTTTGATATGCCAGTAAAAGTAAGTGTAAATAACACCGATAGCTGGATCTATCCTTCTGCTGAATGGAAAACCAAAGAATTTGATACTCCTATTGAAGAGTTTAGCGTTGATCGCAACTTTTATATTGAATCTAACAAGCTTTAAAAAAATGGCACAGAAACGCCCCCTGCACTATTTCAAAAATGCTGAAGAGTGGAGAGACTGGTTACACGATAATCACCACTCAAGTGCCGGGGTTGATCTTGTTTTCTACAAAGTAGAATGCGAAGAAGAAAGTATGCGCTGGGAAGAAGCGGTACAGGTCGCAATTTGCTATGGCTGGATTGACAGTACCGTACGCAAAATTGATGATAAGCGTCGCAAGCAATACTTCTGTAAACGCAATATCACTAGTGGCTGGAGCGCCATTAATAAAGATTACGTAGTGCAGCTGAAGAAAGACGGCTTAATGCACAAAAGCGGACTCAAATCTATAGAAATCGCGAAGGAGAACGGTTCGTGGACTTTACTTGACGATGTCGAAAACGGACTTGTACCTAAAGATTTACAGGAAGCTTTAAATAAGAATCCCGATGCGCTAAGCAACTTTAATGCTTTTGCTAAAGGCTACCGTAAGAGCTATCTGTACTGGCTCAACCAGGCAAAACGTGAGGAAACCAGAGCCAAACGCATTACAGAAATTGTCACTCTTTGTGCTAAAAATTTAAAGCAGAGGACTTAAGCCAGCTAAAAACATTAAGTTTTCAATTGCGAGGGTATTTAAAAAGTTGCTTATTTGCAAAAACTTTAGTCCCTTGAATAACAAATACTTGCTCCTTTTGTGTTCACTTGTAGGTATGATTTATACTTTACAAGCCCAAAATAAATCCAATTCGTCCGTTTATTCCCGCTTTTTCACGACAGAAATCAATGCAGGAATCACCTCTCCATCTAACTATAGATTCCCGGAAACTGACCTTCAAAAATCACTATACCTTAGTTTCGGTAAAACAAATCTAAATACAACCGAAGAATGGGCCTATCGACTCAATCGACCAAAAACAGGAATCAGTCTGGGCTTCATCGATCTGGGAAATCCAGAAAGTTTAGGATATGGGATTTCACTTCTCCCTTTCGCAGAATTTAAAATCCTGCCTTCCACCTTTAATGACTTTCATATTCAAGTTGGTACAGGGGCTTCCTATTTTACAGAAGTTTATTACCTGGAGACTAATAAATATAACAGGGCCATAAGCACAAATCTAAATTGGAATTTTAAATTATTTATGTACTACGGCCTTACACCTGGTCACAAAATCAATTGGAGGCTGGGTATGGGATATATTCACAATTCAAACGGTCACACCCGCCTGCCCAATCAGGGATTGAATTCATTTATGGGTGGTATTTCTGCCCAATTAAACTATGCTTCAGTTCAAAACCCTACTAATTCATTAGATTCCACAAATTATAAACGTAGCACCTATAATTATATCGGAGCAGAAACAGGTTTGGGACTGCGAGTCTTAGCTCCTTTATTTAATACTCAAAAACCTGTTTATAATGTGAATGTTATTTATGGTAAAGTCATCAATAATACCTTCAAAATTGGTTTAGGTGCCTATTACAGATATTACAAGGATTATCAGGATTTCATAGAGTCTGATAATAAATTAACACAGGAAAATTATCCTGAATTTAAAAACAACCCATATGGTTATGCTACTAACCTTGGAGTTTTTGGATCTGGAGAGCTCCTTTTAAATCACGTAGGTTTTGAAGTAAATCTTGGTCTTAATATTTACAAACCTTTTTATGCATTAGATTATAGAATTAATAAGTCATATTCCTATATAATTAAATACAAAGAACCACCTACTGAGCTAGCTTATAAAAACCTGGATTGGTATTATGAGTTTAAGCGCACAGTATCAGCACGTATGGGACTTAAATACTATTTCTGGTCAACAGCCACTTTTAAAAAGAACAATTTATACCTGGGTGGTCATATCAATGCAAACCTGGGCCAGGCAGATTTTACTGAAATAAGTCTGGGGTACGTTCATAATTTCAATTTAAAATAGGCTGAAAATCAAGAATTCTAACTTGGTCTAAAATCAAATCAATTGGTTTGCTACAACTGTTTGTTTTGAGACTGCTTTAGTTTATTAGAGACTTTGGCAATACCCAAAAAAAAGCCCGATTCAAAGTAATGAATCGGGCTTTTGAAATTTTATACACTAAATTTTATTACTTCACTGAAAACTTAAATGAGGTTGTAGTCTCATAGGTTTCTCCAGGGTTTAAAACCGTTGAAGGAAATTCAGATTGATTCGGAGAATCTGGATAATGCTGGGTTTCTAAACAGAAACCACTGCGATACGCATACGTACCTTGACCTCCTTTTTGCGTCAATGTACCATCCAGGAAGTTACCTGTGTAAAATTGAATTGCAGGCTCAGTAGTTGTTACTTCCATAAATCTGCCACTACGAGGATCGTAAGCTGTTGCAGCTAATTTCATCTCACCGTTGGTATCATTAAGTACCCAGCAATGATCGTAACCCAAACCTTTTTTCAACTGGTCATTTTCAGCATTGATTTCAGCACCAATTGCTTTAGCTTCATTAAAATCAAATGGAGTACCAGCTACTGGTCTTAATTCTCCGGTTGGGATTAAACCTGCATCAACAGGAAGATAATGATCTGCATTAAGCATAATCTCCGTATCCAGAATCGTGTTATTAAAATCTCCGGAAAGATTGAAATACGAGTGTTGTGTAAGATTTACAACTGTTGGCTTATCTGTAGTTGCTTCATATTTTACAAGCAATGTGTTATCTGCCTGAAGCGTATAGGTAACAGTGGTTTCCAGAGTTCCCGGGTACCCCATTTCTCCATCAGGGCTGGTGTAAGTTAATTTAAGACCTACATTGTCTCCATCCTTTACTTCTTCAGCATTCCAAATAACCTTATCGAAACCAGTTGTACCACCGTGAAGTGTGTTATCCCCATCATTTGTAGGTACTGTGTATGTGTTTCCGTCAATTTTAAAAGTACCTTTTGCGATACGGTTGCCATATCGGCCAATAATTGCACCAAAATATGGAGAGCCATCAACATAACCATCCATACTATCGAAACCTAAAACCACATCCTGAAAGGTGCTGTCCTTACCGGGTGCTTTTAAGCTGGTAATGATACCTCCATAAGTGATTACATCTACTTCCATTCCGTTTGCATTTACTAATGCATATTTTGATACCGGAATACTGTCCTGAAACATACCAAAGTCAGACTTGGTTATAGTCGCTTCAGGCATTTCTTCCACAATGGGAGTTTCTTCTTTTTTGGTTTCGTTTTTACAATTGACTGCCGTCAAAGCCATTCCCAATACTACCGGAATGACCATTAGTTTTTTAGTTACATTCATAAATTAAAAAAATGCTAGGTTGTTAATTACATTCGATGTTGAAACAAATGATAATAAGCTTCATTAGCATTTAACGTGTCTTTAAAGTCACGCACACGCGTCTGATCGTCTATTACCACAAGTTCAATACCTGCAATATCGGCAAAATCCTCCATAAATTCGGTAGTAACTGCCTGACTATATACCGTATGATGCGCTCCACCCGCTAAAATCCACGTAGTAGCAGCGATATCAAGATTAGGTTTACAGTCCCAAAGCACCCGTGCAACGGGTAAATTTGGCAAATCTGCTTCCGGCTTTACGGCTTCAACCTCGTTAACAATTAATCGGAAACGATTCCCCATATCTACCAAAGAAGCATTGATTGCGGGACCTTCTGGGGAATTAAATACCAAACGAGCAGGATCTTCCTTACCTCCTATTCCCAGCGGATGCACTTCACAATTTGGCTTCCCGGAAGCGATAGACGGGCAAATCTCCAACATATGCGATCCTAAAACATAAGAACCTTGTGGCGTAAAATGGTAAGTGTAATCTTCCATAAATGAAGTCCCACCTTCAAGACCAATGGCCATCACTTTCATCGCACGCGTTAAAGCTGCTGTTTTCCAGTCACCTTCTCCACCAAAACCATAACCATCAGCCATAAGGCGCTGTGTGGCAATCCCTGGTAATTGTTTCAATTCACCCAGATTTTCAAAAGTATCTGTAAAAGCGCCAAAACCACCTTCCTCTAAAAAGGCTCTTAGTCCCAACTCAATTTTTGCGGCTTCAACCAGTGAATCGCGTTGTGCGCCACCTTCTTTTATTTTATCGGCCAGATTGTATTCGGTCTCATAGGTCTTAAGAAGTTCATCAAGATCTTCCTGTTTGATCTCCTTGATTTTTGCCACAATGTCTGAAGAATCAAAACCATTAACGGTAAAACCAAAACGCATTTGCGCTTCTACCTTATCTCCTTCAGTTACTGCGACCTCGCGCATATTATCACCAATACGCGCTACTTTAAGGTTTTGGAATTCATTCCAGCCTAAAGCTACACGAGTGAAAACACCCAATTTTGCTTGTACACGTTTGTCACCCCAATGGCCTACAACCACCTTACGCTTTTTACGCATGCGTGACATCATAAATCCAAATTCACGATCACCGTGGGCAGATTGATTAAGATTCATAAAATCCATATCAATCTCGCCCCAAGGAATTTCTGCATTAAATTGTGTGTGTAAATGGCAGACAGGCTTTTGAAGAATATTCAATCCTTTGATCCACATTTTTGCCGGTGAAAAGGTGTGCATCCATAAAATTAAACCGATACAGTTTTTTGTACTGTTTGCTTCAAGACATAAATCTGTGATCTCATTAGGTGTTTTTACCAGATCTTTATAAACGATTTTCACAGGAATATCAGCAGATCCATTTAATCCTTTGGCTATTTCTTGAGAGTGAGCGGCTACTTGTTTTAGCGTTTCTTCACCATATAAGTGTTGAGTCCCGGTAACAAACCAAACCTCAAGATGATCGATGTTATAATTCATAGTGTTTAATATAATGTGCTCTTTTTATTTTAAAAGTTTTATGAGAAATACGCATAAATGCCTATCACAGCAATGCAGATAACAACACCTGCAGGCTTAAGATATTTCCAAGGTGTAATATCAACCTGTCTTGTGTATTCCTCCATATAATCGGTTTCACGTGGGAAGAATTTGCTTACGGTAAATAGAATGATAAGTACCAAAACAAAGATGATTCCCATAATATGTAAGAAACTTGGGAAGGCTTCTTTGGCAATCATTGCAAGCTCTGAAGCATCAGTTACACCACCAAGTTCTGCAGCAGCAACTGCGTTGCCGGTAATAATAGGTTTAATAACATAAAGTGTAACGAGGTATGTTACAACTGCAAATACAATTGCGATATTAGCTGCTTTTCCAGATACCCGTTTTGAGAAGTATCCTACCAAAATGATAGCAAGAATTGGTACACTAAATGAACCGTTCAATTCTTGTAAATAGTTGAAAATACCCCCTTCTACTCCGTATAATAATGGTGCGATGGCCATCGAAAAGATCGCCAAGAAAACACCAAAGGTTTTACCCGCGCGTACTACTTGCTTCTCAGATGCATTTGCATTAAAATATTGTTTGTATAAGTCAAGACCAAATAAGGTTACCGAACTGTTAAGCGCAGAGTTAAATGAACTTAAGATCGCACCAAATAGAACAGCCGCAAAAAATCCTACAAAAGCGGTTGGTAGTACTGCTTTTACCAACATTGGGTAAGCCTCATCTGCGTTAGCAAGATCACCATTGAAGTACTGGAATGCGATCACCCCCGGAAGAACCACAATGATAGGACCTAAAATTTTTATTATCGCGGCAAGACATAATCCCTTTTGTCCTTCTGCTAAGTTTTTAGCTCCTAATGCACGCTGAATAATCGCCTGGTTTGTACCCCAATAATAAAAATTCACGATAAGCATCCCTGTGAATAAAGTAGTCCAGGGCACTGAAGAATTAGGACCACCCATAATATCAAATTTCTCAGGAAGATTAGTAGTTAATACATTCATTCCTTCTATAATGCTACCATCACCTACTGCCATCAAACCAAAAACAGGTATTAATAGACCTCCTACGATCAAACCTACTGCATTAATCGAGTCTGAAACTGCTACCGCTTTTAAGCCACCAAAGATCGCATAGATAGAACCTATAATCCCTATACCCCAAACGGTAACCCAAAGAGCAGTTTCAGGATCTAGACCCATACGCTCCGGAATATCAAACATCGTATTGATCGCTAAAGCTCCTGAATACAATACCGTTGGAAGCATCGAAATCGCATAGGCCATCAAGAAAAGAATTGACACAATCGTTTTCGTAAGTTTTCCGTAGCGTTTTTCTAAAAATTGTGGAATCGTAGAAATTCCACCTTTCAAATATTTTGGGAGTAACACAAATGCGGTGAATACCATCGCTACAGCTGCAACGATTTCATAAGCAGCTATGAGTATTCCTTCGCTAAAACCAACACCATTAGTACCAATGATTTGTTCGGTAGAAAGGTTGGTTAATAAAAGTGAACCTGCAATTACAGGCCCGGTAAGACTACGCCCTCCCAGGAAATATCCATCAGAAGTGGTTTCATCAGTCTTACGCGAAGCGAAATACGAAATAACCGCAACCAAAAGTGTAAATGCGGCAAAAGTTATTAGTCCCATATTAAATTGTATAGATTAGTATTTTAATTAGCAGCCTTGTCCGTAGTAAGCATCCTTACCGTGTTTACGCTCATAATGCTTTTTGATCAAAGAATCCTTAAGGCGCGGCGCGTTAGGATTAATCTGCAACGTAAGGTGTGCCATACGTGCAACTTCCTCCAGCACTTTGCTGTTATAAACCGCTTTAGCAGCCGTCTCTCCCCAGGCAAAAGGACCGTGGTTACCCAAAAGTATCATATTCACTTCGTTATAATCCAAACCTTTGTCTTTAAAACAGTCTAAAATTTGAATACCGGTATTATGCTCGTAGTTCCCTGCAATAAGATCATCGTGCATAGGTGGCGCACAAGGTATATCAGCTGTTAAGTGATCGGCATGCGTGGTCCCAAAAACGGGGATATCCATCTGTGCCTGAGCCCAGGCTACAGAATACGTAGCGTGTGTGTGAGCAATACCGCCAACGCCTTCCCAATGTTTGTATAAATACGCGTGGGTTTTAGTATCTGAAGAAGGGCGCTTATCGCCTTGTACAATATTGTTATCATAATCAACGATAACAATATCTTCCGGTTTCAAGGTTTCATAAGGCACACCGCTAGGTTTAATTGCAAATACGCCATTTTTACGATCTACCGCGCTTACGTTACCAAAAGTGTAAATAACCAGACCTAAAGCGTCTAGTTCCATATTAGCTTCGTAGCATTCTTCCTTTAAAGATTTATACATGTTCTTTGATGTTCTTTTTCGGTTTGTTAATATTTTTCTCTACAAAATCACTTAAGACTTCGTAACGCTGCATCAGCTCAGCATATTCTGCCAAGTGTTCTTCCTGCGGAAGGTATTCCGCCTCATAATCACTGCCTAAGGTTTTGCTCGCTTCAATCACATTAGGGTACAATCCTGCAGCAACAGCAGCATAAACCGCCGCTCCTAAAGCTGGTGCCTGATCTGAAGCTGCAACTTTAATCGGCACATTAAGTGTATTTGCCAGTGACTGCATAATAAATTTAGATTTACGCGCTACACCGCCAATACCTACAACCGACTTGATCTCGATACCTTCCTCATCTAAACGATCTAAGATCTTTTTAGAACCGAAGCAAATCGCGTTGACCAAAGCTTTAAAAATATGCGGAGCTCGTGTTCCCATATTCAGGTTGGAAATGGCAGCCTCAAGCTCTTGATTTGCATCTGGAGTCCTTCTTCCGTTGATCCAATCTAAAGCAACAGGAATTGCTTCGCTATGCGGAATCGCTTCTGCAGCATCAGATAATTTTCTGATAAAATCAGCTTCTATTTCTTCTTTTAGTTGCTCCTTTTGCTCTGCGGAAAGGATATCTGAAGTAAGCACAAGATTATCAATTGGCCAACTCAACACATCTTTAAACCAAGCCAGCAGATCCCCAAAAGCAGATTGTCCTGCTTCCAGACCGACAGCGCCCGGTATCACCGAGCCGTCAACTTGACCACAAATACCTCTTACGGTTTTATCGTGAACTACATCTGGCGACGAAATACTTATGTCACACGTTGATGTCCCCATCACGCGCACCAGTGTATGCTCTTCTACCTTAGCTCCTACCGCCCCGGCGTGTGCATCAAAAGTTCCTACAGCGATTTTAGTTTCGGTGGTAAGACCTAATTTCTCTGCCCAGGCGGCGCTTAAGTGACCGGCAATCTCATCTGAAGTGTACGTTTCCGTATAAAGTCTTCCTCTTAAATCTGCCAAATAAGGATCTAGTTTTCCTAAGAATTCTTCTGGAGGTAAACCACCCCAGCTCTCGTGCCACATCGCTTTATGGCCCGCAGCACAACGACTGCGCTTAAAGTCTTCTAATGCCACATTTTCAAGCAACGCATAGGTAATCCAGTCACAATGCTCCATCCAGGAATATGCAGCTTGCTTTACTGCATCATCCTCACGCACTACATGTAAAATTTTAGCCCAAAACCATTCTGAAGAATAAATTCCTCCTTCATATTTTGTAAAATCTTCACCACCCCAGGTACGCGCTAAATGATTGATCTCATTAGCCTCCTCGATAGCGGTATGGTCTTTCCACAACACCATCATTGCATTTGGGTTTTCTTCAAAACCTGCAAGAAGTGACAAAGGAGTTCCTTCTTTATTCACCGGTATAGGCGAAGATCCTGTTGTATCAATACAAATAGCTTTTACAGATTCGGCAGGAACGCCACTTCTAGAAACTACCGCTTTGATAGTTGCTTCTAGGCCTTCTAAAAGGTCTAATGGATGCTGGCGAAAACGATTTTCTGAAGCATCACAAAATAAACGTTGTTTCCAACGTTTATAATAGCTCACCTCTGCTTCTATCTCTGAACCTGTAGCGGCATCTATTAAAACTGCACGTACAGAGTCTGACCCATAGTCAAGACCAATTACATATTCTTTCATAAACTAAAATCTTACTACCTAACAAATCTACTATAATCTAATTTAAAATGTAAATTTAACACTTAATATTTTTTACATTTTTTTAAGAAGATTATTTTAATGGTATTCTTATGATATTCAAAGAATAAGGTGCTACTTCATAGGTTGCAACACTACCCTTCACTTTGATTTCTTCGGTTACCGGACTAATTTTCTCTTGTGATTCAAATGAATTTTCCTGCGTAAGGTTCTCTTCTTTTAAAACGATCACTTTACCCTTATTCTTAATTGATTTTCCTTCAAAATTCAATTTTACCTCTTGAGCATCGCTTGAAGTATTTACCACTTTGACCACAACTTCCTTGGCTTTTGAATCTAAAGTTGCCGAAGCATAAAGTTCGTCTTGCCCAACCAGAGTTTTACCGTCCTGAGTTACCGAGATTAAATCGGTACCTTTATTGGTTGAATATAATTTCTGAACGTAATAATTCGGCGTACCGTAGGATTCTAAGTTATTGAACCAGATCATATCTGGTGTCCACTGCCAACCTTCAGCGTGTGCCATCAACGGTGCATACGAAGTAAGTTGAACCACCTCAGCATTGCGCTCTAGACCAGTCATAAATGCAGCTTCAGACAATGCAGTTTCCCAGTTGTTTTTATTATCCGGACTTGCAATAGCAACGCTTTGTGCTGCGTATTCTCCTGCGAAAATTTTTGGCCCATTACGATCGTAACTGTCGTAACGTGTTGCATTTTCTCTAAACCACTCCGGACTTCTGTAATAATGCTCATCGATGATCTCTGCTCCTATTTTCTTGAGTTCTTTCATACCATATTCAAAATAGTCGCCATCAGGAAATGGTCCGCTTCCTGAAACTATGATGATCTCAGGATACTTTTCTGCAATAGCTTCATTAAATACTTTGTATCGCTCGATATATTCTGGTCCCCACTGCTCATTTCCTACTCCAATATATTTCATATTGAAAGGCTCAGGATGTCCCATATCTGCACGCACTTTTCCCCAAGGAGTATCTGTAGAACCATTTGCAAACTCGATCAAATCCAATGCATCTTGCACATAAGGATCTAGCTCATCCATTGGTACCAATTCGCCTGTGTTAAATTGACAAGCGATACCGCAACTTAAAATAGGAAGCGGCTCTGCCCCTAGATCTTCAGACAACTGAAAATATTCAAAGAAACCTAAACCAAACGACTGGTCATAATCAGGAGTTAAA
>CAXPQP010000051.1:0-10243 GCA_964219495.1 Leeuwenhoekiella sp. | reverse complement strand
GTGTCCTACAGGATATTCATTTAATTTACCTTGAATTCCTAATTTCTCAAGGTAAGCCGGTACTTTACGAGCTGCGCTAACAGGAATTACCTGATCAACAGTACCGTGAGAACTGAATATAGATAGGTTTTCGTAAGCTGAAAGATCAGATTTTGGTTGTGTAATAGCTTCGTTGATATAGCCGCTAAGACCTATTAGATTCTTTATTTTTTCAGGGTAGGTGAGTGCAACTGCATAACTCAAAATACAACCCTGACTAAAACCAAGTAGCGTTACATTGGCTGCGTCTAAATCATAAGCAGAAACAGCCTCGTCTATAAATTTTACAATAAGTTCACGAGCTTCAAGGGCTTCCTGATCATCAGACCATTTCCCATCTGTTGCATCCCAGTGAATAGTGTACCAGGCATTGCCGTAGGGCTGCATCGCTAAAGGCGCTTTAGCAGAAATAATAAAATACTGTTCCGGTAGTTCGGGTGCAAATGAAAATAAATCTTCTTCATTACTGCCATACCCGTGCAAAAGCAAGAGAAGTGGCGGTTTTGAATCGGTCTGAACTTTCGGTTTTTGTATAAGGTGTTCTAGAGATAAGTTGCTCATGTTATTCTATAAAGGTGAACCATTTTTGAAAATACTTTCCTAATAATGGTACAGGGATCGCGTTTCCCTGAAAGGCATTGACAACGCCATAACCCCATAATACGAAGATAAATAGGTAAAATCCTGCCGTAGCTCCCCAATTATTAAGGTAAGAAACCATAAAGCCGAGGGCGAAAAAGGTTATAAAAATTCCAAATGCCTGTCTAATGTGAAATCTGGAAAATGGATTCTTGGATTCTAAATTCATAAAAATGGCGATTATTGCACCAATGATGGTAATGTAGGCGACAATCGCTTTGGTTTTACCCTGTTGTACATCTTCTGCAGTCATAATTTAGGAAGCTATAAATTGATTTTTAGCGATGACGCCGTAAACTTTTCCTTTTAATTCTGATCCAAGAAAAGCTGCATTTTTTGATTTTGACCTGATGTCGTCTTTGGCAAATGTTTTTGTTCCGCTAGTGGTAAATAAGGTAAGGTTAGCAGATTCTTCGGTTTTCAACTGGGTATCAATTCCAGTAAATCGAGTTTTACCAGCTGTCAGACATCTAATTGCCACTTCTGGACTAAACAAAGTTAGTAAAGCTCCAAATGTTGCTTCCTGAGCAATTGTGCCAAATTTTGCGTGGTCAAACTCCAGTTTTTTCAACTCTATGTCAAGTGGGTTATGATCGCTGGTGACCATATCGATAGTGCCCTCTTCAACTGCAGCGATAAGTGCTTGACGGTCAGATTCTGTTCGCAATGGTGGGATCACTTTGAAGCGTGTATCAAAATCCTGAAGCACTTCATCTGTAAAGAAAAGATTTGCAATGGCGACACTACAGGTTACATCAAGCCCTTTTGCCTTAGCTTCTTTTATCAATGCTGCGCTTTGTGCTGTGGAAATGGTTGGTATGTGAAGTTTTCCACCTGCATATTCTAAAAGGTATAAGTCGCGTGCTATTTGCAAATGCTCTGCAAGTGCCGGAATTCCTTTTAAACCTAATTGAATAGCTGTTTCTCCTTCGTTTGCCATTCCGTTTATAACCAAATCATTTTCCTGCGGAAAGGATAATACAAGACCGTCAAAACCTTGTGTGTATTGTAGGGCTAGCTTGAGAAGGTTGGGGTTATTTATAGCGTGCTGATAATCACCAAAAGCCACAGCGCCGGCTTGTTGCATATCATATAATTCTGCGAGATCAACACCTGCTGCATTTGCAGTAAGGGCACCTATTGGAAATAAGTCAACAGTATGACCTGCCGATTTAGTTTTTAAATAACTAATTACTGCACTGTCGTCTGCAACCGGTTTGCAATTTGGGTTAACAGCAATTCCCGTAAAACCGCTTTTGGCAGCTACTTCGAGTGCATTTTTAAGTGTTTCCCGTTCTTCAAAGCCTGGTTCGCCAACACTTACACTAGAATCAAACCAACCTGCAGAAACATAAAGGTCATCAAATTTCAGCGTTTGCTCATCATCTTTAGAATCTAAGCTTGAAGCAACTTCGGTTAATATCCCATTTTCTATGCGCAGATCAACTTTTTGGCCGTTTAATTTGTGGGACTCATCAATTAGGGTAGCCTGGACTATGCGTGCGTTCATTTAAAGAATTTTAGAATGAGCATTTCTGCTAAAAATGCCAACAATGCAAAAATAACAAACCATTTTGAAAGAAGGTTAAGATTTGACGCCTGCTGTAATTCATTTATTAACTCTGAAACCTCTAAAGAATCATTAGTATTATTAAGACTTTGGTCTTTTAAATCACTCTCTTTTCTGTTGTGATTATAAGCAACAAGGGCCAGTGTATCCTGTTGATATTTAACAGCGTAAACTCCGGCTTTTGTAAGCCCGGGAGTTTCTGATATGGTGATTTTTGACCCTCGTCTTTGCTGTATAGGAATAATCTGTGAGCCATCTTGTTCTAATGTTACAACTGCATCTTCGGGTAAAACAGCTTCAATTTCATATGAATTGTTATCTCCAAACGTATAATATAATTGTGAGGGCTGAAGGGCTTCCATTGCAATTTTATCGAAAGTAGGAACAATGAGTTGACCGTTAATAAAATTGCTATTTGAAGTATTTAACGAACCTGTAAATACATATAGTCCATTTTTTTCAGCAAGAAATGGAGCACCATTTTCCAGACTTAGTATAGATTCATTAGTTGCTAATGGAAAATAAGATTGAAGAACGTGTGACTGCAGATTAGAAGTTCGTTTACTGAAAACATTTTGATATAAAGGATGATCAAAATTTATAGTTGTAATTCGTTGAGAAGTCGTGTTTTTTTCGCCAAAACTGGAAAACCCATAGGCATTAAGAAGAGAAGTATATTCTTCTTGCCGGGCATCTGTAGAAGGAATTAAAATAAGTGTTGCACCTTTAATGGTATGGGCTTTTAACTGATTAATCAGCGCTGCAGGTATTGTGGCAAGCTCATTAAGTATAATTAAATTTTGCTCTGCCAGTAAACTGTAATCGAATTCTGAAGATTTTACAGTGGTTAAATCGTACTCAGGTGAACGGTACAAACGTGTAATAAAATCGGAATCTGCGTTAGAAACTGCTAAAACTTTAAGTGGTTTTTGAGCTCCGGTGGCAAAATAAAACTCATTGTCGTAAAGGAGATTAGGATCTTCAATGCTCAATTTTCCCGCAATTTGATTCTCATTCTGAAGTGTAAATTCTACAGATGCAGTGTCACTATTTTTAAAGTTGGCTGTTGCTTTAGTGCTTAATTGACCAGTATTAAATACAGAAACTGGCACCTGTGTTTCCAATTTTTGAAGAGAAGAAAGCCATACTTTGAATTTTAAACTGCTATTATAGCGATCATAATTCAAACTGTCAATAGCCAAATTTGTAAATGCGACCGGATTAAGTTTTAAGTAATTTATACTTATCACACTTGAGTCTGAAGCGTTTTCTGAGGCTAAACCTTGAAAATCACTTAGAATTATTAATTGCTTGTGTGTTGTGACATCATCAGAAAATAAGGACTTAAGCTGAAGCAGTAAGTTGTCTTGATTTAGTGTTGATGATGTATATGGGAGATCAAGTAACTGAGATCGATCTGTGCCGGGATTAAAATCTTTGGTTTGTGAATCCCAGCTTGCTAATGTGAAGCTTTTATCTTTTGGTAGCTCGGCAAGTAATTCCTGTTTAATTTCATTAAGAAGTGTGCCTCTCTTACCCTGAGCCTGCATACTGTAAGAATTGTCTATAAACAAAACAGTTTCCTGGGGCTTTAGAGCAGCTTCAGTAGAAGGGATAAACGGTTGTGCAAATGCTATAATGATTCCGGCAAATGCACATAATCTGGTAAAGAGAATAAGCCATTTTTTGAGCGTGTTACTTTTTCGGGTATTTTGTACCACATTTTCTAAAAAAACAACATTGGTAAAAGCTGTTTTTTTAAAGCGTCGCAGCTGAAATAAATGAATAAGAATAGGAATTAGCAGTAAAAAAAGGAAGTAGAGAATTTCAGGATTTTTAAACTGCATAGTACGGTCAATTGACTGGCCTAAATTAGCGTTTTTAAACTAGCTAGTTACCTTTTTAATAGTAAAATCAAATGTTGCACCTTTCCCTTCTTCACTACTCACAGAGATTATTCCGCCAAGGGATTGCACTAAATTACGAACTGTAGATAACCCAATTCCATTTCCTTTTTTACCTTTATTATCAGTATCTGTCGCTATGCTAAATAATTCAAATATACTTTCCTGCTTATCCTTTGCTATTCCCTTTCCATTATCAGAAACCTGAACATAATAATAAGCGTGATCCTGTGTGCTTTTAATAGTTATGATACCTGTTTCCTTGTCATTATATTTAAGACTATTGGTAATTAAATTCAATAAAATCTGATTAACAGCAGATTTATTGGTCGTCAATTCCATTGGACTTTCTGGCATATTAATGATATAATCCTCATTGATGTTTAGTAAATCTATAAGCTCTTCAAGAAGATCTTGCAATTCAAAAGTTTCCGATTGCTCTGGAGACTGTCCTTCACTCTCATAATACGAAAGCAAATTGTCTATATAGTCGCTTAGTGAAAATGAAGATTGCTTGAGATAAGAAAGATAATTATTACCCTGAACATCTAGTTGAGGCGCGTATTTAGCCCTTAAAATATCGGTAGTAACGATCATATTTGCCAGTGGCATTTTCATATCGTGAGATACGGTACCTGCAAATTTTCGCAATTGCTCATTTTTCTTTTGTAGCAATTGTTCAATTGCCAATAGTTTTAGATTTTTTCGGCGAAGCTCAAAAAGATTTTCAACCTGACTGGCCAAATCTTTTAACAACGCAATTTGAGATTCTGTAAGGGTACGTGGTTTACTGTCTATAACACAAAGGGTACCTAAAGGCTGGCCTGTACGTGTAAGTAATGGAACGCCAGCATAAAATATAACTGGAGTCTCATGTTTAAGTAACGGGTTATCCTTAAATCGGATATCCTTTCGTGAATCGGGGATTATAGTAATTTCTCTAGGTGTGAGTATAGCGTGTGCGCAAAATGATATTTCACGATCGGTTTCACATAAATCAGTTCCCACTTTAGATTTAAATCGTTGCTTATCGGCGTCGATTAGCGATATTAAGGCAACCGGAACTTCACAAATAGTAGATGCCAGCCTGGTAATAATATCGTAGTTTGAATCTGCATCATAGGAAAGTTCTAAGGTTTCTAAAGCAACAAGACGTTCTGTTTCAAATTCTGGTAATGCCGGTATTTGCATAGTTTGGGTTGATTAATTTAGTTCATCTTTTCTAAAATTATGCCACATAATTTAAATAAGGCCATTCTGGCGTAATTTCTTTATAATATACTGATATTCAGTTTAAAATAATTCACTTTCAAATGCACTTAATCCAAATAGGGCAAAGTCATATTTTACAGGATCGTTAGGATCAAATTTTCGTAGAACAGCATCCAGCTCGGCCAGGGCTGTTGCATCATTTTGTTTGCGTTTCAAAAGCCCTAATTGTCTTGCAACTCTACCAGAATGCACATCTAGTGGACACGAAAGTAGAGCAGGAGAGATGCTCTTCCAAATGCCGAAATCTACGCCGGCATCAGCGGGTCGTACCATCCATCTTAAAAACATATTGATACGCTTGGCAGCAGATTTCTTAAGAGGGTCGCTTACGTGTTTACGCGTTCGGTTTAAATGTTCAATTTCAAAAAAGTGATTTTTAAAGTGGTGAATGGCTAATTGCAAATTGCCATCCTTAATATTACTAGAAAATACGGTTTCAAGACCGTTATATTGCGTATAAATATGTTTTAATGCTGAAATAAATGTAATGAGATCTAAGCCATTAAATGTACGGTGCACAAAATGGGTAAGGCCTTTCAGGTCGCTATCTGAGTGATTTAGTATGAAGTCATAAGGATTGTGCTCCAAAAGTTCAACGAGCCTGTTACTGTTGGTAATGATGCTTTTTCGGTTGCCCCAGGCGATTGTGGCAACTAAAAAACCTATGATTTCTATGTCTTCTTTTAGACTGAATTGATGCGGGATCTGAATCGGATCTGTTCCTATAAATTCTGGGCTTTCAAATTGATAAGCCTTTGCGTCCAAAAATTCCTTTAATTCACTCTTTTTAAGCTTAAGAGATGATTTTGCCATCTACCATTGTCAATTTGCGATCTGCCATTGCTGCCAAATCTTCGTTATGAGTTACGATTACAAATGTTTGATTGTATGCATCGCGAAGTTCAAAGAATAATTTGTGTAGGTTTTCTGCAGATTCGCTGTCAAGATTACCAGAAGGTTCATCTGCAAGTATTAAAGCAGGTTCGTTTATCAATGCCCTGGCAACCGCCACGCGTTGTTGTTCTCCTCCAGAAAGTTGTCCCGGCTTGTGATTAATGCGATGCGATAAGCCTAGAAATCCTAGAAGTTCCTTTGCTCTTTTTTCTGCCTCTGCTTTGCTTTTGCGTGCAATGAAGGCTGGTATACATACATTTTCTAGTGCTGTAAACTCTGGAAGAAGCTGGTGGAATTGAAATATAAAACCAATATTCAAATTCCGGAATTTACTAAGCTCTTTAGTGTTTAATTGTGGAATATTTACTCCATTTATTAATAAGCGAGTCTCTGTATTTTTATCAGCATTGTCAAGCGTTCCCAGAATTTGAAGTAAAGTGGTTTTACCCGCGCCACTTGCTCCAACTATCGACACAACTTCGCCTTCCTCAATTTTCAAATCTACACCTTTAAGTATTTGAACATCTCCATAGGATTTATATATATGTTCTGCTTCTATCATCTTTTTAACTATTTTGGGTACTGGCTTATTGTATACGGCGCTTAGACTTAAATGCAAGTAAGAAAAATAATTTTCTTTCGACTTAAAAATTGTTCTGAAACTTGCCTAAGTTTAAAGATCAAAGATAGTACTAGGTATAAGATTTCAAGATATCTAAATTTATTTTATCAAATTTTGTTTAACTATTTTTCAAAATGTATTAACAAAAGGTTAAACCGGGTTTAACCTGTAATGCAGACTCTATCTTTGTTAGGCTATGAATTCAAATCTATTAAAGGCAACATTTGCGAGCGGATGTTTTTGGTGTACTGAAGCTGTATTTCAGCGGTTCACAGGGGTGTATAATGTACGAAGTGGTTACACTGGTGGAAATATCAAAAATCCTCCCTACCGAGAAGTATGTCAGGGGCGTACGGGTCACGCTGAAGGAATCGAATTGGATTATGATCCAAATTTAATTTCTTACAAAGAATTACTTCAAGTATTCTTCACAACCCACGATCCTACAACTTTAAACCGTCAGGGTAATGATGTGGGAACTCAGTATCGCAGTGCAATTTTCTATCACAATGAAGAACAACGGGAAGAGGCTGAAGCATTTATTAAGTATTTAGAATCTGAAAATGTTTTTGATTCTAAAATAGTTACTGAAGTCAAAGTGGCGAAGCCATTTTATTATGCTGAAGAGGAGCATCAGGAATTTTATAATAATCACCCCTTGCAAGGGTATTGTCAATTTATTATAGATCCAAAAATCAATAAAATTAAGAAGTTATATCAGGATAAACTATTACCTGAATATCGATAAAAACAATGCTATTAAGTACAAATACTATAAAATATGTCACCCTATCAAAAGTTTGAAGAATACAACATCGAGGTTCAGGAAGATGTAAAAAACCGATATAAGTCAATTATTGCGGACCTTGGTGAAGATATTAGCCGGGAGGGGATTGTAAAAACACCTGAACGCGCTGCTAAGGCGATGATGTATTTGACTAGTGGTTATGATGTGGATGCTTCAGAAATTTTAAAAGGAGCAATGTTTAAAGAGGATTATAATGAAATGGTGATCGTAAAAAACATAGAATTGTATTCACTCTGTGAACATCACCTGTTACCATTTTTTGGAAAAGCTCATATTGCTTATATCCCAAATGGTCATATTGTTGGATTAAGTAAATTACCACGTGTGGTAGATGTTTTTTCCAGACGTTTACAGGTTCAGGAGCGATTGACTCATGATATTTTAGAATGCATAAATAACACACTTAAACCTCAGGGAGTAGCCGTAGTTATTGAAGCCTCGCACATGTGTATGATGATGCGTGGCGTTCAGAAGCAAAATTCAACCACCACTACTTCAGGTTTTAGAGGGCAATTTGAAAATAGCGAGACACGCAATGAATTTTTAAAGCTAATCTCTAACGATTTGTCTTAAAAACTTGGCAGGGTTTTGGTGTTAAGTAAATTAAAATAACTAACACTATGAGAGTACTTAATTATAATTTACTGATTAAAGGAATTTTATTTGACCTCATTGGTATGGCAACAATGTCGATTCCTGTAATTGGTCCATTTTTAGACCTTGCCTGGGCTCCATTTGCAGCAAAGAAAATGAGTGAGATGTATCCTGGCCGAAATGGGAAACTTGCTTCTGTATTAGTTTTTATTGAAGAGATATTACCATTTACAGACATCATCCCTTCATTCACCTTAATGTGGGTATATACCTATCTTATAAAGACACAACGGGAAGTGCGTACAATTCCCATACGCGTAAATAAATAGAAATTTAAAAAGATGCTGAAAAGCATCTTTTTTTTGTTCGGCCAAAAGCTATGAAATGTCGAGACTTCTTTTGAATTAAGGGCTTTTTTTGAACGCCGAGTGATTCTGTGTCGAATTTGTTTATTTAACTGGCTTTATTTGTTGTGTCATCCACTCCATCGCTTCAGATTGTGTTTCAAAAATACCAAATGGCTTTTTATAGAATTGGCCCTCCAATTCAGCATTTCCTTTCGCCAATTTGGTATAATACACAACGGCAAAAGCTTTCAAAGATTCAACTTTGTTGAGTTCTAAATAAATCAAAGGATCAATGCTGTAGGAGAAGGTTCTAACGGAGATATAGCCGAATGGATTTTCTTTAAAGTGGTCTAAACAGGCATTTAAAAATAGTAAACGTTCCTGTTGGCCAAAATTTATATCAGGGTTAACCAAACCAATTACAAAATGATCATAAAATTCTAAAATTCCAATTCCTAAATCTAAGCGTCTAGTCATTTTACTTTACTGTTCTCTTATGATTTGGCTTTATGAATTTACATAAAAAAACCGCCTAAATGGCGGTTTTTAAATTTTTAAAGAATATCTCAGTTTAAGATTGAGCTGAATTTTCAGGTTTTTCAATTTTAATACTAAGTTCCTCTTTTCCTTCTTCGATATCCATATAAATGGTATCGCCTTCCTGAAGATTTGAAGTGATAATTTCTTCGGCAAGAGCATCTTCAATATATTTTTGAATGGCTCTTTTAAGAGGTCTTGCGCCATAATCTTTATCAAAACCTTTATCTCCAATGAAATCTTTAGCTTTTTCAGTTAGCTGAAGATTATATCCAAGAGCTTCAATTCTCTTATAAAGTTTTTTAAGCTCGATGTCAATGATCTGATGAATTTCCTGACGATCTAAAGCATTAAATACAATAACATCATCTACACGGTTCAGGAATTCTGGTGCAAAAGCCTTTTTAAGAGCTTGTTGAATTACTCCTTTGGCATTTTCATCTGCCTGTTCCTTACGGGCTGCAGTACCAAACCCAACTCCCTGACCGAAATCTTTAATCTTACGAGCACCAATATTTGATGTCATTATGATTACGGTATTTCTAAAATCAATTTTACGACCTAAAGAATCTGTAATATATCCATCATCAAGTACTTGCAGAAGCATATTAAAGACATCTGGGTGTGCTTTTTCGATCTCATCAAGCAGAACTACAGAATAGGGTTTTCTACGAACTTTCTCTGTAAGTTGACCACCTTCTTCATAACCAACATATCCCGGAGGTGCACCAATTAATCTGGAAATCGCAAATTTCTCCATATACTCACTCATATCGATACGTATAAGTGAATCTTCATTGTCAAACAGTTCTGTAGCCAATATTTTAGCTAATTGTGTTTTACCAACACCGGTTTGACCCAGAAATATAAAGGATCCAATTGGTTTTTGAGGATCTTTAAGTCCGGCGCGGTTACGCTGAATGGCTTTTACAACTTTTCCGACAGCTTCATCCTGACCAATAACTTTTCCTTTGATCAATTCAGGTAACTGGTAGAGTTTGTAGATCGGAAGAGCAC
>CAXPQP010000050.1:0-209328 GCA_964219495.1 Leeuwenhoekiella sp. | reverse complement strand
CTCGGTAAAATTGGTTTTTATTCGATCATGAATATTAATTTCGACCAATTCCTCAGGCATTATGGTGCGTGTAATCATTGATATGATTCCGTTATTTGCACAAACAAAATAATGACCGTCAAGTTTTACAGCAATATGTTTGTTTTCGGGATTACGTTCAGAATCAATACCGATAATGTGAATCGTTCCTTCCGGAAAATTACGATATGCATTTTGAATGATATAAGCCGCTTCTGTAATGTGAAATGGAGACACATTATGTGAGATATCAACAATGGTAACCTCGGCCATTTCGCTATAAATAGCACCTTTAACTGCGCCTGCAAAATGATCTTTCAGGCCAAAATCAGTAGTCAAGGTTATGATGGGCATAGGTGGTTTTGTTGATATTTTTAAGGGAGATAGTAACTAAATTTGGTTACATTTGTTATGCACAAAACTAAAGATAATTAACTAGTTTTTTAAAAAAATCCTTCCGCTTTTGAACGAACTTATCATCGAACTTTCAGAGATCACTCCACGTGAATTTTTTGGTCAAAACAATGCCAATATTGAACTTCTTAAGAAGTATTTTCCAAAATTAAAACTTGTTGCCCGAGGTAATACTATAAAAGCTTACGGCGACGAAGACTTACTCGAAGAGTTTGATAAGCGTATAACCATGTTGTTAGAGCAATTTGCGAAATACAATAAGCTTGATGAGAATAGTATAGAACGTGTGCTTACCAGTGAGAGTAGAGAAGATTATGAAACTTCTGCTGCCAGTGGTGAGATTCTTGTTCACGGTGTAGGAGGCAAGTTGATTAAAGCACAGACAGCAAATCAGCGTAAACTGGTTGATATCGCCCGTAAAAACGATATGGTTTTTGCAGTTGGACCAGCCGGTACCGGTAAAACCTACACTGGTGTTGCTTTAGCTGTAAAAGCGCTTAAAGAGAAGCAGGTAAAGCGTATTATTTTAACCAGACCTGCGGTTGAAGCTGGAGAGAATCTAGGTTTTTTACCAGGAGATCTTAAAGAGAAATTAGATCCGTATATGCAGCCACTTTATGATGCGCTTCGGGATATGATTCCACATGAAAAGCTTGAAAGTTTTATAGAGAAAGGAGTAATTCAAATCGCTCCAATGGCATTTATGCGTGGTAGAACACTTGATAATGCTTTTGTAATTCTTGATGAAGCCCAGAATACTACGCATGCACAGATGAAAATGTTTTTAACCCGTATGGGTAAAAATGCAAAATTCATAATCACCGGAGATCCCGGTCAGATAGATTTGCCCAGAAGAGTTATAAGCGGACTTAAAGAAGCTTTACTTGTGCTGAAAGATGTTAAGGGAGTAGGAATGATCTACCTTGACGATAAGGATGTTATACGTCACCGTCTGGTTAAAGAAGTGATCGCAGCTTACAAGGCAATCGAAAACAGAGATTAAAACGCAATTTTTTAGCAATGTCAAATAAAACCATTACCCGGACACAATTCAATTTTCCGGGTCAAACTAATTTTTACAAAGGGAAGGTTCGTGAGGTGTATAGTCTGGAAAATGAACTCCTAATTATAATAGCTACAGACCGTTTAAGTGCTTTTGATGTAGTGATGCCTAAAGGAATTCCGTATAAAGGTCAAATTCTTAATCAGATTGCGACAAAAATGATGCGCGATACTGAAGATTTGGTTCCCAATTGGCTTTTGGCAACTCCAGACCCTAATGTCGCTGTTGGTAAAAAATGTGAACCTTTTAAAGTGGAAATGGTAATACGAGGTTATATGAGTGGCCACGCTGCACGTGAGTATAAAGCCGGAAAGCGTTTGCTTTGTGGTGTTGCTCTTCCTGAAGGATTAAAGGAGAATGATAAATTTCCACAGCCTATAATTACCCCAGCAACAAAGGCTGAAATGGGTGATCACGATGAAGATATTTCAAAAGAAGATATTATAAAGAGAGGTATCGTTTCTGCTGAAGATTATGCCGTGCTTGAAGATTATACACATAAATTGTTTAATCGCGGGACTGAAATAGCAGCTGAACGTGGATTAATATTGGTAGATACTAAATATGAATTTGGTAAAACTGCTCAAGGGGAAATTGTTTTAATAGATGAAATTCATACTCCAGACTCTTCTCGCTATTTTTATGCAGATGGTTATCAGGAGCGACAGGAAAGGGGAGAACCTCAAAAGCAATTATCGAAAGAATTTGTAAGACAGTGGCTTATAAGCAATGGCTTTCAAGGTCTGGAAGGTCAAAAACTTCCTGAAATGACCGATGAATACATTGAAACAGTTTCAGAGCGCTATATTGAACTGTACGAGAATATTACAGGCGAGAAGTTTGTAAAAGCAGATTTGACAAACATAGAGATGCGCATCGAGGAAAATGTTTTAAACTACTTAAACTCATAATTCACAAATCAAAAACCGAAAAGTCTCTTTTCGGTTTTTTTATTGCTGATGGATACACTAAATACTTTTTTTGAAAAAGCATCCGGATTTGTTTGGGGATTGCCGTTACTGGTTTTATTAATCGGTGGAGGTATTTTTCTGCTTATTTATTCGAGATTTATTCCTTTCAAATATTTTGGTCACGCAATTCAAGTGCTGCGCGGTAAATACGATAATGCAGAGGATGAAGGGGAAATAACGCATTTTCAGGCTTTGATGACCGCTTTGTCATCTACTGTCGGTATGGGGAATATAGCGGGTGTTGCAGTTGCAATTGCGGCCGGAGGTCCAGGTGCTGTATTCTGGATGTGGGTGAGTGGAATTGTAGGAATGAGTACTAAATTTTTCACCTGTAGTTTGTCAATTTTATATCGAGGCAAAGATGATAAAGGTCAGACTCAAGGTGGACCTATGTATTTTATAATGGAGGGTTTGGGGAAAAACTGGAAATTTCTGGCGGTTTTCTTCAGTCTTGCCGGATTGATTGGTGCTTTGCCAGTTTTTAATGTAAACCAACTTACCCAGGCTGTTAATGATATTCTACTTGCCCCAAATGGGATTGAAAAATCGTTTTCTACAGATTTAGCAATTGGTATTTTTTTAGCAATACTTACGTCTATTGTAATTCTAGGTGGTCTGGATCGAATTAGTAAAACAGCTTCTAAGTTGGTTCCTGCAATGGTCGTATTTTACTTTCTGGCAGTGATTACGATATTGGGAGTGCATATTGATGCGGTTCCGTATTATTTTAAATTAATATTTATTGATGCTTTTGCAGCGTATAATTATACAGGAGATCCTCTCTTTGGGGGTGTACTGGGAGCTCTGATTGTGTTAGGTATTCGAAGAGGAGCTTTCTCTAACGAGGCGGGGATAGGGACTGCACCAATGGCTCATGGTGCTACGCGAACAAATGAACCCATTCGTGAAGGTTTGGTGGCTATGATGGGACCATTTATAGATACAATTATAGTTTGTACCCTCACCGCGCTTTGTATTTTGGTAACTGGGGTTTGGCAGACAACAGAAGCTAATGGTGTTAGTCTAACAGCGAAAGCTTTTAGTGATACAATGCCTGTTTTTGGCAATTATATTTTATTGATCTGCATAGCAATTTTTAGTATAAGTTCATTATTTAGCTATTCCTATTATGGGACCAAGTGTTTAACATTTCTGGCTGGGAGTAAATACAGTCACATTTATAATTATTTCTATATAGGCAGTATTCTACTTGGTGCAACCACTTCACTAAGTTTAATGATTAATGTGATAGATACTTTTTTCGCCTTGATGGCAATTCCAACTATGTTTGCAACTCTTGCACTTGCTCCAAAAGTGGTAGAGAGTTCAAAGCTTTATTTTGAGAATCTGAAGTGAGATTGAATTGTGAAATAATATGAGTCTAAATAAAAAATCCTGCTAGTTTTAGCAGGATTTTTTTTATTTAGATTTAATTCTATCACTGCTGAGCAGCTTGCATTTCTTTTGCCCACTCCTGGATGGCATCTACACTTCCAAATATGATTATAAAAACCAGACAAATTATTGAAGTAATTATAGCGAGAATAAGACCTACAATAGCGATAATTCTAGCTGTCTTTAGCTGACCATAATTTTCATAAGATTCTGGGTCTGGTTGGGCTTCTTTCTTGTCTTTATTAGCTAAATATAAAGCGATACCGCTAAAAAGGAGTCCGCCAAAACCTGAACTAAAGCAACAGGCTATAAAGGAAATGATACCTAAAACTAGAGAAATGGTTACGTTAGGTAGTTTTTTTTGTTCCATAATTAGTGAGTTAGTTTGATGATATAACTAGTGATTATTGTAAGTACAGACAATATAGCAAAAAAGGATATAACCTTACTAGCATATCTAAAACCAAAAAAATAATTAATTGTTATAGATATACCCAGGAATATTAAAGGATAGACGCCAGGATATAGAAAAAAGGCATCAACAAAATGGCCCTGTAAAAGGGCCATTAATGATCTTTGCATTCCACAGCCCATACACTCAAATCCGAAGAATTTTTTATTGAGGCAGGGAAGCATGAATTCTTCCAAATCGTTTTAATTTTTATTGAATACTGATATTTTTTTACTGTATTCGATATTGTCTCTTGTAATAACACGTACTACATAAATACCATCACTCCAGGTATTGGAAGGTATTGTTACTTTAGTGTTTGTTCCTTCATTTAGTTTTGAAACTAATAATTTTCCGGTGATATCATATACACTAATATCCTTAAGTTCTGTTTCTAATGGATTAAGGACTGTTAACTCTGCAAGTCCGTTATTTTGATAAACAGCAAATGATTCTTTCACTTCTTCAGCAACGTCTAGACTTTCATTATTACCATCTTTAAAACGAACTTCAAATCGATCAGTATAACTACCTTTTGCTAATTCCATTTCAAAAGTCTCATTTAAAATATCGTGATATTCATCAGTTTCCTTATCATATAAATAAATACCCTCATCTGGAGTGAAGTTTAACTCAGTTACACGCATAGCGTAATAATTCGTTTCTTTTTCTCCATCAATTTTAAGGGAAAGAGCAGCATCAATTGAATACGGGAAATTATTTATTAAGAATGGTCTTGTTTCACCTTCTAATTTAAAATTGACATCCGTTTTAAGTTCAGAACGGTTTTGACCATCAGCAGCATAATCATATCCCATAGTAGATTCATCAAACATTACCCCTTTAAGAGTACGGGTATAAGTCTTATTAATAAATGTCTCTAGGGTAAATTTTGGAAGAACAAGGAACCCATTTTCATCATAGGTGATTTGTCCAGGGCTTAAGGATACTGTGGTAGAGTTTTGTGTACCTGACTTTTTAGCTCCCTTACCAGGTTTTCTAAAATCTGAATTAACGTTACCATCTTCCTTCTGGAAAACTCTGAAATCATTTTTGGCAATAATTTTATATTCAGTACCGTCGGCTAAATTATCACTTCCAAGCACGAAAAATCCCTGACCAACTGGAGCATAACGTCTCCCAATTCCATCTGTACCAGAGCCACCAAGAAATGCAGGGGCTGTCATTACGGTACCATCGTCATTATATCTTAAATAAGTAGCCCCGGTGTATGTGCCAGCTGAGCCACATGTTCCATCAGGTACGTAGGTTCCGTATCCTCCTTGATAATCAAAAAGATAGTGAGACTGAACACGTTCATCAGATTCCCAGAAATAGGCTTCACCAGTAATTACCTGAGATCCTGTTGCCGGAGTTCCTATACCTTCACAGCCAGTTACGATACCTCCAGAATTGTATAACAAATAATAACTAAGGTTCATTGCTGATGGGTAAGGATTACCCACAAGTGTTCTTTGTCCCTTTTTAACGGCTACTTCAATAGTCCCGTTATTTGGTCGACCTCTAAAATCAAATGCTGTGCTCGTTGGAGTAGTTCCACCTCCAACGCCTTTCATTGAAAATCCTTCACCAGGTAATAAAGGGTTAGCTGCATCAACTTTTTTCCAACCACTATATCCTTGTGTTGCAATGTATTTATATAACCAAGTTGTTGATATTGTCAATGGAGCAATTTTTCCGTCATATCCACCTGTAAAAGAAGCAGCATTACTACTTAATTCATCTACAACCTGATAAATTCCTCCTCCGAGATTTGAATTCATGTAGAAACGAGCATTTCCACCATTTCCATTACCACCTGCTGTTTCAAGGGGATCCCCAACAGGCGAAGTCCACATGTGGTAATCCCAGGCATTTCTGGTGTTTTCCTGATAAATAGACACAATTCCATCACCAGAATTAGTAGAAGAATTATCTCCCTGAATTAATTGACCTTCTTCACGAAGGTATAGATTACCTCCATCCTGATCTGGATTTCCATCCATTCCAATCTCCTGGGTAACAAAAAGTATTTCACCCTTGTTGTAAACGTACGTCTGATCTGCAGCAGATCCCGCAGTAGCCGATTTGATGTGCAATTGACCTAATGCAATGCAGGGTAACATCAAAAAAATGAATTTGGAGTAAAATTTTCCCATAATGAAATATTTTTGTAAAGATAATCAAATAATACTATAAAATAATCTTTTAAAAGATGATTTCTAGCGTTTTATCGAATAATAATTGAAATTATGGGTTTTCACTTTAAAATAGGGCAGTCTGTAGCCTTGATAGATGAGGCAATTAGTGGTAGAATTGTTAAAATTGAACAGGAAAAGGTTTATATTCAGACTAATGACGGATTTGAAATGTTAGTTTCTAAGCATGAAATAGTGCCTGATAATGATTTTGAGATGAATTCTAATACTGATTTTGAACAACAGAAAGAAGAGAAAAATGCCGAATATGTAAGAAAGAAAAAACCTACAAGTCGCTTAAAAGGTATAGTTCCCCCAATGGAAGTAGACCTCCATATTCATCAACTTACAGCAAATGAGCGAGGTATGAGTGCACATAACAAATTAAATCTTCAAATTGACGTTGCAAGATCAAGATTGGAGTTTGCCATTGGCAAACGAATTCAACGTGTTGTATTTATTCACGGAATAGGCGAAGGTGTACTTAAAGCAGAATTGGAGTATCTGTTCTCAAGATATGATCAGGTGAAATTCTACGATGCAGATTACCAGAAATATGGATTAGGTGCTACTGAAGTTTATATCTATCAAAACTTTTGAAACTATCGCTCAGGTGTAATCGTTATGGTTTGATTTGAAGCACCTAAGGTTCCAAAAAATAAAGATTCTTGTCTGATAGTTTCACTGCCTGAATCATTTATAAATACCAGATTCTCCAGATTTATTGTCAATACTATATTTTCTAATACATAAGTATGTTGGCGGTATTCTTCAATATTATAATCTATTGCGATATTAGGATTTAAAAAATCGGGCCCGATTGAAATATCTGTTTCGGTATTAAATGGGTTTAAAGCTCCATCTTCAGGATTTGCTTCGTTAATTGTTAAAATACCATCTCCGTCGTCATCAGGGTCCATAAAGTCTGGTACTCCGTCATTATCTGTATCCTGTGACAATTCCATATTAATTGAGCCATCTTCATTTAAAATTACACCTTCACGGTTGGTTGGTACATTATCGCCATCGTCATCAAAGTCATAATAATTAGGTATACCATCCCCATCGAGGTCTTCACTTCCGTTGAGTAAAAGCTCAAATTCTGCATCAATCCCATCATTATCATTATAATCTCCTTGAGTTACAATACTTAAATCTCCTTCTGCACTTAAATATTCTTCAGAAACCGTAGGCTGAGCTGGTGGTATGTCTGAACAGAAATAATCAGAATCTACAGCATCATTAAATAAACGATAAGAGACAAACGATGAGCTGCTCTGTCCTAAATCTATATCAACTTCACTGATTTCCTCAAGAATGGGAATTTCGGTACTGAATCTAAATGCAAGGGCTTCATTAGTTTCCGGATTTATCTTATAGAAAATATAATTAGTAGATGCAGTTTCATTATTATCTACTGTACTACAATAACGTACTTGCAAATCTGAAAAGTCAAAGGAAGTAACTATCAAATCCCCGTCGTCACAAGAGGTTAAACCAATTAAAATTAAAAAAGCGATTCCGATTTTTTTCATATGTCTTGCATTCATTTGAGCAAAAATAGTTGAATTGGTTTTTACAGTAGGTTCTGGCATCTAAATAATTTTATTCTGGTTACTTTTGCAGACTCTAAATTTGACTTATGAATCAGGTGTATTTTGATAATGCCGCAACTACTGCATTACGCCCCGAAGTTATCGATCGTATGGTTGAAGTAATGCGTGAAGTTCCCGGTAATCCTTCATCAAGCCACGCGATTGGCCGAAAGGCAAAAACCATAATTGAACAGGCTCGTAAAACCATTGCAAATTATTTACATGTTACTCCTGCAGAAATTATTTTCACTTCAGGAGGTACAGAAGCAGATAACCTGATCATTAATAGCGCGGTACGAGATCTAGGAGTAAAACATATCATTACAAGCCCGATTGAGCACCACGCTGTTATACACACTGTTGAACATCTTTGCGCGCAATACAACGTTCAGGTTTCTCGGGTGCAGATTAAGCCATGTGGAAGTGTAGACCTGGAACATCTTGAAGATTTGCTTAAAGCTTCAGAAAGCAAAACACTTATAAGTTTAATGCATATCAACAATGAGATTGGTAATCTTCTGGATCTGGAGAAAGTGTCTCAGCTTGCTCAGGAGCATAAAGCACTTTTCCATAGTGATATGGTGCAATCGGTAGGTCATTTTGATTTGAATTTGAGTGAAATTAAGGTGGACTTTATCGCTGCGGCAGCTCATAAGTTTCACGGACCTAAAGGAGTTGGTTTTGCCTTTTTACGCAAAAACAGCAAGGTTAAATCTCTGATTTTTGGAGGAGGTCAGGAGCGGGGAAGCCGTGCAGGGACAGAGCCTGTCCACAATATTGCCGGGATGGAAACCGCATTGATCAAAGCTCAGGAAAATCTAAACGAAGAGCGCAGGCATATTGAAGAAATCAAGTGGTATTTTAAAGAGCAATTAGAGCAGCACGTTCCAGGAGTGAGTTTTAACGGAAATTGTCACGATGGAAGCAGAAGCACTTATACCTTACTCAATGTATGCCTTCCAGTTCCCCCAGAAAAATCATTGATGTTGTTATTTCAACTTGATTTAAAAGGAATTGCCTGCTCCAAAGGTAGTGCCTGTCAAAGTGGGAGCGATCAGGGAAGTCACGTGCTTAATGCTTTTCTTTCTCCTGATAAATTAGATAAACCTTCTATTCGTTTTTCATTTTCTCACGAAAACACAAAGGAAGAGGTAGATTATGTGGTAAAAACCCTCAAGGATTTTCTCAACTAAGAATAGTCAGATTAAAATCTAGCACTTATTCTGAAGTTAAACACTCTTGGTGTTAGATAATTGGGAACTGCATATTGCTGTTGCGTAGCAGCATCTCTCACAAACGTATTGGTGATGCTGTTTTGTCTGTCAAAAACGTTGAAAATTTCCAAACCTGCGCTTAGTTCTTTAAATACGGAACCATTTAATTTTGAAGTGTTTTCATTAATTATAACGTATGAAAAGCCAATATCAGATCTGAAGTAGAACGGCAATCGGGTTTGGTAATTATAAGGGTCAGCATAACTGGGTGATCCTCCCGGTAGTCCTGATTGAAAAACCGTATTCAAATACAGTTTCATATCTGGAATTGTTGGGACATAATCCTGAAATAATACACCTATTTTGAAACGTTGATCTGTAGGTCTGGGAATAAATTCTCTTCCATTAATAGATTCTTCCGTTTTAAGCAGTCCCAGGCTAACCCAGCTTTCCGTTCCCGGAACAAATTCTCCACTAAGGCGTAAATCCAAACCATAGGCGTATGCTTGCGAAAGGTTATCTGCTTTATAGCGAATACGTACATTTTCTAACGTATACGTATTTACATCTTTTAAGTCTTTGTAATAAAATTCTGTATTCAAAGTGAAAGGTCGATCCCATAACTTAAAACTCCAGTCATTGCCTGCAACAAGATGAACACTTTTTTGAGCTTTGACTTTCGGAATAACTTCTCCCTGAAAATTACGCAGTTCCCTGTAAAACGGCGGTTGTTCATAGATTCCGGCAGATAGCCTGAAAAGTAAATCAGCATTCCAATCTGGTTTTAAACTTACCTGACCACGCGGACTAGCAATAATCTGGATTGAATTTGATTGGTCAAAACTATTAACATTCCAAAGCTGACTACGAATTCCAAGATTGTACCATAATTTAGTTTTATTAAGAAGCAGTCGCTTACTGTATTGAATAAACGCAGAAGCTCTGTTAATGGCAACCTCATTATAGGATCTCACCGCAGTAAATGGTTCTAAAGGTGCTTCAAAAGGTTCGTATGGTTGTTGATTTTGAAAGCCATCCAATGGTGGACGTACTGAAAAGCCTGCGGAATCTATAATCTCATATTCTTGCAGGCGGTCGCGAATAGATTCCCGACTCCACTTTAGCCCCCATTCAAGAAGGTTATTGTTCGTTTGATATTGCCCTCGATGTTGAATGTTGACTATTAAAGCGTCAAGGTCATTACGCGCGTGATTTAATTGAGAGCCAATATCCTGAGTGAAATCAACACTTCCTGCAGAATTACTGCCAATATCTGTATTGGGTACTCCCAAAGCATATCGAGCGAGAATGTCGTAATATTCCTGCTCCTGCGTGTGGTATGCAGATGCGGTAATATTAAGTTTTAAATTATCACTGGGTTTATAACTTCCGGTTAGTGCTCCTAGAAATGTGGTGTACCGATCTTCTTCCTGTCCCTGATAATTAACGACTAAAGCTATGGGATTGGTTAAGGTTCCAAAATTAGTTTGTCGAGTTTGTGGTTCGTAATTATAGCGGTTTCTACTGGCATTCCCCAAAAAGTCCAGTTGAAACTTAGAGCTAAAGGTATAGGTTAGGTAGGTTTGAATGTCTGTAAATCTGGGCTTATAATTAGTTTCTGTTTGTTGGGCATTTACAAGTAGGCTGTTGTCTCGGTATCGCGCTCCAGCCAGTGCGGTAAACTTTTTATTCTTAGAAATACCTTCAGCTGAAACTGAAATACCTAAAAGGCTTAGATCTGCACTCGCTGCAAAATCTACAGGTCTTCTATAGGTAATATCAAGAACTGAAGATAGTTTATCCCCATATTTCGCTTGAAAACCTCCTGCGCTAAAATCAATATCGCGTACCAGATCTGAGTTTACTATGCTAAAACCTTCCTGCTGACCAGATCTAATTAGAAAGGGTTTGTAGACTTCAATGCCATTGATGTAGATAAGATTTTCATCATAATTACCACCTCGCACTGCGTATTGTGTGCTCAATTCATTATTTGAACTAACTCCGGGAAGTGTTTGTAATAGATTTTCTACTCCTGCATTTGCTCCAGGAATTTTACGTACTGTTTCGGGATCGAGGTTAATGATACCTTCGATTTGATCTCTGTTTTCACCTGTAATTAATATAGCAGTGATTTGTTCAATTTCGATTTTTAGAACTGGATTGAATTCTAAAATTTGACCTTTTTTGAGTTTAAACTTTTGCTTGATCGGTGAATACCCAATATGCGAGAAAAGCACTTCAACGATTGAATCTGCCGGGATGTTTAATTCATAAAATCCAGATTCTGAACTTACTGTCCCATTACTACTTGAGGAAATGGTTGTAGAGGGTAAAATCTGATGTTTTTCATTAAATACAATCCCGGTAATGGTAGCTTGCTGTGCAGAAATTTTGGGTATTTGCAGAATAATGAAGCAGATGAAAATATGTAGAAAATGTTTCAATACGACTATTTTCGGTAAAAGGTTGCACTAAAAGTAGTGCTATTTCCTACATTATCGGTTACAATCAATTTAAAATCATTAGCTCCGCTAACGCTGATTCCATCTTCAAAGGAATAACTAAGCCTGTTATTTTTATACTCATACTCCAGAAGTGCAAATTTTCCGTTGATAGTGGCTCTGTAACTTTTTATTCCACTATCGCGATCACTAATTTTAAAGTCAATACGCTTTAAATCGGAGATCCATTTTCCATCTTTAAAATCCAAAGATTCTACATTAGGCCCTGTGGTGTCTAATCCTAATTTGAAATCTCCCAGACTATTTATGTTTGCCGATAGTTCATCTCCATTTAAAGCAGCACCTTCATAACTCAGTAAACCGCGACTAGTAACTCTTCCTATATATAATTGATCACGATCTTGAGGTTTAAATGATGAAACGTCATAACCTATTCTGATATATTCGTGAACCGGTATGGTATCCTGATCCAGATGTAAGGCATCGGTATTAGCTTTAATATCGAGTTTGTAATCATCATAAAATGCCCCTTTCGGAATGAAAACAGACCACGATCCAACTTCAAATTGCTGAGCCGAATCTGGCTCTACCGCATAATCGCCGCTCTTAGAATTTAGTGGAGTCGGAACATCCTCTTTTTTTATGGTTATAGGAATTGTTAGTGTAGTAGTGTTGCCCGGTAAATCAGAAATTTTAATGGTATATAAAGCAGTACTCCCTTCTTTAGCAAGATTTAAAATGCCTTTGTTCTGTTCAAACTTGAAAATACTCAATGGATTATTGCGCTCTATAAACAGCTTCTGCACGCGATCTCGTTCTGACTCGTACAAGGTATAATCAATCATACGATTGAGATATCGGGTCTCTGCAAAAGAGAATTTATCCATCTCCAATTCTAGATTTTTAGATCCGTTTAATCGGGTTTCAATTTTATATATTCCATTGCTATTGGTAGCTCCATCCTGTCTGTCTATAGTACCAACTGCAAAGCCGATTGGACCGTAAGCAGTTATTTTTTCAGCTAAAAAGCTCTCGTCAGGTTGTTTGGAGAATTTAAGACGCATTTTTGTACGCGATGCATTTACACTACTAGTATCTGAAAGTGGGTAAACCAAAATATCATTTATAATAGGAGCACTATGATCGGGTACTACAACGCCAAAAAGTTGCGCATTCATAGGTCGCTCGTTTTTATCACGTATCTCAAAGTGAACGTGCGGGCCACCACTGCTTCCCGTATTTCCACTATAGGCAACCAGATCGCCCTGTGTGACTACTAATTCGTCAGGATCAGGGAAAAGTTCGATTTCATAAGATTCTGCTTCATATTGCTTAGATTTTACAAACTCTTTAATCGCCCCGGCAAAACCATCTAAATGACCGTAAACCGTAGTATAGCCATTAGGATGAGTGATGTATAAAGCTTTACCATAACCATAATGTGAAATTTTAATTCTGCTCACGTATCCCGAAGCACTGGCAACAACATCTAGCCCAGTACGTCCTTGAGTCTTAATATCAAGACCACTGTGAAAATGATTACTTCTCAATTCTCCAAAAGATCCTGCCAGTACAGTAGGTATTTTGAGTGGTTTTATAAAATATTCCTGCGGAATTTCTTCCTGAGCAGAAGCAATTGATATCGATAAAAGAACTATGAAGCTGGAAAGTTTATGCACGTATACAGGTGTTATTTCCGCATAGCGGAATATTAAAATGAGCGATTTAAAGTATATTATAATTTTATAAAACTTATAGTATTATTATCAGACTAAGATAAAATTTTAGACTGAAGCAATATATTCGGTGACTTAGATACCTTATTATTTATAACAGCTTTTAAGGGAAAAACGTATCAAATATTCTCATTTTTCATACGTTTTTAGATTTTCAGAACTGTAATTTCAATTTTTAAGTATTCAATATAGTTTTGACAGATGGCTTATTCAATTGGTTACAAATGTCTTGACGCAGGTGTAAAAATAAAATCGATTGTATTGTGATATTACATGTTGAATGTTAACTTTGTGAGACCAAGCATTGTTAAAGAAAGGTTATGAGTGAACTGTTAGAGCGCGTTAAATCATTGCAACAAGCAACAGGTACTCTTATAAACAGTCACCACCAACTTAAGCAGGAAATACAGGAGCTTTCAGCTGAAAATTTGCAAATCAGAAATGAGAATGCACAGCTCAAAAAACTTGTTGAAAACTGGGAAGCTAAATACAGTACACTCAAAACTGCAAATGCGATGCTGGGCAGTAATGATTATAAGCGGGAAACCAAGCTCAAAATAAATGCGATGATGCGGGAAATTGATGCCTGCATTGCGCAGTTAGCAGATTAAAATAAAGGATATGTCTGAGCATTTAAAAATCAAATTATCAATAGCAGACCGGGTATATCCACTCACTATTTTACCACAGCAGGAAGAAGGCCTGCGCAAAGCGGCCAAAGATATTGAGGCGATGATTAAGAAGTTTGAGCAAAGTTATGCCGTTAGAGATAAGCAGGATGTATTGGCTATGTGTGCTTTACAATTTGCCTCAAAAACAATACAGCAGGATCTGGCGGGAGAGGGTGAGCAGGCTGAAGCTTCGCTACAGCTCAAAAGTCTTGAAGAATTGATTAATAGTCAGTTATCCTAACGTTCTTTTAAATAGAAATTACTTACTGCCTACATTGGTTACATTTTTTGGTAAACTCAACACTAATTCTTTATAGAAGGATGAGTCTGGGTTGTAAAAGCGCGCCGTTCCCGATTTATCGGGATGAACGGATTCTTGATCAGCCCGTTAGTCCTATGATTTATATAAGGAGTTTACTCAAAACACTTCCAATGTAGGCTTTTTTTATATATACTAAATTTATGGAAACAGTTTTTACAATCGTAGGGGTCATCTTAATTGCCGGCACTCTGGGATTTTTACTGGCTAAATTGCTGGAAAAAAATAATGCCTCTCAAATTGTTAGTAACGCCCGAAAAGAGGCTGAAAACATTATAAAAGAAGCTAAAAATGAAGGAGAATCTATTAAGAAAGATAAAATTCTTCAGGCTAAAGAAAAGTTTATCGAGCTTAAGTCTGAGCACGAAAAAGTAATTCTTGCCCGTGATAAAAAGATAAACGATGTTGAGAAACGTACACGTGATAAAGAGTCACAAGTAAGCAACGAATTAGCCAAAAACAAAAAGCTAAATAAAGAATTTGAATCTAAAGTTGAAGATTATAACCAGCGATTAGAATATCTTGAGAAGCGCCAGAGTGACATCGATAAGATGCACGCTAGTAAAATTCAGCAACTTGAAGTTATTAGTGGACTTTCAGCTGAAGATGCTAAAGATCAATTGGTCGACTCTCTTAAGGATCAGGCGAAGAGTGATGCTATGGCTTTCATTCAAAATGCGATGGAAGAGGCAAAGCTTACGGCTGAACAGGATGCTAAGAAAATTATCATAAATACCATTCAGCGAATTGGTACTGAAGAGGCGGTAGAAAACTGCGTTTCTGTGTTCAACCTGGAAAGTGATGATGTTAAGGGTCGAATTATTGGTCGTGAAGGTCGAAATATTAGAGCTATAGAAGCAGCAACTGGAGTTGAAATCATTGTAGATGACACTCCAGAAGCAATTATTTTATCTTGTTTTGACAGCGTGCGTCGTGAAGTTGCCCGTCTATCATTACACAAATTGGTAACCGATGGTCGTATTCACCCGGCTCGTATTGAAGAAGTGGTTAAGAAAACAACCAAACAAATAGAGCAGGAGATAGTAGAAGTTGGTAAACGTACTGTAATCGATTTGGGTATTCACGGGTTACATCCCGAACTTATTAAAGCAGTGGGTAGAATGAAATACCGTTCTTCTTACGGTCAAAACCTATTACAGCACAGTAGAGAAGTGGCTAAGTTGTGTGCAACTATGGCTGCAGAATTAGGAGTGAACCCAAAACTGGCTAAACGTGCCGGACTTTTACACGATATAGGTAAAGTGCCCGAAACAGAAAGTGAAACTCCACACGCATTGTTAGGTATGGAATGGGCTGAAAAATATGGTGAGAAGCCAGACGTATGTAATGCGATTGGGGCTCATCACGATGAGATTGAAATGAAAACCCTACTTGCGCCAATAGTTCAGGTTTGTGATGCCATCAGTGGAGCGCGCCCAGGAGCACGCCGTCAGGTATTGGATTCTTACATTCAACGTTTGAAAGATCTAGAAGATATTGCTTTTGGTTTTGCAGGAGTGAAAAAGGCCTACGCTATTCAGGCGGGGCGTGAGCTTCGTGTAATTGTAGAAAGCGAGAAAGTAAACGATGAGCGCGCTTCGGCACTTTCGTTTGAGATTTCGCAGAAAATACAAACCGATATGACCTATCCCGGTCAGGTGAAAATCACCGTAATTCGAGAAACACGAGCGGTAAACATCGCTAAGTAACTTAAAAAAAAAGCCGCTCTACAGAGCGGCTTTTTAGTTTTTATACATTCAATAATGGTAAATCTCCTATTGATATTTAGTTAGGTCGATTTACCATATAACTCATTCCAAAGCCTCAAATAATGATCAGCTAATTGCTGCTCCAGTTCTTTAGGAAACGGATACCCATCCGGACCTACAAAAATGAATTTCTCTTCGCTTGGACTGCTTATGCGTAGGCGGTGGTACTTTTCAATCCACGCGTCGTAATGATTAACGAGTTTCTGAGTGCTTTCCAGAAGTTCGGGTGCGATGAGATAGCCCTGAGCAAGAATGAGTTTATTTACAGCTTCGTTTGACTTAAAAAGAACCTCCGTTTCAATAAACCGGCGTTCTTCTTCCGTTTTAGCCTTTACATAGCGCTCAAAAGCCAGGCTCGATCGCTGTAGCTGAAAATAAATGCTCCCCATAGCTTCGCAGGCTTTCTCTTTCCACGCGAGTCGGGACTTTACGGTACTGGTAATTTTTTCGCTTTGCTTTAATAACAGAAAACCCATCAACCCGGTGAGTAAACTGCTGCCTAAAATCAGGGAGATGATTTTAGCGGTGCCCATTTTTAAACATTTTTGAGCTCATCAAGCGATTTTTTAAGGTAGTTGACTGGGAAGGAATTATTAATTTCAGATAGGTTTTTTTCGCGTCCTAATGTGTACCAAACACTGTCATCGTGAGATTTAGTATAGCAAACGACAAGATCACTCAAAACATTATAAGCGCCACGAGTTTTACCTCGAGCTAGATCATCGTAGGATGTTGCGGCATAATCTTTACAACTTATTAAGTGGCCTGAAGAATTTATATAGCTGCGCCCTGCAATTACCTGACAGCCTGCAGAAAAGTTGGTGCGACCATCTCCCGACCAATGTATATTTATAGTTGTATTTGGAACATCGAGCCCGACTGCTATGTCTGCATCGGTAAGTGCATTGTCTGCAATTTTATCCCGATAAACCAATACACCTTTAGAATACGGTCTTAATGCTTTATATATTTTCTGAGCACTGGCAATTTTATGCCAACTCAATCTGTATTTATGTTGACCTTCTACTAAAAATGCTTCGTCACTTCGACCAGACATGGAAGCACTCGGATCTGTACTTCCCCAAAAGGTGAAGACAAGTCCTTTAATTAGCAATACGAATAAATCATCATTTTCTCGTTTTTGAGCACTTAGATCAGGATTACGGCGTATTCCAATTAGATGTGTTTTATGAGGGTCAAATTCCCAATCTTTTGGAGCATAGGTGTCTGATGCCTGGGAATAGTTTGCAACATCATCAAGAACCTTGTTAGAGTTTGCTGTATAATATTCTTTAGCATTTCTAAGAATATGAAACCAGGCTTTATATTCTGGAGTGGGATTCAATGTGTCGTGTCTGGCCCAATCATTTATAATACCGTTAGATTCCCAGCGATCAATATGGCTCCAGGTTTTTGGTCCTACGATCCCATCTGGTGTTCCTATAGATTTTACTCCTTCAATAGAATATACATATTCCTGAAAAAGGCGTGTTGAAGCCTGTGTACCATAGCCAAAAATTCCACTAAGTTCAGCGTTAGGGAAGAAGCCTTTATTCTTTAAAAAACGTTGCAGACGAAAAACCAGATTTCCGTTCTGTTCCTGAAATCCCTGCCATTGAAAATTAGCCTCGTCCCTAAATTGTTCGCGGTCTCTTAGACGTGTTGCCATCCATCTATGATAAGGTCGTAGAAATTCTCCCTTGTCTGCTGGTAGCTTTCCGGTATCTACAGAGCCTAGTTTCAGGGTGATCATAACTTGTTTTAATTTAGATACTTATAAAGTTATGAATATTAGCGAATCGACGTGCTAAAGCAAAAAAATAGGGGCAAATGCCCCTATTTTTTTACCTGTTTTTCCCTGAAAACTTATCCTTCAGAAGAACTTTCATCCATAGAATGATATACGTTTTGTACATCTTCATCTTCTTCAATTTTCTCAAGAAGCTTTTCAACTTCTTCAGCCTGCTCAGGAGTAAGCTTTTTGGTTACTTGTGGGATGCGTTCAAATCCACTCGATAAAATCTCGTGATTATTCTCTTCAAGGTAAGCCTGTATGGTTCCAAAACTTTCAAATGGACCGTAAATAATTATTCCATCCTCATCTTCAAAAACTTCCTCAGCCCCGTAATCAATAAGTTCAAGTTCAAGTTCTTCCGGGTCTAATCCATTTGCAGCTATTCTAAAGTTACAAGTATGGTCAAACATAAATTCAACAGATCCTGAAGTCCCCAGGTTACCGTTACACTTATTAAAATACGAACGAATATTGGCTACTGTACGATTATTATTATCGGTTGCGGTCTCGATTAATATTGCAATCCCGTTAGGTGCATATCCTTCAAAAAGCACTTCTTTATATTCACCTAAACTTTTATCACTGGCACGTTTTATAGCGCGCTCAATGTTATCTTTAGGCATGTTAACGCTTTTCGCGTTCTGTATTACAGCTCTAAGCCGTGAGTTTGAGTCTGGATCTGGTCCTCCTTCTTTAACGGCCATTACGATGTCTTTACCAATACGTGTAAAGGCTTTAGCCATCGCACTCCAGCGTTTCATCTTACGTGCTTTTCTAAACTCAAATGCTCTTCCCATAATCTAGATTTTAAAGGCAGTAAATTTAGTAAAATTCACCATTTTGAAAAGTTCTTTTTTAAAGCTTATATGAGGTTATGCGTCAATGAGTTGCTCGATGGTATGTGCCAGTTTGAAATCTTTTTCAGTTACACCACCTGCGTCGTGAGTAGAAAGTGAAATGGAAAGTGTTTTATAAACATTTGTCCAGTCTGGGTGATGTTGTTGCAATTCAGCTTCAAAAGCGATGCGAGTCATCATAGAAAATGCTTCTTTGAAGTTCTCAAATTCGAGTGAAGTATGAATGGCATTGTCTTTATATTCCCAACCTTCCAGTTTTTCAAGGTGTTCTGTGATTGCGCGTTCATCTAATTTTGTCATAGCTATATCTTTAGGTTAATTAATTGGTTCAAATTTCGCCAAATAAATTAAGACTGTGGTAACGATGTGAACTCTTCACATTATTTTAAAATTGATCACAAGTTTTTTTAGTCTTGGAGCCAAATGAGAACGTGTACCTTTGTAAAAATTGAATTTATGATAAATGCTGAAATACGCGGGCTGGAGCCCAAATCGGTTTGGGAAAATTTTGCAGATCTCAATGCAGTGCCGCGTCCTTCTAAACACGAAGAGCAGGTAATTGCTTTTATGAAAACCTTTGGAGAAAGGCTTAATCTGGAAACTTTAGTAGACGAGGTTGGTAACGTAATCATTCGTAAACCAGCTACTACAGGTCTTGAAGATCGAAAAATGGTTGTTTTGCAATCTCACCTCGATATGGTACACCAGAAAAATAAGGAAACCAATTTTGATTTTGCCAGTCAGGGTATTCAAATGAAGATTGAAGGTGATTGGGTAAAAGCAGAAGGTACTACTTTGGGAGCTGATAACGGTCTGGGAGTTGCCACTATTATGGCTTTATTAGAAAGCAAAACAATTGCCCACCCAGCAATCGAAGCGCTGTTTACAATTGACGAAGAAACCGGAATGACCGGTGCAATGGGACTAAAGTCTGGAGTGCTTAAAGGTGATATTCTGCTCAATCTGGATACCGAAGAAGATGATGAGATCGGTGTGGGTTGTGCTGGAGGTGTTGATATTACAGCCACGCGAGGATATAAGGAAGAACCTACAGAATCTGGAAAAAGTGGATATAGGCTTACGATAAATGGTTTACAAGGAGGTCACTCGGGTATGGACATCATTAAAGGTCTGGGTAACGCCAATAAACTGCTGAACCGCTTCCTGCTCGATGGTTTTGAAAATTACGGATTGCGAATAAGTGAAATTGATGGTGGCGGTTTGCGAAATGCCATTCCAAGAGAAAGTACTGCTGTATTTTGTGTTGATTCTATACATACTGAAGCATTTGAGGCCGATGTGGTTGAGTTAACAGAGACTATTCAAGCTGAATACGAAAGTCTGGAGCCAAATCTTAAGGTTACTCTGGAAAAGACCGATTTACCAAAGCAAGTAATGGAGTTGGGTGTGCAGGAAGGATTTTTAAAAGCTATACAAGCTGCCTGGAATGGTGTTTATCGTATGAGTCCAGATATTAAAGATTTGGTTGAAACATCTAATAATGTGGCACGTGTGAAAGTAGCTGAAGGGAAGCTTGAAGTTCTCTGCTTAACGCGATCTTCTGTAGAATCTTCCCGTACCGATCTTGCAAATACAATACGCAGTGTATTTGAATTAATAGGTTGTGAGGTGAATTTTTCTGGGGAATACCCGGGTTGGAAGCCTAATATGAACAGTCCGATTCTTAAAGTTCTTGTGGAGCACTATGAGAATCTAAATTCAGAAAAACCACACGTTGCTGCCTGTCACGCAGGATTGGAATGTGGTATTCTGGGACAAAATTACCCGGAGATGGATATGATCTCTTTTGGACCAACTATTCGCGGGGCTCACTCACCAGATGAACGCGTGAGTATTTCGTCAGTACAGAAATTCTGGATTTTTATACAGGAAATTTTAAAGGATATTCCAAAAGCCTAAAAGAAAAAGGAGCTCAAACTGAGCTCCTTTTTTGATTTTATTCTTCTGCTGCTTCTGGTAACAATTCAATCTCAAAAACCAAATTGGTACGTGGCGGGATTATGCGATAACCCCGCTCGCCATAGCCTAGATAATACGGTATAAATAAGGTGGCTTTGTCGCCATAGTTGAGTTGTTGTACACCTTCCTTAAAACCGGCTATCATTTCTGCTTCCGGACCATAAGGGATTTCAAGAGGCTTATACATTTCAACTTTAGGTCTGGTTTGAATATTCCAGCTATCAGCTATTTCTTTTACGTTGGTATCAAATAACTTTCCGTCACTAAAATAGCCTGCATAGTTTACACGAACTTTCTGAGAGCGTTTTGGTTTGCTTTCAGAGCCTTTTTCAGTTATGATATAAGCAAGGCCACTTTCGAGGCTATCTGCTTCCTTACGTAATGATTCAAAAGACTCCTTTTTACTATCAATTCTGCTTTGCAATGCTTCGGCTTCCTCCTTATCCTTTTTCTCTTTGGCTGCAATTTCGTCTGTAAACACCTGTGGAGCATCAAAAAAGCGGGCTTTTTTGCCTTTTCTGATAATTGTTACTTCCTGAATTTTTACCGGTCTTTTTGGTTTGCCAGTTTTGGCATTTGCCATTTCAACTTCTGAGAAGGATTTTAATACATCAAAGCCTTCTATCAACTGACCAAAAATGGTATGACAACCTATTTGAGGATTAGCGCAATTTTTAAGTTCACCTTCTTCGTTGTAAGCATCCAGATGCGGACTGGGAACCTGGGTTACAAAAAACTGACTTCCATTGGTATCATAACCCGAGTTTGCCATTGAGAGCACGCCAATGGTATCGTGTTTAAGTTCAGGGTGAAACTCATCGTGAAATTTGTATCCAGGGCCACCGCTACCATTGCCTTTAGGGTCACCACCCTGGATGATAAATCCCTTTAAAATACGGTGAAAGGTAAGGTCGTTGTAATAGGGTTTGTCTTTATATGTGGTATCTACAAGCGGATTTTTACCTTCTGCTAATGAAACAAAATTAGCCACCGTAGCTGGTGTTTTTTCATAAAACAGTTCAAAAAGCATCGTGCCTCTATCGGTTTTAATGCTTGCATAAAGGCCGTCTTTAAGATCTGGATAGGAATTGTCTGTACAACCTGTGAAGGTGAGTAAAATTAGAAATGCAAAGTAGGTCACGTTTCTCATCTAGTTAATCTTACAGTTTTTTTATATTAAGGGATTTGGGAACCCTTAAGGATTATTTGGCGATCCGTCTTTGATGGTGTTTAAGGTAACCCTCGTTTGTATAGGCCAGTTTGAACCAATTTTATCCAGGTAGCCATAATAACCAAATGCTTTGTGGGAGGGAAGCAGGAAGGTAACCGTTTCACCTTCTTTCATCAGTTTAAGACCGTCTTTCAATCCTGAAATTAGATCCTGATTGCTTTGCTCAATTTGATAGGTTTGTGTGCCTAATTCTTCTTCGCTAACAATAAGATCACCATTAAGGCTTTTTATTTCATATTCAAAAGTCACCAAATCTCCGGTTTGAGCTGTAGCAACTGAAGTGGTATCCTTCACATTATAGTAATACCAAAATCCTTTGTCTGAAGTGTAATATTCATTTTGAGGATTGGCGTCCATCAGTTTTTTTATAGCCGCTTCTTCTGCTTTGTTAAGCTCTTTGTTGCGAGCTATTGAGGCATCAATGTAGGAGCCAGATGATTGACTCACAGGGCGTCTAGCTTCTGGAGCCTTGCAACCGGCAACAGCCAGTAATGCAATAAGTAGGATTTTTAATTTATTCATTAAGGGCTTCTTTGTATTGGGGTAAGATACTAATAAAATAGTCAACCGTTTCCTGCAAGCTGCGATCACTTTTACCACCGGCGGCATTGGTGTGACCACCTCCTTCAAAATGTTCGCGTGCCATTAGGTTGACCGAAAATTCGCCTTTAGATCGCAAGGAAATCTTTACAATTCCTTCCTGTTTATTCTCAATAAAAATTAAAGCCAGTACCACTTCATCTAGAGAAAGGCCATAATTCACAAAGCCTTCAGTATCTCCTTTTTGATAATTGTGTTTGTCTAATTCTTCCTGAGACAGAGTTATATAAGCCGTTTTGTATTCGTCTAGTTTAACAAGATTGGTGAGTGCAGTTCCCAGAAGTTGCATACGCTCATAACTATTCGCATCAAAAATTTGCTGGTGAATAAATGCATTGTCTGCACCTTTCTCAATAAGATCTGCAATCACGCGATGCGTAGTTGCTGTGGTAGATCTAAACCTGAACGAACCCGTGTCTGTCATAATACCGGTGTAAAGGCAAGTAGCCATATCTGCATCAACCAGTTCGGTGGCGTCTAGCATTTCAAACGTGTGATACACCATTTGGCACGTAGCACAAACCGTAACATCACTATAGGTTACAACAGCGTAATCATCAGGTTGTTGATGATGATCTATCATTATAAATTGAGCAGAAGCTTTTTCTAATTCATACTGTAAATCACCCACACGAGATAATGAATTAAAATCAAGCGTAAATATAAGTTCAGCTTCTTTTATGAGTCGCTTTGCCTTTTGCGTTTGCAAATCATATTTAACGACCTCTTTCTCAAAAGGAAGCCACTTCAAAAATTTGGGATAATCATTTGGGCTAACTACAGTAGCGTTATGCCCCGTCTTTTTAAGGTATTGACATAGAGCAAGAGTAGAGCCCATAGCATCACCATCAGGATTTTTATGCGGAATGATTACAATATTTTTTGGCGTTGCCAGTAACTCTTTAAGAAGGACTAATTCAGTATTTTTCATAGAGGGCGAAGATACGATATCTAAGTCTAGATGGGTAGAGCAGGCTCTATTTTGAGTTTTAGTTAAGCAAAATTTATCTACTAATGATAACGTTTACCAGTGTAATAATTCCTATAATAAGTATTAGACTTAACGAAATTTGCTTGAATTTATCTTGTGGAATGTAGTTCAATATTTTTTTACCTATTGCTGTTCCTACAATTCCAATGACTATTAGAAAAGGTACATAAATGAGATCGTGCTTGTGTATAAAACCGTTATAGTAATACACAAAGCTTCGCGAAAAATCTATCAAAAAGTCAATAAACGCAGAAGTAGCAATAAATACATTTTTTTCAAGATTGAAAGCAGCCATAGTCAATCCGCGGATTGCGCCACCTGTACCTAACAATCCGGCTGAAAAGCCTGATAAACTTCCTCCTAAAATTGCATTTCGTTTTATTGGATTGATTACCAATTGTCTCTTAATCAAAAATAAAAGCGCAAGAAATACCAGAAATATTCCCAGAATTAATTCGAGATAGGTGTTGTCAAATACCTTTGTGAGCAAACCTCCAACAATTACAAACAGAACAGAAGGAATTCCCATAGTAATCAACAGCTTTTTATCCAGACCTTTTTTGAACAATACAATCTTGCTGAGATTACTTGATAAATGGTAGATAGCCGTCAAACCTAAAACCGATTCAAAATCAAAATAGAAGTTGGCTATGGGCACAAAAAAGACTGATGAGCCAAAGCCGCCAATGGTTCCGAAAATTTCAGCAACTAGAGATAAAAGTAGGAAGAGATAACTTAAATTTTTCATACAATGCAGGACTAGAACAATTGATGAAGGAAACTAAAGTAGGTTCAGATAATTCTGAATTGCAGGAATTAAGTTAAGTAAAATTGCTGTTACATCTAGATTTTGTTGAAAAGAACTAGTTCTTTATATAATCAATTAGTTTGTTCCCACTAATATTCTTTACAAACTTGTACAGGTGACTCTCATCTGCGAAGCCAAAGTCATAGGTAAGTTGTTTATTGCTATACTGCCCATTTTCCAGACGCTGTTTTAGCAAATTATATCGATATTCCTGAATGTACTTTTTGAGCGAAGATTCGGTTTTGTTTTTGAAATAAATTTAGAGAACAAGCAGCTTATAGTTTGAATACCTGGAAGTCTTAAGGTTAATTATCTTCAGCTTTATGAAGTAAGGTATTCAATTTATTCTAAGCTAAATTAACCGCCACCGTATTTATTAGGTATAGGTTTGCTGTAAGATTCCATCGTCCATAATAGACTTACAATCCACCATCTACCGCTATATTTGGTAAGTTGGTAACTGTTTATCCCTTTTTCCTCAATCCCTTCTGAATCTTTACCATAAAAGTTTTGGAACACCTGAGCAATACCATTGTATTCATCAACAACTTTATGAATTTCAGTCTCAACATATCCTTCTTCATAATATGGATCCTTTAAGAGAACTAGAAAATCATCTATAGAAATAGATTCTGCTTCAGTAGAATCTGCAACTGTTAGCAGAGCCTTAGAATGAAATAATTGTCGAACAACTGCACTATCTATTTTCTCTCCATTTTCTATTGTTATTTGATCGAGGAGCTCTGTTATGACACTGTCAATTGTTTTGTATTTCGTTTCTATATTCTTTTGACTAAATGCCGGAACACCAACTATGACAATCAATATAATACTCAAAAAATAGTTCATAACCTCTTGATATTTAGATTTCAACAAATAATTCCAGAGGTAATTTGTTGATTTTCAATCTTAAAATAGTTCGTATACGTGAATAACTTTTTAATACGAGTGATCATCAAGCTGAACTTTTCCTCTAAAGGTTCGGTAAACAAAAAAGGTATAACCCAATACCAGCGGACCACCAATGGCTACAAATAACAGCATAATTCCTAAAGATTTATCAGAAGAAGCAGCATCGTAGATGTCAAGGCTGTAATCAGGATTTAAGGTTGAAAACAACAGATTGGGATATAATTCTATAGCAACCAGAACCATAAGTAAACTTACCGTTAGAGACGAAAAGAAGAATGCCATTTTGTAATTGCGTTTATTGGCAAGACGTGGCACGTTTGCTATACTCATAAAAGTCAATACCGGTATTATAAAAAGTGCCGGGTTGCTTTTAAAATCGTCAGATAAATGGGGAATGTAGATTAAGGTGTAGAGTGTAGTAATACCGAAACTCACCATAAAGAAGATCATTCCGTTTTTTAGCAGATAGGTTAGTTTTGCAAAAAGCCTTCCTTCGGTCTTCAGCAATAAATAAATAGCTCCGTGAGCCATAAATAAGGCTAAAGTAGTAATGCCGGTCATCAAAGCATAAGGATTTAAAAACTCAAAAAAGCCTGAGCCCTGATATTCAAAGTTTGGCCCAATTGCAATTCCCTGAAGAACATTTCCCAATACCACACCTAGTAAGAAAGCAAGCATTATACTAGCGATGCTGTAGCATACATCCCACAATCTACGCCACCACTGCATAGGTTCCTTTCCTCTAAATTCAATAGCTATTGCTCTGAAAATAATAAAAACCAGGAACAGCATAAAGGGTACGTATAGTGATGAAAATAAGGTTGCGTACATTACAGGAAAACCTGCAAACAATGCTCCGCCACCAATAACGAGCCAGACTTCATTACCGTCCCAAACAGGCCCAACAGCATTTAGCGCAATACGTCGGTTTTGTTCTCCTTTAATTAATAAATGCCAGGCGCCTGCACCAAAATCAAAACCATCTAAAATCGCATAGCCTGAAAATAGACCTCCGATTACTAGAAACCACCATGTGGGATAATCGATTCCTAAAAATGCTTCCATATCTGTTATTTAGCCGGTTACTACTTCAGTTATTTCTCTTGTTAATGGTCTGTTTTCATCTTCATCTAGCGATTCTTCATAAGGACCGTGCTTGATTTTTTTGTTGAGCAGATACACAAAAAGTATAAAAAGCAAGGTGTAAACCGCGAGGAATAAGATTAGCGAAAACACAATTTGATTGGCAGAAACCGCCTGTGAAAAAGCTTCATTGGTGCGTAAAAGTCCATAAACTACCCAGGGTTGCCTTCCCATTTCAGCTGCAAACCAACCAACCTGATTGGCAATTTGTGGTAATAATGCGGTAAAAACGAAGATCCATAACAGCCAGGATTTATCGAATAATTTTTTACGCCATAGCAGGTAACAAGCATATAGGCTTATCATTATCAAAAACATACCAATGGCAATCATAATATGGTAAAATTGAAACACTGCATTAATTTGAGAGGGCCGCTCATCTTCCGGGAAGGCATTTAAGCCAGTAACCCGAGTATTAAAATTCTGATCAAGTAGAAATGAAAGTCCGCCGGGAATTGATAATCCTGTAACCTCTTGATTTTCCTTGTCAACCCATCCAAATAAATATAAATCTGCCGGACCGCTTTCTTCAAAATGTCCTTCGAGAGCAGCGAGTTTTGCAGGCTGATTTTTAGCCACACCATCTGCACTGGCGTGCCCTGCCACCAATTGTCCTATAGAGGCAATGGTAGCAACTAGTAAGGTGATTTTAAATGCCTTTTTAGAGATAGCAACATAGCGTCCTTTAAGTAAATAGAAGGCGTGAACACTTAAAATAAGAAATGCACCAGCCAGGAAAGCTCCCAACCAAACATGCATAATACGCTCTACACTTGATGGATTAAAAACCATCGCCCAGAAATCGGTAATTTCTGCACGGGCTTCAAGACCTTCTCCCACTATGTGATAACCTGCGGGAGTTTGTTGCCAGCTGTTTGCAACTACAATCCAGATGGCACTAAACATCGAACCCAGAAAAACACCAATTGTAGAAACGAGATGTACCCAGGGTTTTACGCGATTCCATCCAAAGAGTAATACACCGAGAAAACCACTTTCAAGAGCAAAAGCAAAAATTCCTTCTGCAGCGAGAGCACTTCCAAATACATCTCCTACGTAACGGGAATAAGTTGCCCAGTTAGTACCAAATTCAAACTCCATTACAATTCCGGTTACAACGCCGATACCAAAAGTAAGTGCGAATATTTTAGTCCAGAATTTTGCAAGAATGTGGTATTCCTCGTTTTTAGTCTTGATATAGAGACTTTCAAAAACGACCATCAACAACCCAATTCCGATACTCAGAGGAGGATAGATGTAATGAAATGCGACAGTAAAGGCAAACTGGATTCGGGCTAGTAATTCTACATCCATACAAGTTGATTTTTGGAGATTGTGGTGGTATAAAAACAAGCATTTTTGGTTGTATAAATTTACAACCCATTCCTTTACGAGAGCAGCAAAGACAAGGCTTTTACTGTTAAATGTCTTTCATTTTAAAATGAAAATTAAAGGAATCTTCGCGTGTTATTTTTATAGTGATGGTATGAACTAAAGCGTGCTGAAAGCAATCGTTCTTCATAACTCGACTTAACCAAGAAAAGAAGTAATAACAGAAAAGTAATTACTAGTTTAAAAGTGTTTCCTTCAAATAAAGCATAACTGAAATAACTTAGAAGTATCCCGGTATAAATAGGATGTCTGCTATACTTAAAGATACCCTTGGTAAGTAATTGAGTGTTGGTTCTCGGTGAAGGGAATGGAGATATAAAATCACGCAATTGCCACAGAGCAATTAAATTAAAAAGGATTCCACAACAAGCAAAAAAGCCCAGAATGGGCTTTAATAAATAGGGGAGTTGAAATTTTAAAAAAGAAACCGGAAGAATATAGCCCAACATTAGAAGCATCTGTCCTCCAAACAGAATATACTCTTCGTTCTTCCGGCTCTTCATTTATTGAAAATCTTTTACGGCTTCGCCAAGGTCGTAAATCTGTGCCTGTGGTAAGACTGTTTCAAGTATACTACTTCCTGCTGCACTGCGGTAGCCTCCTGCACAATGTACAACGATAGGTTTGTCTGTAGGTACTTCATCGCTACGCTCACGCAATTTGTGAAGGGGAATGGTCAATGCGTGATCAAAGAATTTGCCTTCATTGGTTTCGCTTAGGTTTCTGATATCGACAACGGTAAAATCTTTTGGATTTGCCTTAAAAACTTTCAGATCTAATTTTTCAGATTTTATACCGTTAGGTTCTTCAAGAGTAATTATGCGTTTTACCTGAGTTTCATAACCAATTTTTGCAATTCGATTTAAAACATCCTGTGCTTCTGCAGCACTATTGGCAACAACACTAAACTCTTCTTCGGGCCTTATAATAGCACCCAGCCAGGTTTCAAATTTATGAGTTTCATTAGTGGCCATGATGTTGATGCTGTTGCGTTTATGCCCTTTTTTATAAACTTCGGCATCACGTGTATCAACAACAAGTGGATCACCGTTAACTTCAGTTTCAAAAAGATTATAGGGAATATCTGCTATCGCACTTCTCAGGGTAGGGGCTCCAGTTTTATTGAGATCTACGTTATAGCCAAAATAATGAGGGATAAAAGGCTGTGAGTCGAGTAAATGATCTACAAACTCCTCTTCATTTCTAATTTTAAATGCCCAGTTGGTCTTGCGTTGCTCTTCTAAGGTGCTGCTGGTATGATCTGCACTCATTCCCTTACCACATAACGAGCCTGCACCGTGAGCCGGGTATACCATAGCTTCACCGGGAATATCTTTAAATTTGGTAGTAATTGTATTAAACATGGCTTTGGCCAGATCCTGTCTTTTTGCAGTTTGATTGCCTGCCTTTTCACGTAGATCGGGTCTGCCTACATCGCCTATAAAAAGCGTATCTCCAGTAAATAAGGCAGTTTCATTTTTAGATTTGGCTACAATGGTAATGCTATCTGGACTGTGACCGGGTGTATTTATGGCACTAAACTCAACAGCACCCATTTTAAAATGATCTCCTTCGTCAAAATGTTGATGCGTATAGCCAGCACCTAGTAACTCACTGGTGTAAATTGTCGCTCCGGTTTCTCTGTGAATTTGTAAATGACTACTTACAAAATCGGCGTGAGGATGGGTTTCAAAAACGGCAACTATTTTAGAATTGTGTTTTTCAGCAAATTCATAGTATTCACCAGGGTCACGCTCGGGATCAACAAGAGCCATTTTACCATCACTCAAGATGGCATAGGAGAAGTGGGCGAGGGGTTTATATTCAAATTGTTTAACAAGCATAGCATATAATTTAATTAAGTGTAAAACTAATAAAGCCCATAAAGCCTTACTGTAACTTTTGATACAACAACTCACAGAAATTTTAGGTCAGGAAAAAAGTTAAAGAATAGGCGGAATTCTTTTTATACTTATTCCGGTATCACTAGGAATATAAATTAGTTATCCGAGGTAAACGGGTACTTCATTTGACCGGTAAAACTTTCGGGGAATTGCTCATCTCCTTTAAATCCTATTTCGATATCCTTTCCGCTTCGCGGAATATATGCGGTTTTAAATAGATAATCCCAGATACTTAGGGTAAGACCAAAATTCATCCCATAGCGATGATTTGCAGGTGATTCTTTGGCGTGATGCCAGATATGCATACGTGGATTATTGAAAATATAACCCAGTTTGCCATAACTCCAGTCCAGGTTTGCGTGATTTAGATGTCCCACCAATACGGCAAACATGTGCACGATAAAAAACTCTTCAATCCCGAAGCCTATCATAGCCAATGGAATGTATTGAATACTTTTATAGACCAGGGTTTCTACAAAGTGGAAGCGAAATTGAGCCGCAAATCCCATTTGTTTTACGCTGTGATGCACCTGATGGAATTTCCATAACCAAGGTACACGATGCAGCAACCTATGCACATTAAACTGAATAAAGTCGGCAATCACAAACATTATGAGGAGTTGTACCCAGCCCGGTAGATTGTTAACTTCTATTGCGACAATATTTGTGATACCAAACACTCCCAGAAAATCATTAAAAAGTGCAACGCCTACATTAGACAATGCGTTATAACCTATTAGCGAAAACAGGAAAAAGTTGAAAAGCATATAAAAGGCATCAAGCCAAAAGCCTTTTCTGAAAATGGGTTGCTTATGCCTCCACGGAATAATGATCTCCAATGCAAACACCAATAGCGAAAGACCAATTAGCCAATAGAAATAATTAGTCCACCCCGGATTAGTAATTTCATCAACCAGATAATTAAAATAGCCCGTAAACGAATCGCTTATGATTTTTAAATAGTCATTCATAAAACTAAGGTCGCATACATTTAAAAAGAATTACGTAACTAGCGTTACAAATCTAAAGATGCAATTTCAAATAGCGATGTTTAGTTCAACCTATCAGTTATATTTCGGTTTCTAATGCTAGTTCGATTAAGGCTTTTCTTCTTGCCAGTATTGCTTTTTAGCCTAACTACATTTGCGCAGGAGGATAGGGATTATAAGTACGAACTTCTACTGGGGCACGATAATGACTTTACCATTTTTGGAGCTAATACCGACTGGCATTATACCTACGGAATTCACGCCAGTTTAGGCTGGAAGCCTGAAAATGAAAATCTTTTTTCCAGAATTTTTAAGAATAAGAAAGACTTTAGTCACGCAATAGGTGCACATATTCAGGCATATACTCCAGATTATGCCAAAACCTACCAGATTGTAAGAACGCGACAGCCCTATGCTGGCTGGGGGTATTTTGATTTTGCAACAGCTTATGCGTTTGAAAAGGCATTTGTTCAATTTAAGTTAGATCTGGGGATTCTGGGACCGGCAGTACAGGCAGGAGAAATTCAAAACTTTATTCACGAGTATTTTTCTAAAGACATTTTTGTAGATAATTGGGAAGATCAAATACCAAATACACTTGGAATTAACTTAAGAGCGGCTTATGCACAGGATCTGATTACACTAGATTTTATAAATGTTTACAGCCTTTTCAGGGCTTCGGCAGGGACTATATTTAATTTTGCCGAAGCTGGAATAAATATGCGCATCGGGAATTTTCTTCCAATTTCTCAATCTGTAGCACGACAGCAGAGCTTATTTAGTAAGCGTCAAACAGAATTCTTCCTGGAAACCGGTGTGAATATGCAGTTGTCTGCTTATAACGCCACTATTGAAAAAGCTGATGCAAACGGCGTTAAGGTGGTGCCAAAAGGCCTAGTAAATCACAGTATTTTCAATGCGAATATTGGATTGTTTTTTGCCAGTAACCGCTATAGTTTAGGTCTAAAATGGAATTATACCGAAGGTGAAATCAAAGGAAATAAACCGCATCGCTTTATAATGGTGGCGGGCACCTATCGATTCAATTAAAAGTTTGGGCTAATTCAATCTCTTCTGATTATTAAAAGGATTGTCGGGATACGCGGTCTTCTATAGCCGTACGTGGGTGAATTCCATCAATAAATTCAACAGCCTCAACAACGCGAACAAACAGATTTTCGGGTCCTAATAATTCAGTAGTGCCTGTCTTGAACAAGATGTCACGAGTTGGCCCGGTTGCAGCAGCAATCATCAACTGAATATCTTTTTCACGAAGCTCCAGTATCAAGTGTTTCAACAGATAAATCGCACTGCTGTCAATATAATTTATTGCTTCCGCATTAATGATAACGGTTTTCAATTGCGGACCTTTACTCATTATGTATTTGTTCAGTTCGGTATAGAAAAAGTCTTTATTTCCAAAAAATAACTGCGCATCAAAACGCACAACCAATATTTCTTTACGCTCAATAATATCGTGAGCAAAACGGTTGATATTTTTAAAATAGGTCGTGTCTTTTATTTGCCCTAATACTGCCATATGCGGTTTTGAAGTACGATAAACCATCAGCAATAAAGAGAACAGCACACCCAGAATAATGCCTTCCTGTATACCAACAAATAAGGTTATTAAAAAGGTAACGATAAGTAGCGCAAATTCATCTTTTTGATTTTTATACAGCTCTTTCGGGTATTTCAAGTCAATAAGACTGGTAATTGCCAGCATTATAATTGATGCTAGTATAGCATTAGGCAAATAGTAAAATACCGGTGTCAGAAAAAGTAGGGTAAGCCCTACGAGTACTGCACTTATAATTGCTGCCACACCTGTATTTGCACCCGCCTGAAAGTTCACGGCTGTACGGCTAAAACCTGCTGTAGTAGGATAACACTGAAAAAATGAACCCACAATATTTCCGGTACCCAAAGCAATTAGCTCCTGATTGGGTGACATTGTTGAGGTTTTTACTTTTTCCTCGAGAGCTTTACCTATAGAAACCACTTCCATAAAAGCAATTAACGCCATCGCAAGGGCTAGCGTAAAGAGTTGACCCATTTGCGACCAGGGAATTTCAGGAATGGCGAATCCCGGTAATCCTTCTGGAATTTTACCTACGAGTAACAAGCCGTAATCTGTTATGGGAGTAAAATAGGCAAGGGCAATTCCCAGAATAACCACAACGATTGCAGTAGGAATCTGGCTGTGAATTCGTTTCAAGAGTAGCATCAGTCCAATTCCGCTAAGTCCTACAGCAACTGCAATAGGGTTAATTTCATTTAGCTGACTAAAGGTTTGTTTGAGAATTGGTAGGGTTCTGTTACTGCTGATAGATATTCCCAATAAATGTTTGAGTTGGCTGATACCTATGATTAATGCTGCTGCTGAGGTAAATCCGCTTATAACAGGTCGGGAAAGAAAATTTACCAGAAACCCCATTTTTAAAAAACCAAGCAAAACCTGAATCGTACCTATAAAAAGCGATAAAAAGATCGCCATTGCGATATAATTTTCAATACCAGAGATGGATAGTGCTCCCAACCCTGAAGCTATAAGTAAGGAATCCATTGCAACAGGACCAATCGCAATTTGGCGAGAAGTTCCCATAATTGCATAAATCAGCTGAGGAATAAGCGCAGCATAAAGACCATAAACTGGTGGTAGCCCTGCGATCATGGCGTAAGCCATTCCTTGAGGGATTAGCATAATACCAACAGTTAAACCTGCAGAAATATCACCTGAAAGATAGGTGCGTTTGTAGCGGGGCAGCCAATTAAGAATGGGGAAGTACCGTTTCAATGTTTAGGATTTTAGGCTGTAAAAGTAATGGGTGACCATCGCTTTTGCGGTAACCTGAGTTACAAACTTAAAAATAGCATTTTAGTTTTAGAGAGCATAAATAGGAGTGACTAAATAAAGCCTGCACCGCCCTAAAATTGTATATTGCGAACCATGAAAAAAGCTTTTGCAACGCTTCTGGATTCTTCATTTTCGTTTTTAAAGCAAAATCCCATTTTGCTTGCAGTGAGTGGTGGTATAGATAGTATGGTGCTAACCCATTTATGTCACGAAGCAGGTCTTGATTTTGCCATTGCACATTGCAATTTTAAACTTCGCGGACTTGAAAGTGATGCGGATGCAGTTTTTGTTTCTGAACTGGCAGTTCAGTTGGGTAGAAAAATCTTTATTCAGGAGTTTGATACTAAAGCTTATGCAGTAGATCAGAAAGTTTCAATACAAATGGCGGCGCGTGACTTGCGTTATGCCTGGTTTGAAGAAGTGTGTGAAAAGAATGCATTTGAGTATCTGGTAACAGCTCATCACGCACAGGATGATTTGGAAACCTTCCTCATAAATTTAGGTCGTGGTACCGGTTTGGACGGTCTCACAGGAATTCCTGTAAAGAATAAGCAAATTGTACGACCACTTTTAAACATTTCGCGAGAGCAAATACGTACTTATGCTGAAGAACAGGAAATTTCCTGGCGAGAAGATAGCAGTAACGAGACCGATAACTATTTACGAAATCATTTAAGACATCACGCTATCCCGGCTCTGGTTGAGGCAAGCGACCGGTTTTTGAATGGATTTCAAAAAAGTGTTGAACATTTGCAGGAATCTCGTGATTTGCTGGAAGATTATACGGCTTTGTTGTACTCAAAAATTGTAACCGAAACGTTTAGTGGATACGAACTAAGCATTGTTGAATTGCAGAAAATTCCACATACGAAAGCTGTTTTGTATCAATTGCTAAAAGGTTTTGGTTTCACAGCCTGGGATGATATTTATGATTTGATCGACGCTCAGTCTGGCAAATATGTGAGCAGCACCGATTTTCGACTTATAAAAGATCGGGAAAAGTTGATTTTAACGAGGCAGAAATTAGAAATTCTGGCAGATTATTTTTTGGATGAAAATTCTCAAGATCTGACTTTGCCTGGCTTACTATTGAAACAGCAAAATCTCAATCAATTTGAAGCTTGTGAAGCAAACGAAGCTATTTTTGATAAGGGGCTTTTGCAATATCCACTGCACATTCGCAAATGGGAGGAAGGAGACACTTTTGCTCCTTTTGGAATGAATGGTAAAAAGAAAAAGCTTAGTAAGTTATTTAAAGACTTAAAATATTCAGCTGTTGATAAAGAAGCAGCCTGGGTGGTTTGTTCAGATTCCGAGATTATTTGGGTCGTTGGAGTGCGTAGTGATGAGCGTTTTAAGGTAAGCCCGTCAACCACTCAATTTGTAAAGTTAAGTGCACATTATGATTAAAAAATTCACCTTTCTTGTTTTAGTTCTTTGCAGTCTGGGATTACAGGCGCAGATTTTTGGATCTGATACAGGAGCTCAGAATCCTGCAACCTGGGAGGCTAAAGTAGAACAACAGGATGCCACACATTTTCAGTTGATACTTGAGGCTCAGATAGAACCTGAGTGGCATATTTATTCTCAGTTTACCGATCCCGCCGGACCTATTCCACTAGCACTTGAGTTTCTAAAAGTTGATGAGGATTTTACATTAGATGGACCAGCCAAAGAAAGTGAAACCGAAGTAGTTTACAGTGATATTTTTGAAGTCGATGAAACGTTCTTTTCCAATACAGCTACAATTACTCAGATCGTGACACTCAAAAATGAGAATACCGAATACGTCAAAGTTATTCTTACCTATCAGGTATGTAAAGAGGTTTGTATCAATGAAGAAAAATATATTGTTTTTGACCTGAAGAAACAGGAGGGAAGCATAGTTTCAGATTTTAATGCCTTTCAGTCTTATGGAGAAAAACTGGAAAAAGTTGAAGAAATTAAGCCGGTTAAAGAGGTTGTAAAGCAGGAAGAGAAAAAAGATCTCTGGACGCTGTTTTTTGTTGCTTTTCTTTCGGGATTTGTTGCATTGCTAACGCCCTGTGTATTCCCAATGATTCCGATGACGGTAAGTTTCTTTACCAAGCAAAGTAAAAACCTGGCTGCCGGGCGTCGTAATGCCATTTTATACGGAATTTTCATTGTTGTTATTTACGTATTACTCGGTTCGCTGGTGACTGCAATTTTTGGCGCAGACGCATTAAACGCTCTGGCAACCAATGTGTGGTTTAACCTCGTATTTTTTGTCTTACTGGTTGTATTTGCCATTTCCTTTTTTGGAGCTTTCGAAATTATGCTGCCAAATTCATGGGCCAATGCTGTTGATCGTAAAGCAGATCGTGGTGGTATCATCGGTATTTTCTTTATGGCACTTGCTTTGGCAATCGTTTCGTTTAGCTGTACAGGACCTATTGTAGGAACTTTGTTAGTACAGGCAGCGGCAGAGGGCGGTCTCGCTCCAATAATGGGAATGTTGGGCTTTTCACTAGCTATTGCAATTCCTTTTGCATTGTTTGCACTTTTTCCGGGCTTGATGAATTCCCTTCCCAAGTCGGGCGGGTGGCTCAATTCGGTTAAGGTAGTTTTAGGCTTTGTTGAGCTGGCGCTGGCATTTAAATTTTTATCGAATGCAGATTTGGTTCTGCAAGCGCACCTCTTAGAACGTGAAGTATTTCTAGCGATCTGGATTGCAATTGGATTGGGACTTAGTTTGTATTTATTTGGTAAACTAACTACAGCTCACGATTCACCATTACCTCATATATCTACAGGTAGATTGTTACTTGGTTTGTTGACGCTCACCTTTACAATTTATTTGATTCCCGGTCTTTGGGGAGCACCATTAAAACTTATAAGTGGTTTTCCACCACCGATGAATTATAGTGAATCGCCTTATGGTGTGGGTTATACTCGTGGAGGAAATGGAGTTGCTGATGGGGAATTACCTGAAAAAGCAGAGCTTGGTCCTTACCAATTAGTAAGTTTTACAGATTATGATGCGGGTTTAGCTTACGCGAAAGCGGAAAATAAACCAGTTTTACTTGACTTTACAGGTAAAGCCTGCGTAAACTGTCGTAAGATGGAAGAGCGCGTTTGGGGAGAGCCAGAGGTTCTTGGCAAATTACAGAATGATGTGGTACTCATTTCCCTCTTTGTAGATTTACAGGAAAAATTACCGGAAAATGAGCAGTATGTAAGTGAGACTACCGGAAAACGCATACAAACTGTCGGAGCAAAATGGAGTGATTTCCAAATCAAAAAGTATCAGATCAATGCTCAACCGTATTATGTGTTACTGAATCCCGATACGGAAACAGAACTCAACACTCCCGTAGGTTATACTCCAGATGTAGAAAAATTTGAAGCCTGGTTAGAAGAAGGCATAACAGCATATACCAATTAATTTAATACTGAATCATGAAACAAATGCGATTTATTTTGACCCTTTGCGTGTTGCTTTTTTCGGCCTACACGTTTGCGCAAACCACTGAGTTTGTAGAAGAACATTACGACAAAAAAGAGGTCAAGATTAAAATGCGGGATGGGATTTTGTTACACACAACCATCTATTCGCCAAAAGATAAGTCTCAAGAATATCCTATTCTGATGATGCGTACGCCTTACAGTTGTGCGCCTTATGGAGAAGATAAATTTAAAGGCAGAATAGGACCTAACAAATATCTGGTTGAAGAGGGAAATATCTTTGTACATCAAGATGTGCGTGGCCGTTGGAATAGTGAAGGAGTTTATGATAATATGCGTGCATTCATTCCTAACAAAACCGGAGATCAGGTTGATGAAGCTAGTGATACATACGATACGATCGAGTGGCTGGTAAATAATGTTGAAAATAACAATGGAAATGTAGGAACCTGGGGTATTTCATATCCCGGTTTTTATGCCACGTATTCTTTGCTTAGTAGACACCCTGCACTAAAGGCAGTTTCACCACAGGCGTGTATTGGGGATTTCTTTTTTGATGATTTTCACCACAACGGAGCATTTTTAGAAAGCTACTGGCGTGCGATTTCACTTTTTGGTTATGAAAAAACAGAACCGGTAACGGAGCCCTGGTATAGCTTTCCAGAATTGCCTTCAGAAGATCAATATCAGTTTTTCTTAGATGCCGGTCCGCTTACTAATCTCGATGAATATTATAAGGAAGACAATGTATTCTGGCAGCAAATTAAAGATCATCCTAATTATGACGAATTCTGGAGAAGCCGCGGAATCATTCAACATTTAACAGATATCAAGCCAGCGGTTATGGTTGTGGGAGGTTTATTTGATGCAGAAGATTTATACGGTCCATTCAATACGTATAGAAGGATTGAAGAAACCAGTGACAATTACAATATTATGGTTTTTGGCCCGTGGAGTCATGGAGATTGGTCACGTACCAGCGAGCGCCAGGCTATAGGTAATGTGTATTTTGGAGATGGAATTTCTGATGATTTCCAAAAGAATAAAGAAACGGTATTCTTTAACCACTTCCTTAAAGAGGGTGGGGAAGGAGCTCCTTCTTTACCGGAAGCATCGGTATATGATAGTGGTGCAAACAACTGGGATCAATATACAGCCTGGCCTCCTGCAGCATCAGAGAAGGTAAGTTTGTTTTTAGGCGAGGACCAAAAATTGACAACTGCTGCAAATCCAGGATATGCCAATTCATTTGTAAGCGATCCTGCTAAACCGGTTCCGTATTCAGAAGATATTAAAATGGTATTTACGCCGCGTAAGTATATGACCGACGATCAGCGCTTTGCTGCTCGCAGACCCGATGTGTTGGTATATGAAACACCAGTGCTTACTGAAGATATGACGTTAAGCGGCGAAATTTTAGCTAAACTTCAGGTTGCTACCACAGGAACATCGGCAGACTGGGTAGTAAAAGTGATTGATGTGTATCCACCAGATGCTCCTGATTTTGAAGAAACGCAGAAGTATTTAAAAATGGGTAACTATCATATGATGGTGCGTAGTGAAGTGATGCGTGGTCGTTTCCGCGATAGCTTCAGCGATCCCAAACCTTTTGAGGCAAATCAAAAAACGCCGGTAACTCTTACACTACAGGGTGTAAATCACACGTTCTTAAAAGGTCATAAGCTGCAAATACAGATACAAAGTACCTGGTTTCCGCTTATTGATCGCAATCCGCAACAGTATGTGCCCAATATTTATAAAGCTGATGCAAAAGATTTCAGCAAAGAAACACATACCGTTTTTGGAGATTCAGAATTGCAGTTTAGTGTATTAAAATCTTAAGATGAAGCATAATCTCGTTTACATATTAGTTGGTTTTCTATTCATTTTTTTGTCCTGTAAAGACGCTGAGGTTAATGACAACTCACCTGAAACCATTGCTCAAAACAGTTTGAAATTGAATGCATGGTTTGATGAGCAGTTTGAGGAGGATGTTGCTCAATCTCCACAGTGGCAAACCAATTTAGGATTGAAAACCAATTATGGTAAATGGGATGATATATCTTCCAATCAGACTAGTAAAAGGTTAGACAGAGCAAAAGACCGACTCAAATATCTTGAAAATGAAGTAGATGTTGAGACTTTGAATTCTGTTACAGCTTTAAGTTATACGCTCTATAAAAAGCAAATGGAGCAAATTGTAGAAGAGTACGAGTATCGATTCTACAATTATCCCGTTAATCAAATGCACGGTTTACACGCAGAAGTGCCTGCATTTTTAATTAATAAACACCGAATAGACAGCATCGCAGATGCTGAAGCTTATATAAGCCGAATTAAAAATGTAAAGCCACTCTTTGCTGAACTTCGCAATCAATTAAGCATTCGCGAAAGCAACCTGATTATTGCTCCAAAATTTGTTTTGGATCACGTTTTAGAGTCGAGCAATAATTTATTGAAAGGCAGACCTTTTGAAAAGTCTTCTGAGCAAATGCCCTTGTTAGCCGATTTTGAGTCTAAAGTAGATAAGCTGAAATTAGAGCCTAAAGAAAAAGACCGTTTGATGCAGGAAGCATCGAAAGCACTACTCGATAGTTTACAGCCTGCATATTTAGAATTAATTGCTTTTGTAGAAAATCAAAAGCAACGCGCCACAACAGATGATGGCGTATGGAAGTTTCCAAGAGGAGATAAGTATTATCAGATTGCATTAAATAAAGCTACCACTACTTCAATGACCGCTCAGGATATTCACGAGTTGGGGCTAAGCGAAGTGGCCCGCATACACGGGGAGATGAAAGCTATTATGCAAGAAACCGGTTTTGAGGGTACACTGCAGGAGTTTTTTGAATTTATGAGAAACGACGATCGCTTTTATTATGAAGATACCGACGCTGGTAGAGAAGCGTATTTAAATAAAGCTAAAGCCATCATTGATCAAATGCGTGGCCGACTTGACGAATTATTCATCACCAAGCCTGAAGCTGATATTGTAGTTAAAAGAGTAGAGGCTTTTAGAGAGAAAAGTGCGGGTAAAGCATTTTATAATTCGCCTGCTCCAGATGGTTCCCGTCCCGGGATTTATTATGCGAATCTATATGATATCAAGGCAATGCCAAAATACCAAATGCAGGCTTTAGCATACCACGAGGGGATCCCCGGGCATCATATGCAGCTTGCTATTGCTCAGGAGCTAGATAGTTTGCCAAAGTTTAGAAAGTTTAGTGGTTATACAGCATATGTTGAAGGATGGGGATTGTATTGCGAACTCATTCCAAATGAAATGGGGATGTATGATGACCCTTATGCCGATTTCGGAAGGCTTGCTATGGAGCTTTGGCGTGCGTGTCGTCTGGTAGTTGATACCGGTATTCATGACAAGAAATGGACTAGAGAAGAAGGTATTGCTTATTACAAGGAAAATACGCCCAATGCTGAAAGCGATTGCATTAAAATGGTGGAGCGACATATTGTAATGCCCGGTCAGGCTACAGCCTATAAAGTCGGAATGAATAAACTGGTTGAATTACGTGCAAAAGCTGAAACTCAGCTTGGAGAAGACTTTGATATCAGGGAATTTCATGAAGTTGTCTTAGAAAACGGGGCTGTCCCACTTTCTGTACTTGAAGACCTGGTTACTGCTTACATCACTTCAAGAGCTCCTAAAACGGAATAGGCTTGATTTATATTCGAATACTCTTCGTAGCCCTCGTTCTCCTAGAATTGCGATACAGGAAATTTAAATCCTTTCAGGAATTGATTTTTTGGGTAGCTCTGGTAGCCATATTCAGTTGGTTGGGATATATTCTTTTCTTCCTCTTCAGAAGTCGTATTTTAATTAGAAGAGATCGTTTTAATCTGGATTTCAGGCAATCATCAGATCAAAAGAGTCTGGAAAAACGTAAAGAAAATTAGAATTACGAATGGGTATAAAAAAGAAAAACACCTTGCTTTCGCAAAGTGCCTTTCACCCCTAAATTGTCAATGACGAAGTAAAGATATTAAATAACTCGCCACTATTTTAGATTAAATTATACTAAATCGATTAATTTTTAGGGATTTATATGTAAACCTCCCAATACTAGTTAAGTGCATAATTTTTTAATCGATTTACCCTTTATTTTACGAGATGTCTAAAAAAGAAAAACACCTTGCTTTCGCAAAGTGCCTTTCACCCCTAAATCATTAATATTTTAAATCTAACTCCCCTATTAGTTAGATTCGAAATAGCATTAATTATGTTATTAATACAAGGTAAAAGTAGCTAATAGGCCCAGATGAGAAAAGGGGGAAATTCCCCCTTTTTAATGACTAATTTCAAGAACTAAATCGATTAATTTTTAGTCTACTTGTAATTTTCTAATAGTAAATAGTCCACTGCGTTCCATTTTAACAAGATAAATTCCCGTTTGAAAATTGCTTACATCTACCTGCTGCAACTCTCCGGGTTCAAATGTCACATCTTTAATTAACGCACCTTGAATAGTGTAAACGCGTACCCGATCTACTTCTTCAGATATTTGAAAACTATCACGGGTTGGATTTGGATATAGCATAAGGTCATTAGCTTCATCAACTTCTTCAGCACTTAAGTTTGCTGTCTTATTAGCATAAATACGATACTCACCAGGTTGTAGGGTAATAGGTGCAGTTGTGTTTGTTACTTCATATTCCGCATTGGTCATTAAATCATACCATGTTCCGGTCTCCTGAAAATTGGGTGTTAAGGTTTGAGCAGTAACATTTAGATTAGCCAGAACAACAATATAATTAGGTTCATCTGCACTGGCATAGGTAGTGCTCAGATGTACCTGCTTAGTAAGGTTTGATTGGTTATCTGAAATGCTAAAATCTGAAGTTTCAAATACCACAAATCGCTTTTTCATTAATATCATACGCTGCCAGCTTTCATACAAGCTTAGTCGCTGTGCATTGTTCAGATAATCCCAGCCATCTGGTTTTGGACTTAATTTGCAACTTTCATCACCCGGATTGCTCCCATCTTCGCAGGTAAAAATGCTTACATCATATCCCAGCTCTCCAAACTGCCAAATCATCTTAGGCCCCGGGACAGTAAAAAATACCACACCTGCAGCTTCCATCCTTTTTAAAGCTGTATTCAGGTCTTTTACATTATAACTGCCCGAATTATTACCATATGCTAAATTTTTAAACATCAGGCGTTCTTCATCGTGACTCTCCATATACGACACCGCTGCAGGATTGTCAAAGCCTTTTTGTTTGTAAGATGTGCCGTTAATATTGGAGTTTTCGGCGTAGCCCATTGTAGATTGATTATAGGGATTGTTCTGAATATTCCAGAGCATAATCCCTTTACCTTCAGATAGCCTATAATCTGCCCATTGTTTTTCTTCTGTAATACCGCCTAAATGCTCAAATATGATGATGAAATCTTCATCTTTCTCCCATTGATAATCGGCATAGGTTTTTAAAACGTCAACTCGGTCCTGCTGATAGGCATTAGTACAACCTTGATCGGCATCAGTACAATTTTGTGTAAAGCCTTTGGTTAAATCCCAACGGTAACCATCTATCTTAAATTCATCAATCCAATATTGAGCCGTGCGTTTTACATAACTTCTTGTAGCCTCTTTGCTGTGATTGAAATCATTAAATACACTATAAGAATGTGTAGCAGTCTGGTTGAAAAATGGACTGTCTGCACTGGGTTGACCACCTGTACCACCATTGCTGGTGTTATACATTCGGTAATAGGGGTTCTGACCTGTTGCGTGGTTGTACACCACATCAAGTAACACAGCAATACCCTTTGCGTGTGCAGCATCTACAAGGCTTTTTAGAGCATTACGTGTACCATAATACTTATCTAATGCCATATGAAATGCAGGGTTGTACCCCCAACTGTTATTGCCATCAAATTCCTGAACGGGCATTAGCTCAATTGCATTAATACCTAAATCTTCCAGATAGTCGAGACGGTCAATCAAACTTTGATAGCTATGAGCATCATCAAAATCACGTAAGTGCAACTCATAAATTACCAGATCTTCTCGTTTCACAGGAGCAAAATCGCTAACCTGCCATTCATAGGCAGTCTCGTCACGTTCCACATAAGAAACAGCATAGGATGTTTTACCCGCAGGATAATCTGGAATGTTAGGAAATACTGAATTTTCAATATACTGATCATCATATTCATCTAAAATCAGTGTGGAATAAGGATCGGCAACGCTGATGTCATATTCTACCACATATTGATACAATAAATCCTGGGGGGTAGTGGAGTCAAAATTAATTTTGAGCCAGTGCCTGTCTGCCGTAGCATCATAATTCATAAGATAGGTGTCATCCAAAGTCCAGTTGTTTCCGTTAAAGTTTCCTTTAACGTGAACAAATTCTTTACCGGGAGCATAAAATACCAAAGTTGCCTCATCAGGATTTGAAGGGGCAAAATTGAATCCATCTTTAAGTCCGGCAGGAAGCGCTGCAGCAGTAGGAGTAGGCTTAACCAATGTTCTAAAACTGCGTATCACAAGATTAGAAGTACCTGTCTGAGTGACTTCCAAGCGGTAATCTGTATTGATATTAGGATTTGTTGTAAAGTTGTAAGAAGTCGTGGCATTCTGAGAATGTATCTGATTCCCATTAGCCAAAAGTTTATAATCTGCTGTTAATCCAGAAGTTGCAGAAATAGTAAAGGCATTACCACCTTCTATGCTGGTGCTGGTTGATGTAGGTGAAGTAAGATTCACACTGAATGCACCTACAGCTTTAAAAATGTCACCACTTTGTTGTGAGCCATTCTGATTTTTAACCAAATAACCAATACGGGTTATTCCGGTATTATTGAAGAATTCTGTAGGTGTAAGCTTGTAAGTGAAAGTTCCGTCGCCATTATTTGTAAATTGGGCGGAAGCAGGTGAATTATTAAAATTAGTGCCAATCGCATCCGGATTGTTTATTTGAGTATCGGTTGAATCGTAATGCCAGGCCCAGAGATACACATCGCCAGACCACGGAATATTTGTGGCCGTGATGGTAATTTCTTCCGTTTCAGAAAAAGGATCTGGACTTATGCTTACGCTCTGAGCAGAAAGCAAAAGCGGGATGCATCCAAGAAAGAATAAAAGTATTTTTGTTTTCATAGATTAGTTTTTAGATAAAAAAAGGCCGTGAATTCACGGCCTTTTATCTTTAGGATATTAGTTTTTGGAGATAAAAATATATCCTCCTGTAAGGTCATTAAACCAAATATCATAAGTACCTGGAGAAACCGGAATATTAGGTCCATTATTAGAAGTAGCAAAACCACTAATTGGAGTACTTGCTCCCCAGCTTACATCCCAGGCATTGTTGGCTCTAATTTTCACTTCGCCATCAAATAAAGTAACATTGTTAAGATACCATAGGTGTGAATCGAAAGATGACTTGGTAAAATCGGTGTCATCACCGCCCCAGCCGTCGCCATTACCTGTTCTCCCAGAACCGATAAGACCCATAGCACTATAGGTGGTTGCAGCACTAGCGTCGTATTGTGTGATGCTGTATGCACCGGTTTTAGTATTTACATCTACAGTATAGTAACCTGCAGTTGACACGCTCAAAACATCAGGATCATAACCCAGCGTTTCGCTGCTTACAAAACTTCCGTCTTTAAGTCCCCATTGTGGTTGCCATTGTCCACGAACTTCCAACATCTTAAAGGCATCTGCATTAAACATACCTGTATAGCTGTAGGCGTTTTTATTATCAGGAAGACGCACGAGAGCAGGGTTATTGTTATTATTATCCCAACCCGGTGCAGTAGCAGCACCAACTAAAAACAAGTCCGTTACAGCTGTGCTATAGGTAGTTACAGTAAATGGAACTGATTCTGAAGTACGAACATTCTCGCCGGTATCGCTGGTGATTGTTGCTACGATACGAGTTTCAAGTTCAAAATCTGCGGCTTCTTCAGCACCTAAAGTCAGTGCAAAATTATTTAGTTGCGAGTTTGATACGTTATACTCACCACCATTGGTAACTTCGCCTACAACTAAAGCAGGATCAAAATCAGTTCCTGCAGCTGCGATTTGCAATTCATAAACCACAGAAACTTCAGTTCCTTCGCGAGAAAAATCGGTCCACATAAAACTTAAGGCCTGTGCATCTGGATTTTCACTATCTAATACAACAAGCTCATCAGCATCTGGACTTGTAATTACAGGTGCATCTACTGCATAAGGTGTGATATTATAGGTAAGGGTAGAAGTTGTAGTACTGCCATTATTGATACGTACATAAACTGGTGTTGACTTATAAGGTTCTAAACCTGAATCAAGCAACAACTGGTTTAATTCTGCAACGCTAATTGTAAAACTGCTTTTATCAGTTGTACCAAGACTTACTTCATTGGTAAATTCAGCATCTGTAGCCATTACTACATTATAGGTCCCACCTGCATTTTCCGCAGTATTCCAGCTAATGGTAAAGGCTGGATTTTCAGGGAAAGATGCATTCAATACCAAATTTGAAAAATTGGTAGAATTGACATCAAAAGTGCTTTCGGGCTCAGTGAGAACCAGATCTTCCGTGTTATCGCAACTTATCAGCGCGCTAATAACAAATGCGAACAGAAAGCTATATTTTAAAACTGTTTTCATACTTCTTATTTAGAAAAGTTAAGAGGAATCATCACGTATTCTCCGGTAATGTCATTAAACCAGATCTCGTAATCGTCTTTTACCGGTACCGGAATAGCTCCGCCGTCAACTTCTGCAACACCTGAAAATTCAGTTTCAGCTCCATAATTCATTCCGTTAGCAGAAAAGGTAATAGAACCAGTTTCAAGAGGTGTTGAACGCACATACCAGATGTGAGGATCAAATGACATAGGAGTAAGACTTACCTCACCGCCTGCATTTCCTGTCACAGTTACTGAACTGAATGCATCTGGAACCGTTTCTACTTCTTCAAACGAATACGTGTTGTTTGCAAGATTTATAGAGAACGTGCGATAGCCTGCTACAGTTGATTCTATTGACGGTGGATCTGGCTCATCTTCTGTGGCACGTAATTTTAAATTATCACCTTCAACACCATACTGAGGTGCCCAGGCTCCGCGCTCATCCAGAATTTTAAAGAAATCCTGATTAAATTTTCCAGTATAACGGTAAATGTCTTCATTAAACGCATCTCTGAAAAGAACAGGATTGTTGTTGTCATTATTCCATCCTGGTGCTGTTGCTGCACCTACCAAATAATAATCTTCATAAGGATAAGAGAAATAAGGATATAACATAATCCCGATAGGTTCAGAATAGACCACTTCAGAATCCTGAGTACCTATCGATGCACGAACTCGTACATACGCCTGTTGCCAATCAAAGGGAACAAAACCCAGAGCATTTGCAGTATTATTCACGGCACTCATGGAAAGCGTAACTTCAGTCATAGAAGTTGTGGTTGCATCAACAGGAGTTTCAAAGCTTTCTGAATTTGAAAACTGTACGATATACTCTATAGGAGTTGGCATAGAATACACAGCTTCAGACCAGCTTATGGTTACAGCAGGGTTACCTGGATTTGATTGGTCTAATGCCACCCGATCGATATCTAGATTAGCTACCAAAGGAGCTTCTTCAGAAGCTACGGTTAATTTTTCGTCCTCCTAACTACAGGCTGCCAGAAGCACCACGGTAAGTAAAAACAGACTTCGTTTTAATAGTGTTATCATAGTTTACAATTTTCGTGTTCTAGTAACCAGTGTTTTGGGTAAGGTTTGAATTTGAAGACAAACTTTGGTTAGGCACCGGGAAAAGTTTTCTGTAATCAGGAATTGAAGTACCAGATTGTGGACCGCCTTTGTAAGACCATAAATAATCACTGCCGGTATAAACACCAAAACGGATAAGGTCTTGTCTGCGGTGACTCTCCCAATATAGCTCGCGCGAACGCTCATCTAATAAAAAGTCTAGTGTAAGCTGAGACTGAATAATATTTCCTGAAGTATCTCCAAAAGCACGCTCACGAATGTCGTTTACATAGTCTAAAGCAAGACTTTCAGAGCCGCCACCGCCACGTAATACCGCTTCAGCATACATAAGCAATACATCTGCATAGCGGAATAGTGGATAATCGGTATCTGTGAATGTACGGTCACTTCCAAAACCACCATCTGAAGTACGGTTTGAGAATTTAGTAATCAAATAACCTTCAGCAGTATTCCCTACGTTATCAATCTCGATAGGACGATCCTGAGTAATTAACGTATTACGGGCATCGTTGATATATAGTGGATTTTCAGTAAAAAGACGTGCAAATTCCGGTCTAACACGGAACAGTCCGCCAAAACCACCTGGATTTACTCCAAGGCTTTCTCCATTGTTTTCAGGAACTCCTACTTCTCCCTGAATAATTATCGTTGTACCACCGTAATTTTGAGTATTCGATCCGTCATTAACTACCGGGAAGATAATTTCATTCTGAGCCCCATTGGTATTGTTATCTGCCATAAAGTTGTACAGATAATCTGGAGTAAGGCTATATCCACTACCGATTAAAGTTTCACAAACACTTATACACTCAGCATATCTGGGTGTACCGGTGTACACTTCAGAATTGAGGTAAAGTTTTGCTAAAAGCATATTTGCCACACCCTTATCAACACGTGCATACTCATTTTGACGTGCTTCAACAAGGTTTGGTAAAGCTTCAGTTAATTCTGTAACTATATAAGTATAAAGCTCGGTACCGGCTATTTCTCCTACCTGATCAAAACCAACAGCATCATTTTCAGTTACATTTGGCGCTTTTCCAAATAAATCAAGCAAATGATAGTTGGCTAATGCGCGTAGCACACGAACTTCTGCACGATAGGTTTCAATTTCTGAAGCCAGTTCACCACTTACTCCTCGGCTATTAAGCATTTCTGAAGTGGTTTGTCTTAAGAACTCATTTGATAGTGCAATTTCATAAGAAGCACGAGCAAATACACCAAGAATCAATGGGTTGTCTGAACTCCATGTGTTACGCTGCATACCGCGTAATCCCGGGTCATTTTCATACGTCCAGATTACCTCATCGGTAGACAGGTTTTCAAGATTGAATAATCCACGAATATATTGTCCTGTACCGGCGTCAAGACCGGCGATGTTAGAACCACCCGGATCATTGATACTGGTTAAACTGAGGTTTGCATATACCCCGGCAAGAGCTTGTTTATAGGCGCCTTCGGTCTCAAAGAAACCATCAGCCAGCAGCTCATCGTCATCCTGCGGAGTAACGTCTAAGTCCGATTCGCACGAAATTAGTGCTCCACCCAAAAGCAATGCAGCTGCGAATGTTTTTAATTTGAGCATATTTTTTAGTTTAAAATCCATAATTCAATCCAAATAAGAAAGTGCGACCTCTTGGGAAGATAGTATTGTCTACACCGTTGTTAGTAATTTCAGGATCGATCCCTGAATAGTCTGTTATCACAAATACGTTTTGAACACCTGTCCATAGTCTAAGAGTTCCTTTCCCCATCTTATCTTCATCGAAAGTGTAACCTAAGGTGAGATTGTCCATTCTTAGGAAATCTGCATTCTCAATGTAATAATCAGATACTAGAACATCTGGAGTATTTTGGAAATTTGATTCTAATACTTGAGTTGGAACGTTGTTTAATACAGTTCTATATACGTTTGCATATTGAGCACTGCCAGAATTTACGTTGTTGTAAATGTCATTACCAAAACTGGCACGCAGGTTGAAGCTAAAATCCCAGTTCTTATAATTCATCGAAGACTGGAAGCCCATTGTAACATCGGCGCGGCCATTACCCGAGATGTATTTATCATCATCATTTAAAATTCCGTCTCCATTTACATCAACGTATGCCCCCTCGATAGGATTACCTGCAGTATCATATAATTGTCGGTAAGTAAAGAAGGAGAAAGGCGCATAACCTTCGCGGTGAACAGCGATAGTATTCCCTGTTCCTCCAGAAATTCCCTGAACCAAAATATCCTGACCAAAGGCAAGACGGTTAATCTCACGATCAATATAGGTAAGGTTGTAGTTTACATTCCAGTTGAAATCGTCTGTAGATGCCAGATTGTAGTCAACTACAAATTCAATACCCTGAGTAGTAAATTTACCGATGTTCTGGAAGCCCTGATTGGAGAAGTTTACACCATCTGGAACCGGAGCCTGAGAAAGTAGATCGTCTGATTCTTTACGGAAGAAATCAAGCGAACCGCTTAACTTTCCATTAAAGAAACCATAGTCTAAACCTAAGTTGTATTCGGTAATTTCTTCCCATTTGATACCAGCGTTACGGTAGAATGGCTGACCAATATTGTAATACTGATCTCCAAACTGATATTGAGAAATAGTATTTCCTAATCCATAACGCGCTAAATAATCATAAGCTGATCCAATATCCTGCTGACCAGTAATACCGTAACCTGCTCTAATTTTTAAGAGACTTAAAGTGTTTGAATCTTTCAGGAAATCTTCATCAGACAATTGCCAGGCACCCGAAACAGCTGGGAAATATCCAAATCGTTCTGATTCTCCAAAACGAGAAGTCCCGTCACGACGTATAGAAGCACTTAAGAAATATTTTTGCTTGTAGTTAAAATTCCCACGTGCGAAATAAGCTAACAAAACCACATCCGGATCTAAAGTAAGTTCGGGTGGAGCTGCATTAGGGTCTCTCACGTTACCTGTAGTAAAGTTTTGATTTTCAAAGATCTGATAGGAGTAACCAGCAGTCACTTCGGTATTAAAATCACCAAAAGCTTTGGTGTGTACTAAGTACGCATCTAACAAACGGTTTGAAGATTTATAATCGGTATCTGAGCGTACACCTAATTCCTCACCTTCAAGAGCATTTGTTCCTAATGCGCTATTTCGATCGATTTCGTAAAAACGATCAGACTCGCTATTGTCAAGACCTAAGTTTACAACGGCGCGTAAAGGTTCGTAAAATGGTAATTTATAATCTACTTTGAAGTTTCCATAATATCTGCGAACGCTTGCGATATCCTGAGTTTGCATCAATTGTGCAACCGGGTTGCGAGGCACATTACCTAGAGCGATACCATTAGCATCGGTGTACTCATAATATCCTCCATAGCGTGAATTAGGATCGTAAATAGGCTGCGTTGGGTTAAATTGAAATGCACCACCTTCAACTCCCGGAGCAAAACGGTTACGCTCCCAGCTCATATTGGCATTAAAATCAATTTTTAAAGTACCGTCAAAAAAACGTGGATTAAGCGATAGGGCAGTAGTGGTACGTTCAAAAGAGGAAGTCTTACGTAAACCTTCCTGATCTGCACGACCAATTGAAAGGCGGGCTGGTAAATTTTCAGTTAGATTGCCACTTACAGATAGATTGTGTTGTGATGAAAATGCATCCTGATAAATAGCATCCTGCCAGTCGGTATTGGCAGTTCCTAAGAAATTAGTACGTTCCGGGAAACGCTCATTGATCAGACTTCTGTAATCTGAAGCGTTGAAAATATCAATCTTATCAGTAAGGCGAGCAACGCTCGTTTGGCTATCAAGATTTACTTTTAAACCTTGCTTTCCTTTTTTGGTAGTAATGATGATTACCCCATTTGCACCTCGGTTACCATAGATTGCAGCAGCAGATGCATCTTTTAAAACCGAAAAGGATTCGATATCTGCCGGGTTTATGGATGAAAGTACAGATCGACCTCCATTAGCAACATTATTTATAGGAAGACCATCAATCACAATAAGGGGATTGTTTGATGCATTCAAAGATGCACCACCACGTATGCGAATCTCTGAACCTGCACCTGGAGAACCACCCGTGTTAATCGTAAGACCGGCAACTCTACCATTAAGAAGATTTTCTGCGGTAACGTTGTTTCCTTTATTGAAATCTTTTTCACCTAAAAGAGAAACAGAACCTGTAAGGTCCTTTTTGGTGGTTGTACCGTAACCTACAACAACAACGGCGTCAAGTTCGGCCGCATCTTCAGTAAGTGTCACGTCTAGATTCGTTTGTCCTGTAATCGGAATGTTTTGGGTTCTAAAACCCAAATACGAAAAGCTAAGTGTCGCGCCATCTGTTACTCCGTTAAGGGTATACTTACCATCAAAGTCTGTGGTAGTACCATTAGTTGTTCCTTCAACGAGAACATTTACTCCGGGAATAGGCATTTGCCCGGTAGCATCAACTACTGTTCCACTCACTGTGCTTTGCGCAATCGATATCATCGGCAAAAACAGCAAGAAGAACAATACTCCTTTTAATAAAATTTTCATAAAATTGTTTGAATTGAACTGTGTTTTTGTGTTAGTTTACTCATTTTTTTCACTTCACATTGCGAATTTAGCAAATGAGGTTGTTAATATTGCATAACTTTTCACCTTAGGTTCTAACTCTAACGTTAGAGTGTTGAAAAGTTTTTAAAATTTCATAATCCCATAAAATAGGCTATATTTTAAGAAAAATTGCATTCAGCTAGTGCATCCTATTTTCATTATGAAACGAAAAATTACTTTAAAAGACATTGCAAAAGAGTTAGGTGTTTCTATATCAACGGTTTCAAAATCGCTTAAGAACAATCCTGAAATAGGAGAGGATACCAGACAGAAAGTTCACGCCTTCGCAAAACTCTATAACTACAAGCCCAATAATATAGCGGTTAGTTTACTCAACCAGCGCACAAAGCATATCGCACTTATAATCCCAGAGATTACACACGATTTCTTTACAACAGTACTTAAGGGTGTTGAGGATATTGCTGCCCACCGTGGCTATAATGTATTGGTGTGTGTGTCTAATGAATCTTTTGAAAAAGAGGTGTTGAGTATGGAAATGTTTGCCCAGGGTGGAATTGTAGACGGGTTTATTATATCCCTTTCAAAGGAAACCCAACTTAAGGAAGATTACAAACACCTGGTTGAAGTTGAAAATCAGGGAATGCCTTTAGTTATGATAGACCGGGTAACAGATAAGGTTATAAGCGATAAAGTTATTGTAGATGATATGCGTGGAGCTTATACTGCTGTCAGTCATTTTATAGAAAAAGGTTGTAAGCGCATAGCAATGATTACCACTCAGGATCATATCAGTGTAGGTTATCTTAGAAAGGAAGGCTACAAAAAAGCCCTTGCAGATCACGGTATTGAAATAGATGATGACCTAATCGTTACCATAAATCACGTAGATGAAGCTGAAGAACGCATTCGGGAATTGGTAAATTGCGGGGGATTTGACGCTGTATTAAATGTAAATGAGATATACGCAGTAATCGTAATGAAATTGCTACAGGAACAGGGCAAACGTATTCCTGATGATGTGGCAATCATTGGTTTTTCTGACGGGAAGTTGCTTAAATATGCTACTCCCAGCATTACCGCGGTAGATCAGCACGGGGTTGAAATTGGCAAAGCAGCAGCAAGTATGCTTATAGAAAGACTGGAATCTAATGTTACCGATGAAAATTTTAAAACAACCGTGATTACGACTTCTTTGGTTGAACGCGACTCTACCAATTTGAATTAAAATATTTATCGAAGGGTATTTATTAGGTACAGCCAAAAGTCAAAATACAACCCAACTTCCCTTTAAAATGAAAATTTATACTAACGAAATCTTCAAGCGCTTGCCCTGAGGTAGTTTAATTTCTATATTTACTTTCACTTTTTTCATTTCACACTCGATTTTTTAATTCTCAAACCCTACTTGGGTAAAACAGTGTATATGAAAAACTTTTCTTTGTTGATTTTCTTAGTAGTTTCGGTAATGGCTCAGGCTCAGATAGAACGTGTTGAACCTGCTTTCTGGTGGGAAGGCATGCAGCGCGACAGTCTGCAATTGCTTATTTATGGTAAGAATATCGCCTCGTATGATGTTACTTCTTCAGACGAATTGCGCATTCTAGATATTACTAAAACGGAAAATTCCAATTACCAGTTTATAACAATTGCGAGCTCAGATGTCAAGGCTGGTGACTATCAATTAGAGTTTAAGAAGAAGGGTAGTAAAACAATCAAATATCCTTATAGCTTTAAAGAGCGTAGGGAACATTCCGCTTTGCGAAAAGGTTTTGATAATTCAGATCTTATTTATCTGCTGATGCCAGATCGGTTTGCCAACGGTAATCCAAAAAATGATTCACACCCAGATGTAACTGAAAAATCAGACCGCGCTAAATCAGGTGGTCGCCACGGTGGGGATATTCAGGGTATTCGAAATAATCTCGATTATCTGGAAGAACTAGGGGTTACAGCTATCTGGAGTACGCCTTTATGTGAAGATAACGACCCCTCCTATTCTTATCACGGCTATGCGCAAAGTGATGTGTATAATATTGACCCAAGATATGGTTCCAATGAAGAGTACAAGGCGCTGTCAGCAGATTTGCACAAACGTGGAATGAAACTCATTCACGATTATGTGACTAACCATTGGGGATTGCAGCATTGGATTATTCAGGATTTACCAACTAAAGACTGGATTCATCAGTTTGATAGTTTTACCAATACCAATCATAGAATGACTACGCAATTTGATCCTTATGCGGCTCAGGTAGATCAAAAAATCTATGAGGAGGGTTGGTTTGTTCCCACAATGCCTGATCTAAACCAAAGTAATCCACTTGTGCTTAATTACCTTATTCAAAACGCAATTTGGTGGGTAGAATATGCCGATCTTGACGGACTGAGAGTTGACACGTATAGCTACAATCATAAAGAGGGCATTGCAAAATGGACCAAAGCCATAATGGATGAATATCCCAATTTTAATATCGTTGGGGAAGTGTGGTTACACAATTCGGCACAAATTGCCTATTGGCAAAAAGACAGTAAAGTAGGAGCACTCCAAGACTATAATACCTATTTACCATCGGTGATGGATTTTACGCTTCACAATGCTTTAGATAAAATATTTGTAGAAGAAGAACAGTGGAACCAGGGTGTGACTCGTGTTTATCAGAATTTTGTAAATGACTTTTTCTATCCCAATCCCAATAATTTACTTGTTTTTGCAGAGAATCATGATACACAGCGTTTCAATACCCGGGTCAAAGGTGAATTCGATGCCTATAAACTGGCAATGACTCTTATATGTACCACTCGTGGGATTCCCCAAATTTATTACGGAAGTGAGATAGGGATGCAGGGAGATAAAGATAAAGGAGATGGTGATATACGTCGGGATTTTCCGGGAGGTTGGACAACTGATACAACTAATGCATTTATTCCGCGAAGCGGTAAAAAGGGGCGCAACGCTATGCAGGAACAATATTTTGAGTTTTCAAAAAAGCTGTTTAATTGGCGGAAGGTAAATCCTGTTGTACATACGGGAAAACTACTACAGTATATACCGGTAAATAACCTGTATGTTTATTTTAGATATAATGAGAATGGGGAGCGTGTGATGATTGTAATCAATTTAAGCAAGAACGAACAAAATCTGGATTTGAGTCATTTTGCTGAAGGTATAGCTGGTGCAAAAGAAGGAGTAGAACTCTTCAGTGGAAAGTTGATACCCATGGATGAAAACCTTATGGTATCACCAAGAACGCCAATGATTATCAATCTAAAGCAGTAAACCCGATGAAAAAATCTCTAATTCTGGTTGTATTTGCTGTATTTTTCAGTTGTAAAAATCAAAACGAAGCCGATATCCCTACAGAACCTAAACCCACTATGAATACCAAACCAAAGCCTCAAAAGGAAGTTGTTTATCACGTATTTACCCGATTGTTTGGAAATACCAATACAACCAACAAAGCCTGGGGAACTCTTGAAGAAAACGGAGTAGGTAAGTTTAATGACTTTACGCCTGAAGCTTTACGGGCTATCAAAGAGTTGGGTACAACCTATATCTGGTACACAGGAATCCCCCATCACGCAGTGATCACCGATTACACCAAATATGGAATATCAAATGACGATCCCGATGTAGTTAAAGGTCGCGCCGGCTCACCGTATGCTGTAAAAGATTACTATCAGGTTGACCCTGATATGGCTGTAGATCCTGCAAATCGTATGGAGGAATTTGAAGCTTTAATAAAACGTACACACGAAGCGGGGATGAAGGTGATAATTGATATTGTTCCTAATCATGTGGCCCGCAGGTATGAGAGTCTCAATACACCAGAAGGCAGTTTTGCTTTTGGTGCTAAGGATGATTCAAGTGTGGCATATTCTAAAGACAATAATTTCTATTATATCCCGGGCGAGGATTTTAAAGTTCCACAATGGCAAAATGGGTACAAGCCTTTAGGTGGTGATGATAACAGACTAGCGAATGGAAGTTTTAAGGAGTCTCCTGCAAAATGGACAGGCAACGGTTCGCGTGCGGCACAACCCGATCAAAATGACTGGTATGAAACGGTAAAAATCAATTATGGTATAAGTCCTGACGGTCATAAGGATTTTGATGAATTGCCTGAAGATAGTGGCCATTGGGATTATACTAAACACGCTGCATTCTGGAGTGATAAAGAAGTGCCGGCTTCCTGGAAGCAGTTTAGGGATATTGCGCTTTTCTGGACTGCAAAAGGAGTTGATGGTTTTCGCTTTGATATGGCCGAAATGGTTCCGGTGGAATTTTGGAGCTATATGAATTCTGCCATAAAGACTGAAAATAACGATGCATTTTTATTGGCTGAAGTTTACAACCCTTCGCTTTACCGCGATTATATTTTTAAAGGAAAGATGGATTATCTCTACGACAAAGTAGAACTCTATGACACCATCAAGCATATAATGCAGGGGCACGGAAGCACCGATCATATTGCTCCAATAATCGATCATCAGAAAGATATTGAGATCAATATGCTTCATTTTCTTGAGAATCACGATGAGCAGCGTATTGCCAGTCCAGATTTTGCAGGTAGTGCTATAAAAGGAAAGCCTGCAATGGTAGTTTCTACCTTGATAAGTACATCGCCTACAATGATTTATTTTGGTCAGGAATTGGGAGAACCTGCGGTTGAAGATTTAGGTTTTGGCGATCCTACTCGCACATCCATTTTTGATTATGGCAGTGTGCCTTCAGTGGTGCGCTGGGTAAATGATAAGAAGTTTGATGGAGGACAATCTACGGACGCCGAACTGGAATTGCGTGATTTTTACAAACGCGTGTTGAATTTTAGTACTGAAAGTGAGGCCATAATGGGCGAATATGCAGATATTCACTGGCATAATCGTCAGAACACCGAGTGGTACAATGATCGGGTTTACAGTTTTGTGCGTTGGTCTGGTAACGATAAACTAATCATTGTAAGCAATTTTGATGCAAATGATACTTTTGGATTTGAGTTGCAAATTCCCCAGCATATTATAGAAGTTTGGGGACTGGAAAAGGGTAATTATACTGTCACCGACCAGCTCTACGGAAAGACCACAGGAAATCTCAAGGTTGAAAATGGACTCGGTAAAATGCGTGTAGATCTAAAACCTTTAGAGTCTTTTGTATTTAAATTAGACTGAAGCTCTATAATCTAAATCGTTTCGGCCCCGTCTTTTTTTAAGGCGGGAGCAACGATGCGGTCGAAAAATAGTGCTGCTACAACAGCTCCTATACAAGGACCTAATATATACACCCAAAAGAATCCACCTACCTTATCAGGAAAGGCGGCATCGCCCCATCCCATCATCCACGCAACAAGGCGCGGACCAAAATCACGCGCGGGGTTAATCCCGCATTGGGTTAAGGGAGCGATCAGGCAAATGATTATGGTAACAGCTATTCCAATAAAAACAGGAGCCATTGAATTGTGTGGTCTACCTACGTTTGCATCTTCAGTAAAACCTAATACAAATAAGAGTAAGAGAAACGTCCCAAAAGCTTCTGAAGCGATAGCAAGCGGTAAACTTACAACTGCTGTATTATTTGGCATTTGGTAAAACTCACCAAACATTTTTGCAGTTGTTATGCTGTCATAACTTCCACGTACAATTTCATTGGCCTGTTCAAAAGCTTCAATAGATGGACTAAAGAGCATATATAAAGTCAATCCGCCCAAAAATGCACCGATCAACTGAGCGATCCAATAGGGAATTAATTTTTTAATGGGCATTCTTCCGCTAACGACCATCGCCAGAGTTACAGCGGGATTTATATGTGCATTAGAGAGATGGCGTGTAAGATAAACAGCGAGCATCACTGCAATTCCCCAGGCTATTGCGATTTGCATAATACTTTGGTAACCGTCAAATAATATAGCTACTGCACCGGCACTAAGTCCAAAAATTATAAGAATAAAGGTACCCAGTACTTCGCCAATAAACTCACGTCTTTCAATCATAAAACATTTTAAACTGTAAAAATAGAAATACAGGCTACTTGTAAACCTGTCGAATATTAAATATACGTTATATAATAGACTCTGCTTTTTAGGATAAGCTTATAAGTCTCAAAGCCCCATCTTTTCAGGGGTATTGTATTTTTGAGATTCTTTGCTAGCAATAACTAACCCAGCTTTGAAATAGATTTTTTTATCTATGAGTAAAACAAAAAAACGACTTGCAATTGTAGGAGCAGGGCCCAGAGGACTTGCCGCTCTGGAAGCTCTTTGTCTGGCGTGGAGTTCACAATATCACGAGAACACTTTAAAAATCCAGATGTTTGAACCCGCAGATTTTCTCGGGGCAGGACAGGTTTGGTCTCCGGCACAGGTTGATACCAATTTGTCTAATATTCACGAAAGGCATATATCATCAGGATTACTTCAAAGACCAGAAATAAAATTAGGTGATTGTTTAATTCCAGCATTTGAAAGCTATAATTCGTGGGCAGATTTTGATTCTGAAGATCTATCCTCACCCGATTTTTTCCCTCCGCGATCGAAGCTGGGAGCTTATCTTCATGCACGATTTACGAGTATCAGCGAAGTTCTCGAAGCTTACAGATTGCTTGAAATACGCAAAGTAGGAATAATCGATCTTGAAATACTTAATGGCAAATGCAGAATCACCGATTCTAATAATAATGAATATACTGCAGATGAAGTGTTACTCACAATTGGACATCAACCTACATATGAATCAGAGCAATTAGAAAGCTGGGAAAAGCACGCCGCAAAAAGCAATCTTCTATTGTATACAGACCCCTATCCTGTAGGGGCTTTAGAAACGGAACGTATCAAACCCGAAATGGCTGTCGCTATGCGTGGTTTTGGTCTTTCAATGGTTGATCAGGTTAGAGCTTTGACACTTGGTTTTGGTGGAACTTTTGAAGCTTTATCAGGTACCAATAAATTGGTTTATAAAACTTCGTCAAGAGCGCCACATCAATTGGTTGCATTTTCCCTGGATGGTTTACCACCAGCACCCAAACCGTTTACACCTAAAATCGATTTTTGGTTTAAGCCTACTGAAAATGAAATGTTTCAGTTTAAAAACCAAATGCAGCAAGTTAAAGAGAGCCCACAGAAATACAAGGATGCATCTTTTTTGCTGGAAGCGATTACCAACCTTACGGTTCCTGTATTTATAAGACTTGGTGAAAAAGCGCGAAAACATAATTTAAGTGAGGAAGAATTGCAGGAATTGACTTTAAAGCTGATTAAAGAGCCCAACGAATGTAAGCACGCTTTGATTTTGGATTATGACAAACCAGTTGTTGAGGTTATGTATGAGTTGTTGGATATGGCTTGCGGAGATGAAGTTGTTAGTCTTGATTATTGTTTGGGACAGGTTTGGCGTCACGCGCTGGGTGTATTCTTTCATGATTTTAATCATCTTGATCTTGATGATGAGGTAATGATTGAGGTGGTTAAGTACGTTGAAGCCAGCAAACGCTATTCTTACGGTCCGCCAGTTGAAAGCCTTCAGCAACTACTTGCACTTGTTGAAGCCAAAATTTTAGACTTAAATTTTGTAAACGATCCGGTTATTGAACTGATACCATCGGGTTGGGAGCTCCAGAAAAGCTCTAATGCTATAGCTGTGGAAGTGATGGTCAATTCGGTAATAGATCCTCCACAAATTCTAAAAGTTAGTAGTCCGCTGATTCAGAATCTAATCCACGACAATAAAGTAAATGCGGTTCACTATAAATTGGGTTTACATACTTTAGAAGATGGTCGAATTATAAGTAAGGCTGGTAATACGCATCAGCCAGTAGCCTTATTGGGCCGCCTGGCAAAAGGAAGTGTTATTGGCGTAGATGATTTAATTGAATGTTTTGGTAAACCAGCCGGTAAATGGGCGCGGGCTGTTATAAAACGCTTAGTTGCCTAGCCTAATACTGTTTTCTAAAAATATTGTTAAACAATCCTTACTAATTGCTTTTATATCTGAGAGTTTTCAGTTAATTTCCGCAACAATAAAAAGTCCGATGGCCCTACCCAAAGGCAAACTAACTGATCATTATGCTTACGAAAGTGTATGGCTCAGCAGTATTTGGGGTAGAGGCAACCACCATCACCGTTGAGGTTAATATAGATAAGGGAATTGGCTATCATCTGGTAGGTCTTCCCGATAATGCGATTAAAGAAAGTAACTATCGCATTGCTGCTGCGCTTCAGAATAACGGTTACAAAATTCCCGGTAAAAAGATCACACTCAATATGGCTCCCGCAGATATGCGTAAAGAGGGAAGTGCCTATGATTTAACGTTGGCAGTTGGGATTCTTGCGGCAAGTGATCAAATTAAAGCCGAAAATCTAAACGAATATATCATAATGGGTGAACTTTCGCTTGATGGGAGTTTACAGCCTATTCGTGGTGCTTTGCCTATTGCAATCAAAGCTCAGGAAGAAGGTTTTAAAAAGTTTTTATTACCCAGCCAGAATGCAAAAGAAGCTGCAATTGTAAAAGATCTGGAAGTTTATGGTATAGATTCTATCGCGCAGGTGATTGATCATTTTGATAAAGACACTCCTTTAGAGCGAACAATTGTTGACACCCGAAGCGAATTCTTCAATGCATTGGAGCATCCAGATTTTGATTTCGCAGACGTAAAAGGGCAGGAGTCTATAAAGCGTTGTATGGAAATCGCCGCAGCCGGTGGTCATAATATTATCTTGATTGGTCCGCCTGGAGCTGGGAAGACAATGTTGGCAAAAAGACTACCTTCTATTTTACCACCGATGACGTTGCGCGAAGCACTTGAAACCACAAAAATTCATAGCGTATCTGGCAGAATGCGTGAACACGTGGGATTGATGGCGCATCGTCCTTTCCGAAGTCCGCATCATACCATAAGTGATGTAGCACTTGTAGGAGGCGGGGCTTATCCACAGCCGGGAGAGATTTCGCTTGCGCATAATGGGGTTTTGTTTCTAGACGAACTACCCGAATTCAAACGTACTGTTCTCGAAGTGATGCGCCAACCACTTGAAGATCGGGAAGTAACAATTTCCAGAGCCAAATTTACTGTTACCTATCCCAGTAGTTTTATGCTGGTTGCGAGTATGAACCCAAGTCCCGGAGGTTATTTTAATGATCCTTCGGCTCCTGTAACCAGTACTCCGGCAGAAATGCAGCGCTATTTAAGCAAAGTAAGTGGTCCGCTTCTGGATCGAATTGATATTCATATAGAGGTGACTCCGGTTCCTTTCGATAAACTTTCAGACGAACGCAAGGCAGAAAGCAGCGTTGACATCCGTAATCGTGTGACCGAAGCACGTAAGCTGCAAACGGAACGTTTTCGCGAAAGTGAAAGTATTCACTACAATGCCCAGATGAGCGTAAAGCAGATTCGCAAATACTGCGCCCTTGACGAACATTCAAAATCTTTGCTGAAAAATGCAATGGAAAAGCTCAATCTTTCAGCGCGCGCTTATGATCGAATACTAAAAGTAGCACGAACTATTGCCGACCTGGAAGCTGCTGAAACTATTGCCGGACACCACATCAGCGAAGCTATACAATATAGAAGCCTTGATAGAGATGGCTGGTTAGGCTAATTAAATGAAGAATTATTAATTATCTAAATCATATAAATGACACGTGATGCACAATTAGCATTTTGTAAAAAATGCACCAATCGCAAAATGGACTTACAAAACGGAATGCTTTGCAATTTGACAGATCGTAAGGCAGACTTTACAGGAACTTGCGACGACTTTAATGAAGATACCGAAGTTCAGGGAATCGTAGAACAACCAGAGGCCTTAGACCGCAGTCAGCTAGTTCAAAAACTTTCAGAAAAGGATATGAATAAGCTAAAAGAAGAACAGAATTTGATTCCCGCAATTGCAATGGGAGCAACTGTTGGTCTTGTAGGTGCAATTCTTTGGGGAACCATTAGTGTTCTCACCGGTTTCCAGATTGGTTATATGGCTATTGCCATTGGTGCCGGGGTTGGGTATTCCATCAGACTGGTAGGAAAAGGTATCACTGAAATCTTTGGATATTGGGGTGGCGGTATTGCACTGCTGTCGGTAGTATTGGGTAATATTTTAAGCATTATGGGGTTTGTTGCTAACGAGATGGATGTAAGTCTAGTTGAAGCACTTCTATTCTTTGACTACAGTTATTTGCCTGAGGTTATGGCAGAAACCTTCAGCCCTATTGATTTGCTTTTTTACGGCTTAGCCACTTATGAGGGTTATAAATTTTCATTTAGAGTATTAACTCAGGAAGACATCGATCGTATTCATACTCAGGATTCCTCTCCAATTATCAAATAATCCATTGCTGCTACCGGAAATTTTAGGTTGAGATTGATTTTTATTCAGTGTTTTTAACTATTCATTATAAAATACTTAGCAATTTTGTAACTTTTAGCTTTAAAATGCGTCATTTATAAACAATTCAAAATGCGTATTTGTAACACTATTTAATTTCAATCTTTATGATCAAAACAAAATGGACTCCGGTAGCATTAATGCTTTCTATGTTTGTGGCGACCTTCGTTTCCTGCGATAAAAATGCAGAATCTGACAGTGACGTTGCAGAGGCCAAACTATCAATCGATTACGAAAAGTATGAGCTGGAAAACGGCTTAAATGTGGTCCTTCATCAGGACAAAAGTGACCCAATTGTATCTGTTGCGATACAATATGGTGTAGGTTCAAACCGTGAAAAGAAAGGCCGTACCGGCTTTGCACACTTGTTTGAGCATATGTTGTTTCAGGAATCTGAGAACGTACCTCAGGATCAATTCTTCAAAACCATTCAGGATGCTGGTGGAACTTTAAATGGTGGTACCTGGCAAGATGGTACTATTTATTATGAAGTTGTACCTAACAATGCTCTGGAAACCGTTCTTTGGTTAGAATCAGATCGTATGGGTTTCCTGATCAATACAGTTACTGAATCTGCTTTTGCCAATCAGCAGGAAGTAGTTCAAAACGAAAAACGTCAGCGCGTTGACAACAATCCTTATGGTCATACCAGTTGGGTAATCGACAAAAACCTGTTTCCTGATGGTCACCCGTACAGCTGGCAGGTAATTGGTGAGCTTGAAGATCTTCAAAATGCGACTGTAGAAGATGTAAAGGAATTTTACGACAAGTTCTACGGTCCCAACAATGCCACACTGGTAATTGCCGGGGATTTTGATGAGGCAAAAACCAAAGAAATGGTTGAGAAGTATTTTGGCGAAATCAAAAAACGTCAGGAAGTTGAGCCTTTAGAAGTTCAGAATGTAACACTTGCTGAAACCAAGAGATTGTATCACGAAGACAACTTTGCAACTGCTCCACAATTGAATATGGTGTGGCCAACAGTTGAGCAATATACAGACGATGCCTATGCTTTAGATTTCTTAGCGCAGATTTTATCTGATGGTAAAAAAGCTCCGCTTTATCGAGTACTGGTAGAAGATATGAAAGTAACTTCAAGAGCATTTGCTTTTAATGGATCAGACCAGATTGCTGGTAAATTTAGAATTTCAGTTACAGCAAATGCAGGAGTTGATCTTGATAGTGTAGAGACCGGTATTGCTAAAGCTTTTGAACTTTTTGAAACAGAAGGTATCAAATCTGAAGATATTGAGCGTATTAAAGCTGGTTTAGAAACCGACTTCTATAATGGTATCAGCAGTGTTTTGGGTAAATCGTTCCAACTGGCGCAATATGATGTATTTGCTGGTGATCCTGGTTTTATCGAAAAAGATATTGAGAATATCAAAGCGGTAACTTCTAATGATGTTATGCGCGTGTATGAGAAATACATTAAAGACAAGCCATTTGTGTTAACAAGCTTTGTTCCTAAAGGACAAATGGAATTGATCGCTGAAAATTCTGAAAAAGCAGAAATTGTTGAAGAAGAAATTACTGAAAACGTACAGACAGAAATTGTAGATGCTGATGTAGAAATTGAAAAAACTCCGTCAAACTTCGACCGCTCTGTTGCTCCTGCAATGGGAGAAAGTCCGAAACTCAACATTCCAGAATCGTGGACTGCAGAATTGCCAAACGAAATGGAAGTGTACGGTATTGTTCAGGATGAACTACCACTGGTAAACTTCAGTCTGGTTATTGATGGAGGTCATTTACTTGATGATCTAAGCAAAAATGGCGTTGCTAACCTAATGTCAGATATCTTGATGGAAGGTACAGCAACCAAAACTCCGCTTGAGCTTGAAGAAGCAATAGACCGTTTAGGTGCAAGTATCAATATGTATACTACAAATGAGTCTATCATAATTCGTGGTAATACACTTGCCCGTAACTACGATGCCACAATGGCTTTAGTAGAAGAAATTTTATTAGAACCACGTTGGGATGAGAAGGAGTTTGAACGTATCAAAACCAGCACTATTAATGGTATTCAGCGTTCTGATGCTAATCCTAATGTGATTGCAAACCGTGTTTATAACAAAGTACTTTATGGTGAAAATCATCCACTAGCACAACCTACCAGCGGAACTGTTGAGTCTGTAGAGGCATTAACTATTGAAGATTTAAAAGCGTATTACAACAAGTATTTCTCCCCTTCTGTTAGCCGTTTCCACATTGTAGGAGATGTTTCTAAAGAGAAAGCACTTGCTGCACTTGATGGTTTAAAAACCAAATGGGAAGCAAAAGAAGTAACTATTCCAGAATTTCCTGTGGCTAACAACCGTGATAAGGCATCCTTGTATTTCGTTGATGTACCTAATGCCAAACAATCGGTAATTAATATTGGTTATATCGCAATGCCACGTACTGACAAAGATTTCTTCCCTGCAGAAGTTATGAACTATAAATTAGGAGGATCATTTAGTGGAAATGTAAACCTGGTACTACGTGAAGAGAAAGGATATACCTACGGAGCGAGTTCAGGATTTAGCGGAAGCAAAATCCCTGGAACTTTTACCGCTTCTTCAAGTGTACGTACCAATACTACTGGCGAATCTGTTGAAATTTTCAGAGATGAAATCGCTAAGTACAAATCAGGTATTTCTGAGGAAGATTTAGCATTTACCAAGAATGCATTGATCAAATCAAATGCACGTCGATTTGAAACTCAGGGTTCTTTATTAGGAATGTTGCAGGAGCGTAGCTCTTACGGTCTTGACCCTAATTATATTGAAAACGAGGAAGCAACGATTAACAATATGACTCTTGAGCAGCACAAAGAGCTGGCTAATAAATATCTTGACGAGTCTAAGATGGCTTATTTGGTTGTAGGTGATGCGGCAACGCAGTATCAGCAATTCAAAAAGATGGGCTTTGATGAAGTGAAGTTATTAGATAAAGACGGAAACGAGGTTAAACTCGAAGATGTAAAAAAATAGGTTTGAAAGGTTAAACCTAAAAACCCCAAAGTTCTGCGGAGCTTTGGGGTTTTCTTTTTTTTAGACCGGAGTCAATCAACGGCTTGATAAACCTATCCTTGCGGCCATTCTACTTTAAATTTTATTTCAAGATTTATGGCTTCATCCTTTAAAATGATTTCTGTCGGTCTCGTGCTGCTGTAATTTTTAAAATCAATTACACGATAATCAGGAGCATCGGTGATAAGTGACTGACCAATATTGCCACCATCGTCATCACCAAGCCCTACACGCATTTCCTTGCTCAAATCGATATAGAGTTCTTCATCAGAGAGGTCAAAAAATAAGTTAGACTCATTGGTGCGACTTTCTGAAACATACCATCTAAGCCAGTTATAATCTGTGCCTCCAAAGCGATCATTTAAAATAGGTTTTAAAAGTCCCAGATTGACATCGGCGAGTCGATTAGGATCTGTCTCTGCATATTCTGGATCCCAGGTTTTACCCTGATTGTAGAACGAAATCACTTCCGCAGATAAAATACGTACCGCATTACCTCGGGTAACAGTAATATTCTCGGTAAAGTAAACCACCTGATCGTAAATGTCGGTTACGGTAAATTCCAGTTTGCGAGGGCCGAGAGAAGGATAACTATAATAAAGTTGTACTTTTTTACCAATACCTTCTGGTTCTGAAGATGATTTGGATTGGTAGGTCTGATTATTAGTATCAGTTACTTCAATTTCTTTAATAGGATTTGATGCAGTAATCTCAACATCCATCACATAGTCTATAAACGGTGTTGAAGTGTTTGAAGTGATCTGAACGCTTAATACAGGATCACTTTCTTCCTGAATATCATCGCTTGAAGAGGAAGGATCGCAGGAGGCAAGAAACAACGCAGCTAGAACAAATGATAGGTAAATTTTCATAGGTTTTTTTTCAATTTTGATGGAAAAGTAATGCAAATACAAGCTTCTGATTGTAAAACGGAAGAATTAATTTTTAGTATCACTAAATAAAGCCTCGCCCTTTACCAGCCAGCTGAAACCGAAAGCCTCCACAGCTATAGCTTCCATCCAAAACGTGAGTCTAAGATTGTCATAAGTCTCTTCCGGAATTATACAGGTCAATCCCAAAACCACTACTATCAGGGCAGCAAACATCAGGATTCCGCAAAAACGGTAAATACGGTTGCGCATAATTTTTTTTGGTCCTTGGCTGTGTCTTTTTTGATCAGATTTTACAAATAGAAATAGTGACATATAAGCCAGAGCTACTAGAAATACTGCCGCAGCGATATAGTGTAATACAGACCGCCAACCTTCTTTTGACTCATCAAAAAAAGTCACAGCATAGGGCATTTCTGGGTTGCAGCAGATTGTTGACAGGTTACTGGTAGGGAAGAATGCAATACATAGTGCAGCAACACCTGCAATATTGGATACCCAAAAATCCACACGCTCCTCACCACTATAAACAATAAGAAAAGTACCTATAAGTCCCATACTACCTGTAAACAGGGTAGATGCACGGGTAAAATAATAATGGCTAATGGATTCGAGCGGAGCATTGAGTTGAAAAAAGATTAGAGAAATAAACAGCAGTAAAATGGGTAACAGCATACCTAAAGCACCCACAATTTGGCGTAGGCTTTTAGCTTTTTGTAGCCAGATTCCTTTATGTTCAGGGGAATTTGGAGTTATGCTTTCTTCAGGTTTGTTCATGGCATTTGTTTTTGGGAAGTAAACTGTTTAAAATTAAAGAATATGTATTTTAATCGGTGTTTTTAAGGCGACTGCCTTCCTGCCTTGACAGACTTTTTTATCTTTAAGCATTAAATTTTCCCTATGCGAATACTTTACATTCTACCTGTATTAATCTGTTTTTCCTGCAATTCAAAAAACTCAAATACAGATTTAACACCTGCTGAACAGGAAAAATCGGTTGAAACCTATACCAAAACGCCTCAACTCAATTTAGCTCAGGCTAACAATTTGGCTCAATTGCCATTGGCTTGTGTTAATCAGGAGTATCCCAATAAATTAAGCCAAACCATTGCAGGTAAGGAAGATCTTGCTGAACCTTCTACATTACATCCAGCATTTTATGGTTGTTTTGACTGGCACAGTGCCGTTCACGGACATTGGAGTATGGTCTATTTGCTAAAGAATTTTCCGGCAATCGATGAGGCTGAAACCTTGAAAACCTATTTAAAAGACCATATCACTCCGGGCAATATTGGAGTTGAGGTTGCCTATTTCAACCAACCACACAACTGGACCTATGAGCGTACTTATGGCTGGGCATGGTTACTCAAATTAGCTGAAGAATTACATACCTGGGATAATCCGCTGGCTCGCGAACTGGAGTTTAATCTGCAACCGCTTACCGATTTAATAGTAGATCGTTATGAGGAGTTTTTACCAAAACTGAATTATCCCATTCGCGTTGGAGAACATCCCAACACAGGCTTCGGTTTATCGTTTGCTTATGAATATGCAGAAACTGTTGGCAATACCGAATTTCAAAATCTTATCGCTTCCCGAGCAAAAGATTTTTATCTGAAAGATGAGAATTGTCCTATGAGTTGGGAACCGGGTGGCACCGATTTTCTTTCGCCTTGTCTTGAAGAACTTAACCTTATGCGTTTGATACTTACCGAAGAGGAGTTTTTAAACTGGGCAGATCGCTTTTTACCTGATTTAAAAAATACAGATTATAAACTGGATGTAGGAGAAGTATCAGACCGGACAGACGGCAAACTGGTACATTTGGATGGCGTTAATTTTAGCCGTGCATGGAATTTGTATGCGCTTGCTAAACAATACCCGCAATACGCGCATCTTAAACAAACGGCAGATATGCATCTCAATTACTCGCTTCCTAATGTGGTTGGTGATGATTATGAAGGTGGTCACTGGTTGGGAAGTTTTGCTTTATACGCCTTGAAATCCGCTCATAACTAATGCGTAATCCGCTTAAAAATATTGGTCCGGGAGCGCTTATTGCCGCTGCTTTTATTGGCCCGGGGACTGTAACGGTATGCACGCTGGCTGGTGTTCAGTTTGGTTTTGGTTTATTGTGGGCTATGACACTTTCTATCATTGCTACAATTATACTTCAGGAAACAGCGGCTCGAATTGGATTGGTTTCTGGCAAGGGACTTTCTCAGGTTTTACGCGATGAATTGCCCGATGGTGTTATTCGTAAATTGATTCTCGGGCTGGTTTTGGCCGCTATAGTAATTGGTAACGCAGCCTATGAAGGCGGAAATATCAGCGGAGGAGTTCTGGGATTACAGGCTTTGGGAAATGCCGGTATTGTTACTATAAATGGTTTTGACCTGAATATGTACAGCCTGCTTATTGGCGCGATTGCATTTGTGTTGTTGTACATCGGTAATTATAAAGTTTTGGAAAAGGTATTTCTGGTTCTTGTTATTTTAATGAGTCTTTCGTTCGTAATTACTGCCATATTAACTGGTCCGGATCTTTTAAAATTACTGAAGGGAGCATTTATTCCTGCATTCCCTGAAGGTAGTATTCTGATGATTATCGCATTGGTGGGTACGACAGTGGTACCTTACAATCTCTTTTTACACGCTTCACTGGTGAATCAAAAATGGAGCGGAACAACAGAACTTCCTGCAGCCCGAAAAGACACCATAATCGCCGTTATTTTAGGAGGGATTGTGTCGATGTGTGTTATTATCTCTGCAGCGGCTATTGAAGGAAGTGCTGTCGATGGAGCAGCTTCTCTGGCGCAAAGTCTGGAGCCGCTCTATGGCGAGGCTGCCCGTTATTGTATAGGTCTGGGATTATTTGCTGCTGGTATTACCTCGGCGATAACAGCACCTTTAGCCGGGGCTTATGTAGCTCAGGGTTGTCTCAGGTTAAGTGGTGATTTAACCTCAAAATCCTTTCGTTCGGTATGGATGCTTATTTTATTAACCGGCGTTTTACTGGCTACATTGGGATTAAAACCTATAGCAATAATTCAGTTTGCACAGATCGCAAACGGTATTCTACTACCTGTGATTGCTGGGATTCTTATATGGTTAGCCAACAGGTCTAAGCTTCTGGGGGATTATAAAAATTCAACACTTAAAAACCTGGTAAGTCTGGTAATTTTAATCATAACCCTTGTATTAGGTGGTAAAGTAATCCTAACGGTTATAGGTAGTCTATGAGTTTGTACACGATAGACATTAATTGTGATTTGGGAGAAGGTGTAGGCAATGAAGCCGAGTTGATGCCTTATATCAGTTCGTGTAATCTGGCTTGTGGTGGCCACGCAGGTGATGAGACTACTATCAAACAGGTAGTGGAATTGGCTAAAAAGTATGGCGTTGGGGTAGGAGCACATCCTTCTTTTCCAGATAAAGAACATTTTGGTCGACGTAAGCTCGACATCTCCTGGAAAGATTTAAAGGCTTCGCTATTGGAACAAATTGATGGCGTTGAGCAAGCTTGTCAGGAAGCTGGAATAGCATTACACCATATTAAAATGCACGGAGCACTATATAATTTATGTGCTTCAGATGCTGAATATGCCGTTGAAATAACTTCATTTTTACAGCTTAATTATCCCGATATTCCGGTTTATGTGCCTTTTAATTCTGAAATGGAACGTACTGCACAATCATATTTAAAACTGATTTTTGAAGCTTTTGCAGACCGCAATTATGAGGCTGATGGAAGTCTGGTTTCACGTACTCAGAACCACGCATTGATTACCGATAAAAATGAATTGATTACTCAGGTTATTCGGTTGGTAAAACACGGTGAAATTAAACCGGTTTCCGGGCATGTTTTTAACCTTAAAGCAGATACGATTTGTGTACACGGGGACACTCAAAATGCAGTCGAATTGGTTCAGCTTATACATCAAAGATTGAAGGAAGAATCTATTCAAATTAAAGCGATATGAACCGGCAAAAACCGAACATATCCAGATTGGGAGAACGGGCAATTTTACTGCAGTGGGACTTTGAAATCGAGCCCGAAAACTTAAATTGGCTTCTTTCAATAAAAGAATATCTTCTTAAATACATAATTAAATCATCAGTTGAAGTAATAAATACATACAACTCATTATTAATAGCTTACACTATCAATATAGATTCTGTTTATAGTGATTTTCAGCTACTTGGCAATGTAGATTTTAGTCAGATATTGCTTAAAGAGATCCACTCAAAAAGATACAGATTGCCTGTGTGTTTTGATGGTGAATTTGGTTTGGATTTGGAGGAGCTAGCTGCATCAAATGGACTTCAAATATCTGAAATTATAACGCTGCATACTGCTCCTGTTTATACAGTTTATTTTATCGGCTTTCTTCCCGGATTTTTGTACCTCGGAGGTATGGATGAACGGCTTAGAATTTCACGTAAAAAATCACCACGAAATTCTGTTCCAAAAGGTGCGGTTGGCATTGCAGAAAACCAAACCGGAATTTACCCAAATTCGAGTCCCGCGGGATGGCAAATAATAGGTAATTGCCCGATAGAGTTATTTAATCCTAAACTGGAAATTCCCTGTCTGATTTCTGCTGGTGATCAAATTCAGTTTTATGAAATTTCTAAAAAAGAGCACGAAGAAATTTCGGATCAAATCAAGGCAGGAATTTTTGAATTAAAACCGGAATTTATATGAATGAGGTGCGTGTTTTAAAACCTGGGTTCTATACCAGCATTCAGGATTTGGGACGATTTGGTTTTCGATCTTACGGTGTGCCGGTTAGTGGAGTGATGGATAGCTTGTCTGCTCAGAAGGCAAATTTGTTATTGAATAATAATCCCAATGCCGTGGTTCTCGAAATTACAATGACTGGACCTGTGTTGGAGTTTAGTGACAAAACTCAAATAGCCATCTGCGGAGCGGAATTTGATCTGAGTTTGAATACAGCATCAATAAGAAATGATAAAGTGTATTCTATTGCTGCGGGTGATGCACTACGTTTTGGAGGTTTAAAAAAGGGTTTTAGAGCTTATCTGGCAATAAGCGGAGGATTGTGTACCGAAAAGGTTTTAAACAGCTGTAGTCAGTATGCAGGCATTACATCGCAAAATCGTTTATTAAAGGGCGATATACTTGCTTTTGAAAATAATGATAAGCCTTTAAAAAGTGGCGCGCGGGTAAATTTTGAAGCGATTGGGATTTTTGATTCAAAAATTGAAGTTTATCCTGGGCCTGAATATGAATTGTTACCTGTTAATTTACAAGAGCGATTGATTCAGGATTCTTTTAGTCTTTCACCATCTTCGAACCGCATGGCTATTGGTTTTAAAGAATTAGTTCCCAATAACCTTAGTGGAATCACTACTTCACCGGTAACTCCTGGAACTGTACAGCTTACACCGGGCGGAAGCCTGATTGCCCTGATGAGGGATTCTCAGGTGACGGGAGGTTACCCACGGGTATTGCAATTAAGCGAATTCGGGATATGTACCCTGGCGCAAAAACGGCCGGGGGAACAGGTTGAATTCAGATTAAAAGAAATCTAAGAATTTCTAGACTTTAATATAGTTATTCTATTCTACTGACTTATAATCTTCTGGAAACACCTTAACCACCTCCCGTGTAAGATCCCAAACATCAAATCCCTGACGCCCATAATCAAGGCCACGTCTTACGATCACTAAATCACGTGAGGGAACTACAACCACGTATTGCCCACGGTTTCCACGAGCTGCATAGGCGTCTTTGGGTACATCTTCGCGTGAATCGTCAACGAGCCACCATTGCCCACCATAGGAAATTCCATTTTGACCTGCTGCTGTTGTAGGTGTGCGTACAAAATCAATCCAATCCTGAGAAAGCAGCCGCTCGCCATTCCACAATCCGTTTTGTTCGTACAGTAATCCGAACCGGGCTAAATCCCGGGCATTGGTATAAACCTGACTGCTAAAAATAAAATCTCCAAATCGATCTGTACCAACCAGCGTATTGCGCATTCCTATTTTATCAAAAAGGGCTTTCCGGGGAAATTCGAGATAGGTAGTGGTATCACCCAGCGCATTTTTCATCGCCAAAACAGCCAGCAGGGTATCGTAGTTTTCATAATCCCAATAGGTTCCGGGATTGCGAATGAGTCCGCGGTCGCGCGCACCGTTAGCCGAACTTGCTCCTGCCCAATAAGAAAGTCCGGAACCAGTGGCATATTCCATCCCACGACTGTCCACCGTATAAAGTCCACTAGACATATTCAGCACATTCCGTAAGGTAATCGCATCCCGCGGATCGTTGTCTAAAACACGTTCTTTTGGCAACCATTCGATTCCCAGAGGTGCATCTAATTCCATTTTACCATCATCAACCAGCATTCCGATTAGCGTTACCGCAAGACTTTTGGCAACAGACCAGGTGCGGGTTTTGGTATGCATATCTACGCCATTTGTGTACCGCTCGTGTATGATTTGACCTTTATGAACCACGAGTAAACTTAGGGTGACCTGCTCGTCACTTTCCCGATCAAAAGACCAGTTTGAGGCGTCCTCAAGAAGCTTTTCGTCAATGTATTTGGGTAGTTTCTGTTTTTTAACCAAATCTCCATCGGGCCAGGCGATTGTTGCCGGATCACCAGAAAGTGGTTCAAAATCCTGTTCAGGAAGTTCTTCGACGATTTCAAAAGTTTGATTGGGTGCCAGAATCACACATCCAATACCAGCGCGATACGCAGCGCGCATAATTGAAGTACTGTCGCTTGCAGCGATGCTAACTGTTTTATTTTCCCAATCAATTTTATAATCTCCACCTAAGGCAGTGCCAATGGGATTTTTCAAATACTTCAGTTCCTGATCGTAAACCTGCTCAAGGGTGCGGTTTGAAGTGAAAAGTCCGTTGCAGGTTAGAATCACCTGAACCCCATTTTGTATAATTTTTCGATTAAACTGAGCGTAATCGTAAGTTTCCGTCTGTTGCGCAGATGCTATGTAAGAGTTAAATAGAAGTAGGGTGAACGCTGCAACTAGTTTTTTCATAAGTAGTGTGTTTATCAAAAACCTGTATAAAGGCTGCTTTTTGGAAAATCTACAAGGAACCAATTTAAGGATAAACCAGAATTAATACGCCGCGGAGTTTGAGAAATGAAATTGGAATTTAAGTGCAAATCTATAACCTGCAGATTATCATTTATTTAAAACGTTTTCGTATTCCAAAGCTTTAAATCTTTGCCTTTGGTCTTTTTATAACTAGTTTTGCCGCTTGATTAAAAAATGCCGGATTTAGTACTAAACACTTATTCTGCAACCAGCAATTTTAGAAGCCAAACCAGATTATTTTTGACTATGAAACAGTATTTAAAGTTCTTCGACTTTTCGCAGAAAGTAAACTATACGACAGAGATTCTTTCGGGCCTTACGGTTGCTATAGCTTTGGTACCAGAAGCGGTAGCTTTTGCGCTAATTGCAGGCTTGTCGCCACTTACCGGGTTGTATGCGGCGTTTATGATGGGACTTATAACTTCTGTTTTTGGAGGAAGACCTGGAATGATCTCTGGTGCGACGGGTGCTGTGGCTGTAGTCATTGTTTCTCTCGCGGCAGATTATGGAGTTGAATATGTATTTGCCTGTGTAATCCTTGCCGGAATCATTCAGGCAACTGCCGGTATTCTAAAATTGGGTAAACTTATGCGCCTTGTGCCATTACCCGTGGTTTATGGCTTTGTAAATGGTTTGGCTATTATCATTTTCACCTCGCAACTGGTTCAATTTAAAGATGCATCGGGTAACTGGCTTACCGGTGAAGCTTTATATATTATGCTTGGTTTGGTAATTCTCACGATGTTGATTATTTATGCCTTACCTAAAGTAACTAAAGCCTTCCCGGCATCCCTTGCAGCGATATTGGTGATTTTTGGGATTGTTAGTTTTTTCGAAATTAATACCGGTACCGTAGGAAATATTGCTTCAATTGAAGGTGGTTTCCCGCCTTTTCATATTCCTGAAATTCCATTTTCCTGGGAAACTTTGAAAATTATCGCTCCATATTCAGCGATTGTGGCTGCTGTAGGACTGATTGAGAGTTTATTAACGCTTGAATTGATTGATGAAATAACGGAAACCCGTGGTCGTACCAATAAGGAAGCTGCTGCTCAGGGACTTGCTAATGTACTTTCCGGATTCTTCTCGGGGATGGGAGGCTGCGCGATGATTGGCCAAAGTATGATCAACATTTCAAACGGTGCCCGCGCCCGGCTTTCAGGGATTATTGCGGCAATTGTATTGCTGCTTTTTGTGATGTTTGGCGCTCCGCTTATTGAACGTCTGCCTATGGCAGCGCTTACCGGTCTGATGATTATGGTTTCGATAGGTACTTTTGAATGGGTGAGTTTTAGAATCATCAATAAATATCCGAAATCAGACATTTTGGTGGGGATTCTTGTTGCTGTGGTGACCGTGTTCCTGCACAATCTGGCGCTTGCCGTATTGGTAGGGGTGATTATCGCTGCACTGGTATTTGCCTGGGATAGTGCCAAACGCATACGCGCCCGTAAACATATAGATGAAAACGGAATGAAGCATTACGAGATCTATGGACCATTGTTTTTCGCTTCGGTAAAGATGTTTAATGAAAAGTTTGATGTGCTTAACGATCCTGAAGAGATCACCATCGACTTTAAGGAAAGCCGCATCGCCGATATGTCTGCCGTTGAAGCGGTAAATAAAATTACCGAGCGCTATCACAAAGTGAATAAGAAAGTGTACCTCACAAACCTTAGCAGCAGCAGTCATAAACTATTACTGAAAGCTGATGAGATGATCAATGTAAATGTGGTAGAGTAAACCGTATCAGTTAAAAAAAACAAAATCCCCAAAGCCTTTAGCTTTGGGGATTTTTTGTTTAAAATGTTATTTAAAAGAATTACTGAAATTAATTCACCTACACGAAACTTCCATTCATCTAAGGCTCGTTTCAGTTAGACGATTGCGGGAATAGACCCGGTTTTTTTGGTACATCTTTGTTTCAAGATTAACACCAAAACCCCATAAGCTATGTATACATTTATCAAAAATCAGAACTCTTTAGTAGTACGAGGTGAATTGACCTTAAATGCCGTTGGCGAACTTGCCGCTACCTTAAACGATGCGTTTAAATCGCAAAATGAGATTGTTCTCGATCTGAGCAAACTGCAGCAATTAAGCCTAAGCACCGTGATGAAACTGGCCCAGCTTCAGGCGAATTATGCAACCTGCGGGAAAAACGTAGTATTTCTGGGGCTCGAAAATGCTTCGGTACGCAGCACCTTTGGTCTCGCCGGAAAACGCCAGTTTTTAGTTAGTGCGGCTTAATTTATTTTTACAGATAATCTAGTGAATTCACCATCTCAAACTTGGGGCTGCGTTTAAAGAATTCCCTTAAAAAAGCGGTGTGTGCACCTCCCATAAGAATGAGTACCCGATCGTCTTTCTTGAGTCTGACGCGATTGAGATTTGAAAAGATGCGCATAGTGCGCTGGTAGAAGATTGCCGCGTTGTCTGCGCCTTCAAAGCCGTCTTCTAGGCCTACGTACATCAGTTTGTCTGCGTTGGTGTTGATTAGGTAATCCAGATATGCAGGTTCATTGATCAATTGAAACTTTTCAAGCAGATTGCTTTGTTCATAGTTTCCTGCTCGCCTGGCAAGATTTGGTTGATTTTTAAAGGGTTCGTTGGTAAGCTGTAAATAGGTCTCCGGGTCAACCGAATTTGTCAATTCAGGTGTATTTTCAATAAAATCCCCCACCGAATAATTATAACCCATATGATTGTCGATGCCGTAAAGTGAATCTACTTTGCTAAGACGTGCAATTTCAAAAGCCAGCATACTGATCTCGCCGTCAAAAGTGGGCAGGACTTCATGATTATTCAAAAAATCGTGATAGGCGGCATTAAGCGTATCATTTTTAGATGGAATTTTTTCTACACAAATAACTGTGGGTTGAAATTCAGCAAGCAATTGAGCTAGTTTACGCACTTGCTGCTGGCTTTCTGAAGATTGTTCATCAAATGCAGTAGTTTGTGCATCTGGGGTTTTTCCAAAATGAAAAGTTCCTACGTTAAGCACCTGGATTTTTTCGGCATTAGGAGTTTCTATTTCAGATTCCGAATTAGAATCCACTGTTTTTTTAGAGTCACAACCTAAAAATAGAGAAGTAAGAAAAACGCAGGTAAGTATTCTGATCATAGACGTTTATTTATTCAATAGCCAAGATAGTAGAAGTGTGGAAAATAATAATACGTGTTCTTTCATTTTTGAAATAGTCGAGTTTTTTTAAGAATATTTAAAACTTGTAGGTTATTAATCAGTTCATTAACCGTGTTTTAGGCTTTTGCCTGATGCAATTATTAATATTCTTTAAGCTCGCTAGCATTTGAAACTAAAAGCATTACTTTTGCAGCGATTTTTAAAAACCAGAGTTGCGCTTTTTCAATTAACCAGGCGCACTTAAAAAAAGAACAAATGGCAACAAACAGAACGTTTACCATGATTAAGCCTGATGCTGTAGAAAACGGACACATCGGTGCAATACTTGAAAAAATTACTGCTGCAGGTTTTCGCATTGTAGCGCTTAAACTTACTCAAATGACTGTTGCTGATGCGCAGGAATTTTATGCTGTTCACAGCGAGCGTCCATTTTTTGGCGAATTGGTTGAGTTTATGAGCAGAGGGCCTATCGTTGCAGCTATTCTTGAAAAAGAAAATGCAGTAGAAGACTTTAGAACGCTTATTGGTGCTACAAACCCTGCTGATGCAGCTGAAGGTACCATCCGTAAATTATATGCTACTTCTGTTGGCGAAAACGCAGTTCACGGTAGTGATAGCGATGAGAATGCTGCTATTGAAGGTGCATTCCATTTTGCAGGAAGAGAGATGTTTTAAACATCCTTGATATAAAATAGAAAAGCAGCCTTTGAGCTGCTTTTTTTTTGCAATTATTTTAAATTCAATTACCGTAAAACAACCTTTTTAATGATCTCTCTACCCAGTTGTTCATTGAGATTGGTTCGTATCTTTTCTTTCCCATAGCTCAGTTCTTCTCGTAAAACCGAAGAACTTAATTGAACCATAAGTCGGTCGCCATCAAGTTTGATTTGTGTGGTATATTTTGCAATTGCTGGTCCCATAACATCCCGCCATGCTTCAGCTACATCAACTTTGTCGATGCCTTTTTGAAGTTTGTTTTGTTCGATAAAATTGCCCAGCACGTCTCGTATCGATTTTGGGTCTGCGTCGCGTTGTGCCATTAATCTGTAATATTTACGGGTTCAAATTTTTTATAGGTATAAGTCGCTCCACGTGAATTGCGAACACTAAGTTCAGTCGGAGTTGCTTTTAAAACAACCTCTTTCCAGGTGTCAAATTTGGTTTTATAATTCAAAAACAACGAATCGTTTATGATTTTTGCAGTGATTTCCTCTCGGGAATCTGTGGTTACGAAAGTTCCGTCTATACGAGGAAGTACCTTGGTTCTAAATCCTGTGGAGTCTGTAATTTCAATATAATCTACCTGTTCACTAAAGCTGTATTCGCGCTCTTCGCCATCGGGAGTATTTACTTTTGTGATTTCCCAATAGCCATTCAAATGCTGCAATTGCTCTTCCGGATTATTTTGGGCGCAACCCAAAACCATAAAGCATAATAGACCAAATATAAAATAAGAGATTTTCACAATTTAAAGAGTTTATAAGATTGGTGAATTTCTTTTACAATAGTTTCCGTTCGATCGGGATGCGTATCACTTATGAAAAGCTGTCCAAAATTCTCATCGTTGACCAAATCTATAATTTGAGTTACCCGGCTTTCGTCTAATTTGTCAAAAATATCATCGAGTAAAAGCAGTGGGGTGGTGTTGCTCTGAGCTTTAATAAAATCAAATTGTGCCAATTTAAGAGCGATGAGATAAGACTTTTGTTGTCCCTGACTTCCAAATTTCTTTACAGGATGCCCTTCTATCTTAAAACTAAGATCGTCCCTGTGTATTCCAACTGAAGTGTATTGAAGCACCCGGTCTTTTTTAAGGTTTTCTACAAACAGGTCTTTTAATGGCGCGTCGTGCAACTGACTTTTATATTTAAGCTTTACTTCTTCCTTGCCTCCGCTAATGGCTTCGTATCGTTTTTTAAAAATGGGAGTAAAAGCTTCCAAAAAAGCTGCGCGTTTTTCAAAAAGTATGGTTCCCAGTTCGTGCATCTGACTGTTATAAATTTCCAGCGTATCTGCATTAAAGGTGTGATTCGCATTAAAATACTTCAATAAAGCATTGCGTTGAGAAAGCGTTTTGTTGTACTTAATAAGTGTGTCCAGATAAGCTTTATCGCTTTGACTGATTACTCCGTCAATAAACTTGCGGCGCGTCTCACTGCCTTCAATAATCAGATCCCGATCTGCCGGTGAGATAATGACTAGTGGTAAAAAACCTATATGGTCTGAAAAGCGTTCATAGATTTTTCCGTTGCGTTTGATTACTTTTTTCTGACCACGTTTAGCACTTACAATTACCTTTTCTTCGCGTTCATTTTTCTCATACAAACCGTCAATCACAAAATAATCAGCTTCGTGATTGATGTTCTGAGTCGTGATGGGATTGAAATAACTTTTGCCAAATGATAAATGGTAAATCGCATCAAGAACATTGGTTTTACCAACACCGTTATTACCTACAAAACAATTGATCTTAGCATCTAAATCAAAGGATGCAGATTCAAAATTTTTATAATTGATAAGCGAAAGGGCTTTAAGAATCATAGATTTTTTTTCGGCGTTTAAAATGCTAAATGCTTGAAAAATAAGGGGCTGTGATTAGCAGGTGTGGCCTGCAAATTATTGAAAAATAACAAAACAATCCGCTATCAATATTGAATAAAAATTTTATTTTTGCGCCCAACAAAAGTTAAAATATGGCTACATATCAAAAAAGAGGATATAAACCTAAGAAAGAGGAAGAAGTAGAGGAACAACTTCACGAAGAAAGTACAACTGCAGAAGTATTTGATTCTCTAGATGAAGGAGCAAACCGTACCGAGGCGTGGGTTGAAAGCAACCAGAAACCTATTTTAATAGGTATCGCTGTTGTGGTGATTGCTGTTTTGGGTTATTTAGGATACGAGAAATTTATTCAGGAGCCTAAAGAGTTAGAAGCTTCTAATGAAATGTACCAGGCTCAAAATTATTTTAACGAGGCTATTGAAGGAAGTACTGCTAAAGATTCTTTATTCAACTTGGCTTTAAATGGTGGTGAGGGTAAATTTGGTTTCCTTGAAATCATTGATAACTACGGAAGCACCAAAGCGGCTAACCTTGCACATTACTATGCAGGTATGGCTTACCTAAACTTAAATAAGTATCAGGAGGCAATTGAGCAACTGGAAGATTTTGATAGTGACGATATGATGCTGGCTCCTTTAGCTAAAGGTGCAATTGGTGATGCTTTCGCACAATTAGATCAGCCTTCAGAAGCATTGTCTTATTATGAAGAAGCTGCAAAAATGCGCAGTAATGATTTTACCACTCCACGTTTCTTAATGAAAGCGGCTCAAACTGCGATTAGTTTAGGAGAAAATGATAAAGCTGTAGGGTATCTGGAGCAAATCGAGGAGGAGTATGCAAACTCTCCCATTGCAACTGAAGTACCTCTTTATTTAGGTATGGCAAAAGCTGAATAAGCTTGTGATGTATTAAAATTTTTATTTATGGCTACAACAGACTTGTCTGTTTACGATAAAGCATCAATCCCAAACTCGAAGGACTTTCGGTTTGGGATTGTTGTTTCTGAGTGGAACACAAAAATTACAGAAGGCCTTTTTCAAGGTGCTTTTGACACCTTTATAGATTGCGGTGTGATCAAAGAAAACATCGTTCGCTGGAATGTCCCAGGGAGTTTTGAACTCATTTACGGATGCAAAAAAATGCAGCAGAGTTATGATATGCTAGATGCTGTTATTGCTGTAGGGAGTGTGATTCAGGGAGAGACCAAGCACTTCGATTTTGTTTGTGAAGGTGTAGCGCAGGGTATTAAAGATCTTAATGTGCAAAACGATATTCCGGTGATTTTCTGTGTGTTGACCGATAATACCATGCAGCAGGCAATTGATCGTAGTGGAGGTAAACACGGGAACAAAGGCGTAGAAGCTGCTATTGCCGCGATTAAAATGGCTCAGCTACGCAAGGAAGCAAAGTTCTAGAAGGTATTTGCTTGGTTGCTTCTTTTAACTTTAAATGAAATAACCAAACCTGTTTTGGAATACTTTTTGAAACAGCCTTTTTGAAGCTTTACGGCTTTTTTGTGTAACTTTAGATTTTAGCGATTATGGGACCAGTTAAATTTACAATCATTAAAAAGTTGAAAGGTAATAACCGTTTCAACTATACTCCAAGATATTATCAAGGGAAGGACGTGGGTGAAGAGACTAAACATGCCACTCGATTTGATGCATATACCGAGACTTATAATGATAATGATTATAGCGGTCAATGGAAAAACGCTCGTGTAGCCAGTAGAAATCGCAATAATTTTGAGTTAAACCGAACCGTGATTTATCTCATTATCATTTTTACCTTTCTTTTCCTTTGGTTGATTGACTTTGACCTCAGTATTTTCTCAGCAGGTTAAGACGCGTATTTTTTAAGTTTAGCTTGAAGAATCTACTCTCAGATTTTTAACTTGCACTACATTTAATTTTTAGCTAAACCGAATTCATGTCTGATATTATCAAGCTTTTACCCGATCATGTGGCCAATCAAATTGCTGCAGGTGAAGTGGTACAGCGCCCGGCTTCTGTAGTAAAAGAACTTCTGGAAAATGCCATCGATGCCGGAGCGACTCAAATCAGGCTATTGATTAAAGATGCGGGACGTACGCTTATACAGGTCATAGATGACGGGAAGGGGATGACAACTACTGACGCCCGACTATCTTTTGAGCGTCATGCCACTTCAAAAATATCGAGTGCAGAAGATTTATTTGCCCTGCATACCAAGGGTTTTCGAGGAGAAGCTTTGGCGTCAATTGCTGCTGTTGCTCATGTTGATTTAAAAACCCGACCAGAAGGGGAGGATGTGGGTGCGCAGATTGAAATTGAAGGCAGTACCATCAAATCTCAGGATGTTTGTGCGTGTCTTAAGGGAACTTCCATTTCTGTTAAAAATCTTTTTTTCAATATTCCCGCAAGGCGAAATTTCTTAAAATCTGATTCAGTAGAATTACGTCATATCATTGATGAATTTCAACGTTTGGCTCTCGCTCACGAAGACATAGCATTTATGATGTATCACAATGAAAACGAACTTTTCAATTTACCTAAAGCTAATAAGCGTCAGCGTATTGTTGGTGTTTTTGGTCCAAAGACAAATGAAAAGTTAGTTCCTGTTATTGAGGATACTGAAATTGTACAAATTGACGGCTTTATTGTAAAGCCTGAATTTGCCAAGAAAACCAAAGGCGAACAGTTCTTTTTTGTAAATGATCGGTTTATCAAGCACCCGTATCTTAATCATTCAGTAAGTGCAGCTTTTGATGGTTTACTTCCTGATCGCGCAAGAGCAAGTTATTTTCTGTTTTTACAGGTTGATCCTAAAACTATTGATATAAATATTCACCCTACAAAAACAGAGGTGAAATTTGAAGATGAGCACGCCATATATACCTTATTGCGTGCAGCAGTAAAACACAGCTTGGGGCAGTTTAATATCGCTCCAGTGCTCGATTTTAATAGAGAGTCAAGTATGGATACACCTTATTCTTATAAAAATAAGGCTGTTGAAGCTCCACGTATTGAAGTAGATCGCAGTTTTAATCCATTTGAGACCGTTAAACCTAAAAGTGGCTATACCGGCACACCTAGTTATGAAAAGAAAAGTACATCAGGTTGGGAGAATTTGTATGACGGACTCGAAAAGCAATCCAAATCAAATTCATTCAGCAGTGTACAACTCGAGACTGAACCAGAGCCAGAATCGCTTTTTGTAGAACAGGAAAGTAAAGGATTTGGTGAAGATAAGCTACCTGAAAGTGAAACTGCAAATACTTACCAGCTTCATAATAAGTATATCGTGAGCGCTATAAAAAGTGGTATGCTGGTAATTGACCAGCACCGTGCCCATCAGCGGGTTTTGTATGAAGAGTTTTTGAGGAATATTTCCGTTCGTGAATCGGTTAGTCAGCAATTATTATTCCCGTTAAGGCTTGATTTTTCAGCAACAGAATTGATGATTTTAGACGAACTCAAAGAGTCGTTGGAAAATACCGGTTTTGTAATGAATCGTCCTGAGGAAGGTATAATCGAAATAAGTGGTATACCTGCAGGAATACCGGAAAGTGAAGTTTCTATAGTGTTGGAACAACTATTAAGCGATGTGGAGCACGAAGTGCCCGATTCCGGCTTTAGTCAGACAGATGTTTTGGCGAAAAGTATGGCAAAAAGTATGGCGGTAAAAACCGGCGAGAATCTCGATGAGTTGTCCCGGGAACATTTGGTAAATAAATTATTTGCCTGCACCGAACCTTCTTTGTCGCCATTTCATAAAAAAACCTTTATAACGCTCAGTGTTGACGAGCTCGATCGTAAATTTAATGCCTAGAAATCATGTCGTGAAGGCAGCTAATTTGTAAACGAAAATAATGGCTAGAATAACCGAGACTGTAAAAGTCTTACTCATCATAAATGTAATATTCTTTCTGGGGACTATGTTTTTATTCCCTCAGGCACAGGATCTTTTTGCATTATGGTTTCCTGAAAATCCACATTTCCACTTCTGGCAGCCACTCACGCATATGTTTATGCATGATCAGTCCAGCATTATGCATATTCTATTTAATATGTATGCGCTTTGGGCTTTTGGTAGTGCTGTAGAAGCAAACATTGGAAAAAATAAATTCATTTTCTTTTATTTCTCGGCTGGTCTGGGTGCGGCCTTAATTCATCTTGCAGTTGGTTATTTTTATTTTTATCAAGGATATCAGGCACTTACGGAAGCAGGCCTTTCTGCAACAGAAATTTCGGTATACGTAAATGATGCATTCACGAGTATCGCTAACAATCAGGGGCGTTATTCTATACCAGGAAATGTAACCGATATGGAAGCTGTAAAAGGAATGATGGAAGCATTTTCTACACGGGCAGTAGGAGCGTCAGGAGCCGTATATGGAGTTTTAGTAGCATTTGGAATGCTTTTCCCTAATGCAGAACTTATGCTTATCTTTTTACCAATACCTATAAAGGCTAAATTCTTTATTCCTGCGTTAATATTACTCGACCTGTTTTCTGGACTTACAGGATTCAGTTTATTTGGTCAGAATATTGCAAATTTTGCACACATTGGCGGAGCCCTATTCGGTTTTATAATGATGTGGTATTGGAAGAAAAATAGTTTTAATGATAAACGCTGGTATTAGATGGCAACAAACGATCTAAGCTATAAGTTTAAAACGGCCAATATTGTTGTAAAACTCCTTGTGATCAATGTAGTTGTATGGCTTGGTCTTATGCTTTTTGAGTGGGCGCTTAATATGGGCCCTATTTTCACCCGTTGGTTTAGTCTGCCTACAGACTTAAGCCGATTGATCATCCAACCCTGGTCGCTAATTACCTATTCTTTTTTACATGCTGGCTTTATGCATATTTTCTGGAATATGCTTATCCTATATTGGTTTGGCCAGATTGTTTTAAACCTTTTTACTGAGAGACGATTTCTTACAGTTTATCTTTTAGGAGCATTGGCAGGTGGGGTGTTGTATGTTTTAGCCTATAATCTATTTCCTGTTTTGATTACAACCACGGCTTATCTTGTGGGTGCAAGTGCTGCTGTACGGGCTATAATGATTTTTATTGCGACCTATACACCTCAGGCAGAAGTTCGCTTGATCTTTTTTAATGTCAAGCTTTGGCAAATAGGTGTTTTTGTCGTCTTGATGGATTTGATTCAATTGCCAACTTCGGGAAACGCTGGGGGATTATTAGCCCATTTAGGCGGAGCTCTGTTTGGCTACATTTACGCGATGCAACTTGGTAAAGGAAATGATATTGGAGCCTGGTGGGAGCGTCTTGGTGATACGGTTGCAGGCTGGTTTAAGTCAAAACCAAAACAAACCAAGAAAGCTAAAATGAAAACCGTTTATAAAAACCAATCCCGTACGAATTCAGGTTCAGCATCCTCTGGAATGACCAAGTCAGAACAACAAAAGCGTGTTGATGGCATTTTGGATAAGATAAGTAAAAGTGGTTATGAAAGTCTTTCAAAAGAAGATAAAGACTTCCTGTTTAAAGCCGGAAAAGACAATTAATGCGTAATCTGAGTTTCTTCAATAAGCTGATTTTTTTTGTCAATAGCCTTTTTGCATTTTTTCTGCTCGTGGGCTATATTTTGCCTTACTTTCCACCACGCCTTTTTCCTCCTGCCTCAGTTCTTACACTGGTTATTCCAGTGTTGCTTGCGATAAATCTTGGATTTGTAGTTTACTGGTTGATTCAGTTTAAGCGGCAATTCTTACTATCAGCTATTCTAATTACTTTCAGCTTTTTTAATGGAAAGACTTTGTACCGTTTTGCCGATGCAACACTTCCGGAGGAAATTACAAAAAGCGATGAGCAGCTTAATATCCTCAGTTACAATGTTCGTGTTTTTCGAAGCGATGCCTATTCGAGGGAAGAAATTAATGCAGGAGTAGAACGATTAATCAGCGAAGCAGATCCTGATGTAGTTTGTTTTCAGGAGTATTCATCTCATAAGCCACCCCAATTAAAGGACCATAAGTATCAATTTTTGGGAAGCAAAGCGAAAAATATTAACTACGGTCCGGCTATATTCTCAAAATACAAGATTGTTAATAGTGGGTCGCTTGATTTTCAGAGTACATTCAATAATGGAATCTTTGCAGATATTGTAAAAAATGGAGACACTATACGTGTTTACAATTTGCATATGCAGTCGCTGGCACTCACTCCAAAGTTTGATGCTCTGGAAGAAGAAAATACCAAATCGCTATTGGGAAGGCTCGGAACAGCCTTTAAAAAGCAACAAGAGCAAACCGGCTTGTTTCTGAAGCACCAGGCTGAATGTAAGTTTAAAAAGGTTGTAACCGGGGATTTTAATAATACGGTTTATTCCTATACGTATACTAAAATACGCGGTAACAAGTTAGACGCATTTGAAGAGCAGGGTAGTGGTTTTGGACGCACATTTATTTTTGATATCGTCCCGATGCGTATTGACTTTATACTGCCTGATCCTGAGTTTGAGGTGGCTGCTTTTCGCAATTTTGATCTGGATTTTTCAGATCATTATCCTGTTCAGGCAATCTTAAAATCATAATTAAAGTAAAGGATTTAAATCTAAGCCTTGCAAATATGAAGTGCTTTCAGGTCCCATATTAAAAATGAGATCAAGAACAGATAGGTGTGGGATGAAGTCATTCTTTTCTTCAAAAACCTGTCTGTATTCGGGTAAGGCCAATTCAGGTTGGCGCTTGGCATCTGTTAGAATCCGAAAATCAATAAATTCTGAAGTAGAATAGTCTTTCAGATATTCTGATGTGGTTTCAATTTGAGGTTCGATATCAAGTAGTTCACTTACGCAGGTTAGTGTTGCCTTATTAAATTCTAATAGCGAATTGTATTCTGAATGAAAAATAGGGTATAAATCATCTTCATAAAACTCAAAAAAAGGTGAAGTACGGTAAGCAATTACCAATGATCGCCAATGTTGACGTTGCCAAAGAAAACTATTTTCAATTAAGGCATCTGCCGTTTTTTTATGACCGCCACTACCGGTATGCTTTATTGGGATATTGAGTAATAACTGGCCATTTGCGGTCCCAATGTACATACGGTTACGATAACTCTGTTTTTGATAATTGTCGCAAACTTCAAGTAAAATATGATCGCTCTGAGTTAAAACTGCTGCTGTTAGGATGTCTGAAAAGTAGGTGGGATGCAGTAAAGATTTCATGAAAGCTTCAAAGTAAGGCGACAAATATAGGGTATTTAAAAAAGAAACTTGAACTTAAAAAAGAGTGAGTATAATTGAATACAGGATATCAACATTGTAGGTTTATAATCTAATTTTGAATTTTAGACATCGATTAAAATTGCATTTAAATTAAGGTTAAAATAAAACTAATCGATTTATAATGTGTATGTTGTCGATTAAATGTATATTTACGGCAGTTTTTTAAAGCCCAGACTTGAGAAAGATCTTTCGCCCCCTAACGCTTTTGATGTTTGCCATTTTTCTATTGGGAAACCGTAATGCTTTTGCAGTGATAAAGATTGTTCCACAACAGTCTAAGGTTACATTAGAAAAACAGCTAGATAGTATCTTTTTAGTCACAGATGAGAAAAGGTATGAAGTGGCCATTCAGCTTATAGGTCAGCTCATAAAAGATTCTGAAAAAGAAAAAAACTACACCTACCTTTTTCATGGATATAATTTATTAAGTATAAGTCACGCCAATTTACGAGATAGTGTACCCTCTCTTAATTATTCGCGGAAGGCTTTATATTACGCACAGCTCTCCAAAAACGATACGTTAATATCCTGGGCTTATAATAACCTGGCTGCAGATCTGTCAACAAAAAAAGAGACCAGACCTCAGGCACTGGAATATTATAAAAAGTCATTAAATATTCAGCGTAGGCTTAATGACGGGGAGTTTTATGATGCTGCGCTAAACCTCGCCGAACTGTATCATAAAATGGGCAATTATCAATTGATGCATCAGTATCTTGAAGAAGCTCAGCAAAGTTACAATCCAGATTACGAGTATTACGACGATCCGCTTATTCATCTCGAGATCTTATGGGGTGATTATTATGTTGCTCTCAAGTCTGAGTACAGAGCTCTTAAAAGTTATAACCACGCCTATGAGTTGATAGAAAATCAAAAAGTTGATTATGTAGCTCTTGATTTTTATGAGCGTTATGCTCAATTTTTACAGGATCAAAACTATGTAGATAAAGCTTTTGAGGTACAAAAACGATTTTTGGTTTATTATAAAGACCAGGAGCGTTTAAAGGCTAAGGAAACATATCAACTTGCACAAGCCAAATTTGAAGCGGCAGAAGCGCGCCGAGAGCGCAATCAGGCTGAGATGCAGCAAGAAATTCTCGATAACGATCTGCAGCGTAAAAAAACACAATCTATCTTATTGGGGTCTATCATTGTTTTGATGGTGTTATTCCTGGCTTACCTTTTTTATAGTGAGCGCCTGCGTCTTGGATTGATTCGAAATTTGAAACGTCAAAATGCCAATTTGGAACGAGCTAAAACCCGTGCAGAAAAAAGTGAACAGGCAAAAACACGATTTTTCTCTACATTGAGTCATGAGATGCGCACACCTCTTTACGGGGTAACAGGAACCATAACTATTTTTGAGAATAACCCCGAACTAAAAAAATATCAGGAAGAGATTAGTTCCCTGCGTTTTAGTGCAGATCACCTTCTTGAAATTATAAATGACCTTCTAGACATTTCTAAGCTGGAAGATGACTCTTTTAGTCTGGTACAGAAATCATTTAATATTAAAATGCTGGTTGAAGACGTTATCAATAGTTTTGACCGCAACAGATTGAGAAATTCCAACTGTAAATTGAATTGTGTTATAGATCGAAGTGTTCCTAACTATGTAGTAGGGGATGCTCGCCGCATCAAACAGGTACTTCTTAACATCATTGGTAATGCGATCAAATTTACACCTAAGGGCGAAGTTACCTTGCGCTTAACAAGTCAGTATCCCGTCTCTGGAAAACACCAGGTACGGTTTGAGATTGAAGATAATGGGATTGGTATTCCTAGAGAGAAACAGGATGCTATTTTCGACGAGTTTAGTCAGCTTGATGAAATTCACCCAAGAGAAGCTAAGGGCACTGGTTTAGGATTACCAATAGTGCGTAAGCTTCTTGAAAAAATGGGTGCTGAAATTAGTGTGGAAAGTGAGCCCGGAAGAGGTAGTATATTTAGTTTTGAACTACTTTTGGAAGAGGCTACGCTACTTCAGGTTGCAAACAATCAATCTTTAAAACCTGCGCGCCCCTATATAGAAATGCCTGTTGATTTTAAAGGAAAAACTTTTTTAGTTGTCGATGACAACAAAATAAACCGAATGGTAACAAATAGGATTCTTACTAACTTAAAAGCAGAAGTTAAGGAAGCCTCTGATGGAAAAGAGGCCTTAGAATTGGTACGAAACCAAAACTACGACCTCATTCTAATGGATATTAATATGCCTGGTCTCAGCGGGTATCAAACAACCCAGCTTATAAGACAATTTGAGCCAGATGTGCCTATAATTGCACTTACCGCTTCAGTAGAAAATTATGTTACTCAACGCGCGATGGAATGTGGAATGAATGATGTCATTACTAAACCTTTTAATAATCAGAAGTTTTTTAATGCCATTTCTCAACAGCTTATACGTCGCAGTCAGGCGTTATCCTAGCTTTTTGCTGGCTGAGATTCTCCCAAATTAAGCGGATAGGCATCAAGTACCTGCTTTAGTTCGGTTTCACTTAACTCAGACAAATCTTTTGAAAATTTAGCATTGCTATATTCCGTGCGTAGTTGGGTATAAGCCTGCTTAATCCTGTCGAGAACTTTTATATAGGTTTCATAATTGAGTTCTCTTGATAATTCGAGATTTATAAGAGCTCTATCTGGTGTAGATGGCATTGAAAGAAGCTCATTTTTATTAGTTACAAAATCAATTACCTCTTGATTTAGATCAACTAAATCAATGATCTTGTTATTTACGAGGTACTGACCATCTTTGTTAACAGATATAGCCAGCAGATTGCGCTCGGCAATCTCGGTTGTACAATCTTTTTCCAGGCACGGGTCGGGTAGAGTTTGACTTAAACCTTTATCGGTTTCAATTGTTGTGGTGGTTAGAAAAAAGATGAGCATCAGAAATGCGATGTCAGCCATTGAACCGGCATTTACAGTAGTAGTTGTTCTCATAATACGTAGTTTTTAATTAAACATAAAAAACACGTATCAACTTTAATGCCTTAAAGTTTTGTATGCGAGAAAATTACAAAAACTAAAACACTAATCGTTTTTGGAAATTTGCTTTTGAATTTTTTCAATAGCTTCTTCAATTGATTTTTCGGGCTCTATCAAATTATAAGAACCCCAAAATTGCGGATCAGCAAATCCTGATACTTCATCAGCTAAAATCGTATTGCTTTTAAAATTTGATTTACGTGAAATGTCGGCTACATCAATGGCTTTTTCCCAGTCGGTAATTAGCATTTCGCTACTGACGCGGTATTTATTATTGAAAAGTTTCCGTTTCCAGTTCACTACAAATTCCAGTTGAACATTACTATATCCATAATACCATTTGCCATCCTTATTGCGATAATCAACACGATACATTATTTCGGTAGGCCAAACTTTTACATAAGTTGGTTTTTTACGCACAAACAGATCGGAAGCCAATTTGCGGTTCTCAACGTTCATATTATAAATCGCGTTTGTAAGTGCATAGGATTGTGCATCGATAAATAGTTTGCCGAAGTATAAAGGATCTATAATAGATTTTTTTTGTTGAAAGTTTACGGTATAAACCAGCCTGCCATCATTAATTACCGGCTCGCCAAATGAAAAATCATAGTCGGTCATCGTTTTTGAAGTCATAAAAAACTCCGGATATTTCATCAAATCGGCATAGAGCGCATTTAATGGTCCGCCCTGTAATTTTAGAGCAACAGTATCAAGCCGGTCGTAATTTGTGCTCTTTCGGGCCTTGTAAATTGCTACAAGATCCTTTCCTGAAGTGGTATAAGGTTTTTTTTCAATAGCAACAACAGCTTCCGCAAGTGAGGCACTTCGGTTTCTACGATTAATAGACTCCCGGTAAAAAGCGGTCATATAGGTTTGATCAGCAAGATAATTTTCAGCTCTATTATCAAATACCAATCTAACTAAAGCTTCTGCACTTTTAGGTCTGCTGATATTAATCTCATCGAGCTGTGTGGTTTGTGGATTAAGACTTATGGTATTTTCTGTCAGACTCAAATCCCCCAAAATCGCTAAAAGCTTCTCATAGCCCGGGTAGCTAAACGAAATTTTTGCCTGTGGCATCGCTTCCGGAATTTTTAAGATAAAGTCACCTTCAGAATTGGTTACCGTCGCGATATTGGTGCCTTCAATAGATATGTTTACAAAAGGAATGGGATCTTCGGTCTGCCGGTCTAATACAGTACCTCGGTATTCAATAAAGCTCCCAGTTTCCTGAGCGAAAGTAGGAGCGATCAGACAAAATAGAATCATTAAAAGAGAACTCGTAACTACCTTATTGACCGAAGTAATTGGAGTTTTGTAAATTATAGAAGCTTTCATTGCAGAATTTTATTTTGAATATACGAATTTTTCAAAATACCTTAATAACGTTTAACTCATACATAATTCCTTTGGCACGATTTGTGAAAATTATAATTATGTAAATTTGTGCAACACTTTTATTTTTATTGTGTACTTAAATAAAAAACCTGTGATTAAAAATCGATTAAATGAGCTATTCAATTCAATTTCCTTTAGGAAGTGGGTTTTGGTGTTTATGGTCTTTGCGGGTTTAAGTGCATTTGGTCAAATAGATACGCATACAGGTTTTAAAATTCCTGCTGCTAAAGATTCTACGGCAACACCCATTATTCAACCTGAAAAAACAACTCCAGATATTCAAATCCCAAAGTCTCAGGGAGGGTTAAAACTTGATGCAAACGGAAAATTGGTAGAGCGCCCCGTTTTACGGGCACCGGAGTCTTCTGAATTTTATATGTTAGAGCGTGAAGATTTTGCCGATTCAGGGAAACGCTATACCGATGCTATGAATGATTATCAGGCAAAGTTAGATAAGGAACGTAGAGGTAATGTACCTCGAGAGAATATTGATTTTGGTGTTTTTAAAGGAAACTCCAAACAGCTTATTATTAAATGCCGTGATTTTGGTGCTATCGATAATGACCGGGTAAGTGTACTTAATAATGATCGAACTGTTGTTCCGGGTATTTTTCTTAGTGGTTCATTTACTCAGGTTACTATGAAACTGGAAGAAGGTTTCAATAAAATTGCAATTAAGGCATTGAATCAAGGCTCGCTAGGTGCCAACACTGCCGAGTTTTACATTTATGACGAACTTGGGAATTTGGTATATTCCAATCAATGGTTATTGGCAACTGGTTTTGAAGCACAATTTGTTTATGTAAAGGAAAGCAGTAATTAAATCTGAAAATAGAGAAATAAAAAAGGGTCTGAATTTCAGACCCTTTTTCTTTTGCTAAAATTGTAAAGCTTTACAACTCTCCATTTTGTTCTTCCAGGTTATTATTTCGACTTCCGCCCTGACTGTAGAGTTTATTCTCTTCATCTTTGAGCCCGGTACTTTGCACATTTGTTTTTTCGCCTGTAGGAATATCCAGATCATTACCTGTGAAATCAACTTCCTTTTTTCGGTTTCTCAGTTGTTCATCAGCACCTCCATCATTATGAATATTCTTTTGATTAAGTATATCCTTATCGAGTTGAGTAAGGTCTGAATTGTACGTGTTTTCTTTAGCTTCTTTAGTTTTCATCGTATGTTTTTTAATAAAACTAGGGGACAGGATAGAAATATGATGCTTTTTAACTGCGTTTATAGAAAACTATAACAAGGTTTTAATAGTCTGGGCAATAAACGCCCCAGGCAAAACGACTACTTTTAACATTTCAAAAACACCACAGAATTACTGCGGGAGAAGGAGCGTTTATGACTTCGAAAACCAAAAAAATACTAAAGAAAAGCCTGAAAATCTTTGCCAGAATTCTTGGGGTTTTACTTCTACTCATTCTATTGCTCATACTATTTGTTCGCAGTCCTTGGGGACAGGGAATTTTAGTTGATAAAGCGGTTAATTATATCAAGTCTAAAACAAATACTGAAGTTCAAATTGAAAAGCTTTTTATCACTTTTGATGGAAACCTCTCTTTAGACGGACTCTATCTGGAAGATCAACAGGGAGATACTTTAGTCTATAGCAATCATCTGGAGGCTGATATTCCGCTTTGGTCTCTTATAAAAGGCGGTCCGTTGTCAATAGATGATGTGTACTGGGAAGGGCTGAAGGCTAATATTATCCGTAAAGATTCGCTTTCCGGGTTTAATTATGAATTTCTGGTTAATGCCTTTGCGACAGATACTACTACAACCACCCAGACTTCTCAGGATACCACAGCATTTGAACTTAATCTGGGAACTTTTGATTTTAAAGATTTAAGACTGAATTTTAAAGATGACGTAACCGGGATTGATGCGCGGCTTGATTTGAATCAACTCGAGTTAGCGGTAGATAAAACCGATTTAGACCAGTTCATTTTTGACGTTGGAACGATTACGCTGAGCAATACTCGTTTTAAGTATGTTCAAACTAAAGCTTTTCCAGAATCTCAGGACACGACTGCAGTACCATTACCTCAAATACGAATTTATGAACTTATACTCAGTACAGTAAACGTTGATTACACATCAATACCAGATGGGATCGCTCTCAAGGCAGATGTAGGTAATCTAGAAACCGAAATGCCCCATCTAAATTTAAAAGATCAACGGTATAGCATAACCCGTTTTTTGCTAGAAAACAGCAACGTAAATCTTGATTTAAAAACTCCGGATAATAACAACGCAACACCGGCTAATCCAGAACCTTTCACCTGGCCCGAATTATTGGTTGAAGCAAAAAATATCAATCTAAAGAATTCGGCTTTAACCTATACATTAGATGGAAATCAGATTTCATCAACTCAGTTCAATCCTAATGCCATCGCTCTTGATGATCTGAATCTTGAAATGCAGGAACTTCAATTTAAAGATCAGAATTTAACTGCTATTGTTAATGCGGCAACTTTTAAGGAAGCATCGGGCTTAAATCTCGATAAGTTAAATTTTCAGGTTGCTATTTCAGATGAGCAGATCAATTTGATCGATTTAGACTTTCAGCTAAACAGAAATAGTCTATCTGGAACTTCATCTATAAGCTATCGCTCTTTATCAGATTTCATGCAGAATCCTGGAAATGCACAACTTGATTTAAACTTGAATAACATTGTGGCTGATTTGAATACCGTATTTAAGTTTCAGCCTGCAATACGCAATAATGAATACCTTATTAAATTGAGCAGACGCCCGCTAACGGGTAATATCAAAGCCACTGGGAATCTTAATAATTTGGATGTGAATACGGCACGTGTAAAGTGGGGAACTTCTACTCAGGTGCGTACGAAAGGTACCATATACAATTTAACCAGTCCAGAGGAATTAGCCTATAATTTTCCCGATTATAGTGTCGTCAGTACTAAAGCTGATTTGCTGCGATTTGTTGACGAAAAGGAGTTGGGAGTATCACTGCCTCAACAAGTGAATCTAACGGGTTCATTAAAGGGAACTGACAGCAGATTGCTTACCAAAAGCTCTTTAGATACACCTGATGGGCGAGTTAAATTAGACGGAACAATAGCTTTTGCTGAAACTATTAATTTTGAAGGGAAAGTAGAAGCTTCAGAAATTAAGCTTGGCAAACTCCTTCAAAATGAAAGTTTGGGTCAGGTAAGTTTCAATCTTGACGCACGAGGATCTGGAACAACTCTCAATGATTTAGACGCGCAACTGACTGCCCAAATTGATAGTCTGGATTTTAATAACTATTCTTTTAAAGATCTAAAACTTGAAGGTGATTTTAAAAAGGGTAGAGGGAATCTCACTTCAGCTTACAAGGACAGTAATCTCAATATGAATCTTAATGCTGATGTAGCATTAGATTCTGTTGCAAGTAGTGCCAATGTAAATCTAGATCTTATAGGAGCAGATCTACAGGAGCTGGGACTTACTAAGCAAAATATTAAAGCTGCATTTAACCTGCAGGCACGCTTTAAAGGAACTCCTCAGGATTATCAGGTACAATCAAAAATTTCAAGAGGTGTTGCTGTTTATGATGATGAAGCGTATCAATTGGGAGATTTGGCTGTTGATGCATTTGTAAAGCCAGATACTACTTCGCTCACCGTTCAAAACCGAATTTTAGAACTTGATCTGGAGTCAAACACCAGTCCGGGGAAATTTTTAACTGCAGTTCAAAATCACTTGCGTCGTTATCTGGATACCAATCCCAATATGGATACAATTGCAAATCCTGTGGTGATTCGTGTAAGAGGGACTGTACATGAAGCACCAATTTTAAACGAGGTTTTTTTACCTAGTTTGCGTGAACTCGATACAGTTACCATAGCGGTAAATTTTAATGAGCGAAAGCGTGATCTTAATGCTGATATCAATCTACCGTATATCAATTATAACGGTTATACCATTGACAGTCTGGCTCTAAAAATGAATTCTGATGCAGAGCATATGACTTTTGATTTTGGGCTGAAAGAACTGATTGCGGGACCAGTTGATTTGCAAAACACCAGTCTTGAAGGAGCTCTGCGAAATAGTAAACTCGCGCTCGATTTTGTTTCTATGCACAATAAGGAAGAATTAATGCATGTCGCTTCTGAAGTTGAATTGCTAGATAATGTAGTAACGCTGCACATAGTACCAGATAATTTCATTCTCAATAAAAATAAGTGGAATGTAAATCCCAATAACCGAATTGCCTTTGAAGAGAACAACACCATTTTCACTGATTTCATTCTCAGTTATAACAATCAACGTGTAGAAGCAGGAAATAAGCTGCCTAATTTAACGAAAGAGCACCTGGGTGTACAGTTTGATAACTTTAAGCTTTCCACAATTACAAACCTTTTAAATCCTGATGAAAGTCTGGTTAACGGAAAATTGAGTGGAACCTTTGCTGTTGAAGAACCAACCACTTCTCCAGGGATGGTAACCGATTTGAGAATTGATGATTTTAAAGTTTTAGGTACCGATATGGGTGTGCTAACAGCCGATGGAAGATCGATAAGTGCAACCGCTTATGACTTTGATTTGAGTATAAAAGAAGGTTTAGCCGATTTAGATCTCACAGGATCTTATCGAACAAACGAGACAGCTGCCGAAATGGATCTTAATCTCGATATCAATGCTTTAAAAATGCAGGCATTAGAGAGTTTCTCACTGGGAGAGTTGAGCAATGCTTCGGGAACAGTTAGTGGGCAACTAAAACTTACTGGAACAACTGCTGAACCTCAATATCAAGGAGAATTAAACTTCAATCAGGCCGAATTTGAAATATCCAAGCTCAATGCACCATTTTTATTGGCTAATGAACGTTTGACTCTCGATAATACGGCCATTCGTTTTTCAGATTTTAAAATACAGGATTCCAGTTCAAATACGATGGTTGTTAATGGAGAAGTGGGAACTGAAAGTTTTGTGAATCCTACATTTGATTTAAATATTACTGCACGAAATTTTGAAGCACTCAATTCAACTAAAGATGATTTTGATCTGGTTTATGGAAAAGCGGTTTTTGATGCCGATGCTCAGGTAAATGGGGATCTAAACCTGCCTGAATTAAAACTTAATCTTACCGTAAAACCTGAAACAGATCTTACTTACGTTCTTCCACCTTCAGAGGTGCAGATTGAATCTAAAGATGGCGTCGTAATTTTTGTAAACAAAGAAAATCCAGATGCGATTCTAACTAATTCTGAAGAGGAATCGTACACCGTTTCTGGTTTTGGTGTTGATGCCAATTTGAGCATTGCTAAAGGAGCCACTTTCAATTTGGTGATCGATGAGCAAACCGGTGATAATTTTCAGGTATCGGGTACTGGAGATTTCCAATTTGATATGTATCCTAACGGAAGAATGACCTTGAGCGGACGATATGACGTTACTGATGGGCATTATGAGATGAGTTTGTATGGTTTGGTTACCAGAAGGTTCGATCTGGCTCCAGATAGCCGTATTACCTGGTCTGGAGATCCATTTGATGCCGATTTGGATATCAAGGCTTATTACAGTGTTGAAGCTTCAGCAAGTGGACTAATGGCTTCTCAAACGAGTGGTGCAGACATTAGCACGCAGGGACAATACAGACAGGAAGTTCCATTTAGAGTTTATATCAATATCAATGGCGAACTTATGCAACCGCTTATTTCGTTTAATCTGGATATTCCAGAAGCAAGTCGTGGGGCAATCGGAGGCCAGGTTTACAGTAGAGTACAGCAATTAAACCAACAGGAAAACGAACTCAATAAGCAGGTTTTCTCACTATTGGTATTAAATCGCTTTTTCCCAACAGCTTCCAGTGATGGTAGTGTAGGAGGGACGGCAACTATCGCCCGCGATAACTTAAACGATGCTATATCAGATCAACTCAATTTGTTTTCAGATAAACTTTTGGGTGATACCGGCTTCAATTTGAATTTTGGTTTGGATAGCTATACTGATTATCAGGGTAGTTCACCTTCAGAAAGAACTACGCTCGATATTGCTGCTCAAAAGTCCTTATTTGATGACCGGGTTGTGGTAAGCGTAGGTAGTAATGTAGACTTACAAGGCACAAATACCACAGAAAATGGAACGGCTCCTGTAGTAGGAAATGTAAGTATTGAGTATTTGTTGACCGAAGACGGTCGTTACCGTTTAAGAGGTTACCGTCGTAATCAATTTGAAAATGTGGTTGACGGTCAAATAATCGTGAATGGAATTTCGCTTTTGTTTACTCAGGAATTCAACAAGTTTACCGAGCTCTGGAAATCGATGTTTCAGGCTAAAAAAGAGGAAGAGGATGAAACTAAATAGAACAGATATATTTTCTCAAATAAGGTTGATGCTAATGATTTCTTTGGCATTGCTAATGCTATATAGCTGTTCTGTAGAGCGTTTTATTCCGGAAGATAAATTCCTGTATACCGACCATCGGGTAGAACTAACTCCAGACTCTATAGTTGACGACCTTGATGATATAGAACTTGATTTAGAAGCAGCTTTGCGACCTAAACCTGTGAGTCGTTTTTTGGGTGGATATCCAGGCGTGTACTTTTATTATAAAGGAAATCGCGAAAAGCCTGGCTTTATAAATCGCTTTCTCAACAAGAAATTTGGTCAGCAACCGGTTTATGATACCAATGTGCAAACGTATGAGATGGAAGAAATTCTGTTGAATAGGTTAGAAAATAAGGGTTTTTTCTACAGTGTTGCTACTTCAGAAATTGTAAGAGATACCACAAACAAAGAGGCCGAAGCAATTTATAGGGTGCGTATGTCGAGACCTTATCGCTTAAAAACCTTTCAGTTGGATACAGATACCTTGATGGTTTACAACCCTATCAAAGCTTCGTTTAGTGAAAGTTTGATTGAGCCCAATATGCGCTTTAGCTTAAGCGCAATGAAAGCAGAACGAGAACGCATTGACGGCTATCTAAAGGAGCGTGGATATTATAATTTTAACCCAGCCTTTCTGATATTTGAGAGTGATACCAATCAATATAAAAATCGTCGATTTGACCTTTATCTAAGACTCAAAAAAGACGTTCCACCTAAATCCATTATACCTTATAAAATAGCAAAAGTTAATGTTTACCCTCATAATACGGTAGATATAGACAGTAGTGCTCTAGATACTACACGTTATGCAGAGAAGAATTTTATACAGGACCAAAACTTTTTTAAACCGAAATTCTTAGATCCTTTTATCTTGCTTGAAGAGGGCGATTTATACAGTCCGTCAACATCCAAATCTACCAGTCGCAGATTAGGTTCAATTGGGGCATACAAATTTGTAAACATTAGGTACAACGAGCTGGGTACTCAAGCATCAGGTGATACCCTCGGTCTCTTGGAGGCTAATATATTTTTATCTCCCTTAAATAAGCGCGCAATACGTGCAGAAGTAAAAGCGGTGACCAAATCAAATGGTTTCACTGGGCCTGGATTGGGTCTCACTTTTGTAAACCGCAATCTGTTTAAAGGTGGGGAAACTCTTAATATTTCTTTGGACGGAAGTTATGAAGTTCAGGCTGGTGGCGCAGGGAATAATTCGGGCAGCTCGAGTATACAGATTGGTGCAAATGGAACCCTTATTTTTCCCAGAATGTTATTTCCGGTTTCAATATCAAAGAACTTTTTCAAATACGATATTCCAAAAACCAAAGTAGAATTGGGTGTTGCCTATCTCAATCGCACGCAGTTATTCACTCTGGGATCTGTGGAGGCTAAATTTGGTTATGTATGGCAAGCCAATAAATATGTGACTCATGAGATTAATCCTATAGCAGTTAATTATGTGTCACTGGCAAATACAACTCCCGAGTTTGATGATATTTTGGCTGCAAACCCCTTTTTACGTACCAGTTTTAAGCAGCAATTTATTTCTGGCTTAACCTATTCATTCATCTATAACGGGATGGTAGATGCAGGTAAAAAGCATCAGGTATACTTCAATGCAAATTTTGATACAGCCGGTAACAGCCTTAGTCTTTTTGCAAGTGGAGAGACGCCACAAAGTATTTTTGGTCTTGATTATGCCCAATATGCTCGTATTGATGCAGATGTGCGTTATCATTACAATTTTAGCAATCAAACCATAGCTACACGCCTTTTTGCCGGTGTTGGAATTCCCTATGGAAATTCTGAAGTGGTTCCCTATACCAAACAGTATTTTTCAGGTGGTCCGTATAGCGTGCGAGCTTTTAGAACACGATCACTTGGTCCGGGAACTTATGAACCCGATAATACTAACAGTTATTACGATCAAACCGGAAATTTAAGGCTCGAGGCTAATGTAGAATATCGTTTTCCAATAATCAATTTGCTCAAAGGAGCCTTATTTGTTGACGCAGGAAATGTTTGGAATACCACCAATAACGAAGCTTTGGAAGGGGATTCTTTTGGGAGTGATTTTATGAATGAACTGGGAATTGGTGGAGGTTTTGGCCTACGAGTAGATATACAGAGTTTTGTGCTACGTCTTGATTTAGCAGCGCCATTTCACGATCCAAGTCTACCGGAAGGAGAACGATGGTCATGGGATATAAGCAATCCTATTTTAAATTTTGCTATAGGCTATCCGTTTTAAGCTTTTGCGAAAGCTCAATATCAAACATGAAACCTTTCAACTGACCATGAATACCTAGAGCCTTTTTAAAGGCCTAGGTTTTTGGATCTCTACGAAATAATTCGATTACATTGAATAGCAGGACACAGAAAATCACCCAGATAAAACCTGCAATAAATCCGCCTGCGATATCAGAAGGGAAATGTACGCCCAGATAAATGCGACTGATTCCTATACTAAGAATAAATATAACGAGCCCCGTAATGCATAGAACCCTTAAAATTCTGTTCATTCTAAATCGTGTAAATAAATAGATAAGAAAGCCGTAAAAGGCCATTGCGCTCATTGCGTGACCACTAGGATAACTTAGGGTTTCTACCGTAACCATATGCTCGATACTAGGCCTGGCACGATCTATAAAGCGTTTTAATATTACGTTAGATACCGAAGCTAGGGCAAGTACCAAAACAATCTGTAAAACGTATTTCCACTGCTTGAAAACATAATAGGATAAAATGGCCGCAATAACTAGAATACTGAGATAACCATAAAAATCTCCAATATCAGTTACAAAAATGAAGTAATGCGTGAGTGCAGGAGTTCGGAATGAAATTACGTAATCTGTAATACGCGAATCCCAGGTGTTTAGCGTATCTGACTCTAATGTATCGGTTAATTCTATAAACAGGTTGATACTCAGAGTTACAACTACTAGAGCTACAAGTGCAGTTAAAATATAAGGAAGGCCGGGATTGTACTGATGAAATTTTTCACGCAGAAGTCTGCCTAATTTAAAAATAAACTGAAATAATGGATTTTTCATAAATGCGTTTTAAGCATAAGAATGCTTTGAAGCCCTTGAAAATACTACTTTTAGCGGGCTATTTTTTTAATTTTATCATAAGGTTTAAGATTCTTAAAATCTGAAGTTTAATCTTCTGATTGCAGGGGAGCAGCTTCGGTAGTACTCAATCCCCCAAGGTCGACTGAAATTCTGCCGTTTTTGTGAGACATCAGATACACAAACTTTTCGCCCCAATTAATCTCATTAAACTTGTAGCTGGAACGAGAATATACTGTCTGCGAAAAACTCTCATCAAAGGCTTTTATTACCACGATAATTTCGATATCGCCCATCGCGAGTTCCTGACGTGTAAATTTCTTGAATGGACTTTCGCCCGAAATGGGATGCACAATAGTCCAAACTGCTGGAAGAAAAACTACTTTAGAACGTTCCAGTTCCAGTTCGTAAAAATCTCTTAAGCTTGAGTTTTCACGCAGAATAGACAGGGAAACTTTAGCTTCTATTTCAAGTAGTTGGTTTCCGTGAGGGTTTGCCACCCGAAACATAAATCCGGTAATATCCTTATAAGGAGCAATAACTGCCTGTTGGCTGTATTTCAATTTCCCTCTTGGTCTGGAGAAACGACCATAAACCAAACCTGTTGCCAGAGCAAAACCCAATAAACCAAGCATAGATTCGGTTGCAGCGACAATATTAGCTAAGAGACCAAGTGGTGCTACCTGACCATAACCTAAGGTTGTGATGGTTTGAGCACTAAAGAAAAAAGCTTCTGTAAATCGCTCAAATGGGGTGATGCCATTGATGCCGGTGAGATTTTCAATACCAATATTTACGTAAAGAGTAGCAAAAAGCAAGTTTGTTGAAAAATAAGTGATTGCTACCAAAAAAAGGAAGCGGGACCAGGACATTGTAACCAGCGTATGAAAGAAATTAATACGTTCTAAAAGTGGAACATTTTCTTTGTGGATATTAAAGCTTCCGTCCTTTTTAAGAACCCGATAGTGACCTGAAGTAGCTTTCTCACCCAGTCCAAAGTCATTAAATTCTTTCTTTTTATATACCTCCTGAGATTCTTTAGAAGCCATAAGTAGCCGTTTGGTCTGGCTAAATTAACACTTAACTTCTAAATTGAGTAGCAGTAAAACATATAGCTTGATATCATTTCAAGAATAACACCTGGGTTAGCTATAATCTATAATTCAGGGTTTTCTAGGCTCTCTTTTTTAACGATACTATCAATGAAGTCATTTAGCCTAAGTTCTTTTAGCGCAGCGTAAACTTTGCGATCCTGATTGGCTTCATGTGCCAGAGTATATTTCATTTCTTGATAGTATTTTCTAGCAGTTTCATTTTTGGCTAAATAATCCCGCGTGCGTAAATGTCTTTGGAGAGCTTTACTATGAGATGGACAGACGTATAAATGATGAGCTTTGGTGTCAAGAAAGGGATGATTTAAAGTTCCTAAGCGTTTAAATACCTCGCGATCGGGTATTCCCTGATCACCATTGTGATAGTAACCAATTTTTAGCAGACCTGATTTTAAGATTTCAAATGAATCTAAATCAGTAAAAATGATATCTATATCTATGATGGGTTTGGCATCAAGATTAGGAATAGCGGTGCTTCCTACATGTTCAATCTGAATATTCTGATTTTTTAGAGCGGAATTTATAACTGCTTTTATTTCCTCAAAATCCGATCTCCAGCTTGCAGTGTATTTTTGAAGAAGCATAAATTAAGATTTAGACAATAGCATATAGATTATATACCCCCTAATTAATTTTTTAAAAAATTGTTTACTAAAAATACTATCTCTTCAAATAATTCTAGAATATTAATTAAATCTGCTGAGATTGATTTTCCTTATCCCCATTTACGTTTTAACCAGGCGCGAACAGGCTCATCAAACCATTTTAAACTGATATATGCCAATACGATTGCACCCATAAATACTAAAAGAGCGTTAGGCCAGGCTTCTGCAAGGGTAATACCGCTGTTATTACTTACCCAGGCAACATAGAAATACACCAACACATAATGAGTCATATAAAGCGGGTAGGAGAGGTCTCCCAGAAACAGGCAAAATTTACCGGCACGTTTACCGTGAATAACTCCACTGGCACCGAGATAAACGATAATTGGAAATAAAACTATAATACAGAATGCTTCGTAAATACCATTCATCCAGACATTCGCTTCTCCTCCAATACGAGGCATAAATAGAATGGCTGCAAGTAACAGACTACACCATAAAAATGCATTTTTGATATACTTTGGCTTAATTACTCGAGACAGCAAAAGGCCACCAAAGAATGGGAAAAGCACGCGAACAAATCCAATATACATATGATCAAAATTAAGCGTCCAACCACCTTGTATATCGCCATTAGGACTTGTTACTGCCATATGTATCAATAGAACTGCTGAGATGGCAACGAATATTCCCAATGCTTTATTAGAAAGTTTGCGTAAACCTGCAGCGTACAGAATGTTTGCGATGTATTCAAAGAATAAAGACCAGCCAACACTGTTAAGCGGGTGCATTTCTTCCCAGCCTCTAATATCCATAGAAAGCGGTAAGGGGAGAAGAGTATATCCAATAAGTAAAACCAAAAGTAATTTCCAGACCGGTACGGTATGAATTAAAGGCCAAATAGTCGAATCTGTAAAGTAAAAGCCAATAGCCCCAAGAGTCATTCCCAATATAACGAGGGGTTGGAGACGAATTAGTCTACGTTTCATAAACGCTCCAAAAGTGAGTTTTTTCCAACGGTCATCATAGGCATACCCAATAACAAAGCCTGAAAGCAGAAAGAAAAAATCAACAGCCAGGTAGCCGTGATTTACTACATTATCAAATCTGCTTCCCGATAAAGGTTCAGCAAGGTGAAACATTACCACAATTACTGCGGCAACACCTCTTAAACCATCTAAAATTTTATAGTGAGGCTTGGTTTGTAATGTAGTTTGCATAGAAATTATATAACGCTGATTTGTACTGGTTTGATCTGATTTTAAACTCTAAAAAGTTCAAACTAAATCAATAAACGTATCAAATACAAGTAAAAAGTAAATTTCCTTATTGTGTTAACGGTGAACTAATTGATATACAGTTAAATGGAAGCAATAAATCGTTTTAGTGAAATTTACTAAAAAATACGAATTTGAGTAAAAATTTTAACTAAATAACCAATAGGTAAGTAAGATAATCCCTAGTGTAGTGAACAGCGTAATTAAAATTGCTCTGATTTGTGCTGATCTAGTTTCGCTACTTATTTTGGCCTTAATTTTCTGAAGTTGTTGAGGACTAGCTTTTTTGTTTAGCAATTCGCTTGAAGTTGAGCGCTGATCTTTAAGAGGCATTTGTTGGCGGTCAAAATTTGCAGCCTGCTTCCTGCGGGAATTATTCCGCATAGAAATTATCATAGATTGCACAATACCAAAACTCATAGCTGATATACTAAAGTAATTTTATTTAAGATACGTAAAACCGCAGTTTTTTCTGAGTTTTTTAAAAAAATAAACCTCTAAATTAACGTTTACTCTTTTTCCGTAGAATTTTTAGCACGCGGCTATACATTATTTCAGACATATTCCAATTGTAGCCTTCAAAGTCTACCGTATTGGTGAATTGAATAACTACAGCATCCAAATCGGTATCATATTTGGCAATTGTTTGATAGCCCGGGATGAGACCGGTGTGCTCTGATTCGTATAGCCTATGATACAATTCCTGTTCTTCAGCATTGTTAAAAACTGTGCCGTCGTTTAAAGCTCTGATAAAATAACCCAAATCCTCTGAGGTCGCTAGCATAAGATCGTTATCATCAGTTTTCAGGTCTTGAGGATACCCCACATAATAACCGCTCATAACCCGGTCCAGATCTACATCCTGAATCGAACCATAGGTATTGTGAAGATTGAGAGGTTTGAGGATTTTACTTTTTATGGTTAAAAATGATGATTTTCCGGTTACCTTCTTAATCAGTTCGTCAAGTAAGAGGTAATTGGTATTGCAATAGGCATAATCTGTTCCCGGTTTAAAATCTGCAGGTTTATCAAGAATTAGAGCCAAACGGTCTTCATTGTTATCTTTTGGTTTTGCCCAATAAAAATAGGTGTCAGTAAAATTGGGAATACCACTACGATGCTGCACAAGCATTTTAATTTTTATTTGGTCAGCATACTCAATTCGATTCTCAAGTTCCGGAAAATAATAGGCTAAAGTCTGATCCAGGTTTATTTTACCTTCTGAAGCCAGTTTGGTTATTGCAACAGCTGTATAAAGTTTGGTAACACTTGCAATTTTAAATAATGCATCTGGTCTTGCAGGTTCCTGTGTTTCCCGATTGTGCGTACCGGCTGTAAACCATTGTGGAGATTTATCTTTTTCATCTACATAAATAATAATACCATCAAAACCGTATTCTGTAGCCTGGTTTACCTGTTCCTGAATAGTATCGGGTAATGGTTTAATCCATGCAATTACAATAGGCCAGGGAACGAAGTATAAAGAAATAAGAGATCCGGTAATTAGTAAAATCCGAAAGAGGGTTAGCGCTTTTTTAGAAGCCATGAAGATTTTGTGCTGGTTTGCTTATAAGATGAATAAGTAGCTAAAATGTTACAAGCTCAATTACTATTCAGGTCAATTAACTTTTAAAGAATTTTTCAAATCCACTACCAGTAAACTTATAAACTCCACCTTCAGCCATTCCGAATAAAAGCTGGTCGTTTCGATCTTTATAAATACTCCAGATCATTTGAGATTTTAAATTAGAATCGATAGTATGGTTAATTAAATTCGTGCCATTAAAACTCCAGGCACCCGAGTCGCGATCTCCAAACCATATGGTTCCACTAGTATCCTCTGCAATTGCAAATACAGACTGAAGACCTGTGTTTTTTGAATATTGCTTAGTTAGTATATTCTTTTGAAAATCTTTCAGAGGAAGTAATTTCCTGTGTTTTTCAGAGAAATTGATAACTGAATCCTTGTTTTTAAGCAAAACTCCAATACCATTATTGCCTATCCACAGACGCCCTTTTGAATCTTCAAAAATACTCCTAACGTGCATAGGTTTATAGGTAAGTTGGTCTTCCAGACTTTCATCGTTCAGAATCGTAAAATCGACACCATCATAACCAATAACTCCTGCATAGGTAGCAATCCATAGCATTTGGTTTTTACCTTTAGCTATTCCGGTTACAGCATAAACGTTTCCAATAGGGGGTTCTGAAGACATCGGAAATTCGTGATAACTAAGGTTATGATTGTCATACCTGTAAATGCCTTGCTTGGTACCAGCCGCAAACCAAAGATCTTGCTCGGTTTTTTCCCATTGTCTTTCCATTATGGGATAAACAGAATGATTTTCTAGGTTCTTACCATCATAACTACTAATGCCTTGGGAAGTATTAATCCAAATGGTACCATCTTCTGATTCCTGAATAGTAATAACCTGATTGGCCACTAATCCCTGATCGATAGAAAAATAGCGAAAAGATTGTCCGTCATACCTGGCAACTCCTTCTTCATTACTGCCTATCCAATAAATGCCCTTGCTATCCTGAAAAATGGAACGAATACCAGATTTAAATTGAAGGCTATCTGATGTTAATTGATTTTGCGAAACATTAAAGCTGGTATCAGCACTGGTTTTTTTCTGATCAGCACATCCAATTAATAATGAAATTGAAAACAGTAAATAAATCAATCTTAGGTTCAATGGTTTGACTTTTTAATTCTGAATTGCTAAAATAGGTTAAGCCTTTGAAATACTGATCATTATAGCAACTGAATCTCTGTGAGACTTGTTGATTTATTCAGATAAAAAGTTTTCAAATGTCTGTTTATCTATTTTGTAGGTATTTTTAGAGTCATCATTCAACTTAATTCCATTTTCTTTTAAATGGAAGATGTTCTCTTTCGGATTCTCTATAAAATAGGACATTGTTTGATTGTCAAATTCATAGGTTGACCATACATATACGTCAGGAGATGATTTGTTTGTAAAATAATCGGTTTCAGATTTTTCGTCTAAATAATTGTATTCAATTACTTTTTTAAAATGAGATGCTTCTCGATTAGCATTCCACCAGGTGATTTCAAATTGATTAGAATCATCTATTTCCCAATTTGAGCCAATTTTTGGAATTCCCAGTTTTTCACGTTCGATATTAAAACTTACTCCATGATTCGTATTTAAAGGTATAATGGCTTCGTATACATAATCAATGACACTCCAGGCAATCAATGCAATACCGATTTTAAAAATTCCAGCCATTACATTCTTTAGCGAAAAGACGAATTCTTTCGGGTTATGTTTATAATCATAGTAATAGGCTATGAAAATAGGTGCTATTAAAATTATTGCGATAAGGATTCCAAAAAACCATTAATTACTTTTTCTAGAAACTCAAATCTTTTAAATAAATCCAAGCATATATTGATAAAATAAACCTGCTCCTATTGCCAGACCAAAACTAAGCAGCGTACCTATTAGCACATATTCTGTAAGCCTTCGGTTTTTACCTTCGGTTAAATCTCCAAAACGAAAGACAGACTTAGCGGTGATCAAAAATCCTATTGCGGACCATGCGTTTAGTAGTATGAATGCAAAGACAAACAAGCGCTCAAGCATACCTATAATTTTACCAGCTCCTGCAAGTGAGGTGCTATTAACCTTGACCTTAGATTTCTTATCAGGCTCAATTGCTTGTTGCCAGGGTTCTAGCACTAGGCGCATCAGGATACCTGATACGTAGGTTACAAAGAATAGTAGCGTGATTAATAATAAAATTTGCGGTTGATTAATGATTTCAAATTCTAGTGTATAAGGAGTATAATAGTACACAACCAAATTAAGTATTGCTAAATGTGCAATCTGATCGGCAATGAATAGCCTGGTACTATTCTTTTTAGTCGTGTAGCGTATTTTTAGCAAATCTATAGCATAGTGAGTGATGGCTATAAAAGCAATACCCGGAAGGTAACGCTTCTCAAATTGCAATAATACCAGCAATGCTAGAAGGTGAACCCCTATATGAGCAAGTAAATACGGAGACCGAATTCCATTTTTTCGTTTGTGTTTTACCCAACTGCCGGGTTGCAGAACAAAATCTCCAAGTATATGTGCAAGAATGAGTTTAAGTGCGAGTATGAGCATTTACATGGATTTTATCGTTTGACTATAGTAGTTGAGCATTTTCTGTAGTTCGTCATAACCTGCTCTGCTTAGTGTAGCGCTTATGGTACTCTGGGATTTTCCCAGCATTTCGCTCAATTCGGTTTGATTGCGTGTCGGGTGTAAAAGTTTTTGATGAAATACCTGTGCACTTACCGGAGTCCAATGATCCATTGTAAGACATGCCAGCTCTAAAATAAGATTGAATTGGGTATTGAAAGCTGTGTTTTCACTTTGCAAAGCAAGCGTTTGTTTTTTTAAATGGTCAAAACAAGTACCGCTGTTTATAAACGCGCTTCCATTTGCTTCGGTGATCTTATCTGCATTATGACTTTTAGTTCCTAAACCTATCGCTATACGAACATCTACCGCTTCTAAGCTTTTAATAGCGCTTTTAATCAATAATGCTGTATACAATCCATCTTCAGCATTCACCTCAAGTTGAAAGCTATCACCCCGATAGATTTCCCAGGTTTTAGGTTCGTCTCCTAGACGGTTAAGAGCTTCTTTGAGAACGGGAAGCCAGTGTTCCTGGGAACGTGAATTAATGATATCTCCTGTAAGTATTGCGATCATATCAAAATATCGTATTTAAAAACGATAATAGCAAATATCGTATTATGATACGATATTTGCAAATATTCTGCGTTGTATTACGTATTCAAATGCTGATTTTATCGTATAGAGATACAATAATTAAAATAATCGCCTTTGAAAGCGATAAATTAGAAACCAACTGCAGTATCATCGCCTCGTCGATCTGCTCCACCTTCAAGCCTGCCATCAGGTAAAACCAATACACCATCTACCTTTCCAAGAATCACACTGTTTTCCTGACGTATTTCGTATCCTTTAGCAGACAGACTATCTAATAATTCAGACCCAAAGGCTTCTGGTTCAAAAATAACATTGTCTGGTAACCATTGATGGTGAAATCGTGGCGCATCTACAGCTTCCTGCATTCCCATACCATAATCGGCAACATTGAGAATAGTTTGCAATACCGATGTGATAATGGTTGATCCGCCGGGCGTTCCAACGGTCATCCACAATTTACCGTCTTTTTCTACAATCGTAGGTGTCATCGAACTCAACATACGTTTTTGAGGTTCAATTTTATTGGCCTCTGCTCCAATAAGTCCAAACATATTTGGGACACCGGGCTTCACGCTAAAATCATCCATCTCATTATTCAGGAAAAAACCGAGTTCGTCTGCATAGAGTTTAGAACCATACGCTCCATTAAGGGTAGTGGTTAGCGCAACAGCATTACCGTATTGATCAACTAACGAAAAATGGGTAGTTTCCATTGATTCATAACCGGGAATCACACCGTGCTCTATTGTTGAAGAAGGACTTGCCTTATCAAAACTGAAACTCTCCATTTGCTTCAATGCATATTCATCACTTATAAGGGTTTTAACAGGGATGTCATTAAAATCAGGATCTCCCAGATAGAAACTGCGATCAGCATAAGCGCGGCGTTCCGCTTCGGTGATGACTTGAATGCTCTTTAATGAATTGTGGCCTAAAGCGCTTAGGTCAAAAGGTTCAATCATTTTAAATATTTGAGCGAGACAAACTCCACCACTTGATGGAGGCGGCATACCTACAATTTTCAAACCTTTGTATGTAGAAACTATGGGTTCACGCCAAACCGCTTCGTAATTTTTTAAATCTTCAAGTGTGATAATCCCACTGTGCTTTTGAATCAGCTTAGCTAGTTTTTGAGCAGTCTCCCCTTCATAAAACTCGGCTTTACCGTTTTTAGCAATGCGTCTCAAAGTTTCTGCTAAAGCCTTGTTCTTAATCGTGTCACCAGCTTTAAACTGAATGCTGTCGCTTTCGCGAAAACCAATGGAATACAGCGTTTTCATACCATTAATGCTGTCAAACAAAGGCGCGTAATATTGATATCGCTCCAATTGATTTTCGGTAAGGACATATCCATTTTCTGCCAATTCAATAACCGGCTTTAAAATTTGCTCCATAGGTATTGAACCCAACTTCTCGTGAATGGCAAACATTCCAGCGATAGTTCCTGGTACACCAATTGCCAGTGCGCCTTCCCGGCTTAGAGAATCTATCGCATTTCCATTTTCGTCCAGATACATATCTGAAGTGGCTGCCATTGCCGCTTTTTCTCTATAGTCAATACTGCCGATTTCACCATCGGCTTTGCGATAGACCATAAAACCACCGCCACCCAGACTTCCAGCAAATGGATAAGCCACATTAAGCGCCATATCAACAGCAATAAGTGCGTCAAAAGCATTGCCACCCTGCTTTAAGATTTCTGCGCCAATGCGAGAGGCCTCTTCCCGTGCAGAAACCACCATAATGCTGTCTGCTAATTTTCCGCGTTGAATGGTACGTTCCTGTTTTTGTTCGGTTTTACAGGAATTTAGAATGAAAAGGAAAAGGAGAAATGATGCCAGGCTTTGTAAAAATCGGGTAGTCATAGGTCAATAAGATATATTGGGAAATTGTGCGTTTAATTCTTTTAATTTTTCAGCTGAAAAGGCTCTCAGCTCTTCAAAAAATATTGTGAATTCCTGTTCAAATTCTTCGTAATGTTCCTGTAAGTCTTCAACAGCGCGATCCATTCCACTACGGTTCCGCGTACGACGATTCATATTGTAAAGAACGGTGGCAATACCGCTAATTTCAGCATAACTCAACAGCCAGTTGTCTGCAATCATATGTGGTATCATTTGCTGTATAGATTTGGTTAGCAAATCATAGTGCCGGTCAAGACTGTCGTAAAAGTTACTTACAAAGTTAGTTAAGGGAATATGAGAATAGATGCGCCAGTTTTTAGCTAAAAAATGATCGTATAGAATGTCTACAATCACCCCGCTGTAATGGCTGTATTTAGCATGAAGTCTGCGTGTGCTCTGTTTGACAATAGGATGCGCATCGGTAAAGGTATCAATGTTGCGATGCAGTAAAATTCCTTTTTTAATAGGAGTTGAATAGGTCTTGTACTGCTTGCCTTTTATGCCATCTGCCATAAAATTACCGAGAGTCAGTAGCTCGTCATCACCCGAGAGATAAATGTGTGCCAAAAAATTCATCGGTTTAAAATACAACTATTCGGTTTATGAACGCATGGTCTTTGGCTATATTTGCGAGTAAAGTGGGTTTTAGAATTCACATCAACTCAATATCAAATCAACTAATCATAGTTACAAATGACCCTAATAAAATCTATTTCAGGAATACGTGGAACCATAGGCGGTAATACCGGCGATAACTTAACTCCCATCGATGCTGTAAAATTTGCATCTGCCTACGGGACTTTTATCAAGCAACAGCGCGATAAGGATGAATACCGTGTGGTTGTAGGGCGCGATGCCCGTTTAAGTGGAGAAATGCTGCAGCAACTGGTAATGCAAACGCTGGTAGGAATGGGTATTCATGTTATTGATTTAGACCTGTCAACTACACCTACGGTAGAGCTTGCAGTGAAGCTGGAGCACGCCGATGGCGGAATTATTCTTACTGCGTCACATAATCCCAAACAATGGAATGCCCTTAAATTATTAGATAAAAACGGCGAATTCTTAAATGCAGAAGCTGGTGCTAAAATTCTTGAACTATCAGAATCAGCAGAGCTCGAGTTTGCAGATGTTGATAGTTTGGGTGCAATCAATCGAAATGATGCATATATCGACATTCATATTGACGAAGTATTGGATCTCGAGTTGGTTGATGAAGATGCAATTAAAAAAGCCGGATTTAAAATCGTCGTAGATGGCGTAAATTCTACAGGTGGTATTGCAATCCCGATGTTACTCAACAGACTTGGAGTCCATACAGTCAAACTATACTGTGAGCCTAACGGAAAATTCCCTCATAATCCAGAACCTTTAAAAGAGCATTTGGGAGACATTTGCGAGTTAGTAAAAGAAGAACATGCAGATTTGGGTATCGTTGTAGATCCTGATGTAGATCGCCTTGCTTTTATTGACGAAACCGGAGAAATGTTTGGAGAAGAATACACTCTTGTTGCCTGCGCAGATTATGTTTTAAGCGAAAATCCGGGTGCTACAGTTTCCAATTTAAGTTCGTCACGAGCTCTTAGAGATGTGACCCTTAAACATGGTGGCACATATCACGCAGCAGCCGTAGGAGAAGTGAATGTAGTTTCAAAGATGAAAGAAGTAAATGCGGTAATAGGAGGAGAGGGTAATGGCGGTATTATCTACCCGGAATCACATTATGGTCGTGATGCGCTGGTAGGTGTTGCTCTGTTCTTAACGCATCTCGCAAAGCGAAAACTAAAAGTAAGCGAGTTACGCGCAAGTTATCCGACTTATTTTATGAGTAAAAAGAAGATTGAATTGACTCCAGGTCTGGATGTAGATGGAATTCTTAAAAACATAGCTGAAGCTTATAAGAATGAAGAAATCAATACAATTGACGGGGTTAAAATTGATTTTGAAAAGCATTGGGTACACCTCAGAAAATCAAATACAGAACCTATTATTCGTATTTATACCGAAGCTCCAACTCAGGCAGAAGCAGATCAGGTCGCAGATGATATGATTGCAGAAATCAAGAAAATAGCAGGCATTTAAACTTCTAAAGTGCGTGCTTGAAACGTTTATGCGTCCACAGGTAATACTGGGGCGCATTTTTTATTTGAGTTTCCAGGTGAGTGATAAACGCATCGGTAATCTGGTAATCGGGCAGGGAAGCGGGATCTTCGGTAATTACCTCAAAATGGGCCTTATAATAACCTCGTTTTATTTTGTCAACTGCGAGGTAGAGCACTGGCATATTTTCAGATTTTGCCAATCGCTCAACGCCTGTAAAGAAAGGTACATTCTGCCCAAGAAAATCTGTGCAATATTGTGTTTTTCGGGTTTTAGGAGATTGATCTGCAATAAAAGCATAGGTAGCCATCTCGCCGCTGCGTTGTTTCTTTCTAACAATAAACGTAGCTTCTTTGTTATTGATGAGTTCTGAATTCCATTTTTTACGAATGCGTTGCACCAACTCATCAAAGTATTTGTTTTTGATGCGCTTATAAATGCCATAGCCGGTATAATCAAAATAGAATTGTAATGCCGTGAGCCACTCATAGCTGGCGTAATGCCCCATTAGGATGATTGAACTGCGTTTTTCACTTTCTAGTTTTGAGATGATACTTAGATCATCAATAGCAAATCTCTTTTTGAGTTCGTCTGCAGAAATAGAAATCGATTTAATCATTTCCAGAAACATATCGCACATATGTTTATAGAACTCTTTTTCAATCTGTTTACGCTCGGCCTCTGATTTTTTTGGGAAGGCGGTTTTTAGATTGAATGCAACCGTTTCTTTTCTATAACCCACAACATAGTAAACTATCAAATAAACCGCGTCTGATACTTTATAAAAAAGAGGGAATGGAAGTTTGGAAATACACCATAATAAGGGGTAAACCATCCAAAATATAAGCCATTGCATGAGCAATTATTTTTAGTGTTTTTAGCAGACTAAAAATGAGATTTTTACAATGCTTGAATCAATTAAGCCTTTCGAAAACCATAAGCTTTTAGCCACCTTTAGTGCGCAAATATAGGTATATTTGACGCTTAAATTGGAGCATTTATGGGCGATTTAAATCTGGTAACGGTAGTGGTGATTGTGGTAAACGTACTCATCTCTATGAAAGGTTTTAACGATTATTCTTTTTTTGAAAAATATAAATTCATTACCGGGGCAGTACGCCGAGGTGAACAGATACGCATACTTTCATCTGGATTTTTACACGTAAGCACGGCACACTTATTCTTCAATATGCTTACGCTATATTTTTTCGCTGGCATTGTCGTTGAAAACTTAGGAAATTTAAGTTTTGTAATTATCTATCTGGGAAGTTTGATACTTGGTAATTTGCTTTCCTATTATTTCCACAAAGATCAATATCATTATTCTGCTGTTGGTGCCAGTGGAGCTGTATCTGGTATTCTTTATTCTGCAATTCTTTTGCAGCCAGATATGAGCTTGTATATGTTTTTTATCCCGGTTCCAATACCTGCATATATCTTCGGAATTGGGTATTTGCTGTATTCTATTTATGGAATGCGCGCCAATAATGACAACATTGGCCACGATGCCCATTTTGGTGGGGCCGTAGGGGGTTATGTTATAACCTTGTTAATGGCTCCAGTTTTACTTGAGATTAATACCTTGATGGTGATCTTATTAGCGATTCCTATCATTGTTTTATTTGTGTTAAATAAGACCGGAAAGATTTAGTGGCATAGCTCTTGTTTTTATCTTTGATATCAAACAACCATTGGTCGTTCTGATTTCCATAATGGTTTTTGGGACTATCGATAACAAAAAGAAAAAAGCATGAAAACGATTTTAATTTTAGCCTTAACAGCATTAACTACAGCTGCAAGCGCGCAAAGCATTGAACCATCAGTAAGTGTTACCGGAGAAGGTAAAGTAATTGCAGTACCAGACGAAGTAACTATTCGTATGGGAGTTCAAAACGAAGGGAAAGACCCTAAAACGGTAAAAACAGAAAACGACGTTGCCGTAGATAACGTTTTGGATTATCTGCTTAAAATGGGGATTCCACAGAATCAGGTTCAGACCGAGTATGTGAATCTAAATAAAAATTACGATTACAATACCAAGACGTACAATTACAATGCGAGTCAGACTATTTCAGTAAAATTGAAAGATTTGAGCAAGTATGATGCATTAATGTCTGGTTTAGTAAGTTCCGGAATCAACTCGATTAATGGCGTTAGTTTTTCATCTTCTAAAATGGAAGAATATGAAGCTGAAGCGCGTAAAAAGGCTGTTTTAGACGCTAAACAAAAAGCAGAATCTTATGCTGCTGTTTTGGGGACTAAAGTTGGACGCGTATTAATGATTGCCGAAATGGGAACCAGCAGTCCACAACCTCAACCTATGTATAAAATGGCTGTTGCCGAATCTATGGATGGTGGACGTAACACGATTGCGCCGGGCGAGATCACCGTTACTTCTAAAATTCAGGTAAGCTTTGGAATAGTTTACTAGGAATTTTAAACAAATTATAAAATCCCGAAGGACCTATAAATCGCGTTTATAGGTCCTTCTTCGTTTATGTAGTTTGTGATCGTATTTTTTCCAAAGCTGTTGTATAGCTTTGTTTTCTTCTAACTCCGGGTTTGTTTCAACCTGTGTTATACCATTAGCAGTGAACAGATCCTGCATGGTTTGGAAGATGGCCGCTGTAACACCTTTACCCTGATATTCAGGATCTATACCGATTAAATAAAAAGCGGCAGTATCGTTTTGTTTACGAGCCTTAAGCAAATGAATAAAGCCAAAAGGCCATAAACTTCCATTAGCTTTCTTAAGTGCTTTGCTGAAAGAAGGCATGGTGATAGCAAAAGCGATAAGCTTTCCATTTGCATCTTCAATACACTTGATATAATGTGGATTGATGTACTTGATATACTTATCCTTGTAATGATCAATTTGGTACTGCTGAATTGGTACAAACGTACTCAGCTCATTATAGGTTTTATTAAGCAAGCCAAACATATCATCTACGTACGGCAAAATCTCTTTGCTGTTCTTAAAATGGATGAGTTTCAGGTTGTAACGCTCTACAATAAGTCTTGCAAATTTCTCTACTTTCTCAGGTGATTTCTCAGGAATCTGAATTTCATATTCCACCCATTCTGAGGCTTTCTCAAAATCGAGTTGCTCAAAGTGATCCTTATAATAGGGGTAGTTATACCAGGTAATCATCGTATTCAGGTATTCGAAACCTTCAATGAGCATTCCTGCTTTTTCCATATTGCTAAAACCTACGGGACCTTCAATCCATTGTAGATTATTAGCTCGACCTATTTCTTCGACTTTAGCAATTAGAGCTTTGGTTACTTCAATATCATCAATAGCATCATACCAGCCAAAACGCATTTTCGGTTTGCCTTGCTCGTTAATCTCGATATGATTTATAATGGCAGCAATGCGCCCAACAGGCTTTCCATCTTTTAAGGCTAGAAAGAAGCGTGCTTCAGCATTTTTAAAAACCGGGTTAAGCTCGGGATCCATACTCTCGAGCTCATCATTTATTAAGGGTGGTACCCAGTTAGTTTCTTTATCATAAATAGAAAACGGGAATTTGACGAATTGTCGCAATTCCTTTTTTGTTTTCATTTCTTTAATTGTAATCATCTCAAAAACTCTAGGGTGTAAAAGTAACCGTATTTTTAATTATCGGGAAGTAATTCATCATTTCGGTGAAAATCGAGTCGGTACGATACGCCCAGACCCAATTGACGACGGCGTGGAGTTTCCTTAAAATTGATTAGTGCATTGACATCAATTTGTAAATCTTTGGTAATTAAATAAGCCGCACCAAACCGAAATAAATCATCTGCATAAATATCACTTATGATAACCTGCGCCTCTACAAAAGCCGCAATTTTAGGATTGAATGAGTGGGTCATCGTAGTAATCCAAGCCTTTGTAGGATAGTCTGTTAAAAACTGATCGTAAATAAAATTGTTTACCCATACCCAGCGACCCCAATTATGTTGGGTGATTGCGATTACCTTAGGCGTAAATCCTGACTGACTTTCTGGTAAAAAGGGATTATTATCGCTGTACACATAATTGGCGCCAGCAAATACCGATACTGCCGGGACAAGGGTTCGCCATTTAAATGCACGATTAGCGTGATAACTGTATACGTTTATTTTGTCAGTATAATTTTTATAAGGATCGTAGAGCAGGTATTTTGCGCCTAAAGTAAGTATAGGAAATCCGCTTTGGGTGTAAGTCTCTGCATTTCCTGCAGTGGGAGTAACATCCTCGTTAAGATAGGTTCCTCCAAAGTTAATCTCTAGTTGTTCTCTGAAAAAACCATAGCGCCAAAGAAATTCAGTTCCCCAATTTTCAGTTTCTGTATAAAGTAAATTATGGGATTCCTTGCCTAAAGTTGCACCAATCTCCGCCTGAAGCACTCCGGTTCCCACAGCAAATGCACCTTGAGACTGCCCGGGACGGTTAGAGTTTATAGTTTCGGTATATTGAGCCTGTACAGTAAATACGGTACTTAGCATCAGTATTCCTATGGCATAACTGAATATAACCTTCATAGAGGCAGATTTAAAAATTGACAAATTTAGGTGCTAATCTCACAAACATACTGTAAAAATTAGAGATAGCCTAAAGCCCCAGGGGTCTGTTTGCGACCTACTTTTAGACTTTTTTTAAGCCTAAACAAATGCCTAATATGTACTTTTACAGCCATAGTAAGGAATAGCGAACAGACTATTTCCTTTTAAATCTTCTTTAAACTAGTTGTAGATGGAGTTTTTACAGACCATTCTTATCATACTGCTTATCTTTTTTGCATTGCGTATCATAATTCGCTTTTCTGCTCCCTATATTATGAACTATCTGGCAAAGAAAGCCGGAGAGCGATTTGAGAATATGGCGCGGGGATTTCAAAATAATCAAAATGCTCCTCAGCGTGAGGGAGAAACCATAATTGATAAGGTTCCGAACCGGGATTCAAATTCAAATAAAAAGGTGGGGGAATATATCGATTACGAAGAAATTGACTAATTTCCACCCTTTAGATTTAGCACTTCGATATGACTTTTTCGTTTAAAAAAATACTACCACACCTTGCTGTGGTTTTAGTTTTTATAGTTACTGCACTTTTATACTTTAGTCCGGTTCTTTCTGGTAAGAAAATGTTCCAAAGCGATATTCAGCAATATCGGGGTATGGCCAAAGAATTAATGGATCATCGGGAGCAAACCGGGGAGGAGTTGTATTGGACAGATGCAGCCTTTGGCGGGATGCCAACGTATCAGTTGGGTGCAAAATATCCTCACAACTGGATCAAAACGCTCGATTTGAGCCTGCGATTTTTACCAAGACCTGCCGATTACCTGTTTCTTTATTTTATTGGATTTTACATCTTACTATTAGTTTTAAAGCTCGACTGGCGTTATGCGGGATTGGGTGCTTTGGCATTTGGTTTTAGTAGTTATCTTATTATAATTCTTGGTGTAGGTCATAATGCAAAAGCACATGCTATAGCTTATATGCCACTGGTATTAAGCGGAATTATACTCACCTTTCGGAAAAAATACATCTGGGGATTTTTGTTGACAGCCATTGCTATGGCTTTAGAAATTGTCGCAAACCACGTGCAAATGACCTATTACCTGATGCTTTTAGTCATCGTGTTAGGTATTGCCTATTTGATTGATGCAATTCGTAAAAAGGAGCTACCCCATTTCTTAAAAAGTGTTGGACTTCTAGTTATTGCAGTAGTTCTTGCTGTGGGTTCAAATGCAGCTAGTTTAATGGCAACTTCAGAATATTCCAGTTTTAGTACCCGCGGGACTAGTGAACTTAGCATAAACCCTGACGGAACTCCTAAAGAAGCTTTAGCAGGTCTGGAGAAAGAATATATTAATCAATACAGTTATGGTATTGCTGAAACACTAGATTTATTTATAGCCGGCTTATATGGTGGTTCAAATTCGGAGCCGTATAACAAAGACAGTGCTTTTACTGAATTCTTATTGCAACAAGGCGTACCACCGGCACAGGCAGAATCTATTTTTAGTCAGTTTGGTTTGTATTACTGGGGTAGTCAACCCGGGGTTTCCGGACCGGCTTATTTGGGAGCAGTTATCGTATTTCTATTTGTTTTAGGACTCTTTATGGTGCGTGGTCGCCTCAAATGGTGGCTGGCAGGAGGAACGGTTTTATCTATCTTATTGAGTTATGGAGGAAATCTTTCCTGGTTTACCGATTTATGGATTGACTACTTTCCGCTTTATAACAAATTCAGGGCGGTAACTTCTATTCAGGTTATTGCTGAATTGTGTGTGCCGGTTCTTGCTGTATTCGGTCTTTATAAAATACTTCAAAAAACGGAACCTTCAGATCGTAAGTTGAATGCTTTAAAATGGTCAACCGGGATTACTGGTGGTCTGGCTTTACTTATACTTATTTTTAGCGGAACTTTTTTCTCCTTTGCAGGCGGTAATGATCAGGCCTATATTCAGGCAGGAGGTATGGAACTGATGAATGCCATTAGAGAAGACCGAAAGGCTCTGTTAGTAAGCGATACCATCAAAACTTTGATCCTGGTTTTACTTTCAGCCGGATTGATTTGGTTTTACCTGAAGGATAAACTTAAAGAAACGCCGGTCATTGTTGCAGTTGCTATACTGGTTGTTTTTGATCTTGTGAATGTAGATCGTCGTTACGTTAATAAAGACAATTTTGCGAGTGCCCGTATTGTAGAACAGGCTTTTCAGGCGACTCCTGCAGACCAGAAGATTTTGCAAGACACCACGCGATACCGGGTTTATGAACAAAGTGTTGGACTTAATGGTGCACGCACCAGTTATTTTCATAAATCTATTGGTGGTTATCATGGGGCAAAACCAGCTCGGTTACAGGATTTGATTGAGTTCTATTTGTATCAGGGAAATGCCGTTGCGCTCAATTTGTTAAATACTAAATACATAATTACCCAAAATCAGGAAGGGCAGCAGCAGGTGCAAATTAACCCAGAAGCTCCCGGTAATGCCTGGTTTGTACAAAATCTGAAAGTAGTTCCGGATGCAGATGCCGAAATTCAGGCTTTAGATGGTATTAATGTGCGCCAGACTGCAATCTTACAGGAGAAGTTTGCGGGAGATTTTGAACGAAAAGTGTTTCCTCAGGATTCAACACAGGCGATTGAGCTTGTTGAGCACAGCGGTGGGTATTTGAAATATAAATCACAGGCGCAGGCAGATAAACTAGCTGTTTTTAGTGAGGTGTATTACCCTAATGGATGGCAGGCTTATATAGATGGTAAACCAGTTGATCATATTAAAGTCGACTATTTATTACGTGGAATGAAAGTTCCTGCCGGACAACATGTGATTGAATTTAAATTTGAACCTCAAGTGGTGAAAACGGGTAGCACATTGAGTTTAGCAAGCAACATTATTCTGGTATTGTTGATTCTTGGAGCTTTATTTTTAAGCTTTAGAAAGTCAACTGTAAACCAATCTTAGTAAGAACATAAACTTCAATTTAGTTGAAAAAGGCGCTGATCATTTGTTATTATTGGCCTCCTGCAGGTGGACCAGGTGTTCAGCGCTGGTTAAAGTTTGTCAAATATCTTAGAGATTTTGACATAGAACCTGTTGTTTATATTCCTGAAAATCCGCATTTCCCTATAGTAGATGAAAGTTTAGTAGCTGAAATTCCAACTGGAATTACGGTAATTAAGCAACCTATTTTTGAGCCGTATAAAATGGCATCGGCGTTTTCTAAATCAAGTACGCGTCAATTAAGTGCTGGGATCATTAAGTCTGAAAAAAAGCAATCGATTTTACAAAAGTTGATGCTCTTTGTGCGCGGAAATCTTTTTATACCCGATGCTAGAAAGTTTTGGATAAAACCTTCCGTAGCATTTTTAGACAGCTATTTGAAAGCAAATCCTGTAGATTGTATAATTACTACCGGACCACCACATAGTTTACATCTTATAGGGCTTAAATTAAGTAAGCGAACAGGGTTGCCCTGGCTGGCAGATTTTAGAGATCCCTGGACCGAAATTGGCTATCAAAAAAAACTGAAATTAACCCGTTTTGCTCAGCAAAAATATCAACATTTTGAAAGTAAAGTCCTCAATACTGCAGATCATATTTTAGCAACCAGTTATGCTACCCAGAAGTTATTACAGGCTAAAACTTCAAAGCCGGTAAGCTGTATCACTAATGGATTTGATGAGGAGGCTTTACAAGATGTATCACTAGATCAAAAATTCAGTCTTGCGCATATAGGTTCATTATTAGAAGACCGAAATCCAAAGGTTTTATGGGAAGTATTAAAGGAGTTGAAGGAAGAATTACCCGGTTTTGAGTCTAATTTGGAAATTCATTTGGCTGGCAGAATCGGCGCTTCTGTTGTTGAATCGATAAAAGAGAATGGGCTGAATAATCAACTGAAGCTGCACGGATATATTTCCCATCAGGAAGCTTTAAGGATGCAGCGTAGCAGTCGGCTTTTGCTATTGATTGAAATTGATTCTGCAGAAACTCAATTGATTATTCCGGGAAAATTATTTGAGTATTTGGCAGCAAAAAGGCCGGTAATTGCTATTGGTCCAAAAGATTCTGATGTTGAAGCTATACTTGAGAAGACCAAGGCAGGATCCTATTTTCAATATTCACACAAAGCTCGTTTAAAAACGGAGTTACTGGAATTATACGAGACTTTTAAATCAGGTGAGCTTATTAATTTAGCCACAGATTTAGAATCCTATACCCGGAAAAATTTGACTGCTCAATTAGCGGCTATTTTACATCGATTATAATTTATGGGAATCGTAGCATCACAGTCTGTAAAAAACCTGATCACAACCTATTTAGGTTTTGGTATTGGTGCGTTAAATACACTGGTGTTATATGTTCAATTTTTTGAAGATGAATATTATGGTCTGGTAGGATTTTTATTGAGCACTGCTACTTTGATTATGCCTTTTGCAGCGGTTGGTGTACAAAATACCCTGATTAAATTCTATTCCAAATATTCAGGGAGGCAACAAGATATCTTTCTCAGCTTTATGCCAATACTGCCTTTGTTAGTAATAGTTCCGGCTATAATTCTATCGGGAATAATTTACGATACCCTTTCAGATTTCCTGGCGTCTAAAAATGAGATTGTCAGACCTTATGTTTACTTAATCGGGATTATCGCTGTTGCAATGGCTTATTTTGAGATTGGCTATGCCTGGGCTAAGACGCAATTACAAAGTGTTTTTGGTACGGTAATGAATGAGGTATTTCACAGGTTTGGAGTTATGATACTCCTGCTGCTTTTTGCAGCTGAAGTCTTATCAATACCCCAATTTCTATACGGAGTAACTCTAGTTTATGTACTTCGAATGGTGATTATGCTTTTTTATGCCTTTAAGTTGAGAGCGCCACGTTTTCAAATTGCCGTTCCTCAAGAATTTTCTAAAATTCTTAAGTATGCCGTACTTATAATTCTGGCAGGTTCGGTTGCGGTTATGATTCTTGACATAGATATGTTTATGTTGGGTAAACTCGTGGCTATTGAAAATGTTGCCTATTATGCTGTAGCTATTTATATAGCAGCTGTGATTGCCGTTCCTGCACGAGCGATGCATCAAATAATGTATCCGCTAACAGCTACATATTTAAATGGAGGTCGAATGCTGGAATTAAAAGACCTTTACAAGAAAAGTTCACTGACACTTTTTGTAGTTTCAGGATTGATCTTTTTATTGATAATCTGTAACATCAAATCCTTGTATTTAGTTTTAGATCCATCTTATAGTAAAGGATTATACGTGGTGCTTCTTATTTCTTTGGCGAAGCTTGCAGATAATATGATGGGTAACAACAATGCTATTTTATATAATTCAGATTACTATCGACTGGTTTTAATTTTAGGTGTTGTATTGGTCGTGATTGCAGTAGTTCTTAATTTAATTTTTATACCTGCCTTAGGAGTAAATGGTGCGGCTATTGCGACTTTTATAGCTTCTGTGGGATATGTTGTTGCTAAAATTATTGTTGTTCATAGTAAATTCAGAATGCAGCCATTTACCAAACATTCACTGGGAGTAGGGGGATTGCTACTGATTTTAGGACTTGCCTTTTATTTTTGGGATTTTTCATTTAATCCAATTACAAGCATTGTAGCTAAGTCAGTATTGATATCCGCTGCGTATGGTTCTGCTGTTTATTTTTTCAATATTTCTCCGGAAGTAACTCAATTACTAAATCGGTTTTTGCCAAAAAGAAAATCCCGTTCTGAATAAAATCAGATACGGGACCTTCCAAACTAACCAACCAAAAAATCAATCTCAATCCAATTGAAGGATTGTATATTATCCTCTACCTTTTCCAGAGTTGCCACGAGATCTGCTGGTATTTGAGCTACGTGCTGCATTGCTGCTGCGAGAGCTCTGAGAACGTTGTTGTACGCTACGTTGAGGAGTAGAACTTCTCTGACTTACCTGGCGCTGCGGAGCTGTATTTCTCACCTGTGCATTTCTGTTAGAAGACGAACTTCTAGTTTGAACATGACGGTTAGAATTACTGCTTCTCTGTGCTACCTGGCGCTGTGGAGCAGTATTTCTCACCTGTGCATTTCTGTTAGATGACGAACTTCTAGCCTGAACCTGACGGTTAGAATTACTACTTCTCTGTGCCACTTGGCGCTGTGGAGCTGTATTTCTTACCTGAGCATTTCTATTAGAAGACGAACTTCTAGTTTGAACCTGACGGTTAGAATTACTCGTTCTCTGAGCCACCTGACGTTGCGGAGCTGTATTTCTCACCTGAGCATTTCTGTTAGAAGACGAACTTCTGGTTTGCGCCTGACGTTGTGGGGTTGTTGCACGTTGTCTGGCATCATTTTGAGATCTGCCTTGTGAAGTACGAGCCTGATTTGCAGAACTGCGTGTCTGGCTGCTACGATTCGCAGTATTACGATCTGATGATGTATTATTAATAATAGCATTGTTAGAACGTCCTGAACTAGATTTGGTATTTGCAATACTTCTAGAATTTCGATCGTTTGAACTTCTGCTGTAAGCCGAACTTCTGCTAGATGATGAACTACTGTAATTACGATCTGAATTTACACGCTGACGTGCATCATAATAACTACCTCTTCGTGCATTGTTATGTGCAACTCTACCGGTAGGACGTTTAAAATCGTGGTAGGCATTTAAATATCCGTTGCGATATCCCTGTGCATAGTGACTTCTGTGATATGCATAATCATAGCGAATAGGAGTATAGTATCTTCTATAAGGTCTGTTATAAACTAGACATCTATCAAAATAAGGTCTGTAAAAGAAATTGTGGTAAGGATGATACACATAATTTCTGTTATAGATATTGATAAAACCACTTACGTGTGAAAAACGTGGTCCATTATAAAAGATGCGAAGTCCACCAACATTTACAATACGATTGTTGTTGTAGTTGATATAGACACTACCAGCCTGAATAATACGTCCCCAGTTATCATAATAAACCGGTACATTTTCAACCTGAATTACAGCACCATAATCATCATACTGCACATAAGGATCATAATTATAACCTGAGTTATAACTGATATTTACCGGACCTGCGTTTACATTTACATTAACGTAGTTTTGAGCGATTTGCGGTAAAACGAAGTCAAATTCCCCGTCTGGATATACTGAAAATTCAACACCACCTTCAACAAAGATGTAGCGACTTCCATCATAATAATTTCTATATACTCCATCCAAGGTCTCCGCCTGGGTCGGAGCAAGGCCTGTAAGCAGGCCAACGAATAAAAAGATAAGATTTTTCATAAATTAAGGATTTTAGATTGTTTGTACTCTTTTAAACTTTTTGGATGGTACAGTTAACTAGTTACAAGGAGCGTGCCATAAATTGACTTTAGGGCAAGGCAGTTTTGTAACAAGTACATTCTAAAAGCTACTTATAAGTGTAATCAATTCAAAAATCAATCAATTATGATGTTAAGAGAAGATCGAAATTTAATAGTTATAGCACACCTGAGTCAACTTCTTGACTTAATAACGGGTATAGGTGGGTTTATTGTGCCTTTGGTAATTTGGTTAACACAAAGAGATAAAATTATGGGGATGGATGAATCTGGAAAACAGATTTTAAATTTTCAGATAAGCCTCTTTTTGTATTCTATTATATGTATACCTGCAGTACTATTATGTGGGTTAGGAGTAATTGGAATTATTATTATAGGAATTATCGCCTTAGTGTTGCCCATAGTTAATGCTATTAAAGCGGCTAACGGAGAGCCTACTTACTATCCGGGAACGATTCAATTCTTAAAATAAAATAAGAGTGAAATAGAAAACCGCGCCATAAGCGCGGTTTTAAAATATATATAATTAAATGTATCTACTATTCTTCCTCGATAGGATCGTAGTAAGCTGTCATTCCATGCTCGTGGTAATCCAGACCTTCTAATTCTTCTTTTTCTGAAACTCGAAGACCCATTGTTTTTTTAACGATAAACAATACAATAAACGATGCAAGTACAGACCATCCAATCATAGAGATAGACCCTAAGAATTGTACCCAAAGCTGATTGAAACCACCTCCGTAAAGTGCACCACCTTCAGTAGCAAATACACCTACAAGAACAGTTCCTAAAAATCCACAAACCCCGTGAACTGAAATTGCTCCAACAGGATCATCAATCTTAAGTTTCTTGTCGATAAATTCAATAGATAATACAACAACGAAACCACTGATAAGTCCAATTGCTAAAGCTCCCCAGGCATCAACGTTACCGCAACCGGCAGTAATACCAACAAGACCAGCAAGAGCACCGTTAAGTGTCATAGAGATATCTGGCTTGCCATAACGAGCCCATGTAAAGAATAGGGCAGTAACAGCACCTATAGCAGCAGCAAGGTTTGTATTGATGATTACACTACCAACTGCGATAGAATCATCACCACCAAATGCTAGTTGAGAACCACCGTTAAAACCAAACCATCCTAACCAAAGGATGAATACACCTAGAGCTCCTAATAATAGGTTGTGACCTCTGATAACATTTACTTCACCGTTAGGGCCATATTTTCCTAATCTAGGACCTACAAGGTAAGCTGCAACTAAAGCTGCACCACCACCTACTGCGTGAACAATAGTAGAACCTGCAAAGTCAATAAAGCCAAGGTTGTTTAACCAGGCCTGATCGTCAAAAGGCCATAACCAGCTACCAGAAATAGGGTAGATGATTGTTGTAAGAAGCGCAGAAATGATTAAATAAGAGGAGAATTTAAATCTACCTGCTACAGCTCCAGATACAATCGTAGCTGCAGTTGCGCAGAAAACAGTTTGGAAAAATAAGTTGTGCCAATCGTCTTGTTTGAAGAAAGCTAGATCAAAAGGATCTCTCATAAATCCTCCTAAGATAGTTTCACCTCCATACATGATAGAGTAACCTACTACCCAGAACATTAATGAACCTATACATAAGTCCATAAAGTTCTTCATGATGATATTACCAGCATTTTTAGCACTTGTAAATCCAGTTTCAACAAGGGTGAATCCCGCTTGCATAAAAAATACCAGTATAGCGGCGATAATGATCCATAAAATGCCCAAATCAGCATTTATAGCATCAACTGCAGTTTGTACTGCATCTGCTGGTTCTTGTAATAACAAATAAGCCATATTATTCATTTAATGATTAAAAATTTATTTAGTTTAAAGTGTCTCCACCCTTCTTACCGGTTCTTATGCGGTATGCTTCCTCTACATTTGAGACAAAGATTTTACCGTCACCTACCTCTCCTGTAGCTCCTGCTTCAAGTATTGCGCTTATTGTCGCCTGCTCGAAATCGTCGTTTACTACTATAGAAAGGTATCTACGCTGAATGTCGCTGGTGCTATACGAAACTCCGCGGTAAACGTGACCGTGCTTTTCGTTTCCTAAACCGGTAACATCCCAGTAAGAAAAGAAGTTTACTCCTTTTTCATGTAAAGCCTTTTTAACAGCTGAAAATTTAGATTTTCTAATAATTGCTTCAATTTTTTTCATTGTAAATGTGATTTTAGATTAAAATGAATATACGGCCGCAAGAAGGAATGACCCAAGACTTCCTGTGTAAGATGGAGTACCATCAAAATCATCTAGGAATACATCCTCGCTAGCAGAATCTAATCTAAATTCGGGAATAAATGTTAAAGGACCAACTTTTGCATTACCTGAAAGTGTAACAGCAAAAACGCTTGCATCACCTTCGGCATCAAAACCTCCGATAGCTCCAAATTCTCCAAATTCACTGAAGTATTCTGGACGAAGACCTAATGAAAAAGAATCGCTAAGAGCAGCTTGAGCATATAGAGCAACACCGTAGAAACCAGTTTCTTCAGCCATATCTCCAGCAGCAGTAGTATTATAAGTTGCGTTAAGACCTAAATAAAAAGAATCAGATACATCATATCCTGTTGTTAAGTCAACCTGAAAAGTAGAACCATAACCATCAGATCCACCTTCGTCGGTGTAGTTACCTCCCTGATCGCCGTAAAGTACATTTAAGAAAGTGCTTCCAGAATCACCAGAATATCCTAACTGACCTCCGAAAGTGTAGCTTCCAAAAGGATTGAAGTCAGTAAAGTCTGTAGAGTTCATAATGGCAAGCATTGCGCTCCAGCTCTCATCAATTGCAAAATCTGCTTTAAGACCACTGTGTGAGAAGGGGCCGTAAGAAAACATATACGATGTAGAATAGTTGAAGTTAGCCGCTGGTGAGATCACCTCGTAACCTAAAAAGGTATTCCAGTTACCAAATGTGAAAGTTACACTCTCGCTGGCATTCCAATACACATATAATTGATTAACAATACTTGAGCTTGCAGTTGTAGAACCAAAAACGGCATCTGTACCACGTGGGCCGTAAACGAGGTCAGCAACAGCACCTACACTTCCTTTTTCATAAGAAAGAACCAGATTGGCCATGCCAAGTGCAAAACCAGGTTGGTTTGCAAATGAAGAACCAGGAGCTGGGTAGGTGTCAAGTTCTCCATCATTATCCACGTCAATAAGTTTATTAGGGGAAGTTAGATTTTGTCTGAAATACGCATCAACAGATCCTGATAGGGTAAAACCATCCGTCCATGAAGTTTCTTCTTCTTGCGCAAAAGCAGTTAAGCATAGACATAGCATAAAGGGTACTAGTAATTTTCTCATTTTAAAATTGATTAATTGGTGAGTTGCTAAACTATGCATTATTTGAAGTCACCCCCAAATATTTTGGGGGTAACCCTTTAATTTTTGCTATTTATGTAATTATACCCCTATTTTTTTTAGGGTATGTTATCCGAAAGCGATTGAGAAAACCATAAATTGCCATTTTGGTTATGGATAATGTGCCTTTTTTGTGAATTTTTAATAATAATTAGGATAAAAAAGCACCAAAAACGTCAAATCTTAACATTGACTTAAGAATAATGTAATTTGAAAAATTTGCTGAAATACCTGATTTTTGTCGAAAATGCGTTTCATATTCGATAAAAACAGCTTGCATATTTTGAGTTCTTTATAATTAAAAGCTAATATTTTGCTAAAAATGAAATAATAAAAATCTTGTTGATCAAAATTATTAGCATTTCAGTTTATTGAATAGCTTTATGATTCTGACGTTAAAAAAGAGCTTAAATTTTATGGAAAAACAAGGTTTATATTCACCAGAATGGGAGCACGAAAATTGCGGTGCGGGGTTCATTTGTAGTCTTGAAGGAAAGCAGTCTAATGATATCATTCATAAGGCTCTTGAAATTCTGGAAAAATTAGAACATCGTGGTGCGGTTAGCAGTGATGGGAAAACAGGAGATGGTGCCGGTATACTGATAGATATACCGTACGACTTTTTTAAGGAAAAATGTTCCTTTGACCTTCCTGAGGCGCGAGAATATGCTGTAGGTAATGTGTTCTTGCCAAAGAAGGAGAATCAAAGAGCCTATTGTAAGAATATATTTGAACAAGAACTAAAGGCTAAAGGTCTGGTGTTGTTAGGTTGGAGAAAAGTTCCTGTAGATGCTGGTTATCTTGGTAGTATTGCTGCCAGTGTTGAACCTCATATAGAACAAATCTTTATAGGGAAGCCATCAACAGAGATGGATGAGCAGGAGTTTATGATTAAACTTTATACTGCTCGTAAGATTACTGAACATACTATATTAAAGAGTAAACTATCTGAACGTTCATATTTTTACCTTCCAAGTTTATCAAATAAGACTTTAATATTTAAAGGGCTCTTAATGCCTGAAGATATTAAATATTATTACACAGATCTTTTGGATCCTAAATTAACCACACGTTTAGCGCTAGTTCACCAACGATTCTCTACCAACACATTCCCCACCTGGGATTTGGCACAACCTTTTAGATATATGTGTCACAATGGAGAAATCAATACTTTACGCGGAAATGTTTCTCGTATGAGAAGCCGTGAAGAATTACTTCAGTCTGATCTATTTGGTGAAGAATTAAAAGAGTTATTTCCTATAATTCTTCCTGGTAAGTCTGACTCTGCTTCAATGGATATGGTTGTAGAGCTTTTATTAATGTCTGGCAGATCACTTCCTGAAATTATGATGATGCTTGTTCCTGAAGCCTGGGAAAAGCACAAAGAAATGAGTGAAGCTAAAAAAGCTTTTTACGAGTTTAATAGCTGTATTATGGAGCCTTGGGATGGTCCAGCTTCGATTCCTTTTACTGATGGGGATTATATAGGTGCAGTTCTTGACCGTAATGGTTTACGTCCTTCTCGTTATACAGTAACCAAAACGGGTTACGTAATTATGTCTTCAGAAACAGGAGTTTTAGAGATTGAACCTGAAAACGTAGAATTTCACGGTAGACTAGAACCCGGGAAAATGTTTCTTGTTGATATGAAAGCCGGTCGTATCGTAAACGATGAAGAAATTAAAGATCGAATTGTTACCCAACATACCTACGGCAAATGGTTAGAAGAAAATCGGGTACACTTAAGGGATATTCCTTATCGTGACGTAGAGATTGATACTGAAGAAACTGCTTTCGATTTACGTAAAAATGCTTTTGGTTATACTCAGGAAGATATTCGAACTATTATTTTACCAATGGCAAATAAAGGTAAAGAGCCTATTGGCTCAATGGGCTCAGATACTCCTCTTGCCGTACTTTCAGATCGCCCTCAGTTGCTATATAATTACTTCAAGCAATTATTTGCTCAGGTAACAAACCCACCTTTAGATGGTATTCGGGAAGAATTAATTACTGATTTAAGCCTTACGCTAGGTCCTGATACGAACCTGATGGAGATTGCTCCTGAGTATTGTAAAAAAATTCGTATTCAGAATCCGGTTATTTCTAAGGAAGATTTAGATAAGATCAAGAATTTTGAACATCCACACTTTAAGGTTCGTACCATCCCAATGCTTTATGAGGCAAATCGTGGTCTAAACGGTCTTGAAGATGCATTAAATAATATGGTAGCTCAGGCTTCTCAGGCTATTGATGAAGGTCATACTATTTTGATTCTTTCAGACCGTGGTGTAGATGAGAAAATGGCACCTATTCCAGCATTATTAGGTACTTCTTATATGAACAGCGGACTTTTTCGCAGTGGGCAGCGTTCTAAAATGAGTATCATTGTGGAATCTGCTGAGCCTCGCGAGGTACATCATTTTGCTTTGTTATTTGGTTACGGAGCAAGCGCAATTAACCCATATATGGTTAATGAGATAATCAAAGACGAAATTGCTGCCGGGAATCTGGAAAGTACAGATTTTGGTCAGGCTATAGAAAATTACAACAAAGCAGTAGGTAAGGGTGTAATTAAGGTGATGAATAAGATTGGTATTTCGACCCTTAATTCATATCGCGGATCACGTTTATTTGAGGCATTAGGTCTTAACTCCTCTTTAATTACGAAGTACTTCCCAAATACGCCTAGCCGTATTGAAGGTATAGGTCTTTATGAAGTAGAGCAGGAAATTGCAAAACGCCATAACCGTAGCTTTAAGCGTCAGGATATTTCAGGAAACCTTGAGATGGAAATTGGTGGTGATTACCGCTGGAGACGTAATGGTGAGAAACACATGTTCAACCCATTAACGATTGCTAAACTTCAGGAAGCTGTACGTCAAAACAATCCAAAAACATATAAAGAATACTCAAAACTTGTTAATGAGCAATCCAAACAATTGATGACCATACGTGGTTTGTTTGAATTCTCAAATTACGATCCGATTCCGATTGAAGAAGTTGAACCCTGGACTGAAATCGTAAAGCGTTTTAAAACAGGAGCAATGTCCTATGGCTCGATTAGTAAGGAAGCTCACGAAAATCTTGCTGTTGCGATGAACCGTATTGGAGGTAAGAGTAATAGTGGTGAAGGAGGAGAAGATGCTGAGCGTTTTTACAAGAGTCCAAATGGAGATTGGAAAAACTCTGCTATCAAGCAGGTAGCATCTGGCCGCTTTGGAGTAACCAGTAATTATCTTACCAGTGCTGCAGAGATTCAAATTAAAATGGCTCAGGGAGCAAAGCCTGGTGAAGGTGGCCAGCTACCTGGTGAAAAAGTAAATAAATACATTGCCAAAACCCGTAAGAGTACACCTTACGTAGGTTTGATCTCGCCACCACCACACCACGATATATATTCGATTGAAGATTTAGCGCAGTTAATTTATGACCTAAAATCTGCAAACCGTGAAGCACGTATCAACGTTAAACTAGTTTCTGAAGTAGGTGTAGGTACTGTAGCTGCTGGTGTTGCAAAAGCAATGGCTGATGTGATTTTAGTTTCTGGATATGATGGCGGTACTGGTGCTTCGCCACTTACTTCACTGCGTCACGCAGGATTACCTTGGGAGCTTGGTATTGCTGAAGCTCAACAAACTTTAGTACTTAATGATCTTCGTAGCCGTATTCGCCTAGAATGTGATGGTCAGCTTAAAACAGGTCGTGATGTAGCTGTAGCTTGCTTATTAGGCGCAGAAGAATTTGGTTTTGCAACTGCGCCATTGGTAGCTTCTGGCTGTATAATGATGCGTGTTTGTCACTTGAATACGTGTCCTGTAGGTATTGCTACTCAAAATCCGGAGTTACGTAAGAAATTTAAAGGTCAGCCAGAACACGTAGTAAACTTTATGTATTTCATCGCAGAAGAATTACGCGAGATTATGGCTCAGCTAGGTTTCCGTACTGTAGATGAAATGGTTGGACAGGCTCATAAACTAGATCGAAATAAAGCTGTTGAACATTATAAGGCCGCCGGTATAGATTTATCACCGATACTTCACAATATTCAGGTGCCAGAAGGAGTGAAAGTTTATAATACCGAAACTCAAAACCATCACTTAGAGAAGTCTATTGATTTTGAAATTATTGAACTTGCCCATACGGCTCTTTTCCGAAAAGAGAAAACCACGCTAGATCTTGATATTACAAACCTTGATCGCGCTGTAGGTGCTATTTTAAGTAATGAAATTTCTAAAATTTATGGCGAACAAGGCCTACCAGATAATACGCTTAAAGTGAACTTTAGGGGTTCTGCAGGTCAAAGTTTTGGAGCTTTTGCTACAAAAGGACTTACACTTAAAGTAGATGGTAATGCCAATGACTATGTAGGTAAGGGTCTTTCTGGAGCTCGCCTAATTGTGAAAGTGCCTGAAGAAGCTACCTTCGTAGCAAACGAAAATATCATTATTGGTAACGTAGCCCTTTATGGTGCGACTAGCGGTGAAGCCTATTTTAACGGTGTTGCCGGTGAGCGCTTCTGCGTTAGAAATAGTGGTGCTTTAGCGGTTGTTGAAGGTATTGGTGATCACGGTTGTGAGTATATGACTGGTGGTGTGGCAGTAATTTTGGGTAAAACCGGGCGTAATTTTGGTGCTGGTATGAGCGGCGGAATTGGTTACATTTTCGATGTTGACGGTACTTTTAAATCTAAATGTAATGCTGAAGATTTAAATCTTGATCCGGTGACTGAAGAGCAGGATGTAAATCAACTTCGTGAGTTGATCACAAATCATTACAACTACACGCAGAGTTCTTTAGCACAAAAAATACTTGAAAGCTGGGATACTTATCTTCCAAAATTCATTAAAGTATTGCCTGAAGAATATCGTCGTGCCTTAATACGTCTAGAGGAAGAGGAAAAATTAACAGATTTAACGGAATAATAGAATCATGGGAAAAACAACCGGATTTTTAGAATACGAAAGAATAAATGAACCGTACAAACCTGTTGAGGAACGGATTCAGAAATATGAGGAATTTACCATACCACTCGATAAACCGGAATTAAAAAATCAGGGTGCACGTTGTATGGATTGTGGGATACCATTTTGCCATAGTGGCTGTCCATTAGGGAATTTAATACCCGATTTTAACGACGCTGTTTATCGAGAGCGTTGGGAAGAAGCATCGCGCATTCTTCATGGTACTAATAATTTCCCTGAATTTACAGGAAGATTATGTCCTGCACCTTGTGAGGAAGCTTGTGTATTAGGTATTAATGAAGATCCTGTCACTATTGAGAATATTGAGAAAAATATTGCAGAGCAGGCTTTTAAAAATGGCTGGATTAAAGCTAATCCACCAAAAGAGCGCAGCGGTAAGAAAGTTGCAGTAATTGGTTCTGGACCTGCAGGTCTGGCAACGGCCCAACAACTTAACAGAGCTGGACATTTGGTTACAGTTTATGAACGTGATGAGAAAGCAGGAGGACTATTACGTTATGGAATACCTGATTTTAAAATGGAAAAGCACGTGATTGATCGCAGGCTTGTTATTCTTGAAGAAGAAGGAATTACATTTAAATGTGGAGTTCATGTAGGAAAAGATGTATCTGCCGAGGATTTAAAAATTGAATATGATGCAGTTGTTCTCACTACAGGTGCAACTGTGCGTCGTAATTTGCCAATCCCAGGTTCAGACTTAAAAGGTATCTACCAGGCGATGGACTTTTTACCTCAGAATAACCGCCGAGTGGATGGTCTTACATGGAAAGGTGAAGATATTACTGCCACAGGTAAAGATGTTATTGTTATTGGAGGTGGTGATACAGGAAGTGACTGTATAGGAACTTCAATACGTCACGGGGCGACCAGCGTTAAGAATTTTGAGATTATGAGCAAGGGAACGCCGGAAAGACCAGAGAATCAGCCTTGGCCTTATTGGCCTATGCGTTTACGCACCAGTACTTCTCATAAAGAAGGAGCAGAACGGTTTTTCTCAATCTCTACGAAAAAGTTTATTGGTGATGAGGCAGGAAATTTAACTGGATTGGTAACAGCCGAAGTCGAGTGGACTCACAAACCTGGGGAGCGCCCGAATCTTTCAGAAGTTCCCGGTACTGAAAAGGAGTGGAAAGCAGACATGGTTTTGCTAGCTCTAGGTTTTACGGGAAGTGAGCCTACCATCGCTGAACAATTGGGTATTAAGATGGATACACGTACTAATATCGAAGCTTCTCCGGAAGATTATAGCACAAATGTACCTGGCGTTTTTGCTGCAGGAGATACCCGTCGTGGACAATCGTTAATAGTTTGGGCTATTTCTGAAGGTAGACAGGCTGCGCATCACGTTGATAAATATTTAATGGGAAAATCTGATTTACCACTAAAAGGTGATGGAGATTTACCTCGAGTGTAGTCAACATAAATCTTAGAAAGAAGACCGAATGAATTTCGGTCTTTTTTTTTGCTTATAACGCAACCTTCGCACAATTTTTGTATCTGATAATAGAAAAGCATTTTATTAGTTTTATGAAAAGATTGAGTCCCTTTATTGTATTATTATTTATCACATTATTATCCTGTAGTGATGAAGATGCTAAATCGTCTGATTTGCAGGTGAAATCAGAACCCGTAAAGCTTGAGTTAGTTGCTATGAGCGGTCAAATACGAGGATCAGAAACTACCGGTGAGGAGATGGCCTGGCAGGAATATTTTATTTTAAAAGAAGATATGAAATTTGAAAAAGTTCAGCATCGCGATGGGGAAGAAACCCGCTCTGAAGGCACTTTTGAAATAAAAATGATCAATGGAGATAAGCATTTACGCTTTACTCACAATACAAAAAATTCAACCTACGGTAATTGTACTGGTGACACGGTTGAATTATTACGATACACCAGCTCAAACGAACTTACAGGAAGCTGGAGTGCCTGCGATGGCCCCGGTTTAGCATACGCATTCAACTAAAATCAAAAATCGAATCAGGGTGAGGAGGATTTCATTGAGGTGAAATCCTTTTTTTATGCCATAAAAAAACGCCTTTCCGATTGCTCAAAAAGACGTTTTTGGAAATAATAAAAGGTACTTACTTACTCTTATTTTAGTTATTCAGCATTACAGGCATAACCAGCATAGTAACCGCTTCACCCTCATCAAGACCATCTACAGGAGTTAAAATTCCTGCACGGTTAGGAAGGGACATTTCTAATGAAACGTCATTAGCATTTAAGTTATTTAACATTTCTACTAAAAAGCGGCTGTTAAAGCCTATTTGCATATCGTCTCCTTGGTAATCACAGGTTAGACGCTCTTCAGCCTTATTGCTGTAGTCAATATCCTCTGCAGAAATATTCAATTCTGCACCTGCAATTTTAAGACGTATCTGATGTGTTGTTTTATTAGAGAAAATCGAAACCCTACGAACCGAATTCAAAAATTGATTGCGGTCAATTGTAAGTTTATTAGGATTCTCTTTAGGTATTACCGCTTCATAGTTCGGGTATTTCCCATCAATCAAACGGCAAAGTAATTCTACATTGTCAAAGCTAAATTTAGCATTAGAATCATTGTATTCAACCGTAATATCATCATCGCTTGAAGCCAAAATTCCTTTTAACAGATTAAGTGGCTTTTTAGGCATAATAAACTCGGCAGTTTGAGAAGCCTGTACGTCACTACGTTGATATTTTACTAATTTGTGGGCATCGGTCGCTACAAACGTTAGTCCCTCAGTACTAAACTGAAAGAAAACACCGCTCATCACTGGTCTCAAATCATCATTACCGGTAGCAAAAATAGTGTTGCTTACCGCTGTTGCCAATACTGCAGCAGGAATACTTACTTTACTTGGGTCATCTAATTCTACAGCGTTAGGGAATTCTTCACCACTTGCATAGGCCAACGCATATTTACCATGGTTTGAGCTAATTTCTACCGTGTGTGAATCTCCGGCAACAAATGTTAGTGGTTGCTCAGGAAAAGTTTTGAGCGTATCAAGTAATAAACGAGCGGGTACAGCAATACTTCCGCTGTCTTCAGACTCTACTTCAAGAGTTGCAATCATTGTTGTTTCTAAATCTGAAGCAGATACTTTGAGAACATTTGCGTCGAGCTCAAATAAAAAATTATCCAGAATAGGAAGGGTGTTACTGTTGTTGATAACCCCACCTAATACTTGCAGTTGTTTTAAAAGGTAAGAACTTGATACAATAAATTTCATTTATCTAAAATTTAACCAACATTCGGTCCTCACTAGTTAAGCCGGTTGGTTCGGTTATTATCTGTTATTTGATTCTGGTTAAGGTGTGTACCTAAAAACAGTTTTAAATCACTAAAAATGCCTGTGAAAATGGATTCAAAGCCCCTTTTTAGCTAAACAAAGATATCTTAATCGTATTTTTTGCCGAAACAAACTTATCAACAGCTAAGCCTTGTATTTACGCTTTCGAAGACAGATGTAAACCGATCCAAAAATAAGAAGTATACCCAGCGGAAGCCCTAATGTCAAGGCTTGCCAAGTGGTGCGTTCATTTGTGGTTTTAAGAATATCGAGTGCAGGTAGCACTATTGATTTGCTTCTAATGTTAATAAGACCTGAGTCATCGAGAAGATAATTCACGGCATTGAGCAAAAATTCTTTATTTCCATATTCTTTGAAAGTAAACTTGTCAAAACCTAACTCAAGCGGACGACCATTTTGATCGAGATCATTTTTGATAAGATCGCCATCTGCTACTACCAGCATTTTATTCGGCGATTTTGCACTTTCAAGAAATGGAACTGTACTATTCTCAACAGGTAGAATACGATTCTTAAATGAAGAAGTAAATTTTCCTTCAACAAGTACCGCAAGATTTTGTGGTCCTGCATTATAACGCTCTGGAGTAGGTACTGTAGTAATTGCCTCTAATGTAATGGGCAAAGGAACTCCGTCTATACGCGATAGCTCTGAACTTTTCAATAAAACTGTATGCTTCAGACCATTATCCAATAGGTCAATCTGATTGGCATATTTAAATGCAATGGGATTATCAATATTGGTATTTATTGGGTGATTTTCATCGGGAGTTACAACAGGATAATAGAACCATGGCAATTGCGTGTATTGTGATTCGCTGCCTTCGCCACTAGCAAGCACAAGAGGAGCCGCATATAAATCTTCAACAAGTACAGGGTTTATGCGTATGCCGTAATTAAAGAAAAAGTCATTCAGGTTTAAATTACGTGCAGTTGCGAGCGCCATCCCATCTCGTAAATACAAGCTGTCGGTTTCCATCGCAACCTGATCTATTAGAAAAAGCGTTTTACCTCCATTAAGTATAAATTGATCGAGGGCATATTTTTCAACATCTGTAAACTCCTGAGTAGGTTTTGCTGCCACAACCAGATCAAATTTGCTCAACGCATTCATTACAGTGTCTGTCTTGATATTTACAGAATCTAGTGGAAACGGCGCAATGAAATAGCTTTCGCGTAGCGTTCTAAAGATATCTGCAATATACCGGTCCTGTAATTCGGCATTTCCCTTTAGCACGGCAATACGTTTGCTTTTCGGGTTTAATAATTTGAAGAATGCAATACTAAATGCATATTCCAAATTTTGAACAGAACGACTTACAAATTCATCTGGACTAGCTCCCAGACTTTTCTTCAGTAAGGGAACTGTTACTGTCTTTCCCTGATAGGAGGCTATCGCCCAGGGGAAGATAAATTCCTGACTTACTTTACCATTATCCCTTAGTTGAACTTGTTGTGGCCGCATACCCCGGGTGTTAAAATCCTGAGCGATTTGCTCTACTGGAGCACCTTCAGGTACAGGGTCTATAAACGCAAATTTTATATTGGGATTTGCCGCTGAATATTCTTCAAGCAGTTGGCGAGTTTCTGATTGAAGTTTTTGAAATGCATCAGGTACATTCCCTTCCAGAAAGATATCTACAACGAGAGGTTTTGTAGCTTTAGCAATTATGGTTTCAGAAGTTTCAGATAAGGTATAACGAGCATCTTCAGTTAAATCAACTCTAAAATAAACTGATTTTGACAGGTAAAGGACTACCACCAAAATAACTACAAAAACCAGATAGGAATATTTTGATTTCATCTTAACTGCTTTTTGATTGAAGTTTTACTCGAGTGAGACCTATAAATACAGCGGTGACAACTATGAAATAAACTAAATCTCTACTGTCTATTACTCCGCGGGAAATACTTTCAAAATGTACACTAAGACTAAGTTCTTTTACCCATTCAGAATCTAAAATAGATGCCAGAGAATCAAAACCAAAGTAAAATAAGAAACAAAGTAGGGCACCACTTAAAAAAGCTACAATTTGATTTTCGGTAAGCATTGAGGTGAAAATCCCCATTGATGTATATGCAGCAGCTAGAAATAACAATCCTAAATACGATCCTATTAAAATCCCACTATCAAAATTTCCAGGAGGATTACCCAGTTGATCAATGGCAAATACATAAATCAACGTGGGAAGTAGAGCAAGAATTATAAGGAGTAGAGCTCCAAAAAACTTTCCTAAGATTAATGAAAGTCCACTAATTGGTCTTGCCAGTAAAAGTTCTAAAGTTCCCAGACGAATTTCGTCACTAAAACTCCGCATAGTGACTGCCGGAATTAGAAATAAAAATATCCAGGGCGTGAGTTGAAAAAAGGGAGTAAGGTCTGCAAACCCGTAATCAAACATATTGAAATCGGAATCGAAAACCCATAAAAACAATCCACTTAAAATTAGAAATAAACCAATTACCAAATAGCCAACCGGCGAAGCAAAAAAGGAATGAAATTCTTTTTTTAATATGCTGAACATATATGCTATAACAAATTATTTTTCCAGGTCTGCAATGATTTTCATTGCAATTCTTAAAGCTTCAGTTCCCTGTGCTAAACTAACGACAGGTGTCTCATCTTGTTGTATGGCTTTGGCGAAAGCATTGAGTTCATCAAGAATCGCATTATTAGCTTCCACATCAGGATTATCAAAATAAATTTGCTTCTTAACACCTTCAGCATTTTGCAAAATCATCGCAAAGTCATCTGGATTTTCTGGAGCATCTTTCATACGCACCACCTCGCATTTTTTCTCCAGAAAATCTACCGAAATGTATGCATCTTTTTGAAAGAAACGGGCTTTGCGCATCTTTTTCATAGAAATTCTACTAGCTGTAAGATTGGCCACACATCCATTTACAAACTCAATACGTGCGTTGGCAATATCTGGAGTGTCGCTTATAACTGAAACTCCGGAAGCAGAGATACTTTTTACTTCACTTTGTACTACGCTAAGAATGGCATCTATGTCGTGAATCATTAAATCTAAAACAACCGGCACATCAGTACCACGAGGATTAAATTCAGCAAGACGATGCGCTTCGATAAACATAGGATTGTCTATAAGTTCGTTTACTGCTGTAAATGCGGGATTAAATCGCTCTACGTGACCAACTTGTCCGCGTACTTTATGTTTTTTTGCCAGTTCACGTATCGCGACTGCCTGTTCAACAGTTTGTGTGATGGGTTTTTCTATAAAGAGATGTTTTCCTGCTTTGATAACCTGCTCGGCACAATCAAAATGATGGGTGGTAGGTGTTACCACATCGATCATATCACATGCCTCTATAAGAGATTGCATTGTAGGAAAGCGGGTGTAACCAAACTCTTGAACAACAGCTTCTGCAACGGCATCAGACTCGTCATAAAAGCCTACAAGTTCGTATAGTTCAGATTGTTGTAAAAGTTTAAGGTGAATTTTGCCAAGGTGACCTGCACCCAGAACGCCTGCTTTAAGCATAGATTTTATATTTAACTCAACAGATGAGCGGTTAAGTTTCTAATTATGGAAACATCAATAACGAGCATCAAAAGCTGATGACCCTTACAAAAATAGGTTTTCTAGACGACAAACAATGCTTATGGATAAAATGGTAAAACTTTATAATTAGATAGGAATATTGCTTACTAAGAGCAAAAATTTTTAGTATTGATATCTGTTGAAAAATTATAAAGGAAAGACTGGCAGGAGTGGTGTGGCTTTGTTTATTTTAGCGTTATGAATGATACTACACGTCACCAGGGAAAGCGCCGTTTACTGGCACAGATTGTAGAAAAAAAAGGTGTAAAAGATCCATTGGTTCTAGATGCCATTCGCAAAATTCCCCGTCATTTCTTTATGGACAGCAGCTTTGAAGATCACGCCTATCAGGATAAGGCTTTTCCTATTGCTGCAGATCAAACCATATCTCAACCTTATACGGTAGGTTTTCAAACCGAATTACTAGAAATACGTAAAGGAGATAAAATTCTGGAAATAGGAACGGGTAGTGGGTATCAAACAGCAGTTTTATGTGAAGTAGGTGCCAAAGTTTACAGCATAGAACGCCAACAGGAACTATTCAAAAAAACCAAGAACTTTTTAACCAAGTTGGGTTATCGTCCCAAGCGGTTAAGTTTTGGAGATGGCTATTTAGGTATGCCTGAGTTTGCTCCTTTTGATGGAATTATTGTAACTGCAGGCGCTCCATTTATTCCTAAACCACTTTTAGCCCAATTAAAGATAGGAGGCAAGCTCGTGATTCCTGTGGGAGAAGATGTTCAAACGATGACGCGCATCATTCGAAAGTCTGAAACCGAATTTGAGAAAAAGGAATATGGAGAATTTCGATTTGTACCTTTATTAGAAGACAAAAATTAACCTGTCTAATCAAATAAGTTATCCTCGTAATTGCTGATAGGTGTAGAAATACCATGCCAACCCTACAGCCGATAATAAAGTTATAGCATAAACGGGGATAAATTGCACTTCTGTCCATTCTATGGGTTTGATTTGAATGAGGGCAAATCCCACTAAACAAATTCCCGTAACCCAGGTTATACTGGCAATGAGAAGTTGTTTTGCGATTCGTTTTCGGGTGCTTTTTCTTCGTTGCTCTTTCATAATCTAACTTGCTTAAGTTTTAAAATTTACAAAACGAAAAGCACAATCCCAAAAAGTTGTAAAGGATAACCATAAAAAAAGTCTCGTAAAATCAGTGTTTTACGAGGCTTTTTACAATTTGAAAAAATCTTATTCAGCTAAAAATTCTTCTTTAGTTTTTAGGATCAAGCTTTCCTTTTCAGCTTTAACCAATTCTGAATTTACATCTTCGAGATATTTCTTTTCAAGTTTATAATATGAATCCCAGGCATCCTTTATCTGGTTTTCGAATACAGTTGCGTTGCTATAAGAAACAGGTGCAGGTTTTTCGAAAGCGCTTACGACATTGTTATAGAGTTCGTTTAACTTTTCACGTAACTCCGGTTCTGCTTCCTGTACATAACGATCTCCGGTGGTAATAACCAAAGTCGATTTTAACTCAGTTAATTCTTCACGGAATTTGATTGCTTTCTTAGAATCCAGGTCCTGAAGTTTTTCTACTATATAATCGATGCGATATCCCAAATATGCTAAATCTTCTACGTCATCAAACAGGCGTTTAGTAAGTTCTGTTTTGCTTTTTCGATCTTCCTCAGAAAGTGTAGAGATCGGATCGTTTACAATTTCAATTTGATGCTCAAAGCTATCTTTAGCTTTATTGATAATTACTTTATAAATACCTGCTTCAGCATAAGGTGCGGCTACAAAGGAAGGGATTTTACCAACGGCAACTTTAGGAGCTTTTTGAAACTGATCCCAGTAAATAATGTTTAAACCTTTCGATTTTCCAGGTGCAAGCTCTGCAATTAGATTACCTTGCATATCACGAATTTCCATAGTCATTTTTCCGAAAGTGTGTCGTTTTTTTAGGTAATACATAATCTTTACCTCTTTAGTGGGATTAGCACCTACAAACTGAGTTTCGGTACTGGTACTGCCAAAACCAGAACTCTCATCGATAATACCAGCCGGGGTTTCAAAAAAGTGTAGTTCTTTAGCTAAAACATCCTGATTGATTTGTCTTAATGGCGAAATATCATCGATGATTACCACGCCACGACCATGAGTACCCAGAACTAAATCTGATGTTTGCTTTTGCAATTCAATATAATGCACGGCTACCGGTGGAAGATTATTGGTAAAATGCGACCAGTGCTTACCTCCATCAACTGTTATAAACAGACCAAATTCTGTACCCAGAAATAATAGGTTTTCATCATCATAATCCTCCTGAATATTTCGTGCGAATCCCCTGATCTCATCAGTTACAATAGAATTCCAGGTTTTACCAAAATCCGTTGTTTTATATACATAGGTTTTAAAATCTCCTGTTGCGTGACCATCAAAAACAGCATATGCAGTGCCTGCATCGTGAACGCTTGCTTCAATGTGATAAACCCATGTGTTTTCTGGCAATCCGGGAATATTCTCAACGAGATTATTCCAGGTTTTTCCACCATCTTGAGTGAGTTGAACATTACCATCATCGGTACCAACCCAGATGATATTTTCATCTATTGGTGATTCTGCAATAGTGAAAATAGTGGTGTGCGTCTCTGCTCCCGATTTGTCAATAGACAATCCTCCAGATTCTAGATCTTGTTTTTTAGGATCGTTTGTGGTCAGGTCGGGCGAAATTTTCACCCAGGTATCACCCATATCTTCAGATTTGTGTAGGTATTGGCTACCCATATAAAATCGATCTGGAGCGTGGGTTGAGACTGCCATCGGAGCATTCCAGTTAAAACGTAATTTTTCATCACCTTCAGGCTGAGGAGCTACATTTTTGGATTGATTACGCTCAGTATTATAACGCCATACCGTTTGTGCACCCTGCATTTCTGAATAGATAAAAGGCTTGGTAGGATGTTTCAATACGCGAAAACCGTCACCCTGACCTATACGATTCCAATCTCGGGCTTCTACACCACCGGGTGATGCGGAAGGTCCATACCACGAACCATTATCCTGTAAACCACCATAAATGTTATAGGGAGTTGCGTCATCTACAGAAACCTGATAGAACTGAGAAACTGGTAAATCTTCAACCATTTCGAATGTAGTCCCACCGTCCCAACTTCTGTAAACCCCACCATCAGTAGCGGTATAAATACGGTTACTGTCCTTAAAATCAAATACAAAGTCGTGTATGTCTGAATGTTGATAACCTAGATCCTTAAAAGTTTTGCCCCCATCACGAGAAAGCGAACCACTAAGACCGGCTTTCACCAAAATATCGGGATTTTTGGGATCGACTACCAGACGAGCAAAGTAAAAAGGACGTACGGTAAGACCGAAATCATTATTCAAATGTTCCCAGCTTGCACCTGCATCTACAGATTTATATAGTCCGTTTGTTTTCTCGCTGGAAGTTTCTACAGCTGCATAGAGGATTGAGGAATCTGAAGGAGCAAGAGCAATTGCAATACGTCCCAAATCTCCTTCTGGTATTCCGTTTTGAATTTTATCCCAGGTTTTCCCGGCATCGTTACTTTTGTATAGTCCGCTAGTAGATCCTCCAGATTCAAATCCCCAGGGCGTTCTGCGAAATTTCCACATAGAAGCATATAAAACATTCGGATTATTTGGGTCGAGAATTAAATCTGCTGCTCCCGTAGTTTGATCTGTATAAAGCACTTTAGACCAAGAAACACCACCATCAGAACTTTTATAAATACCGCGTTCTTCACTGTCGCTCCAGAGCGCTCCCATTACAGCTACATACATTTCCTGGTTATTTTCAGGATTGATTGCAATAGCGCTTATACGTTCAGAATTTTCAAAACCAACATGTTTCCAACTTGCACCACCATCTGTAGATTTATAAAGTCCGTCTCCCAGACTCACAGAGTTGCGCGTCCAAATTTCACCGGTCCCAACCCAAACTGTTTTGTCGGGATCTGTAGGATCGATTTTTATTGCTCCAATAGACTGAGCATGTTCGTCAAAAACAGGTTCAAAAGTAGCGCCTCCATTTTCTGTTTTCCAAACTCCGCCACCTGCAGCACCGGCATAGAGAATTAGATTGTTTGTTGGGTGTGCTTCAAGATCTATAAAACGACCGCTCATTAATGCCGGACCAATGTGTCTGCCTTTGAGGTCTCCAAAAAGTTGTTTTCCGGTAAGAACAATTTCTTCCTGGGCTTGTATTCCTGAGAAGGATAATAAGAAAGCCGAAAAACTGAGTAATATTTTTTTCATAAAAAAGTCTGTTAGTTATAGAATTGCCTCCTGTTTATAGGGAAATCAATTGTAAAAAAAAGGGTGCCCAATCCAGAATAGGGCACCCTTTTGTGTAATCTAAAATTGTATGTCGAGCCCCAATTATTCTCCTGGAAATTCAAAAATACTGTCATCAATTTCAGGGTTAATCTGAACCTCTGTCCATTGAATAGGTTGCCCAGATTGACTCATAGCAAAAGGGAAATAAAGACCTTCAACTTCCTGATAGTCACTCATAGTCATATTTACTTGCTGTCCCATTTGAGTAGTTTCAACCGCAATAGGCACATAGGTATCTACATCAAAATAGTAATAGCTGATGCTTGGCGTTTCAACACCATTTACCATAATTGGCTCAGAAGTTATTTTTACTTTATACGTTTCTGCACCATCCTTGGTCTCAGTGCCTTCATAAGCAACATCATATCCATTTTCTTTATAGTGTAAAAGTGGAGAAGGGAAATCGTTATTATTAAGCTTCATATTGTTAGTCATCTCTTCAGAAGCTTTTTCAGCTTTCATCGACATAAAATTGGTGGTCCATAATGTTTCACCATTAAAAGCCATTTGTGTAATTTTTTGACCATTAAATTCAATAATAAGAGCTTGTTTACCTTCACTAGTAGCATAAACTGTTAGTGGAATAGACATACCTCCCTGATTTATAGTAGCGGTCATTTTAGTCGCTTTTACATCGTTCCAGGTTTGCCCTCCAGTATTATCAATATAGGTGCTGATGATTTCATCAGCTGTCTGTGCGGAAAGAGGCAGGCTTAAGCAGGTTACTGCCAAGATAAATGCGAGTTTAATAAGTTTCATAAGATAGTGTGTTTAAGTTTTCTTTCTTTTTAGACATCTATTATGCCATAATGTTACAAACTACTCATTAAATCTTTATAATTGACAATTATTCGCAGAAATGAATAATACTTCCTGGTCTTAAATTACATCTGGATTTTTATCTTTAAAACTTCGATTCGATTATGTCTTTAAGAGGTAGTGAAATTTAAAGCCACATATGTATAAATGTTCATGAAAAGTTTTGTAATTCAGAACTATTCAACTCCAAATTCAATGAAACAAAACCTAATTATAGTAGCCGGAGTATCCGGCAGTGGTAAAACAACAATTGGAAAATTATTAGCTGAAAAATTGAAACTTCCATTTCAAGATGCTGATGATTATCACCCTCGAGCTAACAAGGCTAAAATGGCTGCAGGGCAACCTCTCAATGATGATGATCGAAAACCCTGGCTTGAAATTTTGGCTGATCGTTTGGAGCAATGGAGTGGGGAAGAAGGAGTGGTATTGGCTTGCTCTGCACTCAAGGAGTCTTATAGGGAGTTGCTTTCTCAAAAGGTGAATCCGCAATGGGTTTTCTTGGATGGTTCCTATGAATTGCTAGAATCTCGTTTAACAAATCGCAAGGGACATTTCTTCAAATCAAATCTGCTTCAGTCGCAATTAGATACATTCGAAAAGGCAGACTATGGAATTCATGTTTCCATTGAACCTTCACCAAAAGAAATAGTATCCAATATCATTAATCGTTTAAAATTGTAAATAAGTATGGATTACCAATTGCTGTTTGCAGTTTTTACGGGTATTACGATTTTACTGTTTCTGATCTTACGATTGAAACTTCAGGCTTTTTTGGCTTTGCTCATTGTTTGTATGGTAGTTGGTGTTTTAAGTGGAATGCAGCCAAAAGCCATTCTAGATTCGATCACCAATGGAATAGGAGGTACCTTGGGTTTTGTTGCTACCGTAGTGGGATTGGGTTCCTTATTTGGTGCCGTTTTAGAACATACTGGAGGAGCGCAACAGCTTGCGAATGTGTTGCTTTCTAAATTTGGAATTAAACGAGCTCCGTGGTCTATAATGTTGGCAGGTTTTTTCATTGCCATTCCGGTTTTCTTCGATGTGGCATTTATTATTTTGATTCCATTAATCTATGCATTACAGCGCGATACTAAAAAGTCTTTACTGCTTTATGCTTTGCCATTGCTTGCAGGTCTTGCTGTTACTCATGCATTTATCCCACCAACACCAGGACCCATTGCGGTAGCAGATATACTGCAGGCAAATTTGGGTTGGGTAATTGTATTTGGATTTATAACTGGGATCCCTGCGGCTGTGATAGCCGGACCATTTTTTGCCAAAATGATCGCCTCCAAAATCTATATTGATGCACCTTTTGAAACTCAGGATGAAGTTCGGGAATCTGTAGAGTTACCTTCGGCAAGTAGCATACTTGCAATCATTTTTTTGCCTATTTTTTTAATCGTTTGCAATACAGTTTTGACTAGTCCGCTGGCAGCAAGCTGGTCTATACCACAGTCTGTGATTTACAGTGTACAATTACTGGGACATCCGTTTACGGCTCTTATTTTAGCTAATCTTATTGCCTGGTATATTTTAGGCATTCGCCGAAATGTTTCCAATGAAAAATTATTGCAAATTTCAACAAAGGCTCTATATCCAGCCGGTGTAATTATTTTGCTTACCGGTGCCGGTGGGGCTTTCAAGCAAATTTTAATCGATACTGGTGCCGGAAAAATGATAGCAGAATCCTTAAGTAGTTCCTACTTTCCACCGGTGGTTTTTGGATTTTTAATTGCGGCTGTGGTACGCGTTATGCAAGGCTCTTCTACGGTTGCAATGATTACAGCGGCTGGTATTACCGCACCTTTATTAGGTAGTGAGGCCTATTCACAAATGCAATTGGCTATCCTGGTAATTGCCATTGCCGCAGGAGCTTCAATTTTCTCACATGTAAACGACAGTGGCTTTTGGCTGGTTAAACAATACCTCGGTCTATCAGAAAAGCAAACCTTCAAAACCTGGTCTGTGCTCACTACTTTAATCGCAGTTACCGGTCTTGTCGTCTCTACCATATTGTGGTTTTTGGTTTAAGATTTGGGAGTTTTAAGATCGGGGTTTGTTTGTGCAGTTTGTTCAAATTTTATCGGACTGTCCTTAGCTGCACCATAAAGTTTTATCTCCTGGATATCTGCAGGCATGTAGAATCCATTATCTTCTAAAGCTTCTTTAACCTTGCGCACCACACTTCCTTTAGTAATAAGCGCCATTCTGCGGAAATCTTTAGTATCTACCCAGAAAAATACTTTCAGGTTCACGGTACTGGTAGCAAGTTCGTCTTCGATTACAAAATTCTCGTGCTCTTCATCTTCAATTACATTGGGTTCAGCTTGTAGCGCTTCCATCACGACTTTTTTGGCCCCATCAATATTATCTTCATAAGCGATACCAATGGTGAAAGTCCATCTGTAAAATCCATCTTCAGTATAATTTGTTACCGGAGTGGTAAGTACGTCGCTATTGGGGATATATACGTCTTTACCATCAAAGGTTTTGAGTTTGGTATATCGAAATTCCAGCGCTTTTACTTTTCCAAAATTCTCACCAATTTCAACAGTATCATTCACATTAAAGGGTCGGTTAAAAGCCAGAATGATTCCTGCAATAAAATTTTCGCCTATATCTTTAAAAGCAAATCCCAACACCACAGCACTAGCCCCAGCGGCAGTGAGAATACCTGTTGCAATGGCACCTAAGCCAGCAGCTCTTAAAGCGAGCATTACTGCAATAATGAAAAAAGTTATGCGAATAGCCTTACCTAGAAACCTGCTCATCAACGGATCCTGAGTGCGTTGTGAAATACGTTGTCTGGCAAAGTTGCCAACCCATGCACCAATAAGAGTTCCCAGAATTATAATAAGAACTCCAAGTCCAATTCCCGGTAATTGCTCTATAAAGCTGTTATAGAAATTGTTAAAGGATTCAGCAATGGTAGCGTTTTCATCAGTCATGATGCTGTTTATTTAGATTCTTTTCTGGTATCTTTTTGTTTGGCTTCTTTTTCTATGATTTCATAAGCATTTTCCAATTGCTTCTCAGTAGGAAGCTCTGGGATTTGATCATCTTTAAATTCAGGCTCCAGACTTAATTTTGCGAAGGCAGGAAAATGATCTGACCCTACTTTACTACCTCTATTAAGGTCTACAACTCTAAAATGTTCTGAAACAAAAATATGGTCAAGTGGCCAGCGCATTAACCAATTCTTAGCATTAAAAGTGTTGTAAAGGCCACGTCCCAAACGGGGATCAAGTAATTCACTCACTTCTTTAAATAGGCGGGTAGATTCTGACCAGGCAACGTCATTAAAATCCCCAATTACAATAACCGGCAATGAAGATTCACGGCTTTTGAATGCTGTTTTCATCATTTCTGCATCCCGATCTGTAGATCGTGGATTGTGTTGAGGCATTGGCGGAGTAGGGTGAATGGCAAAAACCTGAATTTCATCACCAGACTTAAGTTGAAGCCTGGTATCTATTGATGGAATACTGTCGTCTACCTGATACTGTACTTCAGCATTTAGTAAAGGAAGTTTAGAATACAACAACATCCCATAGGTATTGCTAAGTGGAGCGCCTTTGTAATAAGAATATTTCGAAGATAGTTCAGGGTCAACTGCATTCAGCCATTTATCATCAGCTTCAAGAAGAAGTAAAACATCAGGATCTTTCATTCTAACTTCTTTTAAAAGGCTATCGTATTCTTTATTTTTTTGAAGAACATTAGAAACCAAAATCGAAAATTGAGTATCAGTCTTTTCAGTTTTAATTTCACCAACTTCATAAGGAGCCAGAGGAGTATATGGGTAAATTTTCAAAATTTGAAAAACCAGACAGGCAATCATTATGGTCATAAAGACATAATCTTTAAACCACTTAATGTCAAATTTCATAAAATAAGCCAGTGTAGCAATGGCTGTAAAAATGGTTAATTGTAGGTGTGGAAAATCAAAAACGCGAATCCACCAGTAATCTGCTGCTATAAAGGGTACAATTGTAAGTACAACGGCGGTACCACCAAGAATTTGGAGGAAATTTTTAAAGGTCATAGGTTAGTTGTTAATCCCTTAAATAAAGGGGTTTTTTCATTTTGGTTGAATCAAAATGATTTTAGTAGCAACCTAATCCTTTTTTAACTGGTTTTGCGTTAAGAAGTTGGTAATATCTTTAGACGAAGGTTCTTCAAAGATCTCAAGATCAAAATAAGAAACCGCTGCAATCACGTGATCAAAAATATCAGCCTGAATGTGCTCATAATGTTCCCAACGCTTGTCTTTACTAAAGCAGAATATCTCTAAAGGAATTCCCTGAGCAGTAGGAGGTAAGTGCCTCACCATCAGGAATAAATCTTTATTTATCGCTGGATTTTCATAAAGATAAGCATCAATGTATTTTCTAAATACACCCAGGTTAGTTTGGTTTAAACCATTAATTGGCAAACTATCATCTACTTCGTGCTTTTTATTTGTTCGCTCCACTTCTTTCTGCATGTGTTCCATATAAGGAGCTACAAGCTGAATGCGTTTAAGACGGCTAAGATCATCTTTTGTAAGAAAGCGTACAGAATTCTGTTTAATAAAAACAGAACGTTTAATACGTCGACCTTCGCTTTCCTGCATACCTCTCCAGTTTTGAAATGAATCAGAAATAAGGCTATATGTAGGGATTGTGGTATAGGTATTATCCCAGTTTTGAACTCTAACCGTCGCCAGGTTTATCTCGGTAACATTACCGTCTGCACCATATTTACTAAAGGTGATCCAATCGCCAATACGTACGATATCATTAATAGAAACCTGTATAGAAGCAACAAAACCGAGGATTGTATCTTTAAAAATGAGCAAAATGATAGCAGATGCCGCCCCCAGCTGTAATATGAAATCTAAAGGATCACGGTCAAAAAGCTCCAGTATGAAAAAGAATATACCCAATCCCCAGAGGAAGAGCATAGTTACCTGAAGGTAGCTCTGTAGTGGTTTATCGAAAAATTGTTCTTTGGTTTGAAAATAATCACGCGTAGTACGTAAAATACTACGTATTATTTTGACCACCAGTAATATAATGTATATGTTGAAAAGCTTCTGAAGCCAATATAATGTAATATCATAATCCTCAAGCAATTGCTTGAAAAACCAATTAAAGAGTACAAGTGGTATAACGTGAGCTATATATCTTGGGAAATTTGTCAAGACCAAAAAATCATCAAAAGAAGTTTTGGTTTTATTACTGAAAATTTTGAAGCCCTCTATTATTATACGCTTCAGTAAGCGATCGAGTAGTGCTAGTAGTACCAGGAAAATAAATCCGTTTAAGAATACCGATAGCATTTCTACATATATACCAGATACACCGAGGTGTTCTAAGTACTTCATAAAATGTTGCAGATACTGATCGATATCCAGATTCATGGGCTTCTTGAATTATAGGTTGTAAAAGTAAACATATACGAGAAATACTCACAATACTTAATTGAGAAGAACATTAATTGAATAGAAACTGAATTTCATTCTTAAATATTAATTTTCGATAAATAAAAAAGTAGTAAAAATCTTACATTTATATATTTATTATTACTTTGAGTGAATGTATTATACATTTAATCGATAATTAATTTATTAAGTTTTGTAAGAAGTTTAATACAAATAAGCTAAATAAACTTAAATATTTGTTAAATACTATAAAAATAATGTATTTCAACGATTTAAATTGTTTTTTATAGATAAAAACGTATATATTTGCGATGTAATACAACAAAACCCAACTCATGATTAAGTCAATAACACTACTAGGAGCTCTCTTTATGACTTGCCTGGTACAAGCTCAGGATGATCCTGTAACTGAAAAACCTACTCAGATACATTCATCTGAAGAAGTAGATCGACTCAAATCTTCTACCCCGAAGATGGCAGTCGAACTTCCTGAAGCTGTACTTAGATTGCACGATCTGGAGAAGCGAGAATTTAAAGGAGAAACAATTTACACACACATTCCTTTAGAATTAGCCAAAATCAAAAACCCAGTAAAGACTGTGTAAGTTGCCTTTTTTGCCCACAAATCACCCAAACTTAAACACCCCAAATTCTATTGATTAAAATAATTACAACATTTCCCTAAACCCTATTTAGAGAACAGATATACAGCCCCTAAATTGATCTGTGATTTAAATGAATTATTCGATTTCCCCAAATCGTAATTGATAAAAGTTTAAGTTGGGAGAAAGGCCCGTTGCGCAAGCACGGGTTTTTCATTTTATATAGGTTCCTTAATTTGAATAGTTTAGCCATTCATTTATTAGAATCTTATATTTTTTACTAATTAATGCTTTTACATTTTAGTTAAAGCATTATATTTGCACCCGCAAAAGCGGTCGCGTAGCTCAGCTGGATAGAGCATCTGCCTTCTAAGCAGACGGTCACAGGTTCGAATCCTGTCGCGATCACTTCTTCATATTAGAATGAAGCAAACCCTGAAAAGCAATTTTCAGGGTTTTTTGTTTATAATTTTTGCCTCAATAAATATTCGGCTGGAGTTTTCGATTATCATCCAACTAAATTAATGTGATAAGAGGTGTAGTGTAATTTCTTCTAGGGCTTGTGTTTTTTGGTCCGTTAACGTGTATAGGATTCTGATTACGTTTAGTTAAGCCCCAAATGACAACGTTCTACTCCCATATACATCTGAGAGTGTTATAGGTTGGTCTTACTTTCAAAAGGAAACCAACTCCCTGTCATAGTTCTACAAAGACAAGGGTTTGGTCTAATGTCATTCAATATCCAGATTTTGATCTCATCAAGTTTGTGAGTTTAATTATAAATTCTCTATAAAACCCAGTTAGTAAGTTCCAAAAGGGTTGTGTGTAGTCATATACTTATATAACGGATTTAAAGAAGAATATTAGTTTTTAAGTTAGTTTTTTATAATCCCAATAGTTATGGAATAATGTAATCTATTTTTCTTTTAATTATGTTTTACGTCTAATTTAGATTATTCATTTTTCATCAAAAAATTTGAATCAGAATTAATAAACCATCAATAGTATTTATCGAAATCGACGTCTTAAACACCTAATGTCTTGAATTTAATATTTAGTAATTAAACTAAATTTTTAAAAATTATTTTTTGAGCAATTATTTGTATTTTAAGTAACTCATATTAAATCAATTAGATTTACACAGTTTTAAACAAAAATCCGAATCTTTAAAAATTTACTGTAACTTTGATTAGTATTTTGAATCTTTTAGATGATTTTATCATTTAACCAACTTAAATCTCAATATTGCAAAATATGCTATTGACTACTTAAGTTATATGAAGTATTTTTAATTAAATAAATTTAATATGAATTCCCCTACAAAAAAACGCTCGCTTAGTGATAGTGATCGCTATTTAATTAGCGGTCTCGCTCATGGAGTACCGGTTGGCAAACTGCCAAAAATCATTGAATCCTTCGGTATTGAAGCTCATTCTATGAGTAGTATTGAAAAAAATCTGCAGGCTTTACGCAAAAAGTTTAATTGCAGCACCAATGCGCAGCTCGTGTATCAATTTAGAAACCGAGTTTTAAAGCTGGATGTAGACAAAATCTTGGGTTAATTCCTGAACCGAACATTACTTCAATTAGGAAATCAATTTAAATTGGCTATTGACTATAGCCAATTTAAATTGATCTATATTCTTTTTTTTACTCTTAATATTAAGTGCTGGTACACAACTTACTGCTCATTATAGCGATCTACCTGATTGGGTTGAATGAGTTTAAGGAATACTTCAACTTTCTTGGATAATTCATCAAATTGATGTTGATTATCTTCAATAAGATTGCTTCGTTCTACATGATTACCTTCCAATAAATAAAGTTCTTCTTTGGATTTATGTCTATTCAAGGCGTCAGGAGCATCTTGTACAATCACAGCCTTCCAGTTTCCGGAATGTACCGCCAATCGTTGCCTGCGATCATCATTTTGGTCTATATAGGTATACCAATCACGAGTTGGTAAGATTTCAGTTCCATTTAAGGATGCTAAAATACTTGTGCCGTCAAGTTCGTTTATAACAGACTCTCTGTTTCTGGCTAATTCCTTTATTGTGGGGAAAATGTCAATATACCCCATTCTATCGGTATTGATTTTTCCTCCAGAAATCTTCGAATTTTTCATATAGGCAATTGCTGCCACCCTGATTCCACCTTCGTAGGTAGTTAGCTTAGAGCCTTTCATAGGTGTGTTATCTCCAATACCATTAACACCGCCATTATCACTCATAAATAGAATGAATGTATTATCCAGATCACCACGTTTTTCGATAGCTTCTAAAATCTTACCGATTCCCTGATCCATACAATCTACCATTGCTGCATAGGTCTTAGATTTACCCTTACGATTCGGGTATTTCAAAAGGTCACTTTTTTTAGCCTGAAAAGGAGAATGGGGAGCATTAAAAGGAACATATAGAAAATAAGGTTCATCTTTTGGAACAGAATTTATAAAACTCACAGATTCCTCCGCTATCAAATCTGTTGAATAGCCTTTTTGCTCATATAATTTTCCGTTCTTGTGCCAATCTAATTTTCCGTCCCGGTGGTGGGAGAAATAGTCAATTGCACCTTCATAGCAACCAACGAAATGAGTAAAACCCTGATTAATTGGCAACCATTTTTCTTCTGCTTTACCCAAATGCCATTTTCCTATTGCTGCTCTGTAGGCATATCCAGATCGAGCTAACATTTCTGGGAGCATATCTTCATTAGGATCAAGGCCATAATGGCGTTGTGGGGGCAATACGGCGCGCATCATCCCGAAGCGAATAGGATATCTGCCCGTGAGCAATCCCGCACGGGTAGGGGAACACATTGGAGTAACGTAGAAATTTTCCAATCGCACTCCTTCGTTAGCCAGTTGATCAATATTTGGAGTTTGAATATCACTCCCGTGATAACCAACATCAGCATAGCCCAGATCATCTGCCAGTATGAGAATGATATTAGGCTTTTTTTCGACCTCAGAAGAATCCTTACTACTTGATTCAACTTCGTTACGGCTTTTGCAGGAAACTAAAATTACAATTGTAATGATTGCAACGAGTGCTGAATAGAATATTTTCATTTGATAAACTTATTTATTAGGCTTTACATAGCCTCCGCTAAAAATATAGCGTTCATAAATAGTTTTGTAGTTCCGTACCAGAAGGCCCTAAAGTTGGTATTATCTGTAAAAATCAAAACATCACCACGACCAGTACTCTGATGTACAAATGGTCGAGTTCCTTTAAGTGCTTCTAAATTTATATCACTTATATAGCCACTAGCCAATGGTTCATCGGTATATAAAACTGGATTTTTATAGCTGGTGTCATCGGCTTTTATGAAGAGTGTTGTATCTCTAAACAAATTTATTTCGGCGTTATCATAACCAAATGCAATAGGATGCGATCGGTCTAATTTGGCTTTAAAAATGGCTCCACCTATTACTTGCGCACCGTTAAAATCACTACGTTGCTCAAATGTTACATTTGTGGCAGGGTTGTCTGTTTCTACTTCATCAAAATCAATTAAACCTTGTCGTTTTATCCATTTCGAAGCATTTTTAAAACCGATTAAAGTACCGCCATTACGCACCCAGGTATTGAGTTTTTCGCTATCGCTTTCTGTGAGTCCACCTCCCCAACTGTTTGGCATTATGATGGTTGTATAACGGTTTAAATTAGAGCGACCAAAATTACGAGTATCTAACTTGGTCACTTCAATTGCAAAACGCGTGTCAAGTAGATGCCAGATTTCACCTGCATCATACGAACTGATTCCTTCACCTACCACCAATGCTATGTGTTGTGGTTTTAAAGATTTAAACATACTGCTCCCCAGGTCTATCCCTTGTGTCGAACCAGTGGCTACGGCATCAATGTTAAGATTAGCATCTTTAGCTATTCCATCTAAGAAACTTCTCAAATCTTCAGCCGTTAAGTTTTGATTTTTAGCAGGGATCATTAGGGTACCATAATCATAGGTTTGTCCGTTAAGTGTGAAGGGCTGCATAGCCGTCTTTACACGAATACCTTTATTAAGAATGGCATTGAGAGCTTTGGGAGCATAGTATGATCCCCAGGGAATTAAGTAAGCATATTCGCTTTGTTTTAAGGTAAGAGGTTGAGCAAGTTCGATAGTTTCAAGTATTTCTCCTGCAAGATTAGCTGGTGCGACATCACTAAATTCCAGATTGAAAGCTAAAGGAAAACTCCAAGCAGAGATATCGTAAAACAAACTATCTTCAAAAGTGGTACGTGTTTCAAACATAGCCTTCAGTAAACGGCTGTGCTTTTGCGATTTTGGTATTACATAACTGCTGGTTGATTTGAAAGATTTTCCATCAACTTCAAAGTCACGTGCTGGTTTGTAAATATTGATGTGATGTCTTTCAAGCAATTTTGCCAAATGAGTGGCACGGGCAGGATCGTTTTTACTACCAAAGATATAAGCATCCTTACCACGTTCAGCTCTTGAATTTGCATAGAATTCGCGTTGGTAATTAAGAAGTTTAGTACGCATATTCTTAGCAGCCTCAAGGGTTGATAGAAATGCGGTTAACTGATTACGAATGGTAAACGGAAAACCTAACAAACCATTTTCGGTCTCCTGAATATGACCACGCGAACTAGCCTGTTCAAAAAGAATACCTATACTACCGTTAATATCTGGGAAGGTTGAACCTTTTCCGTAGTAAAAATCATCGTAATCTTCTTCAGTATAATAAAGTGATCCTATTTTATCAAAAGCTTTTGCGTGATAGGCTCCAATCTCTGCTGTTAATTCCTGATTAAGAGCAGGGGTGAGAGGGTGCGTGCGACTTGGAATACCTGGTTGAAAGAAGAATGAAGAATTACTTCCCATCTCGTGATGATCGGTTAAAACATTAGGATGCCACTGGTGAAAAGTCTCTATGCGAGCTTGAGACTCGGGCAATTCTGCAGGAAGCCAATCGCGGTTAAGATCAAACCAATAATGATTTGTACGCCCTCCGGGCCATATTTCATCGTATTCGCGATCCTGAGGATCTGCCGTTAGCGTTTGATTTTTATTGGTGTTTGCCCAATAAGAGAATCGCTGTAAACCATCAGGATTGAAAGAAGGGTCAAACAGGATAATGACATCATTTAGTAAGTGATCAATCTCAGTTCCTTCCGCAGCAGCAAGGTAATATGCAGCTAAAAGTCCGGCATTAGCACCGCTTGCCTCGTTACCGTGAATACTCATTCCTTGATAGGTAACAATAGGCATTGTAGATATGTCTAAATTATCACTCTCCTCGTCAGTTAGTTTGGCGTGTTCTTCCTTTATTTTTTCAATATTTTGATGATTTTGAGGCGAAGTAATTGTTAATAACAAGATAGGTCGTCCCTCAAATGTACTTCCTCGGTTCTCAATACTTATACGAGGTGAGGCTTCAGCAAGTCTATGCATATAACTCACCAACTGATCGTGACTCACGTGCCATTCGCCGGGGATGAAACCGAGTAAATCCTGAGGCTTTGGAATTTCAGAATTGTAAGTGACATTTTTTGGTAGATAATAATCTAATGAAACTGATTGTTTTGGCGTTTGTGCAGAAAGTGAAAATCCTACAAATAATAGGGTATATAATAGGTGTTTCATAATGGGTGATCAAAGGTTTAGAAACGTATTGATTAGTTGCTTAGGTTCTAAAGATATCGAATCTACTGCAAATAATTAGTTTATGATTCAGCTTGTAGTTGGGTTAAGGTTCATTTTGAAAAGGTCATAAAAAAAGCCGCAAAAATTGCGGCTTTTAATAACGGTATATTGAGATTAAATATCTTCAAAACTTACATCGGTAAATGCTTTTGCAGATTTATCTGCAATCAACTCAACCTCGTCTTCTTTACTATAGTCACTTTGGTGACGCTCACTAATTACTTCTTCTCCTTTTTCATCAAGAATGTAACCGGTCATTTCATTTAAAATCTCCTGGAAACCTTCAAAATCTTCTTTGTAAAGGTAGATTTTGTGTTTTTTGTAATGGAAAGAACCATCGTCATTAGTAAACTTCTTGCTTTCAGTAATAGTTAGGTAATAATCTCCTGCACGGGTAGAACGTACGTCAAAAAAATAGGTGCGACGTCCTGCTCTTAACACTTTAGAGAATATCTCGTCATTCCCCCTCATTTCAGTATTGCTCATATTCTTGGTTTAATTAATATGCATTACGCTGTCAAAAATGGAAAAAAATTAAATGGTGTACAAAAAATTATTCCATTTCTTTTTCTTCGAGTTGTTTGCGATAAAGTTCCTGATAATAACCTTCCTGATTTACTAAATCCTGATGCGTACCGCGTTGAATAATTTCTCCATCTTCGAGAATTATGATCTTGTCGGCATTTTTTGCTGAAGATATACGGTGGCTTACCAGAATGGTCGTTTTATCTGCAGCAATACGTTTGATGTTTTCCAGAATTTCTTCTTCGGTCTCTGTATCTACTGCTGAAAGACTATCGTCAAAAAGTAAGATTTTTGGATCTTTAATGATTGCTCTGGCAATTGAAACCCGTTGTTTTTGGCCACCACTTAACGTAATACCTCGTTCTCCGAGGACTGTATCATAACCCTTAGTAAAATCTATGATGTTATGGTGTACTGATGCGTTTTTAGCCGCCTCAATCACTTCTTCATCAGAAGCATCTTTCTTACCAAATTTGATGTTCTCTTTTATACTATCGCTAAAGAGAAACGCTTCCTGAGGAACGTAGCCAATACTACTTCGAAGATCTTTTAAATTTAAACTGGTAATTGGAGTGCCATCTACTTCAATTTTACCATCAGAGGTATCATATAACCGACCTATGAGCTCAAGAATCGTCGATTTTCCAGAACCGGTTTTGCCAATGATCGCTAGAGTTTCTCCCTTCTTCACTTCAAAAGAAACCTTTTTTAAGGCGGTGATGTTAGTGTCTTCATAGGTAAAGCTGACATCTTTAAAAGCAATATTACCATCAATTGGAGTGGAGGCCTCAATATGATTAACGATGTCTGGTTTTTCCTTTAAAAACTCATTAATACGCTTTTGAGAAGCTTCAGCCTGTTGTACTAAAGAAGTAATCCATCCTACAGATGCAACCGGCCAGGTAAGCATGTTTACATAGATCAAAAATTCTACAATTACCCCAAGATCGGGTATGCTGCCGTCAATATATTTCTTTCCGCCAATATAAATCACCAGGAGGTTACTCACCCCAATAAGAGCGATCATCAAAGGAAAGAAAAATGCCTGAACACGCACCAGATCAAGGTTTTTTTCTTTGTTTGTGACGCTCAGTTTTTCAAAATTGTCGTGGGTTTGTTTTTCTATTCCGTATGCTTTAATAACACCGATACCGCTGAAGGATTCCTGCGTAAATGTGCTTAAATGAGAAAGATATTGTTGTACTACGGTGCTTCGCTTATGAATAAGCCGACTTAGCTGGTAAATGGCAACCGAAAGTATTGGTAACGGAATTATCACATATAAAGTAAGTTCAGGAGCGGTATAAAACATATAAGGGATAACGGTTGCAAATAAGATGAAAGTTGTAACACCATACATAATTGCCGGCCCCAGGTACATACGTACTTTACTCACGTCTTCACTAATACGGTTCATTAAATCACCCGTTCGATTCTTTTTATAAAAATTAAGAGACAAATTTTGATACTGCTCATAAACTTCGTTTTTGAGATCGGCCTCCATATATCGTGAAACGACAATAAACATTTGTCGCATTAAGAAGGTAAAGAATGCTGAAAGCAATGCAGCCCCTAAAAGGAGGAGCAGCGTCATAAGCAAGCTATTTTTCAGTTCGCCAAGATCTCCTCCCTGATTAGAATAATCTTCAACAAGTTTGATCATATCCCCACTGAATTTTGGGGTAAGAATGGCAAAAATGCGAGCAATTAAAACAATGAAAAACCCAATGATGAGTTTCCATTTATATTTTTTAAAATATTTATTGAGGTGCTGTAATTCTTTCATAAAGCGTAGTACGGCGTTATAAGTGCCCTGACCAGAATTTGAAGGTCCTTATTCGATCGACAAAGATAAGCGATATAGGTTAGAAAAGTCTCGAAGCTATATTTAAGATAAAAAAGATGTTTTTAGGGCTTAGAACTTTTTAAGATCATGTATTTTTGCAGCGTTTTTGAGGTGTCGGATATTTAATCTAATCCAATATTAGTATTTAAAGATTGATTCCTTGTTTAACCAAGTTTTAAAATACCCCAGGGGGTATTAACACTTTAAGTTCATAAACGCTATGCTCAACAGGAGGCACATTCGCATTAAGGTAATGCAGGCTCTTTACGCTTTAAGTCAGGCAGAACAGCCCGATTTACAAAAAGAAGAAAAATTTCTTAATGCAAGTACTGCCCAGATGTATGACCTGTATCTGGTTCTTGTAGATTTATTAACTGAAATCCACGCTCACGCAAAAGATATTCTGGAGCGTTCCCAACAAAAAATTTTAGCAACAGAAGCAGATCGCAATCCCAATTTACGTTTTGTAAATAATGAGATTCTTGTTCGTCTTTCTGAAAATGAAACCTTGCAGGCAGCTCTTAAAAAAGCAAAGCTGAAAAACTGGCGATTGGATAATGAGTATGTAGTTCTTATTTATGACGAACTCATCAACAGCGATTTGTATGAAACTTATATGTCCCAGCCAGAAACTGATTTTAAAATTGACAGACAGTTTGTAATCGATATGTTTACCGAGTTTGTGGCTCCTAATGACAAACTCTATGACTATCTGGAAGATTATCGACTTACGTGGTTAGATGATTTACCAGTAGTTAATACGACTTTGGTGAAACGATTGGGTAAAATAAAGCCAAATTCTCCTGAGAGTACGATTTTAACTAAACTTTACAAAGATGAGGAAGATCAGGATTTTGCTCGTGATCTATTACGTCGTACCGCACACAATAATGAAGAATTTGAGGCCGAGATATTAGGTAATACTCCAAACTGGGATCAGGATCGTATCGCTGTTCTGGATAAAGTTTTAATCAAAATGGCTTTGTGTGAATTTTTAAGATTTCCTTCTATTCCCATTAAAGTTACCATTAACGAATATCTAGAGCTTTCTAAAGAATACTCAACACCCAAGAGTAGCATTTTTGTAAACGGAGTTCTCGATCGTCTAGTTAAGAAGTATAAGAAAGAGGGAAGACTTAATAAGGCCGGGCGTGGTCTAATGGAATAATCTTTGTTCAAAAGTAATCCAGATTATAGAATCTTAATTAAAATTGTATTTTTGAACTTCTAAAAATTTGATCAATATGAAAAAAGTATTTTTAGTAGCAGGAATCGCTGCTGCAATGGCATTTACAGGCTGCAAAGACAATGCGTCTGACAAAGTAAACGGAGAAAATGTAGAAATGGCTGCAAGTCGTGATGAGAATGCAACTGTTTTCCCAACTATAGAATTTGAAGAAACTGCTTATGATTTCGGAAATATCGCACGCGGTACTGAAGTGGAGCACGTATTCAAATTCAAGAATACTGGTAAAGCACCTCTTGTAATTGTTGATGCTACCAGTACTTGTGGTTGTACCGTACCAAGTTATCCTGCAGAACCTATTCAACCAGGTGAGACCGGAGAACTTTTAGTAAAATATAACGGTAGTGGTCTTAACGCTGTAACTAAAGTAGTGACTGTAAAGTCTAACACTGAAAAAGGATCTGAAACTGTAAAAATAACTGCCTTTGTTCAGCCTACTGAAGGACCTGCAGCACAAGGATAATCCCAATTTATGGAGCAATTAACTAATTTTTTACCTATCATTTTGATGATCGGTGTGGTATATCTCTTTATGATTCGTCCACAGATGAAACGTCAAAAGGATGAGAAAAAGTTTTCAGAATCATTAAAACGCGGAGATCGAGTAATTACTAAAAGTGGTCTTCACGGAAAAATTTTAGAACTCAATGATGATAGCGTTTTATTAGACGCAGGAGCTGGTAAGATGCGCTACGAGCGTTCAGCATTATCTTTAGAGCTTACTAAAAAGCTTAATGAGCCTGAGAAACCCGAAAAGAAATAAATATTCCGAATTTATATATTAAAAAACCCGATGTGAAAACATCGGGTTTTTTATTTTTTATTTTTGAAGTCTGTCTAACTTTGAATGAAAAGACTAGCAATTGTAGTTGCAGTCTCACCAGTCATTGGTTCATCGTAAGCTTGTGTAGCAGATTCAAAACTAAATGGTGATCCACTTCCTAATGAGGTTACATCAACACCTCCTTGTGAAATATTGTCTTCACCGTTATAAACTGCCTGAGTAACTTCTGGCATTCCGGCTCCACGGGTATCTCCTGTAATCCAACCTTCTAATCCACGAAGGCGTCTTATTTCTGATGCGTGTCTAGCTTCCACAGAATGAATCTGTAAAGCTGCGGTTAATAATCCACCCTGACCTATAAGATTAGCAGCCTGACCTTTGTACGCTCTAACACCTGTATCTTCAAATGCCTGAGCTAAAATCAAAAGCTGTGTATAAGCAGTATCCATTGAAGTACCAGCACTTTCCATAAATGGATCAAAATTACCACCTGCGGTAAAGTCAAATGTTGGTTTATCTACTGCTGCACTTCCCAATGCTGCTTTAAGAAACTCAACGTGAGCATCTTCATGCTGTGAGATTTGCTCATAAATTGCGCGAGCTCGTGCATTATTGCTCAAGACCCCACTGTCTAAGGCTTTCATATAAAATTCAGCTTCTAGATATTCTAGGGTAAGTGCTAAATTAAAAATAGCTGGTACATCTCCAGATTCCTGTGCGTGAACTTTAGTACTGGTTGCCGCAAGCCCAAACGGAACTGCGACCATTGCAGCTTTTTTTGTTATACTTCCTAATTGACCTAACATAGCTCGTCTTGAGCTTACAGGTTCCTGAAGTCTTTCGGTTGTAAATTCGTCTAAAAATTTTATGATATTCATTGTTCTTTTCTTTTGAGGTTAGTAATTACGCCATTGGGCTTTTGTAAGTAAACGGTGTCACAAAAAAGCCACCTGCCAGATCAATAACTTCTGCTGGAGTGCGCGCCAGGTCAAGTCCGTTAGAATCTACTACATCATCACCTGCAAATGCTTTATAATCTGCTTCACCAGCTATTATAGATCTAATGGCTGCAGCATGTCTAGCCTCAACTGATACAATTTTACCAGCAAGGGTAAGATATAATGGTGTTTGTATGTAAATACCGGCACCATTGTAGGCACTAACACCAGTATCTTCAAGAACCTGAGCAGTACCAAGAACTGAATCTCTACTGCTAAAATCAACAGAGCTAAAATCAAATTCAAGATCTGAAGTTAAACGCATACTTTCATTTGGAACGTTAGCTCCAATTGCTGCTTTAAACCATTCTCTGTGATTTACTTCGTGATTGTATAAAGCTTCTAGAATTGCTTTTTCTTCAGATGAAGCACTTGCATAAAAAGAACCATTTACAACATTAGTGTAAAAAGCTGCTTCAAGTTGTTCTAAGGCATATGCATAATTGAGAACTCCTACATCTCCAGATCCTAAGTCAAATGTGCCATCTGGCATCATATATCCTCCATCATCATCGTTATCACAAGATGCGAGTAAGAGACCAGATCCTGCAAGAGCAAGACCACTTACTTTTAAGAAGTTTCTGCGGTTTCTGCCCACAGTTTGAGTTTTTACCTCAATTGCTTTTTTCTTTTTCATAATGTTTTAGTTTTTTGGTTATTCACTAAAACTTACGAGGAAAGAGGGGGAATGGTTTTTTAATAACCGTCTTTTAACAAAAGATTTGCATTAAAAATAAAATTTTGATGAAGATATTTCTGTATTCGGAACTGATCTTTAGAGGATTAGCAAAATTTGATAAATATCAAAAATATTAGTCTTCACATTCAAAATCATAGTTGATTATCTCAAAACTATAATTTTTCTTGAAGTTGAAATGCCACCATTCTGTACGGATGGTTTCAAAACCAAACCGAATCATTCCTTCCTGAAGAATAGCTCTGTTATCAAGAACTTCCTGTGGTAAATCGGTATTGTCAATGTGCGCTTCCCTACCAAAGAAATCGTGATCAGTTCCCATATTTACTGGCGTACCATCAAGTTTTTCTAAACTGATATCAACTGCAGCTCCACGGTTATGAACAGAACCTGTGGTGTAGGGGTTTGCAACATATTGTGCGTTTGGGTAAACAGCCCACATCTTTTTCTGAGCACTTACCGGTCTATAGCAATCAAAAAGAACAATACGATATCCTTTTTCGCAGAAATAATGATTGGCCTCTTTAAGTGCATCAGCGACTTCCGGCCTTAGATAACAAGCGGCACAATCGTAAAAGGCTTCTTTTAAAAAATTATTGGTACTGGCATAGCGTATATCATATGCGAAACCATCCTTTAGCGTATCAAGCTTTATCAAGGTTGCTTTCTCGCTTTGCGCATTAACAAATGTGATGCTCAGGAGTGCAATAAGGATTAGGTTTTTCATATTTAATATCAATATTGATTCTTTAAGTATTTACGCTCCATCCAGAATGTACCAAAAGGAATTATGGAACAAGCTAAAACTATTAAAAGCGTTTTTAAACACCACTTTAATTCGGTTTTAACCAAAAATGCCAGCACAATGTAAATTAGGAATAAAAAGCCGTGAGCCATTCCCACAACTTGATTAGGATAGGGCATTTCAAAAAGGTATTTAAGCGGCATTGTTACAAACAGAATAGCCAAAAAGGAAATACCTTCTAAAATCGCGATTACTTTAAAACTTTTTATCATTAAACCATACTAAAAATTGCAGCCCCATAAACGGCAAAGCGAACAAAACGCAATAAACCAAAAAGCAGATAATTAATGAAAGGATATTTGATCATTCCGGCAGCAAGACTGCTTATGGCAAAGGGAACGGGTAAAGTCGCTCCTACAATAATCAAAAAGCCTCCCCATTTGCTTGCGTTTTTAAGGTGTTTTGCCATCTTAACTTCCAGATATTCGTGCACTGCAGGGATTCGCGTAGCAGCTCTACCTGTAAAATAACTTACAATGCCACCTGCATAAGATAAGATTGCTATTAATGACAGATAGAGTACAGGATCTGGCATTTTATCGCTCCAGGCTATAAAAATCTCTGGCGGAATTAATCCCAATATACTTTCTGATAGGAAAAAAACGGTTAAAACCCAAAAAGGAGGGAAAGTATTGGTCATTTTTACCAATAGGTCGTTAATGTCAATAACGAAATAATGAATTCCCACAAGAATTGCCACAAAAACTATAAGCGGAGTAAGAGCCTTCTTAAGGCTGCCTCCCAAAAAAGAATAAAAACCAGTGTATTTATAATACTGGTGTAGCAATTTAATGCGAGATTTTTTTTCTGTTTTCCGGTGTTGAGACATTTACTTTTTTTGCAAATATATTCCAAGAAGCCCCGCCTAACAAAGATGTAATCTACTATCTGATGACTGAATACAAGATTTAGGAAAACTTTAAAATTTGGCTTAGCAACTACTGATAAAATCCGCTTAATTTTAACATATGGATAAATTTAAAGATAAAGTAGCCCTCATTACTGGTGGGACAAAAGGAATAGGTAGAGGTATTGCAGAAGCTTTGCTTGAACTCGGAATGAACGTGGCTATAACCAGCCGAAATTTAACAGCTGCGGAAAAAGCTGCCGCTGATTTAAATAAAAAAGGAAAAGGTAAAGCTATAGGTGTTAAAGCCGATGTGCGTAAAATGGATAGCCAGGTGCAGGCTGTTGATACAGTTTTAAAGGAATGGGGCCAGCTAGATGTTTTGGTAGCTAACGCCGGATTAGGTCATTTTGCCAGTATTTCAGATATGACAATCGATGAGTGGCAAGAGACGATTGATACCAATTTAACGGGTGTTTTTTTCAGTGTTAAAGCTGCGCTTAATGAACTCAAAAAGTCAAAGGGTTACATATTTACCATTTCAAGTCTAGCAGGAACTAATTTCTTTGCAGGAGGAGGCGCCTACAACGCGAGTAAATTTGGGGTAACTGGTTTTACTCAGGCTATAATGCTCGATTTGCGACAGGATGATATTAAAGTTTCTACCATAATGCCAGGTTCTGTAGCTACTCATTTTAATGGTAATGAACCAACTAAAAAAGATGACTGGAAAATACAAAGTGAAGATATTGGAGAACTAATAGTAGATCTATTAAAAATGAATCCACGCACACTACCCAGTAAAATTGAAGTTCGCCCTTCAAAGCCGCCACAGAAATAGTGAAGCTTTTATAAAGGTTAAACTACACCCTAAAAAAAGACCGCCTGTAATTTACAGGCGGTCTTTTTTGTTTATTTATTTACTGAAACAGGATTTAATTAGTTCTCTTCGGCATATTCCTGCATAGCTTCAACATAAGCTCTTAAATCAAGACGATTGGTTTTATTTTCTGGCTCAGCAATTAAATTTAATAAGTATAAAAGACTTTCCTGTGGTTCAACCTGAGTATCTTCCTCAAGCAATTCTTCATAACCTTCAATAGGCTCCTCTTCTGGGATCGGAATATCAAAAGTTTGATATTCTTCAATATGTTCAAAAGTTAAGCGAATGGTTTTTGCCAATAGTGGACGCTTTTCATCAACCGCATAGGGTCTGAGGTCTTTAAGATCGGCAACAACTGTATTGGTAATGATTCCGTTTAACTCAATTTCTTCTATGAGTTTATGTATAAGTTTCTGTGCTTTTGGATTCTTCAAAATCGATGGGTTTTATTTAAGAAGCAAAGGTAACGGTTTGAAGCTTTTTTTTTCAAATTCAAAGCTGCATTTTTTTAAGATATCCCTGTAATCTTAAGATGCAGTATATAAGGATGTTGAAATATTCATTAAGACTTTGTCGATTTTATAGAATAGGCAGTCATAATTATTAAATCGGTAATTCCGTATCTAATCCTGCGAGAAGCCCCTAAAATCCCTTATTTTTGCAAAATTCAACATAAACAGAGCTACTAATAAGCAGTATGGCGCACGAGCAGGATTCAAATAGCGGAAAAGAATTATACAACTACCAGTTAAAAGATCTCGACAGGATTTTCTCAATAATGGAGGAAGAGCCCGATGATTTCAATTTACTATATCAGCTGCCTACCGGTGGGGGTAAAACTGTGATTTTTTCTGAAATCGTTCGACGTTATATAGCTCAAAAGCAGAAAAAGGTTGTAATTCTAACGCATCGTATAGAATTGTCTTCCCAAACTTCTAAAATGCTGAAGACCTTTAATGTTCCCAATATGATCATCAATAGCAAGGTCAAAAGTCTTGAGGGCAATGAAGATTATATGTGTTACGTAGCAATGGTTGAAACACTTAATAACCGCCTGCAGGACGAGAAAATAGATATTAAAGACATAGGTCTGGTTATAATTGATGAAGCTCACTATAATTCCTTTAGAAAGTTATTCAGTTACTTTAAGGATGCCTTTATTCTAGGAGTAACGGCAACACCATTGAGTTCTAATGTGAAGTTGCCAATGAAAGATAACTATCGCAAACTCATAATCGGAGAGAGCATTGGTTCATTAATAGAAAAAGGTTTCTTGGCAAAGGCTGAAGTACACACCTATGATGTTGGTTTAAAAACGTTGCAAGTGGGTATTAATGGAGATTATACAGTAAAATCTTCTGAAATATTATATACCAACCATAGTATGCAGGAGAAATTGCTTGCATCGTATGAAGAACGGGCAAAGGGTACTAAAACGCTTATTTTCAATAACGGTATTAATACCTCCCGATACGTTTACGAGACTTTTAAAGAGGCTGGTTATGATGTGCGACATTTAGACAATACCCATACAAATAAAGAGCGAAAGGCCATCTTAAAATGGTTTAAGAATACACCAGATGCAATATTAACTTCGGTAAGTATTCTTACAACTGGCTTTGATGAACCTTCAGTAGAAACAATTATACTTAACAGAGCAACACGATCCTTAACGCTTTATTTCCAGATGATAGGTCGCGGCTCTCGCATTTTGCCTGATAAGAAAAGCTTTCAGGTGATTGACTTGGGGAATAATATGGCTCGTTTTGGACTTTGGGATGCGCCAATGGATTGGAATGATATTTTTATGTATCCTGACTTCTATCTCGAAAACCTGATTAGTGACGAAGAAATTGAGCGTAATTTTGAGTATGTGATGCCCCCTGAGTTACGCGAGCAATTTAGCAACAGTAAGGATATTGAGTTTGACATTAAAAAGGAATACGAAGAAGTATTTGCAAAAGGACTTAAATCTAAAGAAGCTTTAGAGCGATCAATTGATCAACATGCTCGGATTGTATTTGAGAATACTGAAGATATTTTTGACGCCCGCATTCTTGCCAGAGAACTCAAGGAAGAAATTCAATATAGAATACGGCTGTATTCGTATTGCATCATGAAGAACACCAAAAACTATAAAGATTGGCTTGAGGAAGACTATATGCGTAAATTAAGGCTTAAGTTGAGTCAAATGTATGCTAATGTTCCTGCTCAATAGTTGGAGGGTAATACTTGAAGCAATTTTCTGTTATTAAAAGATTCGTAGCCATATTTCTTTTTGAAAGTAATCATCGGTAACAGATTATTGTTGTAAAATTTAAGTTAATCAATAAGAAATTTGATATAAATGCCTTTATTTTGCCTTGAAAATGGTCTGTACAGAGGTGTTTTTTAATTTTTACGTTACTACAGAAAATTTAAATATTCGACAGAGAAGTCAACCCTAAATGATTTTTAAAAGTAAAAACATACAAATAGTTATAAGTACCTTTTTGGTAATGGCTGTTTTTGCTTTTAAAGTGGCTGACTTACATAAGTATGTTCACGACACAAATGATTTGAATAATCATCATTGTGAACTTTGTTTATTAAGTCAAAAGCATAAAAATCATTCTGACTTTTATATTCCTGAGACTTATAGTAGTATTGAAGCACCAGAAGCTTTAATAGATTCGTCTCAAAAGACTTTCTTTTACAATCTTACTAAGAACATCCCGGTTCTTACGGGGAAATCGCTTAATAAGGCACCACCAGTTTTATCAGTTTAAAAACAATTTTAAAACACGTGTGCCTCGATTTTAATCGATACACATTTGTATTCAAAAAACTGATAATCATTTCTTTATCGATAAGAAGTGAAATTTAGATTCACTATGAAATTTTTATTTATAGTGTTTGTATCTGTATTTTCTCTACAGTTACAGGCGCAAGAATGCCAATATACGCTGAGTGGTATTGTGCGTGATTTTCATGATGGTCAGGCGTTGCCAAATGCAACTCTGAGCATAAATGGATATCAGAAATATGCACTTTCAGATTTTGATGGCAAATATACTTTTGACAACCTGTGTGCAGACACCTACACCATAACCATCACGCATCCTGAATGCGATGTGGCAGAGTTTACGGTTAAAATTACTGGCGATCTCAAAAGAGATTTTAAACTGGAACATCATACCGAAGAGCTCAACGCTGTCACCGTTAAGGGACAGAACCTGCATAAAGGTTCTGCATCAAGTTCTGAATCCATTTTGCATACAGATGATTTGGAAGACTTCAGCAATGCCAGTTTAGGTGATGCTCTTAGAGAAATTCCTGGAGTTTCTTCTCTAAATACGGGTAGTACAGTTGTAAAACCAGTAATTCAAGGTTTACACAGCAGTAGAGTGCTCATTATAAATAATGGCACACGTATGAAAGACCAGGAATGGGGAGTAGAACATGCTCCTAATCTTGATCTTAATACCGCAGCAAATGTTACTTTGGTTAAAGGTGCGAGTGCTCTGCGTTATGGTGGCGATGCTATAGGTGGTGTGATTATAACAGAATCGCCAAAGGCTCCTTCAAAAGATACGCTTTACGGTAAAACTATTCTAAGTGCCGCATCAAATGGAAGAGGTTATGGTGTAACCACAAATTTGATCAAAGCTTATAAGAGTGGTTTCTACTTCCAAGGTCAGGGTACCCGAAAAAGGTCTGGAGATCGTACTGCTCCTGATTATGTATTGTCTAATACAGGTGTGTCTGAAAATGATTTTTCACTGGAATTGGGACTTAATAAATTCTCGTATGGTTTTAAAGCCTATTACAGTATGTACGATGCTGAGATAGGGATTTTAAGAGCGAGTCATATTGGTAATGTGAGTGACCTGGAGCGGGCAATTAATAGTGGTGAAGCAAATTACATTGCAGATTTCACCTATGATATTAATGCTCCCAAACAGGACGTGCGTCATCATTTGGCTAAAGTGAGTTTATTTAAACGTTTTGAGAATGCCGGTAAACTAACGCTTGATTATTCCTTTCAACAAAATAACCGAAAGGAGTTTGATATTAGAAGAGGAGATGATCGCGATAAACCGAGTCTTGATTTAAAGCTTACCACCCATACGCTGCAAGCAAATTTTGCCTATGATGCGAAGTCTGATTTTAAAGGCGATTTTGGTGTGGAAGGCAGTTATCAGGAAAATTTTCCGAATCCATTTACAGGAATTAGACGTTTGATTCCAGATTATGAAATGTATTCTTTGGGTGCTTATGCTACCGGAAGCTATGCTTTCAGTCCACAATTTACAGTGGATGGTGGCTTTAGATATGACTACAGCCAGATTGATGCTCAAAAGTTTTATCTAAACAGTAGCTGGGAAGAACGCGACTACGAGGCAGATTTTTCAGATCTGATTGTTGAAGAGTACGATAATCAATTATTGGTTAATCCTGTGTTTGATTACCACAATTTTTCAGGAACTCTGGGAGCCAGATACCAATTTGTAAATAATTGGGATGCCAAGGTCAATTTTAGTTCGGCTTCACGAGCTCCCAATGCAGCTGAATTATTTAGTGATGGTCTTCACCATTCTGCAGCGATTATTGAATTGGGTGATTTGCGTATTCAACAAGAGCAGTCTTTTAAATCAAGCTTAGAACTAAGCGGGCAATCGGGTGGTTTTAACTTTGGTCTAAACCCCTTTTACAACCGCATCAATGACTTCATTATTCTTGAACCCATAGGTCTTCAATACACAAACAGAGGAGCTTTTCCGGTTTATGAGTATAGACAGGTTGATGCACGTTTGTATGGTATAGATGTAAGAGCAGCGTATTATTTTAATGATGAGTTTGATCTTTCGACTGCCTTTGCCTATGTAAATGGCCAAGATTTGGATCGTGACCGACCGTTGATAGATATGCCTGCTCCTAATGTGAATACAACACTTTCTTTTCGCAAAGCGGAATGGAAAAATTTGAATATTTCTCTTCGTAATCAAAGCGTTTTTAAGCAAAATCGTTTTCCAAACAACAATTTTGAAGTAACATTTATCGATGCATCGGGCGTTGAAGTTACCAGAGAAGTAAACATTAGTGAATCTCCTGATGCATACAGTTTATTCAATTTAGCATCTTCAGCAGAATTTAAAGTGCTTAACCAATCTACATTAACCGTAGGCTTGTTTGTAGATAATATTTTAAATACAGCCTATAAAGATTACCTCAATCGTCAGCGTTATTTTGCCGACGATTTGGGTAGAAATTTTAAAATTCAATTAAAACTTAATTATTAAAACTAAACATATGAAAACTTTAAAAATATCAAGTCTAATACTTCTTACACTAATTGGTCTAACTTCTTGCTCTGATGATGAAGGAACTCCTCAACTTATTAATGAAGAAGAAGTTATAACTACAGTTACAGTAACCTTAGTACCTGAAACCGGTTCAACAGTTACCTTAACGTCACGAGATTTAGATGGTGATGGTCCCAACGCTCCTGTTTTAAATGTTTCTGGTTCATTACAAGCCGGAATGAGATATTCAGGTAGTACTGTTCTTGAGAACGAGACAGAATCTCCAGCAGAAGTAATAAATGAAGAAATAATTGAAGAGGCAGATGAACACCAATTCTTTTATCAGGTAACCGGAGGGTTAAATGCAACCGTAACCTACGATGATAGTGAAAATCAATATCTGAGTAATGGTAATGATAATCCTGTAGGTCTCGAATTTATATTGCAGGCTGGTACAGCTTCAACAGGTTCATTTACGTTAACTTTGAGACACGAACCAAATAAAGATGCATCTGGTGTAAGCACTGGTGATTTAACCAATGCAGGTGGAGAAACTGATATCGCGCAGACATTTAGTCTTGTAATTGAATAAGCTTTAAGTTCAATCCATAAAAAAAGCCCTGCATATGCAGGGCTTTTTTTAGTTTATAAGAAGATCTTCTATCCTAAATACGTTTTTAAGACTTTACTTCTAGAAGTATGACGCAATCTTCTGATCCCTTTTTCACGAATTTGACGTACGCGCTCCCGACTTAAGTCAAACATTTCACCAATTTCCTGTAGCGTATGAGGTTGTTCACCACCTAAGCCGTAATTCAATTTAATTACGTCTGACTCACGTGGAGAAAGAGTTTCTAATGCTCGCTCAATCTCAGTACCCAAAGATTCCTGCATCAGGTCTGCATCAGGATTTGGAGACTCACCAGATTTCAATACATCATAAAGGTTTGAGTCATTTTCACCTTCTTTAAAAGGAGCATCCATAGAAAGGTTACGACAAGAATTCTTCATCGCTAACTTTACTTTAGCTACCGTCATATCCAATTCTTTTGCGATCTCATATGCAGATGGTGGACGCTCAAGACTTTGCTCTAAGTATGAAAAGGCTTTGTTGATTTTACTGATAGTACCAATCTTGTTTAGCGGTAAACGAACAGTTCTAGAATGCTCAGAAATCGCTTGTAAAATAGACTGGCGTATCCACCATACCGCGTAAGAAATAAATTTAAAACCACGGGTTTCATCAAATCGTTTTGCAGCTTTTACTAAACCAACGTTACCTTCATTAATCAAATCTGGTAACTTCAATCCCTGATTTTGATACTGTTTTGCAACAGAAACCACAAAACGCAAATTAGCCTTCGTCAATCGTTCTAAAGCAACCTGATCACCTTCACGAATGCGTTGTGCCAACTCGACCTCCTCATCAGCGGTAATCATATCGAGCTTACTTACATCCTGTAAATAGGTATTTAAAGATTTCGATTCCCGATTAGTTACCTGCTTGGTGATTTTGAGTTGTCTCATATAAAAATTTGTTTTTTAGAGTAAATAAAATGTAGTATAACATGGATATCTCGTAAATCAAATTAATTAACCACTTTTAGTAGTAATTTAACATTTGGTTTACTCCAGATTGTTTAATTATTGCATTATTCATTATCATTGTCCTTTTTCTTGCTCTTTAGGAACGAAAAAAAACCACCATTGTTGCCTTCGTCATCATCTGCTTCTTCAACTTCTGGCTCGGTTACTTCAGGCTGTTTTACTGTTTTTAAAATCTTACCACGATCATCGAGATAAACTTCCTTAGTGTAATTTTCCTCCTGATTATTAAAAATCGACTCAAAAAATGATTGAACTCGAGAAGTGCTATCACGAATAATTGGAGCGCATTCCATCGCACTGGCTACATCTGCGGAAGGACTTCTGAATTTTTGCTGAGTAATGGCAACGTAACTGGTATCTGCGTTTAGACGTTGCATCCATTTAGCATAAATCGGCAGAGCAGAATTTGCACCTGCTCCAAGGCCTGTACTGCTAAATCCTATTCGGTAATCGTCATTACCTACCCAGGTCACGGCAACAAGTGAAGGAGTTATCCCTACAAACCAACCATCTTTATTATCCTGAGTGGTTCCCGTCTTGCCGGCAATATCATTTTTCAATTTATATGTATACCTTAGTCGGGTTGCTGTACCTTCACTTACAGTTGCCTTCATCATTTCTATCATAGTTTGTCTCGTACTACTTCGCATTACTGGTTTTTCAGCCACATTAGGCTGAAATTCAGCAATTACACGACCGCTACGATCTACGATTTTCGTTATATAATAAGGCTTAGCGGGTTTTCCCTGATTTACAAATGAAGTGTATGCCGAGGCAAGATCTCGCATTTTGATCTGTGCGGTTCCTAAAGCCAATGAAGGTACATATGGGAGTTTTGAATCTATGCCCATACGTTTAGCCTGATTAATTACTTTGCCAATACCAACATCCAAAATAACTTTTACTGCAACTGTATTGATAGAATTACTCAAAGCTCCTTTAAGAGAATACTTTAAATCCTGACCTTCACCTCCTGAGTTTGAAGGAGACCATACTTTGTCATTAAAATGGTAAACCTCGCGAGCTCCGTCGTAATACGTACACGGATCCATTTGTTGCTCCAAAGCAGAGGTATAAACAAAAGGCTTAAAAGTAGATCCCACCATACGCTCACTTTGACTTACGTGATCGTATTTAAAATTTTCAAAGTTAATTCCTCCTACATAAGCCAGAACTCCACCTGTTTGTGGATCCATAGCTATAAATCCACAATTAAGTAATGCCAGATAATGAGAAAGACTGTCTTTAACTGAAATATCCTGAGTAAGTTCATCAGTATTCCAGTCAAAAATCTTTCTGCTTTTTTTGAGATTTAATGAATCTTCTAAGGCCTGACCGGTTATACTATCTTTTATTAACTTTTGATAATAAGGAAGCTTTTCCAGAGAAGGTTGCAAAATCTCTTTTCGCATCCACGGTGCATAATTACCATAGGCTTTTTCATATTGAGATTGTAATGCTGCCATATGTTCGCGCATAGACTCCTCAGCATATTGCTGCATTCGCTTATCTAGCGTTGTATGAATCGTTAAGCCATCCTGATACAGATCGTACGAACTTCCATCTTCTTTAGAGTAATTTTTTAGTAACTCTGTAGCTTCTTTGCGAATAAGTTCTCTAAAATAAGGAGCAATTCCCAGATCACTACGCTCCTGATAGCTCAGCACAATAGTGTCGCGCTCCATTCCAATGGTATCATTTGCTTTGAGGTACTTATAGCGCAACATTTGATTTATAACAACATCTCGGCGTTTCTTAGCTCGATCAGGATGAACCCGTGGATTGTAGCTGTTATTTGCTTTTAATGTACCTACCAGTATTGCAGCTTCATTGAGCGTGAGTTGCTCGGTACTTTTATTGAAAAACTTTTGGCTGGCACTCTCTATTCCAAAGGTGTTATCAGGAAAGGGAACGGTGTTTAAGTACAGGTTTATGATTTCGTCTTTAGAATAGACTTCTTCAATACGCTGTGCAACAATAAATTCCTTAAATTTTGATATTACGAGCCCCATAGTGCCTGAGTCTGGTCTGCCGTAAATATTCTTTACAAGTTGCTGTGTTAACGTACTTCCACCACCAGAGGATTCATCTCGCATCAACAATGTTTTGAAAAACACACGCAATAAACTCAATTTATCAACCCCATCGTGCTTATAAAAACGGGCATCTTCAGTTGCTATAAGAGCATTTTTAAGATGTACAGGAATTTCCTCAAACCCAATAGGTCTTCGGTCAAATATGTAATACTTACCAATATTTTCACCGTTACGATCAACCAGTTGAGTTGCCAGTGACTGCTCAAGGTGAGTAAGTTCATATTTAGTAGGCAATTTCCCCCACATTCCCATATAAATACTTAAAAAGAATAGCGAGAAGAGGAAAAAGAGAGAACCCATTACCATAAGTGGGTAGCGAACCCATTTACGTTTTACAGCAGTATGAAATTTTAAAGCCGCAAAGCGGAAACCAATTTCAATATACTTTAAGGTTTTTATAAAGACGGTAAATGCCTTGTGTTTAAATGAAGTGTTAGGCTTATTTTTCAAAGGATTTTTCTTTAAAAACAAAGGTAATGGTAATCTAAACAGATAGCTATGCTGGTTTACATTAGTTTAACAACAAAAATTTTGAAAGTAGGTGTAACAAAAATTATACTGGTGCGTCTACTTAATATAACATCAATCAAAAAGTTCTTTGTATTCAGAAATTATTTGGACTAACGGCTGCTTAGGTGGCGGAAGGTTTGAAAAGCAGCAGGCTTAGTTCGTTTTATTAATGAAATGTGCCCGCAAAGAGAAACCTGAATATGATCTACATTCATCAATTATAAACGAGCGGTTATCTGATTTTTTGGATAGCTGCTTTTTTGTTTATAGCATTGCTGAAAGTAAGAAAGTTGCTGTAACTCCGAGAACTACAGAAAGTATCCCACCAATTATTAAAAAATGCTTGAATTTATAAATTCCTAAATTGTAGATGAGTGTATTTGTCTGATATCCAACCGGAGTAAAAAAGCTGAAGCTGGCAGCAAATAATACGGCGAGTATAAATGGTTTTGGAGAAAGATCAAGTCCTGAAGCTACAGTTATTGCAATTGGTGTCATTATCACAGCTGTAGCATTATTTGAGATAGAACCACTGAGAATCATAGTAATAGCAAACAAAGCTCCTAAAATAAAGAGGTTATCTTTTCCTTCAAATAAATTCAGTAATTGTTCTGATAACCAAACATCTGCACCACTATTTGTCATTGCAACTCCTAAAGGAATCATACCTGCGAGCAGGAAAAATATCTGCCAATCTACCTTGTGATAAATTTTATCCATTTGCAGACAATTGGTTGCGAGAAGTAACCCAATTCCAGTTAAAGAACTCGCGAGAATGGTTAGAATACCAGAAGCGGCAAGGCCAACTACAGCGATTAGAATTGCTGCAGTGATGTACTTAGTTTTGGCATCTGTATTCAATAAAGATTCATGGGTTTTTAGAACAGCAATACCTTCAACGTGTTCCAGTTTTTCCATTTGGGCCTGTGTAATTTCTAGCAAAATACGATCTCCCGATTTGATGCGTATCTGGTCAAGATCTTTGCGTATGAGCCGTTCGGTAGTGTTTCTAATGTTTCTACGTTTTTTGATTGCAACAGGTAATGCTCCTTCAAGCTTGTAGCGCTTGATGCCAGATAACGAATTTCCAATAAGCGTAGAGCCTGGGAGTACCAAAACTTCAACAAGTTGTATTGCTGTATCTTCAGAATCTTTTGATTTTGGATTTATAACTTCGGTTTTACGTTGAGTAAGTCCTTCTTCCGCTGAAATTCGACTTATAGTGTCGATATCAGCCATTAAGACCAGTTTATCTCCTTCCAAAAGGCTAATGTATTTGCCCGGAGCATTAGTAATAACGCCATTTCGTACCAGTTTTAGCAAGGTCACATTAGCATTGTTAAGTAGTGTAGAGTCTGCTATTGCTTCACCTATCAGTTTTGAATCTGCTGTAATCGTTAGGGTAGTAATAAGTTCGTCAAGTTTATAGGCGTCTTCCAAATTTTCAGAAGCGTTGCCAGAAGGTAGAAAACGTGATGCCAGACTAACTACTAGAATTCCAATAACTAGAAAAATGATTCCAAGCCAGGCGAATTCAAAAAAGTCAAGACGTTCAACACCTCTGTTTTGGGATATCGAATTTACTATGAGGTTTGTTGAAGTCCCCATTAGGGTGCAGCTTCCTCCCAGAATACCAGCAAAAGAGACCGGAAGCAATAATTTTCCGGAAGGAATACCAAATCGATCTGTGAGTTGAAATATAATTTTGATAAAAACAATAACGACGGCTGTCGTACTTATAAAAGCAGAAATTCCTGCAGTTATAAACATAAAAACAGGGATTAATAGAAGTAGAGGAAGAATACTTAGCTTTTGTAGACCCTGAGCAAGCCAGGCTATAACACCGTTATCTTCAAGAGCAATCGCAAGAATCATCAAAGCCAATACTGTGATAGTCGCGGTATTTGAAAAGCCACTTATTGCTTCTTCTGGTGTAACTAAACCAAATAACGTTAAAGCTACGATGATGAAAATAGCAATTTTGTCAACCGGGAATAATTCGGTTACAAAAAATACAATTGTTAAGGCTAGTATTACAAAGACTTGAATAATTGCAAGATCCATTCGGTGGTTAATTTAATTTACTAAATGTAGACCGAATTAATATCGTAAACAGCCAAAGTTCACTTAAAGCCTGAAAATTAATTTTAATAGGTCGGAAACGTAAATATTTAGCAAATGAAACTGATATTAAGCAATCCCAATAGTCCTATTACAAGCGCAACAATACCAATAACTACTCGATACGGATTGAGAAATGCAGAAGCTTTATTGAAAAACTCATGCAGTGAAGGTTGAGTCTCTAAGGCGCCACCCAAAAGTGTTAGACCAGCAAGTATGCTTACCAGATCTCTGAAGAAACAGAAAGGTCTTATGAGATACCAAATTCCCAGAATTAAACAAACTCCACCTATAACAGTTGCAAATGGGCGAAGTGCATTTGCAGATTTACTGAATATTTGAGCGTTACCATCATATTGACTTAGAGTTGAAACAGCCAGTAAAATTCCGGCACAAATAAGAGCAATTTCGTAAAGTATATGCATAGAATAGAGATTTATAAATCACTAAAATTTTGAATAGGAGACAGGTTTTCCTGTTTGCGTATAAAGTTAACAGCTTCCAGCAAACTATCAAATGTTAAGATTGTGTCTTTATAAAAAAAGCGCTCAATTATAAGGTTTGGAATTGATTTGGCGCGATAGGTAACCACAGCAAACTGTCTAAAGCGTTTGCCCATATTTAAAAACTTTAGCCAATCCTGAGGCTTGATGGAATAATCATTAATTCTGTTTGAGATATAATTAAGATGATCGGTTTCATTCCCATAAAATTGAATTCCCAGATTAATTATTTCCTCCGCTTTTTCCCATTCAAATAAAACCCCTTCTTTAATTTCTGAAATGATGAAGTTGTCAAAAAAATAGAAAACTCCGAATGGGAGCTCGTGTTTCTCGCGAACTTGCTGTAATAATGGGGTGTCCTGTACTCTCATTGTCTTAAAGTTACTGAAAGAAAGGGGTATAATTAAAGCAGTTCGATGGATTTTAACAGCTAAATTCTATTGAATCAGTTTGTTGTGAAATACGTTTCATAAAAAAAGCTGCCATTTGGCAGCTTTTTACAAGTATCATAAGACTAGATTAATCAGTGCTACTTACAAGAGATAAGAATTTATCAAGATTTGGTAAAATGATGATACGTGTTCTTCTGTTCTTTGCACGATCTTCCTTAGTTGCGTTATCTACCAGTGGTAAATAGCTACTACGACCAGCTGCGATTAGCTTAGCAGGATCAACTTCATATTTATCCTGTAGTTCGCGAATGATTGCAGTTGAACGCTGAACACTCAACTCCCAGTTATCTTTGATATAAGCTCCTGGTTTAACAGTTTGATCATCGGTATGACCTTCAACCATTACTTCAATCGCTGGTTCAGAATTAATTACATCTGCAAGACGTTGCAAAAGATCATCAGCTTTGCGGCTTACACGATAACTACCACTGTTAAACAACAATTTGTCTGATACATTAATCATTACAACTGTCTCATCAATATCAACCTGAATATCATCATCTGCAGTTACATTTGCATCCAGATTCTTTTTGAGATTGTAAGAAATTGCCAGATTCATAGAATCTTCAAGACTTTTAGCCTGAGCCAATTCCTGCTGATCTGCATTTTTTAAAGTCGCACGCATTTTTTCTTTCGACTCTTCAGACATTACAGCAAGATTCTCTACAAGATCAAGTTTTTGGTAATTCTCATCACGTAGTGAATTAATTTTGGTGTTATAGTCTGCAACTCGGTTTTCAATGGCATTGTATTTTGCCTGGAGTTCTTCTTTTTCAACCTGTGTTTTAGTAAGTGTTACACGGGTATTGTCGTATTGACTTTGTAATTCGGTGTATTTCTTTTTAGATACACAGGAAACGGTAAGTATGGTCACGCCAAGAGCAGCGACAGTGTTTAAAGTTCTCATTTAATTTTAAAATTATAGTTAGGTCTCTATAACCTTGAAAATCTCGTGATAGTGCCCTTATTATCTTATTTTTCTGTTAAAAAAGAAATCCTGCCGTTCGATAAACAGCAGGATTTTAAATTTTTAGTTGGCTAAATGCCTGTTAACTATCTACTTACTTAATATCAACCAATTCCAGGTCAAATACAAGATCCTGACCGGCAAGTGGGTGATTGGCATCAATTAGAATACTGTCATTACGTACTTCGGCTACACGAAGTTGACGCTCGGTACCATCTGGATTTTTTGCCATAAGTCCCATTCCAACCTTAGGATCAATTTCAGATGGAAGGTCATTTTTAGGAACTTCCTGAAACAACTCCTTTCTTACAGCTCCATAGGCTTCAGCTTCTGGAATAGTAACAGTTTTCTTTTCATTTACAGTCATATCAATCAATCCCTGCTCAAAACCTGGTATGATTTGACCCTGTCCTAATTGAAATTCTAAGGGTTGTTTATCTACCGAACTGTCAAAAATCTGCCCGTTAGTAAGCTTGCCCGTATAATGTACTTGAACGGTATCGTTATTTTTTACTTTACGTTGTGTGTTTTTTTCCTGTGTTTCCATAGGGGTAAACTAAAGAACAGTTGGTGCAATACCTAGGTAATAGTGTTAAAATCTTAATTTTTAGGGGTCTTAAAACAAAAAGCACCAAAACTTAAGGAATTGGTGCTTTTCAGTAACTATTATTGTGATTTTAGGACTTAGCGGCACGCTTGTTTTTAATCACTTTTGAAATTATAAGATAGGCTACCAGAGCAATCACAAAATAAAGGAAATAGGATACCGGCTTACCATCACCACCAACAGTAGTAAATAGACGTTCCCAACGAATTTTTTCTCCAATTCCTTTACCATTGCTATCCCAGCTAAACCAGATAAAAACCGGTTTTCCTACGATGTGATTTTCAGGAACAAAACCCCAAAAACGGCTATCTTCACTATTGTGACGGTTGTCACCCATCATCCAATAGTAATCCTGTTTAAAGGTATATTCAGTAAGCGGTTGTCCATTAAGAGTGACCTGATTTCCTGAAATACTTACTTCACGTAGTTCTCCCATTTCTTCACCTTCATAAACCTCGATAAGACGTTTGTAAAGCGCAATATTATCAGGATTTATGGGTGTTGTAGTACCTTTTTTCGGAATGTAAACTGAAGCAATTTGATCTACGTTACCTAGACTGGCAGAACCCTTAGGAAATATCGATGGATCTTTTTCGCCTTTTGGTCTTACAAATCGCTCTATCGAAACAACATTGGGATGATTCTTAAATCGTTCTGCATTGGAGTCAGAAAGTTCGGGTATAAAGAATTGTTTCCCCTGCACATACTGAAGTTGTTTGATCTTGTATTGATCGTACAGATTTTTAGGGTTGAAGCCGCCATCATTCGAAACACCTGTATAACCGTATTGTAAATCAGCTCGATCGGGTAATTCAAGAGGTTCATTATTTACAAAAACCTTTCCGTCAACCACTTTTAAACTATCTCCAGGTAAACCAACGGCGCGCTTAACGTAGTTTGATTTTTTATCTATGGGTTTGTGATAGTACTTGCCATCATCTAAGCCATAAAACTTATTTACGGTATCTACAGGCCAACTAAATACAACAATATCGCTGCGTTCTACATCCTGAAAACCTGGGAGTCTGAAGTAGGGGAGTTGGGGTTTGTCTAAATAAGACTTCACACCCAGTTTTGGAATAGTATCATGTACCATTGGGAAACTCACAGTGGTCATTGGAGTCCGGGCACCATAATGAAATTTACTTACAAATAGAAAATCTCCAATCAGTAAGGTGCGTTCTAAAGATCCTGTTGGTATTGTAAAAGGTTGCATCACATAGGTATGCACAATGGTTGCTGCAACAACAGCAAATAAAATCGAACTAACCCATTCTCCTGAAGAACTTTTAGGAACCAAAGATCTGTCTTCTCTATAGCTTACATCTTGAGTATAATTGATGTAGTACAGATAAAATCCTAAGGTCAACAATACTAGAGCAGTATCTGTTGTCGAATTTTTTCCGAAACTACGAGCGGTTTCAACCCACACAACCGGAAACATAATCAGGTTTACGATTGGGATGAATAATAGGATTGTCCACCACCAGGGTCTTCCAATGATTTTCATTAAAACTACGGCATTGTAAACCGGGATTAATGCTTCCCAGGCTTGTCTGTCGGCTTTTTTATATAATTTCCAGGTTCCCAGAAAATGAATTACCTGTACCGCCAGGAAAAATATGAACCATTGCGTAAGTGTCATAAGTAGTATTTTAAGTTTTGACTTCTGCTATCAAAAGCTTCTTTAAATAAGTCAAATTTAGTGTTGTTGTGTTACGTTTTGAAAGGGCATAAAAAATAATTGGGCTTATAAACCGAGAACATCTTTCATACTAAATACACCGGTTTTGTCTTTTAACCATTCTGCTGCAATTACAGCACCCAATGCAAAACCGTTACGATTTTGAGCTTTGTGCTCGATGGTAATTTCATCTACAGCACTTTTATACTGAATATTGTGAGTACCGGGCACTTCACCTTCGCGAACGGCATTAATTGTAATCTTACCCTCCTCCTGATTGTCCAAAACCCAATCTGATTTATTGGAATTTTCAAGAATTCCCTCAGCTAAAGTAATGGCAGTGCCACTGGGAGCATCTAGTTTATGAATGTGATGCACTTCAGTCATCGATACATCATAATCCTCCAGGTTTTTCATCATTTTGGCTAACTGCTTGTTAAGCTCAAAAAAGATATTTACGCCTACGCTAAAGTTAGACGCGTATATAAATGCGCCTTCTTTATCCTTGCAAAGAGCAACCATATCGTCATAGCTATCTAACCATCCCGTCGTACCAGAAACTACAGGTATACCGGCTTTAAGACAAGCTGAAATATTATCGACGGCAGCTGTAGGAACACTAAAATCTATAGCAACATCTGCTCCATTAAAATCATAGTCATCATTTTGATCTATGGTTTTAACTATGCTATGACCACGTTCGGTTGCAAGTTTTTCGATGGTTTTTCCCATTCGGCCGTAACCTAAGAGTGCAATTTTCATGTTTAAAAAGTATAGGTAATGCGCATCCCAAAAGTATTTGAGAATTGTAAGTCATCTCGTTCCATAAAAGGGGCAAAGCTCAGTCTGTCTTCAATATCATATTGAGAAAGATGCGCGTCTACGTTTGCTTCAAGAATTTGCAAAACATATATTCCCGCTGTTATAAGTATAGAAAGTTCTTTATTTCTTCGGTAGAAATCCTGAGCACGTACTAGTTGATCTTCAGTAAAAATCTGGTTGAGATTACCATCTTCATCAATTTCGGTAAACTCATCGATACGTCCTGCAATTCTATCTTTATACGCTGTTCGATATTTCTGAAATAAATCGTGATTGTACACTGCAATACCTACGCCCGTACCTATAGCACCGTAAACCAAAGGAATTTTCCAATAATCACCATTATAAGCTTGTCCTAAACCTGGTAGTACAGCGGCATAAAATGCAGCACGTGATGGTTTTAAGGCATCGTATTCCTGAAATGTTTCATTAATGTCTTCCGCTTTAATCGTAGGTGCTTCCTGCTCTTCGGTATCCTGAGCATGAATTACGCCTGATAATAAAAGGCCTAAAAGAATTGGAAGCAGTTTACGCACCAGAGATAAGTTTTTTAAGACGTTTAAAGTCTTCTTCAGACGAGAACGGAATAATCAGTTTTCCATTGCCTTTTGCAGCAACTTTTACATCGACTTTAGCACCAAAATAAGATGCAAATTCTTTCTTTCCGTCTTCAATGAAATCGGGTACAGCAGTTGGCTTAGGTTTTTCAGGGGATTTAATACCCTTTCCTTCTTTATAATTTTTAACCAAAGCTTCCGTAGCTCTTACAGAAAGTGAGTTCTCGATAATTTTTTCGTAAATATCAAGCTGATCCCCTGTGTTTTCAATGTTGATCAATGCTCGACCGTGACCCATAGATAAGAAACCATCGCGCATTCCTGTTTGAATGATGGGATCAAGTTTTAAAAGTCTCAGGTAATTGGCAATGGTAGAGCGGTTTTTACCTACACGTTCACTCATTTGCTCCTGAGTAAGATTGATTTCCTCAATAAGACGCTCGTAAGAAAGTGCGATCTCAATAGGATCAAGATCTTCCCGTTGAATATTTTCAACAAGCGCCATTTCAAGAGATTCCTGATCGTTTGCAATACGTATGTATGCAGGAATGGTCTCCAGACCAACTAATTTAGATGCTCTAAAACGCCGCTCTCCAGAAACCAACTGGTATTTGCCGAAGTCAATCTTTCTAACAGTTATAGGCTGAATAACCCCCAACTCACGAATGGAAGAAGCTAATTCTTTAAGTGCATCTTCATTAAAACTGCTTCTGGGCTGAAACGGGTTAACTTCAATCTGTTTAAGCTCAAGCTCTACAATATTTCCTACTACTTTATCTGCTCCTTTGTCACCGGCAGATTTAATATCATTATCGGGATCTTTCAGTAATGCTGAAAGACCACGACCCAGAGCCTGTTTTTTCATTGCTTTAGCCATGCTTACGCGTCATTTTTTGTGATTATCTCCTGGGCTAAACTTAAGTAATTTGCGGCACCTTTACTGCCTGCGTCGTAGTTTATTATGCTTTCTCCATAACTGGGTGCCTCGCTTAATCGCACGTTACGCTGTATAATGGTTTCAAAAACCATCTCATCAAAATGCTTTTGTACTTCTTCTACAACCTGATTAGAAAGGCGTAAACGCGAATCAAACATTGTTAACAATAAACCTTCAATATCGAGGGTGTTATTATGTATTTTTTGAACACTTTTAATGGTGTTAAGTAATTTACCCAAACCTTCAAGTGCAAAATATTCACATTGAATAGGTATAATAACAGAATCTGAAGCGGTAAGTGCATTAAGGGTAAGAAGACCTAATGATGGAGCGCAATCAATTAAGATATAATCGTATTGATCTTTAAGGTGACGTATTGCCTTGCGCATCATATATTCACGCTCTTCCATCTCTACCAGTTCGATCTCAATCGCAACCAGGTCAATGTGTGCCGGTATAAGATCAAGGTTTGGAGATTCAGTTTTTAAGATGGTATCTTCAGCAGCACTGGAGTGCTCTAATAGCTGATAGGTACCCAACTCTACAGACTCTACATCTATACCTAAGCCAGAAGTTGCATTGGCCTGTGGATCTGCATCAATAAGTAGCACTTTTTTTTCAAGAACTCCCAGTGAGGCTGCGAGATTTACTGATGTTGTAGTCTTGCCGACTCCTCCTTTCTGATTTGCAATTGCAATAATTTTGCCCATAAGTTATCTGAGAATTATTAGGCGAAAATACGATTTATAACCCGCAAATAAAATGCTTTTTGTTAACAGACGTTATTTGATTTTTATAGCCTTTACTAGTTGAATGATATTCAAATAAAAAGGCTTTCTTTTGAAAAATTTTCAAAAGCAAGCCTTAAAACTTTAAAAGATTAATTGCTATTCGGTCACTTCTGGCATAAGTACACCCAAAAAGTAACTGTCATCCAAATACTTGTTGGCAACGGCTTTAAGATCGTCTGCCGTAAGAGCATTTACGCGTGTCTCAAAATTCAACATTCTGCTGATATCCATATCATCTTCATCTTTTTCCTGAAGCATAGATAGCCAAAAACCATTTTGTTGCAATTTGTCTTTGCGCTCTTGCAAATAGGTCTCCTTCACTTTAGCTAAATCTTCAGCAGTTGGACCATTTTGCTTTAATTTTTCTACTTCGGCTAAAGCAGCTTCGGTTAATTTATCTACGTTATCAGGTCCACAAGGGAAACTGATGCTGAATGATGCATTGCTATAAGGATATTTGCGCAGGCTTCCATTTGCACCAACACCATAAACACCACCTATCTCTTCACGCAATTGTTCAATAAGCTTGATTGTTAATACTTCACCTAAAGCGTCTAATTCCAGAACTTCTTCAGAATCAAATGGTGTTTCTTCATTCCATACGATTTGCACCATACTTTTTGGGTCTGTACCTTTATTCACAACAACTTTTTGATACTCATCTTTAGGTCTGAACGTAGGCACTTCAAAAGACTCATTGCTATTCTTACCCGGTAGGCTTCCTAAATAAATTTGGGCAAATTCTTTCAGCTTTGCTTCATCAATATTTCCTACAAAATAAAAGTTGAAGTCTCCCGCATCTGCAAAACGTTCCTGATATTTTTGATACGCCAAATCATAATCTGCAGCATCCAGCTTTTCAGGAGTTGGGAAACCGCTAAACCTTGGATTACCTTCATTACGCACTTTTCCAATTTCGTTTTGGTAATAAAAATTTGGGCTCGACATTAGGTTACCTAAGAAACTTTTTTGCTTAGTAATGAATGAATTATAAGCTTCTTCATCTTTATTAAGATCTGTAAAGTATAAATACACCTGTTGAAAAAGTGTTTCCAAATCTTTAGGAGCAGCCTGACCTCTAAAACCTTCCGTATTACTTGAAATGTATGGAGAAACCCCTGCGATTTTACCGCTCATCAATTTATTCATGTCATTAAGCGATAATCCACCAATTCCCGCTTGTGACAGTCCACCGTTTGCATAAACAGTTGCCAGGAAATCCTCGTCAGAATATAAACTGGTACCACCATAACTAAATGCACTAAACAGGATCTCGTCATTTTTAAAGTCGGTGATTTTATAGGTCACTTTAGCTCCGTTACTCAAGGTAAAAGACTTATAATCTAAATCTGCATTCACTTCTTCAGAGACTATTGTTCCAGAAGTTGGTTTGTCCTCAATCAATTCGCTGCGTACTGCCTCATCTTCATAAGCCGTTAATTCTGAGTTTTCAACTTCACTAATTAAAGCTAAAACGTCTTCTTCTTTTACCGGCTCAAGTTCTTCTTTATCAGGCCCTGTAAGAATAATTACCCGATTATCTGGATGAATAAAGTTTTTAATAAGACCATTAACGTCCTTTAAATCGATGGTAGGAAGGATTTTTTGATAAAAATCATATTCCCACTCAATTCCTGGTATTGGTTCTTCTTCCAGAAAGTTATTGATGTATTCACCTACAATACGACCACTTTCCATTTTATCACGGTCTTTATAGGATTTTTCCATTCTGGCAAGGACATCCTTTTTAGCACGTTCTAATTCTCCTTCCTGAAATCCAAAACGTTTAACACGTTCGTTTTCTTCCAATAAGGCTTTTAACCCGGCTAATTGACCAGTTTCGCTGGTTTGAGCAATAGATTGATAGGCTTTCTTATCACGGGCATAAGTACCTCCATAATAACTATATCCAAAAATAAATGGCGGATTGGCACTGTTGCGCAGTTCATTAAGTCTGTTATTCAGCATTGTAGAAAAAAGACCCTGAACTACTAAATCTTTATAATCCTGTGTCGTTTTTGTTGCCGGAGTTTTAAAGGTGTCTTTATACATTACCTGTACACGACTAAAGGGAGCCTCAGCATCAGAAGCTACAGTAATAAAGGTTTCATCGTGATTGGGAAGATCAAAAGACTCTCTTTTTGGGGGATTTTTAGCCGATGCTATTTTACCAAAATGATCTTTAATTTTTTGCTCTAAAGTGGCTACATCAAGATCTCCTACAGCTACAACGGCCATTAAATTAGGACGATACCAATCTTTGTAAAATTTGCGAAGAGTCTCGTAATCAAAGTTTTCCAGGACTTCTTTTTTACCTATTGGAAGTCGCTCAGCGTATTTTGAGCCGTAAAGCATTTTAGGCAGATATTCCTGAAGCATACGCTTATCAGGACCGAGACCTAGGCGGTATTCTTCAAGTACAACACCGCGCTCTCCGTCAATAGCCTCTTCGGTTAATGTTGTATTATGTGCCCAGTCTTCCAGAATTTGAAAGCCTTTTTCTAATTTTTCAGGATCATCGCTGGGGATAGGCAGGATGTAAACCGTTTCATCAAAACTGGTATATGCGTTGAGATCTGCACCAAATTTTACACCGATACTTTGTAAGTAATCAACGAGTTCGTTTTTTTGAAAATTGGTTGTACCATTAAAGTTCATATGCTCCATAAAGTGAGCAAGACCTTGCTGATCGTCGTTTTCTAAGATGGAACCAGCATTGACTACCAGGCGTAATTCTACTTTATCTTCCGGTTTACCATTATTACGAATGTAATAGGTTAGACCATTATCAAGTTTTCCAATTTTCACATTAGAATCAACAGGAATTTTACCTTGCGGGATTGTTGAAGCATTGGCCTTGCTTTCAACATTTTGAGCATTTATTGTACCTAAAAGGAACAGACAAATGCCTAAAATCCAAAAATTGTTTTTCTTCATGTATTCGTTTTTTGAGTTTGTTTTTGTTTAACCTGAATAGGTCGAATAGTGTTTTTTAAAACTAAGGATATAGTTTTAATTAAACCAAATTTTTAAAGGTTTTATCAAGATCATTATTTACTGAGGAGATATTAACCCTTGCGTTTAGCTTTAACCATAGCTTCCAGTTGATCCCACAATTCTTCTGGTATTTCCTGAAGTAAATTGAATTGACCGGCACCTTCAAGCCACTCACCACCATCAATAGTAACTACTTCACCATTTACATATGCTGAAAAATCTGAAACCAGATAAGCTGCTAGATTTGCCAATTCCTGATGATCGCCTACACGACGCAGGGGTACTTTTTTAGAAAGGTCGAATTTCTCTGCCAGGTCTCCTGGTAATAATCGTTCCCAGGCGCCTTTAGTAGGGAAGGGTCCGGGGGCGATCGCATTAGAGCGTATACCATATTTCGCCCATTCCACAGCAAGAGAACGTGTCATCGCCAGTACACCAGCCTTAGCCGTAGCACTGGGAACAACATAAGCAGAACCCGTCCACGCATAAGTGGTTACAATATTGAGAATAGCTTTGTTTTTTTCACCTTTATCAATCCAGTGTTTTCCGAATGCAAGCGTACAGTTTTTACTTCCTTTTAGAACAATATCTATAACCACATCAAATGCATTTGCTGAAAGACGTTCGGTAGGTGAGATAAAGTTGCCGGCAGCATTATTAAGTAAAATGTCTATACTGCCAAAACGATTTATAACCGCATCACGCATTGTTTCTACCTCTTCATAATGCCTCACATCACATTGTACCGGCATACATATACTTCCAGTTTCTGCTTCAAGTTCCTGTGCAGCATTCTTAAGTTTTTCTAGATCTCTGGAAGTGATCGCTACATTAGCCCCGAGTTCCAAAAAGTATTTGGTCATCGATTTTCCCAAACCGCTTCCGCCTCCGGTTACAACAATAGTTTTTCCTTTAAGCGCATCGTCGCGAAGCATTTTATCGGTATAGCTCATTTCTAACTTTAAAATTTGATTTGTATTTCCTAACCCTTAATTTTCTTCAAAAGTCTGCAGTAAGATTTCCAAAATTGAGATCGCAGCCTCGCTGATTTTTGAGCCTGGACCAAAAACAGCTACGGCACCTGCATCGAACAGATATTGATAATCCTTACGTGGTATTACTCCACCCACGATAACCATTATATCTTCGCGATCCAGTTTTTTCAACTCTTTAATAACCTGGGGAACTAATGTTTTGTGACCCGCAGCAAGCGAAGAAACACCTAAAATATGCACATCGTTTTCAACAGCTTGTTTAGCTACTTCCTTTGGGGTTTGAAACAACGGACCAATATCTACATCAAAACCTACATCGGCGTAGCCTGTTGCAACAACTTTCGCACCTCTGTCGTGGCCGTCCTGTCCCATTTTGGCAATCATAATACGTGGACGACGGCCTTCAAGTTTAGCAAATCGATTTGCTAATTCCTGTGCTTTTGCAAAATCTGGATCGGTTTTAATTTCTTTACTGTACACGCCACTAAATGATTTGGTTTGTGCTTTATGTCTGCCAAAAATCTCTTCAAGCGCATTAGAAATTTCACCTAAAGTAGCACGTTTACGGGCAGCAGCTACTGCTAAAGTTAGCAAATTACCTTCCCCGGTCTTCGCACATTGCGTTAAATCATTCAGGACTTTACTAACCTCAGCATTATTTCGATTTGCTTTTAAATGATTAATTCGGTCTATCTGTGATTTTCGAACAGCCTCGTTGTCAACTTCCAGAGTCACAATGTCATCTTCCTGCTCCAGGCGGTATTTATTTACACCTACAATGATATCTTGGCCACTGTCAATTCGAGCTTGTTTTCGGGCAGCAGCTTCTTCGATACGAAGTTTTGGAATTCCCTTTTCAATAGCCTTGGTCATCCCGCCAAGCTCTTCAATTTCCTGAATGTGAGTCCAGGCTTTTTCGGCGATCTCATGAGTGAGACTTTCTACATAATAGCTCCCGGCCCAGGGGTCTACGGTTCGCGTAATTTCGGTCTCCTGCTGAAGCACAATTTGTGTGTTTCGCGCTATGCGAGCCGAAAAATCAGTAGGTAATGCAATAGCTTCGTCAAGTGCATTGGTGTGCAAACTCTGTGTTCCTCCAAAGGCAGCTGCAGAAGCTTCAATCATCGTTCGGGCCACATTATTAAAGGGATCCTGCTCGGTAAGACTCCATCCACTAGTTTGACAGTGTGTTCGCAGACTTAAAGATTTTTTATCTTTAGGGTTGAATTGTTTCACCAACTTTGCCCAAAGCATTCGTGCCGCACGCATTTTTGCGATTTCCATGAAGTGATTCATCCCAATTGCCCAGAAAAAGGAAAGACGCGGAGCAAAATCATCTACAGACATACCCGCATCGATTCCTGTTCTTAAATATTCAAGACCATCAGCGAGTGTATAAGCGAGTTCAATATCACAGGTAGCCCCAGCTTCCTGCATATGGTAGCCGGAAATAGAAATCGAATTAAACTTCGGCATCTCTTTCGAAGTAAATTTAAAAATATCTGAGATGATACGCATGGATGGAGCAGGAGGGTAGATATAGGTATTGCGCACCATAAATTCCTTCAAAATATCATTCTGTATGGTGCCTTGAAGCTGTCCTGGTTTTACACCTTGCTCTTCAGCAGCAACTATATAGAATGCCATTATAGGTAAAACCGCCCCATTCATTGTCATAGAAACACTCATCTGATCTAGCGGAATCTGGTCGAAAAGGATTTTCATATCCTCAACACTATCTATGGCGACACCAGCTTTACCAACGTCACCTTCAACTCGATCGTGATCACTATCATAACCGCGGTGTGTAGCCAGATCAAATGCAACTGAAAGTCCCTTTTGTCCTGCTTTTAAATTACGACGGTAAAAGGCATTACTTTCTTTGGCAGTAGAAAACCCAGCATATTGCCTAATCGTCCAGGGTCTGCGCACATACATCGTGCTGTATGGCCCTCTCAAATAAGGTGGAATCCCGGCAGCAAAATCCAGATGATCAAGCGTTTCTATATCGGCTTGAGAATACTGTTTTTTAATTGCGATTTCTTCAGCAGCAAGCTCTGTTTCTACGGAAAGCTTTTCTGCTGATTTGAAAGTTTTCAGTTTAAGATGTTGCAGGTTTTTGCGCATAACTAAATTTTCATTCGGCGTATAAATGGATCAAAATCTGCCTCAAATGGGGTATTAAAAATAAATTGAAAGGTCTGATTATTTCGGGTTGACAGAATATAGATGTGTCTGTAATTCAATCGGGTTTCATCGAAGTTTGACAATTTAAAAATAGATTTGAAGATCTTTACATCCTTTGTCGCACTAAAATTTGCAGCAACTTTATCAAAAAATAAATCCGGTCCGGTAGCTTCCTGCTGATTTTTTCTGATCATACCCAGCATATACTTGGCGTCTTGTTTACCAAAATCAAAATAAGGAATCGAGTTTACAGCACAGAAGGAATACGCATCTTTATCATAAAACAGGTAAAAGTTGCCTTTTACATTATCGCGCATGTTGGTAAACATTTCAACAAACGGATCCTGAATTGTGTCTTCGATTTTTTCAATTTCCTGTTGATATTGATTTATCGAATACCTTTTAAAATTCTCGGGTAAGAAAATAGAAACGGCATCCTTATCAAGACTTTGATAAACACCCTCATCTGCTATAAGTACGGTCTCAAGTTGAGAATCACTTATAATTTTTGCGGTTTTTACCGCCTCCTGACAAGAAGTCAAAGCTAAAAACACTAAAAGAAATATGATTCTATTCATCCTTAAGTCGTTTTTGTTCTGATTCTTCCGAAAGGCGTTTGGCAATAAGCGGCTGTATTAGCGTTTTGCGAGGCTTGATTTTTACGAAAGGGTAGAGTTCGAGTTCATTTTTCATTCGATCTTCCGGATTCTGGTATTTGTTTGTACCTACCAGAACTTTTTCTCCAGAATCAAATTGAGCCTGTTCTTTTGCCGCAGTTTCTTTAATTTTCTTTTGAATTTTACCATCAATCAATTGCGTGATCAGTCCGCCACCAGCTTCCAATTCTTTAAAGAGTTCTAAAGCCTGCTCTGCAAATTGAGTAGTGAGTGATTCGATATAATAAGTTCCTTCTGCAGGATTTGCCACCCGATCAAAATAGCTCTCGTGTTTTAAAATCAAGAGTTGATTGCGTGAGATGCGTTGACCAAACTCGTTTGATTTGTGATACAACGCATCATAGCGAAGATTACAAATATTGTTTGCACCTCCAAGAACAGCACTCATAGCTTCCGTAGTAGTGCGAAGCAAATTGGTATTGTAGTCGTAAAGGGTTTTATTTCGTAAGGCCGGGGTTGCCAGAATATGACATGTTTCTGGTAGCTTGTATTCAGCAGCTAAAGATGCATAAAGTAGGCGTAAGGCTCTCAGTTTTGCGATTTCGAAGAAATAATTAGATCCGCAGGCAACTTTAAACGTAAGTGTTTGCTGATGCAGTTTATCTCCAAAATGATTGAAATATTCATTAGTGTGTGCCAGCGCGTATGCCAGTTGTTGAATACTGTTTGCTCCCGCGTTATGATAGCCGGTAACATCAATGGCTATAACGTTATCGTGATTTTGGTTTAAAAAAATGTTTTCTAGAACCTTTAAATCTTCCATTTGATTTTTAAACCAATTGCCTGTAAATGCTAGCTGTCCAACAGGATCCAGATTAAGATAGGCTTCCGTTTTTATAGTTTTCAGGTTTTCGCAAAGCGAAATCAAAAATGCCGAATCCAGAAAACTAAAACTGAAATAAATTTCCTTTAAAGGCTGGATGATTGAACTCAGCAATTTTTTTGAATCAAAAGCAGCATCAGCTTTAAAAATAATGCTTTCTGTTCCTTTTTGAAGAAGCGTATTTGCTTTTTTAGCTGCTTGCTTTTCGTCTAAAACGTAAACCTCCTCAGTAATACTCCAGCTATTTGGCTGACCCGGGATGCTGTTACTGTTTGAACTTTCTCTGTGATAAAAGGGCTTGATATTAATGCCTTCCGGACTTTGCCAAACCAGAGTTTGGTTATAATCTGCACCTTTAAGATCGTATTGAATTTGCTGTTTAAAAGCTTTTTCGCTCACAATATCAAATTCACCAAATAGAGAATTTATATTCTCTCGATTGTGTATAGAATCTTCTAATGCCTGGTCTAAAGCAGATTTTTTAGAATGTTCTGGGTTATTGGAAGCGTGATCACTCATTCTCTTTCAATTTAAGGCTGTCTTCGTATTCAATAATAAATATTTCTTCGCCTTCTTTTTTCATATAATATTCTTCCCGGGCAAATCGCTCAAGCTCCTGACTGTCTTTCAATTTATTGATTTGTGTGCGGTCTTGCTTGATTTCTTCCTTAAAATAAGTTCGATTGCCTTCTAGCTTATCAATTTCATCGTTCAGTTCTTTATGAATGAACCACGAGTTGGTGTCAAAAAACACCATCCACACTATAAAGATCATAAAGATGATGCCGTATTTATTTCCTAAAATACGAAACCACTTTTTTTGTCTAAGCTCTTTTAGCCAGTTCATCCTTAACTTTATTAAACCAAACGCTCGTTAATGATACTGCGTACAATATCAATTGCTACGGTGTTATAGCGGTTGTAAGGTATGATAATGTCTGCATATTCCTTAGTAGGCTCAATAAACTGCTGATGCATTGGCTTAAGAGTAGTCTGATAACGGGTAAGTACTTCTTCAAGATCACGCCCACGCTCTGCGATATCACGTTTTAAACGTCTTATTAGGCGCTCATCAGAATCTGCGTGTACATATATTTTCACGTCAAAAAGATCCCGAATTTCCGGATGTGTGAGAATAAGAATACCTTCTACGATTACTACCTTTCGCGGATGCGTGATGACTTTATCACTGGTACGGTTGTGCTTTACAAAGGAATAAACAGGTTGCTCGATCGTGTTGCCAGCTTTTAGCTGATTGAGGTGCTCGCATAATAGTTCAAAATCAATAGATTTTGGATGATCAAAGTTGATTTTGATACGCTCATCAAAGCTAAGATGTGAATTGTCTCTATAGTAAGAATCCTGTGAAATTACAGTCACTTCACCCTCTGGTAATTCCTGAACAATCTGATTAACCACGGTGGTTTTACCGCTACCGGTCCCCCCGGCAATTCCCATTATTAGCATCGCAATTTCTTTAGCGCAAAAATAGGAAACTTAACCCATTAAAAAAGCCTTCAATAAGAAGGCTTTATCAACAGCATTTCATCAAAAAGGGTCTAGGGATCACATTTAATCACTGTTAATGCGGCAATTTATGTCTGAGTAAACCATATACAAATGTTCCCAATACAGCACTGGCAACTACGATAATAATCGAAAAATATCCTGCGCCTGTTAGCACATACATTGGTCCTGGACAAGCACCTGCTAGTGCCCAACCTAACCCAAATAGAATTCCTCCAAATGCATAGCGCGAGAAGCTTTTATTTTTTGGTTTAAGATGCATGTCATTACCACCCAGGGTTTTGATGTTAAAGCGTTTGATAAGCCAAATACCTGTTGCACCCACTGCGATTGCTGAAAGGATTATTCCATACATATGAAAAGATCCAAATTCAAACATTTCATAAATACGAAACCACGAAGCGGCTTCAGATTTATACATTATTATACCGAAAAAGGTTCCTATTATTAAATAAACGAGTGTTTTCATTTTCTAAAATATTAAGGGATAGATAAAGTGGATCATAATTAGACCACCAACAAAAAAGCCAGCAGCGGCAATCATTGAAGGAACCTGAAGGTTGCTAATTCCTGAAATTGCGTGGCCCGAAGTACAGCCTCCTGCATAGCGAGCGCCAAAACCTACCAGAAAACCACCAACAATTAGTATTGCTAATACTTTTGGATCGCTCAGAGCTTCCATACTGAAGATTTCAGTAGGTAAATAGGCTTCATTTGCAGAGTTAATACCATAAGTCTCTAGCTTTTGAGCAACTTCGGGATTTATCTCTACCGTATTATCGGAAAGGTATTGAGAAGCTAAAAAGCCTCCTAAAATGGCACCAGCCATTACTACCAGATTCCAGCGTTCCTTTTTCCAGTTAAATTTGAAGAAGTCGGCAGCTTTGTGTCCACCAGAAATGGTACAGATGGTTCTTAAGTTTGAAGACATTCCAAATTGTTTGCCTACAAATAAGAGTGCAAACATTGTTAGGGCAATAAGCGGTCCTGATACATACCAGGGCCAGGGATCATAAATCCAATTCATACTAGGAGTGATTTTAGGGTTTTCTTTTTCAAAACGTATTTATAAGTGAGGCAAAGAACCTAAAACTTACATGAAGAATACGTAACTCCGGTTACATTGGATGTTTCTGAACGAGTTATGCTCAAAAAAAAGCTCAAAATCAAAGTTTTGAGCTTTTAGAATTTGGATATTATTTTTTTACTGAGGTTCCAAAACCAAAGTGACTTTATTAAAATCTGCTGCGCTGTTTACCACACTTCGGTAACTTTCAAAAAAGTCTTTGCTGATAATATTTACTTTATAGAATTCATCAGCCTTTATTTTTAGTATAGAACCTTCCAGAGTATAAGAAGATTTAAACATCAATAATTCGTTGCCATCTTTTACAAAAGAGTGATCCATATTGATATCTTCTGGATTTGCAATTTTATATCCTTCCGGAATCTGAACTTCAATGGTACGGTAATAAGTACGGGTAAATTGATCTTCAAGTGGAAGTTTTCGTTCATTTTCCTGATACATTTGTATTTGTTCTCCAATAAGCTCTCCAATTTTAAACAGATAGCGGTTACCAGCTTTCTCAACAAATGCTTCCGAATTAAAGTTTAATATGAACTGTAAAGGTTTTTTACCAAACAATGCAGGATCTGCATTGATCATTTCCTTACTTACAATCTCGGCTCCATCATCCAGGTTTTTGGCAAAATCTTCTAATAATTCATCTTTGCTGTCTTGCGGAATTACATCCATAAAAGGCTGCATATACGATGCGTAATAACCCGAAAATGAACGATCTAAATTCACATTGATTTTGGTAAGATCTTCAGCATCAAACTGTATGTCGAGAAACATCTCATCTACGGTTTTATCTGCTTCAACAGGATTGATGTATTCAATTTTACCCACAGCAGATTTAAACTCGCCTAAAGCAACTTCTTTAATATATAGTCCGTAGTTGTCTGTCCAATAGGCAGGAGGGAAGCCGTATCTGGAGTCTGCTTCAGTAGGAGCGAGATACTTATCGGTCTCAGGGATGTAAAACAGGAATTCATTTAAGAAGGTATTGGCTTCAAATTCCTGATCAAATTTTAGCTCTTGGCGATCACTGGTTAAAATCAGATCGTGTTTGATTCCCAAGTTATTAAAAATGGAAATAAACAAACGTACAACCCCTGCCGGACTAGCTACTTTTTGGCTTAAAACCGATTCTAAATCACTACCAGCATTACTGCCACCTTTGTAAACATTGGTTTTTATATATGACTCGATAGTTCTTATTTTATCGTCGGTGCTCATTGCGGTTGTTACGCCAGCCTCTTTAATAAAATCTTCTAACTTAGATTTTACCTTTTTATCGATCTCTTCATAATATGATTTGTAAATGTTTTGAGCCACTTTACTATATGAAGTAATATCTTTTGCATTGTTAGCTGTGTTCTCGTCTAACTTGTAAATTAAAAAAGCTTTTGAAGCATCATAAGCTGCCTGTTCTTCTTCTTCAAGTCCTAAAATCTCATTTGCTTTAAAAAACCAATGGTTCTTATCTTCCATTAAAGTGTCCTGTTCTACAACAGGCAATCCGTTAAAGCTTTTAGTTTTAAAAATCAGGTTTGCAGGAGCGTACAAATCAAAACCAACATTTCTTTTATCATAGGTATTTTGAAAGCTGATACGCTTACCAGAATAATCTGGAACTCGTTTTTTGGCAACATAGTAATATTCAATAATGCTTCCTTTTTCAATTCCTTCAAAAGCGAAGAACTTATAAGCTTGCTGAGTTTCTTCATCTTCTGCAGTGAGAATTTGAGACTCATCGAGTTCTACAATTTTACCATTAGGTTGTATCACACGAGCCTTATTAATTTGAAGCTCTGAATTTGAATTGTAGGGTAAGTAAATTCGGTTATATTCTTCAATGCGCTCATCGCTATTAAGGTAAAAGGCTTTGTGCTCCAGGAAGTATTCAACAAAGTTTTCATCTTCAAAAATAAACTCTACCGAAATCTGGTCTTTTAATCCTACAATACCAGTAGTGTCTGAAAAGTTGGTTTCATAATTCGGTTTTTTATCCCAGGTATAGTCTTTAAAAACGGTTGAATTCTGGGCAAATAGGGTAGTACCTAAAATTAAGCAAATGTTTAGCGTAATAATGTTTTTCATTTGTATGGTTTAAATCTTTGTAAGCGTAACAACTTCTTTATAAGCCTTTTCAACATCTTTGATGATCGCGTTGACTTCTTTTTGCTGATCTAAATTCAGTACCAAAAAGTCTGCGGTTACATGATGCTCATAGATGATTTTATTGTCTAACTGGGTATAGGAGATTTGACTATTTAAATAGTCATTTTTAAATTCCTGGCTTTCTGGTAGGTAATCAACTTTATAGCCTTCAGGAATAGTAAATTCTGTTTTAAAGGTAAATTCACTTTTGTAGTCGAATTCTATATCTCTTTTGCGATTATCATTGGTTTTGTATCGAGAGATGTATTTATTGAGATTCAGATTCACAAAAATTTCATCTCCATACTGGCTTACATAATCTTCTATGCTGAAATCAAATTTGGTAATGGCCTTTTTATCATAATCATCCTTGTTTTGCTCTTCAAGATTGCTAATGATGAACTTGTTATTTCCTTTTTGAAATAGCGAGTTATAGAACTGATCTTTTTCAGCTTTTGTATTCAAATTACCTAAAGCATAGAGATAATCTCCTTTATTATATCCTGAAATTTCTACTTCGCTATGACCTGTAAGTTTGTCTTCATCGAGTTTAAGTTGAGTAAAATCATCAACACGGTTTTTTTCCGCAGGAATTACCGGAACATCTACTATGCGAAAGTTATTTTCATCAATAGCTACCAGAGCTTCTTTCCCCTGAATAAACGAGGAAGGATGTGTAATAGGAGTATAGCGACCGGTTGCATCTAGAAAGTAGATTTGATCCCCGTCATAATAGCTTAAAATCATATGATTGTCCACTATAGGAGCAGGAACTTCCTTATAACTGTACGGAATACTTCGTGTACCTATCCAGGTAAGGTGACCTTCAAGCCCAGCTATTTTAAGCATCTCGTATAAAATGCTTGAATTGTCTTTACAGTCTCCGTATTTCTTTTTGAATACCTGATTTGCTTCTCGGGGAATGAAACCACCTAAAGCATATTCAAAAGCGATGTATTTAATATTGCGCTGTGTCCAATAATAAATAGCTTTTACTTTCTCCAGATCGGTTTCTAAATCTTTAGTGAGATCATTTGTAAGTTGAACCAATTCGGTATCTGCAGGATCCTGATTAACATCTTTTACTAACGAATAATACCAATTGTATAAATCCCGGGTTTCATTTAAAACGGGTACCGAATTCCCATTTACTTCATAAGAAGCAATCATAGGAACAATGTGTGGAAGCACATTCTTATAGGTAGAGGCTCTGGATTCATATTCAAAGGCATCAACATCATTTAGCTCCCAGGTATAGACAATTTTATTGCGCTTTTCTTCTTTTGTAAATTTTATATCTAGGCCTTCAGTATTGAATTGTCTAAAATTCATTTTTACGGAAGCATCAGCCGTAATACTATATTTATTACGAGCAATAGGAGAGAAGTCACCAAAATAAAACGGAATTAAAAACCGTGGATTTTTAATCTTTTGGGTGTAAGAAAGCTGAGATTTAGACCCCTTTCTAAGATTTGAAAAGATAAAGTTTACCGATTTGGTATCATCGTAAAAAGATTCTCCCATTTCGTCTTTAGTCTTAAACTCAGATACTTTTTCTTCCCGGTATTTATTGTCTGAATAATTTAATGAAGCTGCTTCAATATCTTCAAGCTCAAAAAAGGTAGAAAAATCTAGAGACTGCTGGGAATACTGAGTGGCTGCATCGTTTAGATATAAGTTCTCTTCAATATTCTTTTGCGTAATATCTAAAAGTCCATTTTCTACTGAAATATAAAGATTGGTCTCTTGATTCAATTTAACGACAACAGCATCCGGATGTTTCGATTTATATTCATTGAAAATTTGGGAATACTGCGCTGAAGCAGAAAAAGATGTAACTAACATTGCTAGTTGAAGCAGGACAAGCTTAAAACGTTTGCTGTTTATATACTTCATTATTAAAAAATTGTTGTGATTTTATTTTTTTACCAGAATTATCATATACTTCACGCGGTCCTATTTGTATCCCGTTTTTATACTGATTCTTCTCTTTTATTGTACCATCCTCATAATAACTAACGTATTCCCCATCGAGTTCGCCATAAGAATAGTCAGCTTGTTCTTTAACCTGACCATTTAAATAATACGAAGTTTTCACTCCTTCATATTCATCATTATGACTACTAAATTCCTCAAGAACCTGGCCAGAATATGCATAAACTTTGTATTCGCCCTCGAGTAAGCCATTTGCGTAAGTCATCAAGCGGGCTAGTTTACCATTATCGTAATAGGTTTTAATTTCGGCAGTTTGATTTTCTACACCAATCTTGGGTAATTCCTTACCATCGGTATCAAGATAGCTGTACCCAATTAATCTTCCATAATCGTAAAATCTTACCATTTGTAATTTCCCTAACGGACTGTAAAATTCTTTTCTGCCATGCTCTTTTCCAGATGCGTGATGCGTGATGGTATAAAGAGTTCCGTCTTCATAATAAGATTTCCAAATACCTTCAGGTTCATCATAATGATAGTTATATTGATCATCAATTTGGCCATTTTCGTGAAAGCGGGTAAATGCTCCGTGAAGTTCTCCCAAGGTATAATTCAAAACCATTTGTGGAGAGCCGTCTTCATTAAAATATTCCCATTTACCGTGCATTACACCATTTAGAAATACTCCTTTATTGTTTACACTACCATCAAAGTAGTAGGTCGTTGCCGGACCATGTTTGATACCATTTTTATAAGCAACTTCATAGTACTTTTCTCCATTGAAATGTTTAGTCGTAAGTACTGTATCAGCAGTTGCAATAAAATTGAGTTCCTGAACCAATTGACCTTCTGCGTTGTAAAAATGATTTGATTTTAAATCACTGCGCTCAAAATCACTGATTAAAGCAAGCTTTTGATCTACTGTATATTCTTTCTGTTTACCATGTAACTGGCCTTTATGATAAAAGTTTATAGCTCTTAAAGAACCATCCAAATAATAGGTTCGCCATTCTCCTTGTTCAGCTCCTTCCTTATAGCCACCTTGAGAAGCTATTTTTCCATTGCGATGATAGGTAACATAATATCCGGATAAGATATCGTCTACAAAATTTCCTTCCCATTCTTTAGTACCATCAGGATAAAAACCTGTATATAGCCCTTGAGTTAGATTGTCTTCAAAAGTTCCTTCTGAAGTTAAATATCCAGTAGTATGATAAAATTTCCACTGTCCTTTTTTACCACCTTCCACATCGTACAGGCCTTCTGATTCTTTAATACCAAAAGGTGTATAGCCCGTGTAGAAAAATTCTCCGCCGCGTCTTTTTCCCTCTTTGAGTATTGAACCATCTTTAGCGTAGTAGCGGTAATCTATAACATCACCATTCCTATACGTATAGTTGTAATATTTTTTACCATCGGTATCAAAATAAGTGTAGCTACCATCAAATTCACCTTCTTCATAATTCCCATCAACCTGTAAGGTTCCGTCAGAATAATACGATTTGTAGGGACCCACATATAGATCATTTGAGTAAGTACCAGATTCTGAAACCTGTCCGTTATCAAAGTAAATAGTATAAGGACCCTGAAGTTTTCCTTCAACATATTCATATTCTGCCGCCAGACTGTCATTCAGAAAATAGTGTGTTTCTAAACCGTGTTTCGATCCATTTTTAAATGGCATCAGGGCATAAATATGTTGAGTAGACTGGTATTCTCTGGCAGTATCCTGCACTTTTCCTTCCTTGTATTCTATTTTAAATTCGGGCAAAACCTCACCTACGTCAAAATAGGAGTAGTATGTGCCCGATACTTGACCATTATCAAAATTCTTTTTTTCCTTTAATGCTCCTTTCTCATTGTATCTTAAATATTCTCCATTCAACTCGCCATCTTTATAGTTTACTTTCAAGTTTAGTTGCCCGTTGGGATGATAGGTTGTTGCTGTATTTTGCATCTTTCCGGCGACATAATGATTGATTTCTTTAATCTTAAATTGTTCATTATACCATTTCCATTCTCCGGTACGTTCTCCCTGTAGGTCATAATTACCTACAGCTGTTAACCTGCCACTTTCATTATAATAATTCCAGGTACCTATAACTTTTCCTGCTTCGTTGGTCTTACCAATACCTCCTGTATATGCAGGATTACCTTCATAATCAAAATAAACCAGTTCGTCACTAAGAGGAGATGGATTATCCTCACTAAGAATTTTCATCCATTGCTTAAATGATACATTTATAAATTCTTTAATTTCAGGAATATGTTTCTCGATGACCTTTTTATACTCTTCGTTTTCTATACTAAATGATATCGTATAGGACCAATTGTCAAAATTTCCCGTAGAAGCTATCCAATTGTAAAACGGCAAAAACTTTCGATCCCAAAAACCACCTTTTCCTTGTATAGTAGATAGTTGACTTAATAAGGCATGATTCTGTTTTATTAAAGGATAATTAAGATCGGTATCAACCAAATAGCTTTCATTAAGCGCCAGGCGGTTACTTAAAATCAAATCGATATCTTCAAATGCCTTATCGTCTTCAGATAATATAAGACCTGGTGTACGCTTGTTTTCATTGGGATTTCTAAACATATTGTTTATTCCCTGTAATCTGCTGAATGTATTAGAGTCTTCAGGATCTAGCATTAAAGCCATATTTAAAGCCATTAATGCCTGTGCAGGTCTTTCCTGATTGTAATAAATGCTACCCAATTTGATATACGCACTGGAATAAAACGGACTGATCGTAATTACCTGTTCCAGTAATTCAACGGCTTCTTTTATTTTACCCTTACCTTCTAATACAACAGCTTTATTGTAGAGTAAGGATTGATTAAGAGGATAGTGTTCTAGACCTTCATCTAATGCGTTTATCGCTTCCTCATATTTCTTTTGCTTAAAATAGGAGACCCCTTTATTTTGATACAGCGAACTTCTTATATCAGACTTACTAAGTTTAAGACCTTTATCTAGACTATCAATCGCATCATCATAGCGTTCTAAGGACATCAGGTAATAGGATTTTCGTATTAATGAAGCTACATAAGCAGTATCATTAACATTGATTTTATCAAGTTCTTCAAGTATTCCCTCGTAATCATTCTCTGCTGAAAGTTGAGAAACTTTAGCGTTAATAGAATCCAGGTCTACAATTATAAGTTTTTCCTGTGCATTAAGATTTAGACCAAAAATGAAAAGAGTAAAAAGTAATAGTAGTCGCATATAGAATTTATGTAATGGCTTTAAATATATCTAAATTTTTAGATTAATAATTTTAAATAGTGTTTCTGGAAAAGTTATTATTAATGATAATCAATTAGCTTTAATTAGCTTTTTAATTTTTTTAGAAGGTTTGATCTCATTCTCTTCATTAGCACAGTAATCAACTAGAAGCTTCTCCGATAGATTATATAATTCGCTAGAATTTAAGGGAGTTCCAGAGTTTTCGATAACCAATTTAGACATCGCAGCCATGTATAAACCTAGTAATTCTGGATTTCCTTTGGTTAACTCCAGAACTTCATTACCCAATTCAAAGGTGTAATCTGGGGTACCCTGCATCCAGTTTAGTATGAATTTTTTGGCGTTAGCTTTTTTTAATTCTTCTTTTTTAGCCGAAGTTTTAAAAAGAAAATTAGCGCACTCCAAGACTTGTGGTTCAGCTTTTTTATAACTATCAACCGATTCAAATTTATAATCTCCTAACTCGTTATAAGCCTGTGAATAGCTCGATACAGAACAGATTACAATTAGCAGTAGTGTAAATACCTTTTTCATAAATAAGTGCTTAAGTGTTAATAATCTGTGAAATATAAGCTTACTAATAGATATTTTTTACGGATTACCATTAAATCTTAAAATAAAAACTGTTAAAGTAATTCAGGAAATTCTTAGTTAAATAGTATGTGTTTGAAAGTGAGGTTTATAGGTTTCAAAGAGATTGTTTTCTTTTGTGAGAATTATTAATTCAAATATTTTTAAACGTATAGTGTACATTTAATTTGAAATTCCTGATGTTAAACTCGTAAAGTTTTCTATTTTAGTTGGCTTAAAATTTTAATATGTCTTCATTTATTAAGCTAAGCCTTAGTGGTATTCTATTTTTAATAATACTAAGTTGTTCCTCTACTAAGTTATATGAATCATCAAGAGACGAACTTAAACAATTGGCAAGTGCCAATTTAGCCAATGATATTCAAGAGTTTAATAGGTATGACGGGCGCCCAAATGCTGACGGTTCTTTTACATCATCAAACAATACTGAATTCCTACTCAAAAACACTCCTGTATTTTTAAGTTCTGACACTATTATTACCAAGGTGTTTAATTATCGCTTTTGGATGATGCTTAAACATTTAAAAGACTATCGCGATCCGGAAGATGATACCAATTATTGGGTTTATACCGAGTTTTATGGTTATCCTAATCATGCTTCTCGCAGTGCAGCAATTCCCTGCCCATTAGGACATCAATTCTATGATGCCCGCTGGGTTAAGGATCCTCAATATTTAAAATCGTATGCAGAATATTTTCTACAAGGAAGTGCCTCGAGACTCAATCAGCGAGAGAACGGTAGCTTTTTAACCAATCTTTCAAGACCAGAAAGTCATCATTTTTCGAGTTGGTTGGTAAATGGAGTAGAGGCATTTTTAAAAGTACACCCAGATAAAAATTGGATGCAATCGATGCTTCCGGCAATGGAGCAGCATCAACAGGTCTGGGATGAATTGTTTACTGTGGCAAATAAAGATTCTAAAACTTCAGGAATGTATAAAATCATGGATTTGTATGATGGTATGGAATTTAGTCTTTCAGCGGTTGAAGCGCTTATTGCCAGTGATGGTCCTTTTGATTTATACACGACTGACAATTGGAGGGAATATTATTTAGGCTGGAGTACAACTCAAAAGGCAGCAAATTCTGAACAGGCTAAAAATTTCCCCAGAGCTTTTAACGGCGGATATCCCTGGTTTTATTTAGTGCGACCTTCAATAAACTCCTATGCATATGGAAATTTACATTCTTTATCTAATATGTATTCCGATCTGGGAAATGAAAATCGACGCGCTGAGTTTGAAGAGCGAGCAAATTCAGTAATGACAAAAACTTTAGACATTCTTTGGAGCGATGAAAAGCAATTTTTTATGTCCTTGTCTGCTGGCGATAATGAGTTTGGGGTAACCGATTTTGAGACTGAAGTCCGTGAATCTGTAGGTTATACACCCTGGTACTTTAATATGATTCCGCAAGAAGATCATTCAAAATATGATGTAGCCTGGAAATTTTTCCCTTCAGAGAAAGGTTTTAAAAACAACCGGGGAATGACCACAGCGGAACGCCAGCATCCTTATTATAATGAGCAGGCTTATGCGTGGAATGGCAGGGGATGGCCTTTTCAGAATTCGGTGGTTTATAAGGCTTATGCCAATTACTTGAGAAATTATAAAAATGAAGTCAGTGAAGGAGATAAGCAGGTTTTATTAGATAACATTAATCAGCTCGCCGCTTTACACGGAAAAGATCAAAAGAATATTGGCGAATGGTATATCCCAAGTGATGGAGAAGAGTTTGGTGGAGTACCAGATTATTTTCACTCTACATTCCCAGACATAATTATTTCAGATTTGCTAGGGATAGCTCCGCAGTTAGACGGTACTGTTACCATTTCACCACTATTGCCAATAGATTCCTGGGAGTATTTCTACCTTGGAGATTTAGTAATCAAAGACCATACGGTCGATTTTTATTGGAAAAAGGACTGGAATCCAGCAAAAGAAGGCAACCAGTCTTCTCTAAAAATATGGGTTGATGGAAGTCTTATTGACACTAAAAATTCCGATAATGGTGCAATTCGTTTTTCTCTCAACTAGTTTAAGTACTATTTAAATATTGGAAAACTGAAGTAAATTTCAACCACCAAATAAGGTTCTGTCAGGTTATTAAAGTGCAAGTTAGATTAAGTCTTTTATTTTTTGTCATACGTTTTTCAATAGCCTATATTTGAAAGGTTTCTAATTAAATTATTCTTATTCTACAATGAACGCAATCGATTTCCGAATTTCAATTTTTTACGTTTTTATGCTCTTGTTAGGCTTCTGTTCCTGCAAAAAAAGGAATGATGAACCCAAAACCTCAGAGCCCTGGATCGCTTTATTTAATGGAAAAAATCTGGAAGGATGGACTCAACTTAATGGCGAAGCACAATACAGAGTTGAAGGTGATGAAATTGTAGGCACTACAGTTTACAATACACCCAACTCTTTTCTTACAACAGATGAATCGTACGGAGATTTCATTTTTGAAGTCGAATATTTAGTTGATTCAACTATGAATTCTGGAATTCAAATTCGAAGTAATAGTAAATCGTTTTATCAAAATGGTCGTGTTCACGGGTATCAGGTGGAAATTGACCCATCTGATCGCGCATGGAGTGCCGGGATTTATGACGAAGCTCGTAGAGGCTGGTTATATAATTTAAATAATAATCCAAAAGCTCAGCAAGCGTTTAAACAGGGTGAATGGAATAAATACCGGGTGGAGGCGATAGGTGATACCATTAAAACCTGGATTAATGGTGTTGAGGCAGCGCATTTGGTTGATGATAAAACAGCCTCAGGATTCATTGCGCTTCAGGTACACAGTATTAATGATTCAACAGATGTTGGAAAAGAAATTCGCTGGAGAAATATTCGAATTATTACTGAAAATCCTCAGGAGTTTAGCACTCCAATGAACCTGGATGCTTTCAGCACAAAAAATAATTTAACCGATGCAGAGCAGGAAGCCGGTTGGCAATTGCTTTGGGATGGTAAAACTACTGACGGATGGCGCGGTGGTAAACTTGATCATTTTCCCGAAGGTGGATGGTTTATTGAAGATGGTAATCTTATTGTGCAGTCAACAGGTGGTGCAGAGTCTGCCGCTGGTGGTGATATTGTTACAACAAAACAATACAGTGATTTTGACCTTAGCGTTGATTTTAAAATTACAGAAGGAGCAAATAGTGGAATCAAGTATTTTGTAGATACCGAGTTGAATAAAGGTGAAGGTTCATCAATAGGTTTAGAATATCAAATTTTGGATGATGAGCGTCATCCTGATGCAAAATTGGGTAATCATGATGGTAGTCGAACTTTAGCATCACTCTATGACCTTATACAGGCAGATATTTCAAAACCGGCTAATGCAATTGGTGAATGGAATACAGCTCGTATTTTAAGTAAAGGAGATCACGTAGAACATTGGTTAAACGGCGTGAAAGTTTTGGAGTATGACCGTAATACTGATGCTTTTCTTCAACTGGTACAGGAAAGTAAATACAAAGACTGGCCAGGCTTTGGGACCTTTAAAAAGGGAAATATTTTACTTCAGGATCACGGAGACCGAGTGGCTTTTCGCAATATCAAAATCAAAGAACTTTAAATAACAATTATGACAACACGTAGATCGTTTATAAATAAATCAATACTGGGAGGTACAGCACTTGCCTTGAGCAATACGGCAATGGGAATGTCGGCCAGCAGTTATCGCAACATAATTGGTGCTAATGATAGACTTAATGTGGCAATAGCCGGCCTTGGTAGAAGGGTGGGAGCCTATTACGAACCCATCGCTAAAAAAGAAGCTAATGTACGTCTCGCATATCTCTGTGATGTGATGGAAAAAAGCCGTCTAAATGCATTACAGAACGTGAAAAAACACATTGATTACAATCCTGTTCTGGAAAATGATATTCGCAAAATTCTGGAAGATAAAGATGTGGATGTGCTTGTAAACGCAACCCCAGATCATTGGCATACACCAGGGTCAATTATGGCGATGAAAGCAGGCAAACATGTTTATGTTGAAAAGCCGTGCAGCCATAATATGTATGAGAATGAATTGCTTGTTGCTGCGGCAAAACAATACAATAAAAAAGTGCAAATGGGTAACCAGCAGCGCTCTTCGGGCCACACTATAGATATTATTAACCAAATCCATAATGGAGCTATAGGAGATGCATATAAAGCCATTGCTTTTTATTCAAATACACGTGGTGAAACTCCGTTGCAAAAGAAAGCGGCTGTTCCCGATGGTCTCGACTGGGAACTGTGGCAAGGTCCGGCACCTAGACGTGAATATACCAGCGAAACCTGGGATTATAACTGGCATTGGTATGGCTGGGAATATGGTACAGCTGAGACGGGTAATAATGCAACTCACGAACTTGATATTGCACGCTGGGCGCTGGGTGTGAACTTTCCGAATTATGCTGAAGTACAGGCTGAAAAGCGTCATTTTAAAGAGGATGGATGGGAAATGTATGATACGATGTACGCCACCTTCAACTTTGATGATGATAAAGTAATTAATTGGGACGGAAAAAGCCGTAATGGCTACAATACTTATGGTAGAGGAAGAGGTACTTTGATTTTTGGTACTGAAGGATCTGTTCTTGTAGATCGTAGCAATTATCTATTAATGGATCGCGGTGGTAAAGTCATTAAAGAAAGTGCTGAAACTTCAGAATCAGGCCTTGCCCTGGGTGGCGGCGGTGACTCATCGACCGCTCATATGATCAACTTCTTTGAAAGTATACGCGGTAAAGAAACACTTAAAGCTCCTATTGACGATGCTTCAGTAAGTATGGCGATGGTACACTATGCAAATATGGCGTATCGAGTAGGACACGGTTTTAGTATTGACGATCAAACAGGTCGTATTTATGATCGTGAAGCTATGAATTTATGGAGCCGTAGTTACGAACCAGGTTGGGAACCAAAAATTTAAGTATGAAAAGAAGAGAATTTCTAGTAAAAGGTGGTCTAGCAACCGCTGCTGTATCAGCGGCTAGTCCGGCTTTTGCTTATGTAAATAAGTATATTAATAATGCTGCTCCAATCAGACTTGGGGTAATTGGTACCGGAGATCGGGGAGGCGGACTCATTTCAATATTGAATGATGTTGATGGGATCAATGTAACCGCTTGTTGTGATATTATTCCGTTTCGATTAGAAAATGGAATGAATCGGAGTAAAAACAAGGCTAAAGCGTATACCGATTATCGAAAACTTTTAGAAAGTAAGGATATTGACGCGGTTCTTGTAGCTACTCCATTAAGTACTCACGCTCAGATTGAACTTGATGCTCTTGCCGCAGGTAAACACGTTTATGGTGAGAAGACTTTGGCAATGGGATATGACGATGTTTTAAAATTAAAAGCTGCTCAAAGTAAAGATCTCATTTTCCAAACAGGTCATCAATACCACAGTTCGCGTTTTTATAACCAGGCTGTAGAAATGATAAAGGATGGTAAGATTGGTAAAATCACGGCTTTTGAATGTCAATGGAATCGTAATGGAAACTGGCGACGACCTGTTCCTGAACCGGAGTTGGAACGCTTGATTAACTGGCGTATGTATCGGGAGTATAGCGGCGGACTTACTGCCGAACTTTGTTCACACCAAATTGATTTTGTCAATTGGGTTTTAAATGAAACACCTACTCACGTTTATGGCAGCGGTGGAATCGATTATTACAAAGATGGAAGAGAAACTTTTGATAACGTTCATAATTTATTTACCTATCCTGGTGGAGTTGAAGCGACCTTTACCTGCTTAACTACAAATGCTAAAGAAGGCTATCAAATTACGATACAGGGAGATAAGGGAACTTTAATTCTCGATCATACCGAAGGCTGGTTTTATCCGGAGGGTGATTACACTCAGAAAAAGCATGGAGATGTAGATGGTGTTGCAGGTGCTACAATACCATGGGAAGCTGGCAAAGGTATTCCGTTAGAAATGGCGCACGCAGATCCCAGTAAGCAGGCTTTGATGGATTTTAGAGATGCGATTAAAAATCAAAGTCCGCCTATATCAAATTTTGAAACTGGTGCAAATACGGCTATTTGTGTTCAAATGGCTATTGATTCTATGTTGAATAAGGAAGTTGTAAAGTGGAATCCTGAACACCGTATCTAGCGGCGTTTCTTTTTATAAGTTCGGCCATACCACAATAATATTCCTGTAACGGGTAAACTTGCAGTAAGCAAACTTGCCAGAAATGCTATCAGTTTTCCGGCGAAACCCCCTATGGCTCCAATATGAATGTCGTAGTTCATACGCATTACGGTGTCAGCAATACCGGCATCATCATATTTACCATAAATACTATTTGTTTCAATCTCTTCGAGTGTATTTTGGTCATAATATCTAAAGTCATTATCATAAAAAACACCGTCAGTATTAAATCCTTCTACATAAATACTGGCGGTTTCTGTATGTGGAAAATGGAATTCCAGTTCCTGAAACTCATTGGCTTCTTCTATAAGTAAAGTATACAAGTGATCAATTGGAGGTTCATTTAATGCGGAATCAGACTTTTTACTTATGTTTTCAGGAATAAAGAAGGCTACGTCTTTATCTCCTCCCATACTTTTATAAAAAGCCGAACTAAACCAGGTATAAGCGATTACTGAACCGGTAAAAGCAAGTATAAATGCCAGAATACATACATAAAAGCCGAGAATTGCATGTAAATCAAAGTTTTTACGTTTCCTGCGCGTGGACTTTTTCCAGTCAAATTTGATGCGTTGTTTTAAGTTTTTGCGCTTTTTGGGTAACCAGATGATAAACCCGGAAATACAAATCAACATAAAAAGTAAAACGGAAATACGCACCACCTGTTCACCGATTTCCCTCGGAAACCATAAATACATATGACCTTTTAAAATGAACGGAAAAAATCCCGATCTATGGTCTTTTACGTGTAGTACCTCACCAGAATAGGGGTTTAAATACACACTCTGATAAAATTCAGGTTCAATCTCATAAAAGACCACTTCTGTAGCTTTACCTGAGCCGTGATAGGCAGTACCGTGTACAAGTTTATCGGGGAAGACAGCTTGCGCAAGGTTTTTTGCCTGACTGGGCTTAAGGATTTCTTTATCTTCTACTGGGACATTCTCATAGTCGTTATACAAACCTTCTATCTCTTCACTAAAAACCCACAAACAGCCTGTTAAGGCAACTATAAACACTACAATACCCGTTGTCAGGCCAAGTATTTTATGAATTTGGAACGCTATTTTTTTAAAGGTCATAGATTTATTTTGATAATAGATTTGCAAAAAATGAGATACTAATCTTATTTAGACTTATTTTAAATATGCTGCAAATCTAATCTCTCAAAGTTATATAGCCAAATTATTTAGATGAATTCTAAATAAAATTATTGGTAAATGTGGTTTTGAAATTGGGTAGAATGGCAGTGTACTAAAATTCAGAAAAAACCTGAATAATTTAATAATGTTCTGGTTCTATGTGAATGGTGATGTGAGAGATTTCAGGAAGTTCTTCCTGAAGTTTATCCTGCAGTTGGTGAGCTAGAAAATGCCCTTCGTCAACAGTAATGTTTCCGTCAACCATGGCGTGTAATTCTATTAGATATTTCATTCCTGCTTTCCTCACAAAGCATTTTTCGGTACCTCTGATTCCATCTACGGTAATGGCAACCTCACGAATGTTTTCCACCAAATCATCATAGCGGTGCTCATCCATAATTTCGCCTAAAGCTGGTCTGAATATGAGATACGCATTGTATAAAATAAAAGCTGAAGCAAAAAGTGCAGCCCAATCATCTGCTGTTTCAAATCCTTTTCCAAAATATAGGGCTATAGAAATACCTATAAATGCAGTAACCGAAGTAATAGCATCACTGCGATGGTGCCAGGCATCGGCTTTTAAAGACGAACTATTGGTCTCTTTACTTTTTCGCATTACATAGCGATACGACAATTCTTTCCAAAGTATAATTATAGCAAGAACTATAAGTGTCCAGGATTCTGGGATGTTATGTGGTGTACGTATATTTTCGATACTTTCATAGGCAATAACAGTAGCCGAAGTAACCAGAAAGGCTACAACCAGAAAGGTAATAAGAGGTTCGATGCGCGAATGACCATATGGATGATTTTCATCAGGTGGTCGCTGCGCATATTTAAAGCCGAGAAGTACAAAGAAAGATGAGAAAATATCAGCAGTAGATTCGATCCCGTCTGCGATTAGGGCATACGAATTACCCAAAATTCCCGAACCCAGTTTTATGATAGCCAGAAGCACATTTCCTATGATACTGAAATAGGTTGCTTTAATTAGATCGGAAGAGCGTCGTGTAG
>CAXPQP010000049.1:0-15216 GCA_964219495.1 Leeuwenhoekiella sp. | reverse complement strand
CCAGGCGTAACCTCTGCGCCAAAACTGCAACCCATAGAAACCCGATTGGTCATGCTGCAAACAGGAATGCGAGCACCTATGGGAATTAAAGTAAAAGGTCAGGATTTAAGACAGATTGAAGCTTTTGGCCTTCAATTAGAATCTATTCTTAAAGAAGCCGATGGGGTTAAAGATGAAGCTGTTTTTGCAGACCGTATCGTTGGTAAACCTTATTTGCTTTTAGACATTGACCGGGAGCGATTGATACGCTATGGTGTAAGCATAGCTCAGGTTCAGCAAGTGCTAGAAGTGGCTGTTGGGGGTATGCCTATAACGCAAACTGTTGAAGGTAGGGAGCGGTATTCTGTTCGGGTACGCTACCCTCGAGAATTAAGAGACAGTCCAGATGATCTCAAGAATATTTATGTTCCCGTAGAAAAAGGAAGTCCGGTTCCGTTAAGTGAATTGGTTACTATACGATATGAGCAAGGTCCGCAGGTTATTAAAAGTGAAGATACTTTTCTCGTAGGTTATGTGCTTTTTGATAAACGGGATGGCTATGCAGAGGTAAACGTAGTTGAAAATGCCCAGGAGCAAATTCAAAGCAAAATAGATTCAGGAGAGTTGGTAGTTCCTCAAGGCATAAGTTATCAATTTACAGGGACTTATGAGAATCAGTTGCGTGCAGAGAAAACCTTAAGTATTGTAGTTCCACTTTGTTTAGTGATTATTTTTCTGATACTGTATTTTCAATTTCGATCTGTAACAACTTCATTAATGGTTTTTACAGGAATTGCTGTTGCTTTCGCAGGAGGCTTCATAATGATTTGGCTTTACGGACAAACTTGGTTCTTGAATTTTAGCTTTTTTGGTGAAAATCTTAGGGATTTATTCAATATGAAAACCATAAATCTGAGTGTAGCTGTTTGGGTAGGTTTTATAGCCTTATTTGGTATCGCTACAGATGACGGAGTTGTGATGGCAACTTATTTAACGCAAACTTTTGATCAACAGAAAACTTCAAATCGGGACGAAATTCGTGAAGCAACCCTTATAGCAGCGGGCAAACGTATACGTCCTTGTCTAATGACTACAGTTACCACAATTCTGGCACTTTTACCTGTATTGACTTCTGCAGGAAGGGGAAGTGATATAATGATTCCTATGGCAATTCCTGTATTTGGTGGTATGATTATAGACGTCACCTCTTATTTTATTGTGCCGGTTTTATACAGTTGGAAAAAGGAACAAGAGTTAAAGAGAATTAAAAGGTAAAAAGTGAAGTCTTTCTAAGTATAGTCAAAGACTCTTTTGAGAACAAAGAACGAAACAATAAATTATAAATAATGAACAGCCTAATAACATATAAGAGTTTGCTCGTATGGAGTCTAGTCCTCTTAGCTGCTGGTAATAAGGTTTCGAGTGCCCAGCAACTCAACGATTATCTGGAGCAGGCGGTACAGTCAAATCCAGAAATTAGGGCTTTTGAGCTTCAATACAACCTGGCTCAGGAAAAAGCATCTGAAGTTAATAGTCTTCCTGATACCGAGATTGGAGTTGGCTATTTTGTTAGCACACCAGAAACCCGTACCGGAGCTCAACGCGCTCGCTTTTCAGTAAAACAAATGCTTCCCTGGTTTGGGACAATCGATGCACGAGTTGATGCTCAGAACGCAATGGCAGATGCGCAGTATATAGATTATGTGGTCGCAAAGCGAAAATTACAACTTGCAGTTGCTCAGAATTACTATGCTCTTTACGGCATAAATTCAAGAATGAATGTTTTGCAGCAAAATAAAAAGCTTTTAAAAACTTATGAAGAATTGGCAATTAGTGCTGTTGAGGTTGGGAATGCTTCGGCTGTAGATTTTTTAAAGATTCAGATACGACAGAACGAATTGGATGCACAATGGCAAATTCTTGCGGAAGAACTTGCAGCCAGTCGTATTCAGTTCAATAATTTATTGAATACGGAAGTTAATCAGGCTGTGATACTTCCCGATAGTTTAATGATCCCTAATGAAGATCAAGAGATTGATTATAAGTCAATAAAACAAAACCCGGAATTGTTGAAATTCGAAAAGCTGTATGAAAGCATTGCACGATCTGAAGCCTTAAATCGCCGTGAGGCCGCTCCAAAATTGGGTGTAGGTTTGGACTATATTCCGGTTTCTGAGCGTACCGATATGATGGTGACCGAAAATGGAAAAGATATTGTAATGCCAATGGTATCAGTCTCGGTACCACTATTCAACTCCAAATATAAGTCGGTTTCTAGACAAAATGAGATCAGACAGCAAGAGGTTGAAGCGCAGCGCACTATGCGATACAACAGTTTACGAAGTCTTTTTGCAGAAGCCGAAAAAAGCAGAAATGCGGCACGCATACAATTTGAAACCCAATCTAAAAACCTGAAACAGGCAAAAGATGCAGATTCTATTCTGCTTAAAAACTATGAAACAGGAACCATTAACTTTAATGAGATTCTTGATATTCAGGAATTACAATTAACTATTCAAACCAAACAAATCGAAGCAGTACAGCGCTATTATGAGCAGGCTGCTTTAATCAATTATCTAATTTTATTTTAAAAACAAAAATTATGAAATCACTTAAATTAATACTAGTTGGCGCTACGGCCCTTAGCATCGCATCTTGCGGTAATGACAAAAAAAATAATGATGCTGAAGAAACTATAGTTGAAGAACAAATGATGGAAGGCCATGACATGGATGAAATGAAACAAATGGACCATTCAGATATGGATCACTCGACACATACTACTTCAACAGAATCAAGTTCGGCTGATGCTGCATTGAGTTTTAAAGATGAAAACGTAGCTGCGGTTTGGAGTGCTTATAATAAAGTACGTTTAGCACTTATCGCTTCAGATTCTGAAAAAGCGAAACAAGAGGGTGCAAATCTTGCGATGATTTTTGATGAGAGCAATGCAAAATTAAAATCGGCTGCCAGTGCAATTGCTGCCAGTAATGATTTGGCAACCCAGCGTGCTGCATTTTCACAGTTTTCTAACGCGGCAGAAACTTTTTTCAAAGGAACTTTAGAGGGTGGAACACTTTATAAGCAACATTGCCCAATGGCATTTGATGGCGAAGGTGCAGATTGGTTGTCTAACGAGGCTGCTGTCAAAAATCCATATTTTGGAGACAAGATGCTCAACTGTGGCTCTGTGACCGCTACTATGACTGAGTAGTGTAAATTTTACTTTAAAACCAAATAGAGACTGGAATTTGTTGATTCTGGTCTCTTATGAAAATCTAGAAATAGCAATTCAGAATGAGTGAATTTTTTAAACAGTGGGGAGAAGCAGCCTATACAACAACTGGATTTTTTTGGATGGCACTCTGGGCATTTGCCCTGGGGTACCTTATTAGCAGTATGATCCAGATTTTTGTGACTGAAAAAAAGATGCAAAAAACGATGGGCGAATCTGAGACTAAAGGTGTTCTACTGGGAACTTTCTTTGGTTTTATTAGCAGCTCGTGTAGTTTTGCAGCCTTAGCTTCTACCAAATCATTGTTTAAAAAAGGCGCAAGTTTTATATCGAGTATTGCCTTCCTACTGGCTTCCACAAATCTGGTAATCGAATTGGGAATAATCATTTCCATATTTCTGGGTTGGCAATTTGTTGTAGGTGAATATGTAGGAGGAATCCTGTTGATTTTGATAAGCTGGCTTTTAATACGCATCATCAATCCAAAGAAACTTATTGAAAAAGCACGTAAGAACTTAGGAGATACTGAAGAAGATGCGGATGAAAATTCTAAATCCTGGATAGAAAAAGTAAAGTCTGAAGAAAGTTGGGCAAAAGTCTCAAAGCAATATGGGATGGAGTGGAAGATGGTTTGGAAAGACGTTACCGTTGGCTTTACTATCGCAGGTATTGTCGCGGCTTTTGTACCCGATACCTGGTTTCAAACTTTATTTGTTGGCACAGGTGATGGTAATACAGATTTTACATTTCTGCAAATACTGGAGCATATTATTGTGGGGCCTGTAGCAGCCTTTATAACTTTTATAGGTTCTATGGGAAACATACCTCTGGCGGCTTTGCTTTTTGGAAAAGGGGTAAGCTTTGCAGGTGTAATGGCATTTATTTTTAGTGATCTTGTCGTATTTCCTATTCTGCGCATTAATGCAAAATATTATGGCTGGAAGATGTCTTTGTTTATTCTATTCCTGCTTTTCACTGCGTTGGTAGGAGCTTCGTTAATCCTGCATTATTCGTTTGATTTGTGGAGTATTTTGCCCGATCCATCTCAGGTAAGCGTTCAGGACTCTGAATATTTTAAAGTTAACTATACTTTCTATCTTAACCTGGCCTTTTTGGCTATCTCTGGTTATTTGATTTATCTCGGTTTTTTTAAACGAAAAGATATAATGCATATGAAAGAGATGGCTCCTAAGAGTGAGCTTTTAGAAAGCATTCTTAAATATTCAGCATTAATGTGTTATGTATGGCTTGCTGGAGGTTTGATCGTTAAATTTTTTATTTAGGATGATCAGAAAATACTACATTAAAAATATGGTTTGCGATCGATGTATACAGGTGGTGCAGCAGCTTGCCAAGGACTCCCAGGCTAAAGTAAACGATTTGCAATTGGGATATGTGGTACTTGAGACGGCAGAGGATTATGATGAGCCTTTATTTCAGAAAGAATTAAAAATAAGAGGTTTTGAGGTGATGCAAAATCCTGAGGTATTACTAGCTGAAGAGATCAAATTGGCCCTCATAAAAAGAACAGATCAAAATATTGAAGAAAACCTCACTTCTTATTTGGTTAAGAAATTGAACCGCGATTACACCTTGCTAAGCAAAACCTTTAAAAAGGTTGAAGGTCAGACCCTCGAGAAATTTGTAATAAAACTGAAAATTGAAAAAGTAAAAGAATTGATACAGATGAATCGACTTTCATTTTCTGAAATCGCTCATAGTTTGGGATATAATTCCATACACCACCTCTCAGGACAGTTCAAAACAACAACCGGAATGACCATGAGTTCTTATAAAAATAGTCAGCAGTGGAATAGAGTCGGGATAGACAATATTGTATAAAAACTATCTGTAATTATGTAAATGCTTGCAATAAAGACCGATTACTTTTAGATCGAAATCAAAAATAGAATGAAACATACCTATATCATAAACGGAATGAGCTGTAAGGGTTGTCGCAATCACGTTGAGCAGACACTCTCTAAGATTGATGGGGTTCAGGAAGTTGACATTGATCTTGAAAAAGCGACAGCAAGTATTACTATGGAAAAGCACCTCCCTTTAGAAACCTTTCAAAAAGCTCTGAAGGCTGATGGAGGTGGGTACAGCATTCAGCCATTACAGGAGGAAGCCGCGATGACAAACACGTATCACATTCACGGAATGACCTGTAATGGCTGTCGCAATCACGTTGAGCAAACGCTGTCTGAAGTAGGTGGAGTACGTAAGGCAACTGTGAGTTTGGAAAATGCTGAGGCGGTCCTGGAAATGGATCATCATATCAAACTCAGTACTTTACAGAATGCTCTTGAAGCAGATGGAGGACGTTACAGCATTCATATGCCGGGAGATCATCAGCACGACGATAACGATGTGAATACAAATAAAGAAACTCCTAAAGGTCAAGGTACAGGTACTTTTTACTGCCCTATGCATTGCGAAGGTGACAAAACCTATGATAAACCGGGAGATTGCCCCGTTTGTGGGATGGATTTAGTAGAGGAGGTATCTTCAATTTCGGCGACTCACACTTTATATACGTGCCCAATGCATCCCGAAGTACAGGAGGATGAACCCGGAAGTTGCCCTATTTGCGGGATGGATCTGGTTCCTAAAGAACCCGATCTTTCCGCTGAAGAAAAGTCATATCAGAAATTACTTCAAAAATTTTGGATAGCTGTCGGCTTTACCCTTCCAATCTTTTTGATTGCAATGAGTGAGATGATTAATAACAATCCGCTCTACAATTTAATGCCTTTAAAATACTGGAATTGGGTGCAATTTGCACTTTCTATTCCGGTAGTTTTTTATGCAACCTGGATGTTCTTTGAACGCGCATGGCGATCTATTAAGACCTGGAATCTCAATATGTTTACCTTAATTGGAATTGGTGCCGGTGTGGCCTGGTCTTTCAGTCTTTTTGGGTTGTTGGTGCCCGACTTTTTTCCGCCTCAATTTAAAACAGATGTGGGTACGGTGCACGTCTATTTTGAAGCTGCGACAGTTATTTTAACCCTGGTGTTGATGGGGCAGGTGCTTGAAGCTCGAGCACATAGTAAAACCAATTCTGCCGTTAAAGAATTATTGAAACTTGCGCCAAACAAAGCAATTAAGATTGTAGATGGTGAGGAGCAGGAAGTGCGTATAGATGCTATTGAAAAAGGAGATATTCTAAGAGTAAAACCCGGAGATAAAATTCCGGTTGATGGAGTTATACAGGAAGGAGAAACTTCTATTGATGAGTCTATGATTACCGGCGAACCTATGCCGGTTTCCAAAAAGACAGGTGACTTGGTAAGCAGTGGTACGATTAATGGCAGTCAGTCGTTTTTAATGAAAGCCGAAAAGATAGGTGGAGAGACTTTGCTTTCTCAGATTATCGAAATGGTAAATAAAGCCAGTAGGAGTCAGGCTCCCATTCAAAAATTGGCTGATAAAATCTCGTCTTATTTTGTTCCGGTCGTAGTGCTTGTATCGATAATAACCTTTGTTGTTTGGGTGATTTTCGGTCCAAAGCCAGCCTATGTTTATGCGCTGGTAAATGCAATTGCTGTTTTGATTATTGCCTGTCCCTGTGCATTGGGTCTTGCCACTCCAATGTCTGTAATGGTAGGTGTGGGCAAAGGAGCACAAAACGGTGTGCTCATCAAGAATGCCGAGGCGCTAGAGAAGATGGACAAGATCGATACCCTTATCATTGATAAAACAGGTACTATTACCGAAGGTAAACCTTCAGTAGAGCAATTGGTAACTGATGATAATCTTGACGAAAAACAGGCTTTAGCTTATATAGCTGCGCTCAACACAATGAGTGAGCATCCATTGGCAGAAGCGACCATTCGCTATGCGAAAAAGCTAAAAGTAAACATTGGTAAGGCTGAAAATTTCAATTCAGTCACCGGAAAAGGAGTTACTGGTAATTTTGAAGGTAAAAAGCTGGCTTTGGGTAACGAGAAATTGATGCAGGAAGCTAAGGCATCTATTTCAGAAAAGTTGAAAGAAGAAGCGCATAATCAGCAGAAAAAAGGTAAAACGGTTTCCTTTCTTGCTGTAAATCAACAAGTAGTTGGGTTTGTCGTTATTTCAGATCAAATTAAAGAAACCAGTAAGAAAGCTATAGAAGCATTAAAGGAGAAAGGTATTGTTGTTATTATGCTTACTGGAGATAATGAAGATACAGCCAGAGCAGTGGCTCAGGAATTAAATCTGTCAAGTTTTAAAGCAGGTATGCTGCCTCAGGATAAATTGAGTGAGGTAGAACGTTTGCAAAAAGAAGGAAGAATGGTTGCAATGGCTGGTGATGGCATTAATGATGCGCCTGCTTTGGCACAAAGTAATGTAGGTATTGCAATGGGAACTGGTACAGATGTTGCCATTGAAAGTGCTGCGATAACTCTGGTTAAGGGAGATTTACATGGTATTGTAAAAGCTCGTAATTTGAGCGATGCGGTTATGAAAAACATCAAACAAAACCTATTCTTTGCACTCGTCTATAATTCAATTGGTGTACCGGTAGCAGCCGGAGTATTATTTCCATTTTTTGGAATACTACTATCGCCAATGATTGCTGCTTTGGCGATGAGTTTTAGTTCGGTATCAGTTATTGCAAATGCACTGCGCCTACGCGGAAAATCTCTAGATTAAATATGGCAAAACTAAGAGCAAGAAAGAAGCTGAGAAAGATTCACAGATATCTGGGCTTATTTATTGGAGTGCAGTTTATAATGTGGACGGTAAGTGGTCTTTATTTCAGCTGGACAGATATTGATGAGATTCATGGTGATCATTTTCGCAATGAAGTACATCCATTAACTTTTGAAAACTTAATCAGTCCGTCAGCTGTAGATTCAACCCTTCAGATTAGAAGTATTTCGCTACGCGAAATAAATACGAAACCATATTACTGGATAAATAACTCGGCTTTATACGATGCCCGAACTGGTCAACTTAAAGATGGCATTACACAACAAGAGGCTTTGAGTATTGCGGCTAAACATATCAAACCTGAGATGAAATTATCAGGCATTGCGAAAATTGATAGTACCGATTCGCATCACGAGTATCGCGAAAAATTGCTGCCTGCCTATGTCGTAAGTTACAAAGGTGATGACGCATTAAAAGCCTACATTTCTGTTGTAGATGGTAATTTTCAAACCGTAAGACACCGCGATTGGCGCTGGTTTGACTTTTTGTGGATGACTCATACTATGGACTATGACGGCCGGGATGATATCAATAATTTACTTCTACGTATTTTTTCAATATTAGGACTTTTGACGGTGCTTAGTGGTTTTGTGTTGTGGTACATCAGTTCACCTACAATTAGAAAAATTAAAAAGAAAAAATAACTAAAAACGATTCAAATGGAAAAGACTAATCACGCTCAATCTAAACCTAAAGCTTACACTAAATTTATGTTGATGCTAGCCTGCTCATTTGTGGCAATGTATATCACAATGTATTTAAATACCTACGAAATAGATCACGTATATTTCAGTCTTACTCGCTTTTATATGTCTTTGTTGGGTATTTGTACTATGGCGGTAATTATGTTGCTTTTTATGCTGAAGATGTATACGCATAAGGTTAAAAACGCACTGATTTTAGGAGGAAGCCTGGTAGTCTTTTGCACTGCGTTATTTCTTGTAAGAGCTCAAAAACCTATTGGTGATGTACTGTGGATGAAGGCAATGATTCCGCATCATTCTATTGCTGTATTAACCAGTAGTCGTGCAGATATTAAAGATCCGGAAGTAAAGCAACTGGCAGACGATATCATAAAAGCTCAAAAGAAGGAAATCGAAGAAATGAAAGCTATGATAAAGCGTTTGGAAGCTTCTGAATAATCAAATTTTTATGAAAACAAAAACCTTATTGTACATTGGTGTCGCGCTAGTTCTTGGATTACTGGGAGGCTATATCCTATTTGGTGGTGCCGATTCAAATAATCCTGGTACAGATACTCACGATCACAGCGAGGCTGAATCTGCCCAACTCTGGACCTGTTCTATGCATCCTCAGATTTTACGTGAGGAGCCTGGAGATTGCCCGATTTGTGGGATGGATCTGATTGCAGCAGAAAGCAATGCTTCAGGCTTAATGGCAAATCAGTTTAAAATGACTGAGAATGCTCTTGCCCTTGCTAATATCCAAACCATAACGGTAGGCGATATGCCCGGAGAAGGCGAGGCGAGTGTGCGACTTTCTGGTAAAATAGTAACCAATGCTGAAGAAATAGCGGTACAATCGAGCTACTTTGATGGCAGGCTTGAGCGACTCAATATGAATTATGAAGGACAGCAAGTACGCGCTGGTCAACAATTGGCAACCATTTATGCTCCAAATCTGGTGGCTGCACAGCAGGAATTGATAACAACAGCATCTTTAAAAAGTTCGCAACCGGCATTGTATAACGCGGTGCGTAAAAAACTACGTCTATGGAAGCTCTCAGAAGCACAAATTAACCGAATTGAAGAATCGGGTAAAGTGCAGGAGTATTTCCCGGTTTTTGCTACAGTCTCAGGAACTGTTACCGAGGTTATGGCGGCAGAAGGTGACTATGTAAAACAGGGTCAGCCAATTCTTAAGCTGAGTAATTTAAGCAGCGTTTGGGCCGAGTTTGATGCCTATGAAAGTCAGGTAAGTTTATTTAAAAAAGGCCAAAAACTCGATATACAAACCAATGCCTACCCAGGGCAAACCTTCGACGGTACAATTTCATTTATAGACCCAATTTTGAATAGCTCTACGCGTACTGTTACTGTACGGGCTACTTTAAACAACAAAGAAGATTTGTTTAAACCCGGGATGTTTGTAACAGCCAAGGTTGAAGGAGCCGGTTTTATTAGTTCAGACAAAATAAGTGTTCCTGCGAGTGCTGTAATGTGGACGGGGGAGCGCTCACTTGTTTATGTTAAGCCAAATCCTACAGAGCCGGTATTTGAAATGCGTGAAGTGACTTTAGGCCAAAAGCAGAATGACACGTATCTAATTCTAGACGGACTTTCAATTGGAGAGGAACTTGTTGTGAATGGAACTTTTACGGTAGATGCTGCGGCACAATTGAATGGTAAAAAATCGATGATGAGTCCGGCAGAAAGTAAGATTTCAGTAGAAAAATCTATGGAGATGAACATGAGTTTGCCTTTAGATTTTGATAAAAAACTTCAGGCTGCAATTCCTGCATACCTAAAAGTTAAAGATGCATTTGTAGCTTCTAATGCCTCAGAAGTAACGACTACCGCAAAGGCTTTGCGAAGCAAATTGAAAGACGTAGCGGTAAGTGATTTGGGCGAAATGGAAAAAGCTCACTTTTCAAAAATGCTACAGATGTTAAATGCATTGATTGAAAACGACCAGATTGAAAATCAACGGGAACATTTTGTGATTTTAAATGAAAACCTCGCAGCCTTAATCAATGCATCAGCTACAATAAATCAGAAATTGTTTTTACAACGATGCCCAATGGCCAATGATAACAAAGGAGCCGTTTGGCTAAGTGATTCAGAACAAATTAAAAATCCGTATTATGGCGATGCAATGTTAGGGTGTGGTAGTGTAATCCAAACTTTAGGAAAATAAAAGCAATAACATTTTTGAATAAAATTTTGATTTGAAGTCTTTTTTTCTGTAAATCAGATGTTTACCTAAATTTTTTTTGAACTGAAAAGTGTAGAATGCAGATTCAGATTAGGTATATATAAAATTAAGATTGTATTTTACCCAAATCCTAAAATCAAAATTTGACATAAAACCAATTGGTAAATGTCAAAACAATAAAGTTAAAAGACTCAATTTCAATTAATAAAATTTATGAGCATAAATCGATATAGCGTAATTACTGGTACAGGAAGTTATCTTCCCGAAAAGAAAGTGCCCAATTCAGACTTTTTAGATTTTGAGTTTTATGAATCGAATGGAAGCAGGATTGAAAAGGATAATTCGTATATCGTTGAGAAGTTCAAAGAGATTACTACAATTGAAGAACGACGCTATGTAACCGATGATTTGGTAACTTCAGATATTGCTTTTTTTGCTGCTGAGTCTGCGATTGCAAATGCAGGTATTGATAAGGAAAGTCTCGACTATGTGATTGTAGCTCATAATTTTGGAGACGTAAAGGCAGGGTCTAATCGTACCGATATGGTACCAGCTTTGGCTTCGCGAGTTAAGCATAAACTCAAAATAAAAAATCCTGATTGTGTTGCTTATGACCTGCCCTTTGGTTGCCCGGGTTGGTTGCAGGGTATTATTCAGGCTGATTATTTTTTAAGATCTGGAGATGCATACAGAATTTTAGTAATTGGGGCAGAAACGATCTCACGTGTGATTGATGTACACGACCGCGATAGTATGATTTATGCAGATGGGGCAGGAGCAACCATTTTAGAAGCCAGAGAAAGTGACACACCTATAGGGATTTTGGCTCACAAAACCCGTTCTGATACCTATCGATATGCAGAAATGCTTACGATGGGATGCTCATATCACGTGACTCCTGAAAATGAGAAAGATCTGTATCTGAAAATGAATGGCCGCAGATTGTATCAATATGCTCTTGAAACAGTGCCTTTATCTATCAAAGCTTGTCTGGACAAAGCAGGAATTGGGATAGAACGCGTTAGCAAGGTATTGATTCATCAGGCAAATGGTAAGATGGATGACGCCATAATCGAGCGTCTTTATAAGCTGTACGGAGTAGATGAGGTACCAAAAGAGGTTATGCCTATGATAATTTCCTGGATAGGTAACTCATCTGTTGCGACTGTGCCTACATTATTAGATTTAATCTCTCGTAAGGAAATGGATAATCAGGTTATAGATGAGGGAGATGTAGTAGTATTTGCTTCAGTAGGTGCCGGTATGAATATAAATGCCGCTGTTTACCAGTATTGATAATTTATTAAGAGGGTTAAAGAATTAATTTTATTCAAAATTATTACTCACAATAATTATAAATATTAAGATTTTCTTAAATCTTAACATCTCTCTATCATTATTGCTTGTAATAAGTTATTTTTGGTAACCCACCAAAAGTTGTATTATTACTAATAATAGTGGCTAGGCTGGGGCTCACATATAAACCCTTAACACTCTCAAGTGACCTCAAATAACAACGTAAAAAAGGCTGTTCATGTAATTGTGGGTATAGGTGCCAGTGCAGGTGGACTGCAAGCACTAAATGATTTTTTTGACAATGTTCCAACTGCATCGCTATACAGTTACATTGTGGTACAGCATTTATCTCCCGACCATAAAAGCCTTATGGCTGAGTTGTTGAGTAAGAATACTAAAATTCCAATTGAGGTAATCGAGGATGGTGGGGAAATCAAGTCTAATTGCATTTACCTCATACCTCCTACCAATAACCTGGTTATTGAAGATGGCCGCTTCAAGCTACTTCCCAAGCCTAAAGACAAAACTTTAAATTTACCTATAGATTTATTTTTTGAATCTCTAGCCAATCACGCTAAAGAACATTGTGCGGGGATTATTCTCAGCGGAACAGGAAGTGATGGGTCACGAGGTATTCGTGCGATTAAGGAGAAAGGTGGTGTTGTGATGGTGCAGCAACCAGAGCAGGCAAAGTTTGATGGAATGCCACGTAATGCTATAAAAACAGGATTGGCAGATTATATTGTGCCTGTTGAGCGCATTAGCGATGAGCTTTCCAATTATTTTGAGGCCCAAAGCAGTATTGGTTTTGATTCAGAATTGTTTCATTATGATGAAGAACTTTTAAAAAGTATACTTCTCGTACTTAAAACACAAACGGCTTTAGACTTTAGTCTGTACAAGCGTCCAACTCTTTTAAGAAGAATTGGCAGAAGAGTTCGGGTTTTAAAACTTGATTCTTTGGAGGCTTATTATAAGTATATGAAGCAGAATAAGGAGGAAATCCAGATTCTGTACAAAGAATTTCTTATAGGGGTTACTAAATTTTTCAGAGATTATAAGGTCTGGGAAATCCTGGAAAAGAAAGTAGTCGCAGATATTGTAGCCGATAAAAATTCTGGTGATACCATAAAGATTTGGGATGTGGGTTGCAGTACCGGAGAGGAACCTTACTCTTTGGGAATTTTATTTTTAGAAGAATTTGCTAAACAGGGTAAGGATATAAAACTCAAAATCTTTGCAACAGATATATCTCAAGATCACCTTGATATTGCTAGTAAAGGAGTTTATTCTGAGAATGTTTTGAGTGATCTTTCAAAAGATCATTTGGATAAATATTTTAGAAAGCAAACTGATAATTTCAGCGTTAAAGAAAATTTACGCAAATGCGTCATTTTCTCTAACCACGATATCACAAACGATCCTCCATTCAAAAATATGGATATGGTTATGTGTCGTAATCTGCTGATTTATCTTCAGAATGATGTACAGGCAAAAGTGATTCACGTTTTGCATTACGCACTACTTGATCATGGTATTCTTACATTAGGATCAAGTGAGTCATTAGGCGCTCACCGGGATTCTTTTGAAGAAATTGATCGCAAATGGAACATCTATCGCAATATTGATCCTTCAGACCGTTTAAGATCTGAAGTGCTCAATTCTACAGCAGATAGATATAATCCGAATAGTAGTGAAAAGTCTGGTCGTAAGCTTAAATCTAAGGGTTCTGATCAATCTAGCCGTCTCAGAGATGAGATTAGTAAAGCTATTATTCAGCAATATGGTGCTGCAAGCGTTTATATAGACAGTAATTATTCAATTCTCGAAGCAATGGGTGCATTTAGAAAATATGCCCAGATGCCTGATGAAGGTTTTACAACAAACCTTATCAGTATGTTGCCAGAAGAGTTGGGCGCTGCTATTAAATCTTCAGTTTCTAAAGCAAAGCGAAAAACTAGTCAGATTCTTTATAAAGATGTTGAAATATTTGATGAAAAAAACAATATCAAAACACGTATAGATGTTTTAGTCAAGCCACTCTTAAATGTAACGGGAGATGGTGAAAACAATTATATTGTTACGCTTCTGGAACAAGACCGGGAATCTAATAAATCTCTGGTAATTGAGCGCTCTGACATGCATAAAACTGCTCAGGAGCGTATAGCAGATCTAGAAGAAGAATTAAAGGAAACGCAATATGAACTGAGTAATGCACTCGAAGAAGCTGAGACGAGCAATGAAGAATTGCAGGCTTCTAATGAGGAGTTGCTGGCTTCTAACGAAGAGTTGCAAAGTACTAACGAGGAGTTGCAAAGTGTAAATGAAGAATTACACACGGTAAATGCAGAGCATATCGAGAAGATGGAAGATCTCGCTATGCTGAATGCAGATATGGATAACCTTCTCGACAGTACGCGTATAGGAACCGTTTTCCTGGATAGAAATCTTATTATCCGAAAATTTACGCCCGCGATACGTGAGCATTTCCACCTTGTAAAGCAGGATATTGGCCGTTCTATAGAAAACTTCGTTTCTAATTTTGGAATAAAGCGCAGAGAAACAATTGTCGACAATTCACGCAAAGTGATGGAAAGCGGGAAAGTTTTTGAAAAGCGTATTAAAAGTAAAAGCGGTAGATATTTCTTGCAGAGGATTTCTCCTTTTGTTACAAATGACGAGAATATAGACGGCGTTGTAATTACATTCATCGACATTCATAAAGTTGAACAATCTCAGGAGCGCCTGCGTAAGAGTGAAGAGAAGTTTAAGGCATTTTATGAAGATGATCCCGTGATGCATGTGACTATAAATTCACATACAGGCAAAATTACAGAATGCAATAAACTATTTGTTCAAACCTTAGGTTTTGAGTCTAAAGATGATGTTATAGATCGTTCCATTTTTGAGTTCTATCCAAAACGTACCAAGGTTAAAGCCATAGCCTTGCTTGACGAATTAGAAAAGTTAGGAAGCATTTCTAATGTAGAACTTTCATTAGAAACCAGTACGGGAGAGCATATAGACATTTTATTTAACGCAGATCTGCTACCCGACCAGAATGGTGGTAAGGGCAAGCAATGGCGCTGTACTCTGATGGGAATAAC
>CAXPQP010000048.1:0-63813 GCA_964219495.1 Leeuwenhoekiella sp. | reverse complement strand
GCCTTGAGGTCAAAAAACTCCTTATCAGCTCCGCGTCCCTATCGCTCCTGACCTTCGGAGCTTCCTGCGCCTATTCTGAACCGAGGGAGGGCTAAAGAATACTATTCTTAGTTCCAGTATTTCATAGATTCAGATTACAAGCTCCCTTCTCCTGCAGGAGAAGGGCGGGGGGATGAGGTGAAACGGCCTACAAGAAGATATCGTAAAATTTGAAGTAAGCGTAGCGTAGCAGGCGGTTCTGTTTGAGGCCGCGATAGGGGACGAGTTAAGCGCATGCAGCGCAGCGAACGATAAATTTAGATATCGTCTTGTGAGCCTAGCGTTTTTTGTTTCTTTTTTGGGCGATGCAAACCGAGGCACGAGGTTCACGAGTTCCCGTATAATACAAATGACACGAGCTAAAAAAGAAAGGAACATTCTTTAATCTAAAAATTTCTAATTGAATTTAAAGCTTTCAGGTACGCGATACAATCGCGCACAAACTAGGAAGATAATTAGAGCCAAAAAATCAAGTTCTTAGTTCCAGATTCCCTTAATTTAAAATATAAACTCCCTTCTTCCCCAAGCTTCAGGAGAGAAGGGCAGGGGATGAGGTTAAAGCTTTTCTCTTAAATACTCAGCCGTGTACGACTTCTTATTTTTCGCTACTTCCTCCGGGGTGCCGGCAGCGATTAGGTGACCGCCGTTTTCACCTCCTTCAAGACCTAAATCTATAACATGATCGGCACATTTGATGAGGTCAAGATTGTGCTCTACCACCAGAATCGAATGTCCTTTTTTGATCAGGGCTTCAAAGGATGCCAGTAACTTTTGAATATCGTGGAAATGCAATCCGGTAGTTGGTTCGTCAAAAATAAAGAGGTTCTTTTCTTTAGTGGTTCCCTTTACTAAAAACGAAGCCAGTTTAATACGCTGGGCTTCTCCGCCTGAGAGGGTAGACGAACTCTGTCCCAGTGTCACATAGCCTAAACCTACATCCTGCAAAGGCTTAAGTTTGCGGGTGATTTTATCCTGTTTGTTTTCGGTAAAAAAGGAAATAGCATCATCGATAGTCATATTGAGGATATCATCGATGTTTTTATCTGCAAAAGTGACTTCGAGTACTTCCTTTTTAAAGCGTTTGCCTTTACACACTTCGCATTCCAGGTGTACGTCTGCCATAAACTGCATCTCGATGGTCACTTCGCCTTCACCTTTACAGTTTTCGCAGCGGCCGCCATCTACATTAAACGAGAAGTGTTTGGTTTGAAAATTGCGAATCTTACTCAGTTTCTGATCGGCATACAGCGAACGGATATCATCATAAGCCTTGATGTAAGTAACTGGATTGGATCGTGACGAACGCCCAATAGGATTCTGATCTACAAACTCGATATTCTTGATATTATCAAATTTGCCTTCAATCCCGGTCATCTGGCCCATTTTCTCTCCGTAACCTCCGGTTTCTTTCAACATAGCCGGGTAAAGCAGTTTTTTGACCAGCGTACTCTTGCCGCTACCCGAAACTCCGGTAACCGCTACAAATACCCCAAGTGGAAAGCGTACATCTATATTTTTCAGGTTGTTTTCGCGGGCACCAATCACATCCACATAATACTTAGAAGTGCGGCGCTTTTCAGGCACTTTGATTTCCATAGTACCGTTGAGGTATTGTGAAGTAAGGGACTCGCTTTTTAGAATTTCGTCATAAGTACCTACAGCGACTACATTACCGCCAAAGGTTCCGGCTTCGGGACCAATGTCAATAATCTCATCAGCGGCTTTCATAATGTCTTCGTCGTGTTCTACCACAATCACGGTATTGCCCAGATCACGTAAGCTTTTCAGCACTTCTATAAGACGCTCGGTATCTTTTGGGTGCAGACCAATACTGGGTTCGTCAAGAATATACATCGATCCTACAAGACTACTTCCCAAAGAAGTTGCCAGGTTGATGCGCTGCGACTCTCCGCCAGAAAGGGTGTTGGATTTTCGGTTTAGGGTTAAGTAATTGAGACCAACTTTAGAAAGGAATTCGAGTCGGCTTTCAATCTCAGTAAGCAGGCGTTTGGCGATTTTAGCATCGTGCTCGCTTAGTTCGAGATTTTTAAAGAAATCGGCTACTTTGTTGAGCGGTAAGGCAACCAAATCGGTAATGGTGGTACCGTTGATCTTTACATAGTTGGCTTCTTTACGCAGGCGTTTGCCACCACAGGTTTTACATCTGGTTTTACCACGGTAGCGCGATAGCATCACGCGGTTTTGAATTTTATAGGCTTTCGATTCTAAAAACTCAAAGAACTGGTTGATACCTTCAAAATGCTTGTTTCCATTCCACAACAAATCTTTCTGAGCATCGCTCAATTCGAAGTAGGGTTTATGAATGGGAAAATCGAATTTATAAGCTGAGTTTACCAATTGATCGCGGTAATAACTCATACTATCACCTCTCCAGGGGAATACGGCATTTTCATAAACTGATAAGGCGGTATTGGGAATTACTAAATCTTCATCGATACCAATGACATCTCCATATCCCTCGCAGGTAGGGCAGGCCCCATAGGGATTATTAAAACTGAATAAATGTACATTAGGCTCCAGAAAGCTCATCCCGTCTAGTTCAAAACTATTGCTGAACTGGCGCTGCTTCCCGGTCCCAAGATCTTCTATAAAGAGTTCGCCCTTACCTTCGAAAAAGGCTGTTTGCACCGCATCGGCAAGGCGGTTAGTGAAATCTTCGTCGTTTTTGGTAATGATTCGGTCAACAACCAGAAAGAGTTTGTCTTTAGCAGAGATGCTTCCGGCTTCCTCAATACGCACCACATCTTCATTCACTTTAATACGTGCATACCCCTGCTGTTGCAGGATGTTGAGCTTTTCTTCAATCTTTCGGCCTTCTTCTACAATAAAAGGAGCCAGGAGAAGTAATTTGCTGCGCTCTTCAAAAGTTGCCACATAGTTCACCACATCGGTCACGGTATCTTTTTTGACCTCGTCACCAGAAATAGGCGAGTAGGTCTTACCAATACGAGCAAACAGCAATTTCAGGTAATCATAGATTTCGGTAGAAGTACCTACGGTAGAACGCGGATTGGTACTGTTTACCTTTTGCTCAATTGCAATTGCCGGTGCGATACCTTTTATATAATCAACTTTGGGTTTATCAAGACGCCCCAGGAACTGGCGGGCATAGGAAGATAAACTTTCTACATAACGACGCTGTCCTTCTGCATAAAGTGTATCAAAGGCAAGGCTCGATTTCCCAGAACCCGATAGGCCGGTTATCACCACAAGCTTATTGCGAGGGATGATGGTGTTGATATTTTTAAGGTTGTGCAGCTTAGCTCCCTTAATGATGATATTCTCTTTAGGATCAGCTTTAGAAACGTCTACGATCATAGCAATTTATATAGGACTGCAAAGATAATTTATAGGAAGCACAACCGTGTAAAGTTTTGCCCAACGTACTGTTAATGTTAAAATTGTGGAGGAGCGTTTGTTTATTTGGAATAATAGTTGTTATATTTGACTCAATATTAACATTTAAGCGCAAGGCCTATATCCGAAAATTACTTTTAAAGTTTTGACCCCGATCCTATAAACGGATCATTTTAACCTACAAAAAGTAATTTTATGGAAGATATGTTAATCTCTGACGCTGTCCTTGTCAGCAACTACATCAAGGGCGAGGAAGCGGCACTTTCTATACTCATCTCGAGACACCAACAACGCATTTATAGTTTTATTTATTCTAAAGTTTACGATAGAGACGTAACCGAAGATATTTTTCAGGACACCTTTATCAAGGTAATACGCACGTTAAAACGAGGTGGTTATAATGAAGAGGGTAAATTTTTACCCTGGGTTATGCGTATTTCTCACAACCTGGTGATCGATTATTTCCGCAAGAACAAGCGTATGCCCAAGTTTGATAATACGGGAGACTTCAATATTTTTTCGGTTTTGGGAGACCCTGAATTGAATGCTGAAAAGCGAATCATCAAAGATCAGGTAGAAAATGATGTGCGTAAACTCATCGATGAGTTACCTGAAGATCAACGTGATGTATTGTTGATGCGTATCTATAATGATATGAGTTTTAAGGAAATAGCAGAGCGTACCGATGTAAGTATCAATACCGCTTTGGGGCGTATGCGCTATGCATTGATCAACCTGCGAAAGGTGATTGAGAAAAACAATATAATTTTAACAAATTAGGATAGAATAAAAGCAATTACTGTGCGTTCTAGTAAAACTAAAAAACTAAACCACAGTACATGGAAAACCTTTACTCTAAGAAAACTTCTTTAAACCGTAAAAATCTGAATCCCTCTAAGGAAACAGTCGATCGCATTTTGAACTATTCAAAAGCTTTAAGTGTTATGAATACCTCAATTGGGAAGGTGGAATCCCTTCTCAATTAAAAGAAAGACCCGCTAATCAGCGGGTCTTTTTTATTGGCATCGCCATTGAGTAATATATTTGAATAACTCAGATAGGATGCTATCAATCCTGCGGAAACGTAAAGGAAAGCGACAGACCTATGGAGCTTGCTGAAAAGCTGTAATCGTATTCATTTTTATAGTTAAGCGCTGTATAGGTAAGCGCAGCCCAGCGCCAGCCAAATTCAAATCTTCCACCCAAACCACTTGTGAAATCGGCATCAGGGACAAAGCCGTCTCCTTTAAACCGAATGAGTTGGTGTGTGGTAGGGCCGGCACCAATTCTAAAATCTTCATTGATTTTGTAGTAACCTACCAGATTTATCGGGATGCGAGTAAGTCTGATGTTAGCATTGTTTGCGGCAGTGGTTACGTATTTATAGCCAACGGTACCTCGTATCATAAAAGCAGGAATGCTCTTAAAATTAAATTCGCCACCAACAGCCAGATAACCACCCTGACCAGCGTACATGGTCTGGTCATTACCATTGTCAAAAAAGACTTTTAAGAGTTCGTCTCCACCAAACTCAATACCACCTTCTACCAGAAATTTAGCGCCACTATAGCCGTTAAGTTCCTGTGCATATGAATGTGAATAACCGCATAAAAATAGAAGAGATACAAGGGTAATAATTCGTTTCATTAGATTTTAAAAATTAGAATTAGAAAAGTCTAATTTACTGGAAAATAGCAAATAGAATTGCAAAAAATGTACGGGTAGTTGCAAATTGTAAGTTTGCTTAATAGGACTCTTTCACCTTTACATCTTTAACTCAAAATTGTCCTGAATCGTATCAAAGATCAATTCATCCTCTTTATTTGCTACGGTTTGAATTCTTAGTATAATAATCCCTTTGTCTTTCTTTCCATATGCGAGTACAGAGTACACTTCAGTTTCACCATTATACTCCATTACGGCTTCCTTTCCGGTTGCAGTTTCCCCACTTTTAAATTTTAAACTCACCGGATTAACTGTCTTAGAATACCCATAGCTTACACTTTCTTTAGTAATCTCATTAAGCATAAGATCAACCAGGTTCTCAGGATTTAAAAAATCATATTCCTGAATGATTAAACCGTTACCTGTTGCCCGCATCACCATCAATTGCATTAGCCCATCCTCAACAGGAGTTTGGGAGTAGGTTACCATATTTGGATATAAAAAAGACAGGTAGTCATCCTCATAGCTTAACAAAGCGGGTTGAACCAATTTTAAATCAATAGTTTTTCCTGATTTTAGTTTGTAATTGAGATCCTGATTTAAATCTATTTTTAAGGAATCACCTTCAATAAGTAAAATGTAATGCTCTTTATTCTGTGCTTGTGCAAAAGCTGATGCGATTAATACAATTAGGAAAAGTAGTTTTTTAGCCATTTTATAATAGATTGATTTAATTAGATGTTTTGTTTGTTTAAGAAGCTTTACTTCCTCCCCTTATTCCATTCCTCAATAACGGTTTTACGTCCTATGGTTGCGGTGATGATGTCTTTTTCCAGATCCCAACCGCGGGCAGGACTGTATTGACGACCATACCAGATGATTTGCAGATGCAGATCGTTCCATAAATGTTCGGGGAAGAGGCGCTTGGCATCTTTCTCGGTTTGTACCACGTTCTTACCATTGGTAAGTCCCCAGCGGTACATCAAACGATGAATGTGAGTATCTACAGGAAAGGCCGGAATATTAAAAGCCTGCGCTACCACCACACTGGCAGTCTTATGTCCTACAGCCGGTAATTGCTCGAGTTCTTCAATGCTTTCTGGTATCCTTCCGTTGTATTTATCGATCAATATGTGCGAGAGGCCGTGGATACCTTTAGCTTTCATTGGTGATAAACCAACAGGTTTAATGATTTCCCGTATTTCTTCCACCGTAAGTTTTATCATATCATACGGATTGTCTGCAACCTCAAACAACAAGGGTGTAATCTGGTTTACCTTAACATCGGTACTCTGGGCACTCATCAAAACCGCAATTAATAAGGTATAGGGATCTTTATGGTCTAACGGAATAGGAATCTGGGGATACAAACGCTTTAACGTATCTATAACAAAGCTAACCTTCTCGGCCTTGGTCATAATCTGTAATTTTATATGCTTTAGGCAAAAGAACATCTTACTGCCTTAAAATTTGAATAAGTATACCAATAAAAATTTAAATATAACGCTATGAATATGCTTAAAGCAGGGGATAAGGTTCCCGCATTTACCACTACAGATCAGGATGGAAACACCGTAAACTGGAGCGATTATGCAGATAAAAAAGTAGTTGTATTCTTTTATCCAAAAGCTTCCACACCGGGTTGTACTGCTGAAGCCTGTAATCTTAGAGACAATTATAAAGAACTTCAAAACGAAGGCTATGCAATCCTAGGAGTAAGTGCAGATTCTGAAAAGCGCCAAAGCAATTTTAAAACCAAATATGAGTTTCCATTTCCATTGTTAGCAGATGAAGACAAGACCGTTATCGATGCCTTTGGGGTATGGGGACCTAAGAAATTTATGGGTAAGGAGTATGACGGTATTCACCGCACCACCTTTATTGTAGAGAATGGCACCGTTACCCGTGTTATTGAAAAAGTAAAAACCAAAGATCACGCAGCACAGATTTTAAGCGAAAGCTAGGTCTGCCGTTTTCAATGTTAAATTAAAAGTCTGCCTCAAAAGGGCAGATTTTTTTTGTTGGATAATCCTGAAGTGTTGATTTACAGGGATTGACTGTAAATTGAATTTACACAACTGCTTAGAATCTTTTTAAATAGTGATGTTGTCTTAACACCAATAACATTCAATTCATAAAAGCGTAATCCAAACACGATTTTGAATTAACCTGTCTGGGAAGTCATCTGTCTAGTTTTGAACCAAACTAAAAACCAAAAATTATTTAAAGATGATTACAATTAAGAGACTTGTATTTAATCTGATGCTTCTTGGCGCTGCCGGAAGTGTTTTTACTTCGTGTGAAGTTGAAGATGGAATTGACGGTATTGATGGAGTTGATGGCGCAGACGGTGTAGATGGCGCAGACGGGGAGGATGGTAAAGATTTTACTCCAGACCCTGGAATGTTTTCAGACAAATCAAATCTGGCTCCTTTAGTGGCTTTGATGCCTCAGTTTAACTACGTAAAAGCCTATTCAATCATCAGTTCGTCTGATACTCTAAGCAACGACTTTAAATTGGTAGGTGCTCAGGATGGTGCTGGTTTCTTAAAAGACCCTAACAGCGACGGCTATATTTATGTAGTAAATGCTGAAGATACCTATGCGGTTTCTCGTATAATGCTCGACAAAAACTTACAGCCTTTAACCGGAGAGTGGTTATTAAATTCAAGCGTTGCAGATTATGCACGCCAATGTAGCGGTACGATGTGGGAGGCTGCCATTCACGGTGGTTCACAGGATTTGTTTCTTTCCGCTTCAGAAAGCATCAGCTACGATGTAAAAGGTATTGACCCGTATATGACTCCAGATCCTGATGCCGATTTTGGTTTGGATGCTTTAGGTGAATTCTCATGGGAAAATGCGGTACCACTTCCACAAGGTGCTTATGCTGGTAAAACAGTTATCATTGGTGGTGATGACGATTCCAGCGGATCTGAAGGTCAGGTGTCTATGTATCTTTCTGAAAATGGAGATGCCGATTTAGAAAATGGTAAAATCTATGTGCTTCGCTTTAAAGAAGTTTCTGATGGCGCTGGTGGTACCAAAGCTGTTGAAGCAGGTAAAATCTATAACGAAAGCAATCTTGATTTTCACAAATCGTATGACGTAGAGTTTGTAGAGATCGTGAATGGTAAGGATATGACCAAAAACGAGATGGAAACTGCTTGTGTGGGCGTACAGGCTTCTGCTTTTATGCGTGTGGAAGATGTAGATTACCAAAAAGGTTCTGATGCCAATGCGCGCAACGTGTTTTTTGCAGTTACCGGCCGTGGTCCTGGTGCTAATACCTATAACGACTGGGGAACCGTTTACAAACTGGAACTTGACGAGAACAACCCTCTTGAAGGAAAACTTACTCAAATCATAAGTGGTAATACCGATACCAACAATGCAGATGGTAATGTGTCTATGCTACAAAGCCCAGACAACCTGTGTGTGACTGAAAACTTTGTGTACTTCCAGGAAGATCCAAACTCTTTTTCACGCAATCACGCGGCATATATTTACCAGTCAGATCTTAATGGTAACAATGCACGTCCTGTTCTTGAAATGGTAATCCGTCAGGATCTTGTAGAAAACGGTAGCTCAGGATATAGTGGTGAATTTGGTGCTTTAATCGATATTTCAGATAAAGTAGGTGTACCGGGAACGTTTATCTTAAACCTGCAACCGCACTACTGGACTAATTCTTCTTTTGCGGGTCGTGATGGGCATACCCTTGCGGGTAGTGAAGATACTCAGGGTGGTCAGATTGTTATTCTACAAGGGCTTCCCAGATAATCGCTAAAAAACTAATCAACCTTTAACCTCCGGATACTGCTTCCGGAGGTTTTTGACGTAATACAGATTTGATGAAATCGAACACTATTTTCTTAACAGGATTGATTGTCCTGGTTCTCCTGGCTTCCTGCAAGCAAAATTCAACTGCAGAAGAAACGTATGAAACTGCGGTCAACTGGGAACCAGCTCATACCTATTACCTGAATCATATTAATGAAACGGCCGCGTATCTCGATAGTCTGAGTGGGATTTCGTCTTCAGATTCAATGGCTAAAAGCTATTTTATCAAAGTCCGGGAAGCTTTTAAAAAAGCCGAACCCTATGCGTCCTATCTAAATCCTGAAGTGGGACATCAGGCCAACGGGCCGGCACTTCCCCGTTTAACCGACGATACCCAGCGTGTATTGCAGCCTATAGGACTACAACGTCTGGAAGAATCGATTTATGAAGGTGCAGAAGATGAAGCTTTGTATCAGCACGAACTTAAATTAACCCGCGGACTCATAGCCGTATTGCAAAAAAATGTAAGTAAGCGTAAGCTTGATGCACAGCGGTTTTTTATTGCCACGCATCAGCAATTGATGCGGGTGTTGAGTTTTGGTATTACCGGTTTTGATACTCCTATAAGTCAGCTGGGACTAAAGGAAACTGCGCAGTCGCTCGGATCACTAAAAACGGTTTATGAATTGTCCTTACAGAAATTGATTGTTCGTAAAGATCAGGCGGTTGACACGAAATTCATCATCGCTATTGATGAGGCGGTCGATTTTATAAATACGAATGTCGATTTTGAAACCTTCGATCGCTATACCTTTGTGCGCGATCATTTGAATCCCATTACACGCTCCTGGGTTGAAATTCGCGAGACTGCTTCAATTTGGGAACCGGTGAATACGCAGGCTTTCAATTTTAAAGCGCCAACCTTTTTTGAAAACAATTCGTTTAATATTGAATTTTTCAGAAGGGTGACCAACCGGAATCCTTCAGAAGAACAGATCGCTTTAGGAAAGCGTCTCTTTTTTGATGAAAAACTCTCTAAAGATGGTACTATGGCTTGTGCCACCTGCCACAATCCGCAACAAGCCTACGCAGATGGTATGGTTGCCAATGTGAGCAATTCCGGGACATCTTTAAAGCGCAATACGCCTACGCTGATCAACTCTATTTTTCAGCAGGCCTTTTTCTGGGATGGACGCGCGCCAGATATGATGGCTCAGATTTCTGGGGTTTTTACCAATGCTGAAGAATTCAATAGCAGTGTTCACGAGTTTTCAGACGAAATTTTAAAGGATTCCAGTTATGTAAACTCCTTCCGGAAGCTTTTTGGTGATGGTAAACTCACCAACGACCAGGCAATTATGGCTTTATCATCGTATATCTCAACCCTGAATGCTTTCGATTCTAAATTTGACCGTAATATGCGTGGAGAAGAAAACACCTTCACCGATTCGGAAAAACTGGGAATGAATTTGTTTATGGGCAAAGCGCTGTGTGCAACCTGTCACTTCATGCCGCTTACCAGCGGTACGGTGCCTCCATTTTTCGCAGATACCGAAAAAGAAGTCATTGGCGTGCCCGAAACTAGTGCAAATAAACAACTTGATGATGATCTCGGTTTTTATTTTAGATATGAAGAACCGGTGCAGCGCGGAATGTTTAAAACGCCTACCGTACGCAATGCCGCTGCAACGGCACCCTATATGCATAATGGGGTTTATGCCACGCTAGAAGAGGTGATGGATTTTTACAATAAAGGAGGTGGCGCCGGGCTGGGCTTTGATTTGGAGCATCAAACGCTACCTTTTGATAACCTGCAATTAAAGGAAGACGAACTGAAAGCACTTGTTGATTTTGTGAAAACGCTTACCAGCGTTCCCGATTTGAATGGGTATTAACTAACTCATTAAAAATAGTTTACATTTTAGCAGCAACTTAACAGTTGCTGCTATACATTTGTGCCCCGTAATGAAGACACTAGTTAGATTTCTCTTAGTAAGCGTGGCCCTGTTTTTTGCAACAGGCAATACTGCTTATGCGTTAAATCTAACCAGCCGTACCGATGGGGCAGAAGCGCCTGCTTCTAAACATCACTTGAAGTTAGGGAGCGTTAATGACAAAGCGGTTAGTGCTGCAGAATTTGTCATTTCGGTACCAGAACCGGTGGTACAACCTCAGGAAGAAGGTCCCAACTCACCAATTCCTTATTCCTTTTACAACACAGGTGATCTGCATAGTTATGCAAATTCTCTGGAGGAATGGAGTTACATCACAGCTTCTGCGCTTATAACTCCCGGCCTTAGCAGTCTAAGGCAAATCTTTCCTTTTCATTTGTTTCCCTAGGTTTTAGTTTGTTTTCCATTTAAGCAACACCCGATCTTTTGGTTCGGCAGTTTGCTTGCGATGTTTTGCATCACCCATTTAAAACAAACACTTAAAACCTATTACAATGAAAATAGATATGATTCTCGTATTTGCTGTGGTTATTGGCCTGGTAGCTATCCCTTATATAGCTCTAATTCTTTTTGGAGCAGGAAGTACAAAAAAAGTAAGCGCGCGTCTTAAAGAAGAGGCTGCACTTCAAAATATAAAATTAGAACAGAAAGAATTCTGGAACAGCCGAGAAATTGCGGTAGATACCCAAAAGAAACAGGTTCTTTTTGGCCAGCTAATTGATAAAAATATTCTGGTTCAGCAGGTTGATTTAAGTACAATCAATCGCATTTCGATTCAGGAGCAGGTTGTGACTAAAAAGATTGATGGTAAAATACAGCATACGTTAGAAGCGGTTGCGCTCGAGCTTAGTGCCAAAGACAATCAGCCCTCAACCTACATCAACTTTTATGATTCTGGTTTGGATGCTGCACAAAACTATGAAGTGCAGCGTGCCAGAAAATGGAAGGAGCTTTTGGAAGCTCAACTTTCACCGATTAATCGGGCTGTGGTTGCAGCCTGATGCCTTTCACCCCCTAAGTGATAAAAACCCCACAGCTCATATGAACTGTGGGGTTTGGTTTTTTTAGGAATGTTTTCTATTCTGAAACAGGCTTATTTCCCGTTATGTTCAAAGAGGTAATTGGTCAACAAGGTATATAAATGTCTGCGGGTATTGGCGCCTTCATAGATGCCGTGTGAACGATTGGGATACGCCATCATCGTAAACTGTTTATTTTCTTTGATGAGTTCGTTTACCAAATATTCCATATTCTGGTAATGTACATTATCGTCGCCAGTACCGTGAACGATTAGCAGATTGCCCTCCAGATTTTTAGCATAGGTAGCAGGCGAACCTTCTACAAAAACTTCTTTGTTTTCCTGCGGAAGTCCCATATAGCGTTCCTGATAGACATTATCGTAGAAGAGTTGGTTAGAAACAGGAGCCACAGACATTCCGGTTTTATAAATCTCAGGATAGCGAAACATTAAATTTAAAGTCATAGAGCCACCACCGCTCCATCCCCAGACTGAAACTCGTTCGGCATCCAGATAAGGCCAATTTTTCAAGAGTTTTTTAGCAGCCATAGCCTGGTCGCGTGAGTTAACAACACCCACTTTTTGATAAATCGACTTACGCCATGCGCTTCCCTTAAGAGAAGGTGTCCCACGATTGTCCATATTGATAATCACAAAACCTTGCTGAGCCAGGAAGATGTCATACATCCCTATAAAATTATCGGTTGCCATCTGTCCCCAGGGCTCTCCATAAACGTGAAAAAGCACGGGGTATTTTTGAGATTCATCAAAACCAACAGGCTTAGTGATTCTACCTTCAACCACCACACCATCTTCGGTTTCTACCTGAAAGAATTCGGTATTCGGAAGATCGAGCTTTGCTAGTTTTTCCTTTAATCCGGCATTATCCACCAATACTTTTATAGTTTTATGATCAGGCAGGCTGACGAGACGTGTTGTAGTTGGAGTATTTACATCTGTATGGTTATGAATGGCATACTTTCCGTTTGGTGCGATTTGATAGGTATTGATGCCTTTAAAGTTGTCTGGTGTGAGTCTTGCAGGATTTCCCTTTTCATTTAGGTTGGTTTTATACAAATAGCGCTGTGCCGGGTTTTCCAGCGATGCCGAAAAATAAACCTTCTTGTCGGTTGCGGTATAGAATGCAGCAACATCATAATCGCCTGGTGTTAGCAAGGTTTTCGCACCACTTTTAATATCAACTTTATAAATATGCCTCCACGCATCATTTTCGGTCATACGTAAAAAAGCATCGGCATCTTCAGTAAGTAATAAATCATTATTACCCCATTGATTGCCAGATACATCTGGATATTGCAAATCTACCCAGGTATCTTCAGTCTCGGTATAGACATTTTTCAGGCTTTGGGAGGAAGGTTTCCACGTATAAATTTTTAGTGTGTTTTGCTTGCGATTCAACTGCTGAATCAACAGCAAATCGTCATCAATCCACTGCATCGCTGGAATGTAATGCTGTACCGGATCGCCGGGAACCGGAATCCAGGAGGTTTCTTTGGTCTTTGTATTTACAATCCCCACTTTAGCGGAAGAAGGATCATAACCTACCTTGGGATACTGCACCGGGATGGGTTTTGAATATACCGAGTCAGTCGTATTGATCATATAAAACGTCCCAATCTCTGAAGCATCCAGCTGCCAGTAGGCGATGTGCTCACCGTCCGGACTCCATTTAAATCCGTCACGGGTGCCAAATTCCTCCTCATAAACCCAGTCAAACGTACCATTAATGATATCGCCTGTACCATCCTGAGTGAGCTGGGTAACTGCTCCGGTTTTGAAGTTTTCTTCATACAGATTAAAGCCCGAAACATAAGCCACGTGTTCATTGGAGTCTGAGAATTTGGCAAACATCAACGAGGAGGAGGGAAGTGCTGTACCTAATTGTTTTAAAACTTTGGTATCCAGGTCATAGACCCAATAATCCCCTTTGGTATTGGATCGCCAAACGCGGCTGGTGTTTGTGAAGATTAAAACTTTACTTTCATCATTAGACAAACTGAAATCAGCCACTTGCAAAGCTTGCTCAGCATTTTTTGGAGTTAGGGCAGCAGCACTCAGAAATACAGAGCGCTCGTTTGATTTGCTTTCGTATTTAATGAGTTGGTCATTGCCATCTGCAGCCTCGATAGTAATAAAGGCATCACCATCATTAATCCAGGAAATAGAACGTGCGTGATCTGCACTAAATTCACCGGAGTTGAAAATACGATCGAGCGTTAATTGTGCAGGATTTGCCTCCTGAGCAACAGCTTGTAGCCCGGCAATTAATGCAATAAACAGAATGAGTTTGAATGGTTTCATAGGCGTTATAGATTACGTAATGCTTCGATTTCTTCTGGGGTTTTAGCGAGTGGCTCGCCAAGTAATTTGCTTCCGTTTGCTGTGATTACAAAGTCTTCCTCAACGCGAATACCACCAAAATTTTTAAACTTTTCGACCTCATCATAATTTATAAAGTCAAGGTATTTACCTTCCGCTTTGCGTTCATCAATCAAAAACGGATTGAAGTACAAGCCGGGCTCAACAGTAAGGACAAAGCCTTCCTGTAATTCTTTGCCTAAACGTAAGGATTTCAGTCCAAACTCTGTGCTTTTAGTAAGTTCTGGAGTGTAGCCTACATATTCTTCACCCAGATTTTCCATATCGTGAATATCAAGCCCCATCATATGTCCCAGTCCGCATTGAAAGAACAAGGTATGTGCACCGGCAGCAACCGCATCATCCGCATTGCCTTTCATCAGACCAAGATCAGTTAATCCTTCAACCAGTTTTTTGGAGGCTAAAAGGTGAATGTCTTTAAATCGTGTTCCCGGCTGTAAGGCGGCAACAGCAGTATTATGTGCGTTGAGTACGATAGTGTAAACGTCTTTTTGCAACGGACTAAAGGTTTTACCAGCCGGAAAAGTTCGCGTCATATCACCGCCATAACCCATTGTATTATAAGCGCCACAATCGCATAATACCAAATCGCCTTCCTGCAATACCGTTTGTGAGGCGTGGTTGTGCAGGTATTGCCCGTCTTTGGTAAGAATTATAGGAAACGCAAGTCCGCCACCGCCGCTAACGGCTATGCCATTTAACTGACCGGCCATTTGCAATTCGTTCATTCCCACGCGGGTATGTACCATAGCGTGCTTGTGCATAGCCCGAGTAATCGTTACCGCTTCTTCGAGTTGAATCAACTCCTCGGCAGTTTTGCGTTCGCGTTGGGCAACGATTGCCTTGATGAGTGGTACCGATTTGCTACTGTTGAGTGCGTTAATTGGGATATTCAACAATTCACTTAATTGTATTTTTTGCTCAAAACGATAGGGTGGGAGGTAGTGTATTTGCTGTCCTTTTGATTGCTGATTTAATATATAACCTTCCAGATCTTTAAGCGGTTTGACTGTTTTAAAACCCGATTTTTCAGCATAGCTTTCCAATCTTTCGGTGGCACCTACCCAAACCTTTTCTTCAGCCGTAGTGTTATTACCAAACAGGATTTCTTCACCGGTATCTATATTAATGATGAAAAACAGGTTGGGTATATGATCGATACCGCTGTAATATAAAAAACTGCTATCCTGCTTAAAAGGATACCAGTTATCGGCATAGTTCATCGGACTTTCGTTATTTCCCGGAAAAAGGATGAGTCCTGATTTTAAAGTTTGTTTTAGATGATTTCGTCTATCAACGTAGGTTTTTGTAGGGAACATAGAATTATTTACCATTCAAATTAGTCAATCAATCCCTGTAACTTTCAATAAGATACAGGGATTTCTGCTAATTTACCGAAATGCAACCAAAAAGCAATTGCAGCAATTAGCACGATCTATGCATTTATTACCTGAAGCCTAATGCAGTAAAAGCAATTATAATTGCTAAAATGCTTAACATTTATCTTCAATTGGGTTAAAATAGTATCAATTGAGAGGTTTTTAACGGATTAACTACCTCATCTCCATTAGATTGTTGGAAACTAATTAACCAAACAATTTTATGAAGAAATTTATTTTACCCTTAGGATTAGCAATAGCATTATTTACCAGCTGTGATATCAATAAGAAAGATTCTGCAGAATTACCAGAATTAGATGTTGATGTAGAAGCAGAGGCTGGAGAGTTACCCGAATACGATATTGATTGGGCAGATGTAGATATCAGTACACGAACAGAAACCATTGAAGTACCTAAAGTGGTAGTGGTAATGGAAGAAGAAGAGGTTGAAGTACCTACTATTGATGTGACGATGCCAGACGAAGAAAATGTTGAGCAAAACCTGGTCGTGGAAGCAGAAATTGTAGATACCGAGAAAGACCTTGAGATTCAAGAGGTACGTGCTACTAACAAAATGTTATACGTGATTGCAACTTTGGAAGATCTAGGCACAGATATTCAGGATCAAAAAATGCGAATTCAGGATCAAATTAATTTGAATGCTCCAGATATGAGTGTAAAATACATCATTGTTGGTGAGCGTCCAGATCGCGTTTTTAATGATAAAAATGCATTTTATACTACAATGAATGATTTACCAGCTTCAATAAAAGATGCAGATGTAATTTATACCAGAAGCTAATCGATATACCCTATATCATTAAATAAGAAGAGACCTATTTAGGTCTCTTTTTTTATTTCAATCAGCTCTTAAAACTGCTATCAAACCACCTTTAGGGTGCTATATCCCTGTCCATTTTGGGTAAGCTGAATTTGGGTTGCTATACGCTCTTTTAAACTATCAACGTGACTGATCACTCCTATCATTTTTGAAGATTCGGCTTGCAGAACCTCAAGGGTGTCGAGGGTTTGATCGAGAGTTTCGGGGTCGAGGGTACCAAAACCTTCATCGATAAACAGACTATTGATTTCAATATTTCGTGAAGCGAGATCAGACAAGGCGAGTGCCAGTGCCAGACTCAATATAAACGTCTCTCCGCCACTCAGAGTCTTTATCGAGCGACGTTGTCCGCCCATATGCTCATCAATCGCAACTAAGCTGTCATCTTCATCATCGCCAGGCTGATCTATGCGATAGCGATCGGTAAGTTGTACCAGACGTTTGTTTGCAAGGGCTAAGAGTTGCTGCAGGGTTAAATCCTGAGCAAAATTGTTGAATTTATCTCCTTTAGAATCGCCTATTAGATCAAACAGTACCTGCCAATGTTTAGACGATTCCAATTCCAGCTCAATCTCCTTTTGAAGCTTTTTAATGTGCTCCACATTATCCTTATGATTTAAAAGTTGGCGGGATAAAGCAGAAGCTAATTGCTCATTTTGTTGATACGTTTCTCTTTGTTTTTGATGTTGCTCCTGAAGAACTTCCAGCGGTGTTTCGCCAACTGTATTGTTGAGGAGCTGAATTTCTTCAATAAGTTTATTGCGCAAGGTTTTTAAACGCAGCATATCTTGCTGTATATGTTCTTGTTCCTGCTTCCAGCCTTGAGCCGTTGCGGCATTCAAACGCATTTGTAAGGCTTCTTCAATGCTGTCATAGCCTTTCTCTTTTAATTGCTTCAGCAGGCTAGCAGTAAGACTTTGTAGTGTTTGCGTAAGTTGTTCTGTGTCCTCTTTAGCTGCTTTTAATAGTTGGTTTTGCTGATTTGCATTTTGCTCGTTACGATTCCAGGAGGTTTCTATCTGGCTAACGTCTTGCTCAAAATTTTTACCCCTATAGATTTCGGAAATTGCATCTGCAACCTTTTTGCCTTTCGCCAGGAGCCTTTTTAAATCGATCGTCTGCTCTTGAATTTGTCCAAGCACTTTGATGTTATGCTGAAATTTTTCTGCAGCATTCAATTCGCGTTCCTGTTGTTCCAATTGTTGCTCCAGTTCGTTGAAGGAAGCTTCTCCTTTGGCTTGCATCAAGTTTTTGAATTGCTCGTCAAAAGCGGTTTGCTGAGTATTTAATTCCTTATCCAGTACCTTGATGCGCTCTTCAAGTTGTTGCGCTTGCTGTGACATTTGTTGAAGCGAACTTTCCTTCGCAGCGAGTTCTTTGTTGAGTGTTTTTAGGTCGTTCTCTAACTGAAGAACTTGAGCTTTAAGTCCGTTTTTTTCCTGGGGAAAGTGCTCAGCATAAGGATGCTCAAGCGAACCACAAAGCGGACAAGCTTCATTATTCTTTAAATCCTTGCGATAATCCTCAAGTTGTTTTTGCAGTTGTTCTACTTCAAGCGTTTTTTGTTTTGCTGTGTGTTGTGCTTCTTTAAGCTCGATCTGCTGTTTCAGCTGTTTGAGCTCTTCGGGTAAATGGGCTTGTTGCTTTTGCAGAGCAACCTGTTCTTCGCAGCGTTCTTTGCGTTGCGTTTGAAGATGATTAAGAGCTGTATAGGCTTTTTCCGCTGTGCGAATATTCTTGAGTCGGGATTGAATAGTATCCAGGCGTTCTGCTACCGATACATTTTGAAGCTCAAACCGCTTTTCTACATCTGCATAAGCCGTTTTGGAGTTCGAGTATTTTTCCTGCAAAGCCGCTTCAAAACTTTTGAAGTCTTTGAGATCTAGATGTAAATTGAATTCCTTAGCCACTGTCTGCAACGGATTTTTGCTGGTCTCGAAAGCGGTGCGTAAGGCATTGCGCTCATCGATCAGGGCACGGACTTTAGATTTATAGGTTTCTATTTTTTCTGAGAAATCAGCAGGAGAGACTGTAAGATTGAATTGCTCGCTAATTTGTAATGTTAAGTTTTCTCGTTCTGCTTTAGCAGCTTCTAAAGCTTCTGTAGCTCTGGTAATCTCAGCTTGTTTTTCCCTTTGTTTTTCTTGTAAACGCTGCCATTGATTGAGTTCTTCAGCAAAAAGCTGAATCGTTTCGTGATGCTTCAGTGCTTCTCCTTTTTCTTTTTCAAAGCTTTCCTGCAGGGAGCGCACTTCTCCCAGTTTCTTTTGTGTTTTATGCAGTTCGTGCTCTTCAGCTTGCAGTTTCTTTTTAAGATCGACCTCTTTGCTAAGTTGTTCAATGCTTTGCTTTAACTGCTTTTGAGTTTCTGCTAAAGTTTCGGCTTCATTTTGCTTTTCAACAAAGGTGTCTTCTTCCAGTAATTGTTCTCTGAAGGTTTCAATTTTAGCGCGTTTGGCATCGATTGATGCGGCACGTTCTTTATTGCGAAGAAAGACTTCCTGCCCAATACGACGGTAGATTTCGGTACCGGTTATTTTCTCGAGTAAGGCACCGCGTTCTTTTTTAGGAACCTGAAGAAACCTGGCAAATTCGCCCTGCGCCAACACTACACTCTTGATAAATTGATCGTAACTCAGCCCAATTAATTCCTCATTTTTTGCAGGAACATCTGATTTTTTTAGGTCGATTAAGATGCCGCTCTCGGCATCCAGCAGTTCCATATGATAGTCCCGTAAATTCCCTGTTCGTGCTGTTGAAATAGACCAGGTTGAGGTGAAAACGCCAGCGTTACAGCGATAGGTAACCTGGGCATAGGCCTCGTTTTGATTACGGGTTAGAATGGCTCCTTTCTTCAGAATTTCGTTAGTACTCATTTTACCCAGACGTGGCACCTGATTGAAGAGTGCCAGGGAGATCACATCAAGAATTGTGGTTTTTCCGCTACCGGTTGGTCCTGTGATTGCAAACAGACTGTTTTGCAAAAATGGTTCCTGGGTAAAGTCGATATGATGTTCCCCGCGAAGGGAATTGATATTTTGAAAATCAATTTTAAGTAATTTCATTTTATGCGGGATCTGCGGTAATAAGGTGTTCTACTAATTCCTGAAATGCCAGCGTTACCTGAGCTTTGGTTTCGGCGTCATAACTGCTTTGGTCCAGCATTTTTGCGAATACTTCCTGAGGTTTCAAATCTTCCAGTTTTTGATCGCGCTCAAAGAGTTTTCCGGTTTCCTGAAGTCGGTTTTTAAAACTTGCCCGGTGCTTCACGATTTCCATTCCCGGTTTTTCAAATTGTGTCACCAGATCATCCAGTTGGGAGATGAGGTTTGGGTCGTAATGGTCTTCAAGAAGTTCAACTTCAATGAGGTTGGTCAGTTCGCCTTCAGCCTCTATAACATCTAGTTTAGCCTTGATCTGGTCTAAAGTGCCACTTACCTTGATGAGTTTTCTGAAGGCTGGAATAGGAATACTTTCGGGCTCAAAACCAGACTCCGTATCAATCAGCAGAACGCGCTTTTCGTCTTTTCGTTCACTAAACGAAAGTGGTAATGGCGAACCGCTGTAAAATGCTGGAATTGATGCATTTATGCGTTGGGGTTTGTGAATATGCCCCAATGCGACATAGCTGAAATAGTCTCCAAACTGACTCGCCTGAAAGGCGGCCTGATTCCCAATCTGAATGTCGCGTTCACTTTCGGAAGTCTCAATGCCGGCAGCGTATAAATGTCCCATCGCAATCACCGGAAGTTGCGGAAAGTTTTCTTTGCAAAATTCTTCCGCCTTTTTGAAGGTAGCTTCAATGCCTTTGCGAATGGCTTCTATACGATTATCGTAGCTCACGCCTTCTTCTGCAGCCCGCAAATCACTATCCCTCAAAAATGGTATTGCTGCGATGACGAGTTCGTTATAACCATCTTTCCCCGCAATCGGAATCAAATAATCAGTTGGGTTATCGGGAAGTCCTCCAACGATATGTACATCAAGTGCCTGCAAGATTTCGCGAGGTGCATCGAGCATAGTGGGCGAATCGTGATTCCCACCAGTTATGATGATTTTGCAGTTGAGGTTACTTAGTTTTTTAAGAGCAAGATAGTATTGACGCCGTGCCTCGGCAGATGGGTTAGCCAGGTCAAAAACATCTCCAGCGATCAGTACCACATCAATTTTGCGAATTTTGATGCACTCCAGTAACCAGGTAATAAAGCGCTCAAAGTCTTCGTGGAGATAGTGTTTATGCAGCTTTTTGCCAATATGCCAATCGGCAGTATGAAGAATTCTCATGGGCTTGGGATTATTCAAGTAGGAGGAAGGGGAAGTTACGAAAATTGCCCTGCCTAAACCCAAATTCTAAAACGCAAATTGAAAAAAATACTGGCTAATATAGTAGCATTGTCTTCCTATTTATTGTTGTTTCTTTGAAAGAACAATTAACCCTACACGATGCGTTTCTTTCCTTATTTGGCCGTATTGGCTTTTTGTTCTTTTTTACATCTGAATGCAGTTCAGGCTGCCGAAATCAGTTTAAGTTATCATTTGTCTTTTGATCAGGCAGATGAGCATTTTGTTGAGGTAACACTCCAGTTGGAACATTTAAAGGATTCTGAAAATACGCTTGTGTTGCCTGTTTGGACCCCGGGTTATTATAAGATTCTGGATAATCCTGCTCACATACTTGATTTTCAGGTAAGTGATATAAACGGAAAGCAAGTTAACTGGCACAAGAGTTCAAAAAACAAATGGGTTTTAGAAAACGGACTTGCTCAAAATCTGGTCATCAACTACCGGGTTTATGCAAATCGTAAATCGGTTGCCGAGTCTCATATTGATAAAAACAAAGCCTTCCTGGCAGCGACAGATATTTTTATGTTTTTAGAAAATCATAAAGATTTACCCGTTGGTGTCGAAGTGCGACTTCCGGAATTTTGGAACGCTATCGCCACGGGGTTGGAAAGTAGCGGCGAGAATCAGTTTTTAGCTTCAGATGCTGATGTGCTCTACGACAGTCCGATCTATTTGGGCAATCAAAAAATGATAGCATTTGATCACGAGGAACATGATTTTACCCTTTCGCTTGCTCAACCTGAGGGTTTGGATGAAGCTGCCTTTATAAAAGATTTACGTTCCATCATTAGCAGTACTACTCAGTTAATGGGCGCTATTCCATTTGAGGATTACGTTTTTATTATGATGGAAGCCGGAGGAGGTGGTTTAGAACATCAGAACTCTCAGGCCATTTTCACCTATGGAGGATTCAATTTTAAAAGCGAAGCTCATTATAAATCCTTTCTCAATTTTGTAACCCATGAGTATTTCCACCTGTATAATGTAAAAGCCATTCGCCCAATTGAGCTAGGTCCGTTTGATTACAGTGCAGAGAATTATACCACGATGCTGTGGGTGGCTGAAGGGTTTACGGTGTATTATGAATACTTAATTATGCAACGGGCAAAGCTTATTGAAGGCGAAGAAGTTTTGGGCTATTTGAGCGAGCACATCACAGCAATTGAAGGCAAAGAAGGTAAAAACCATATGAGTCTGGAGCGTTCCAGTTTTGATGTGTGGAATCATTTCTTAAATAACGACGACATAAGTGACAGTACTACTATTTCTTATTACCAAAAAGGGCCGATCATCGGTTTATTGCTCGATTTGGCAATACGTCATGAAAGTCAGAATCAAAAATCACTGGATGATGTGATGCGATTCTTATATACCGCCTATTATCAGGAACGCGAGCATGGGTATACTGAAGATGAATTTTGGGATGCGGTAACCCAAATGGCAGGTACTTCACTTGACGAAATTAGAAATTATGTGGAAACGACCGCTGCCATCGATTATTCTAAATACCTTAATTATGGTGCGCTGCGTTTGACTGAAAAATCCACAATTGATTCAGAAACTCAGGAAGAGCAAAAGGAGTATAAATTGATTCAGGAAAAACCTGAAACAAAGCTACAGACTGCAATTCAGAAGGAGCTTCTGGGTTTCAAGTCTTAACTTCAATTATTCGGTTTACAATTTTCTCTTTATAAGGGCTTTACAATTTTCTACTTTAGAAACGCAACATGATTGCGTATCTTAGAGGCTGCGCTGTAAAAATCTGTATCCTATTTTAGCTAAAACAGATATGCGCGCATATAAAACCTTTATAAAAACCGTATTATGCCACAGTACAGCTTAACAATTAATAATCAGGAACATCAGGTAGATGTTGCTGCAGATACACCCATACTTTGGGTGCTACGCGATCATTTAAAAATGCTAGGAACCAAATACGGTTGCGGGATAGGGCAGTGTGGTGCCTGCACCATTCACGTAAACGGAAACGCCGTACGCTCGTGCTCGTTACCCGTAAGTGCAGTGGCAAGTGGTTCGATGAAATTAACGACTATTGAAGGTCTATCAGAAAATGCAGATCACCCGGTTCAGCAAGCCTGGCTAGAAGTTGATGTACCTCAGTGTGGTTATTGCCAGGCCGGTCAAATTATGAGTGCTGCTGCTTTGCTCGACAAAAATCCCAATCCTAATGAGGATGAGATTAAAACTGCAATGAGTGGCAATTTATGCCGCTGCGGTACCTATACTCGAATCAATAAAGCAATCGCTCTCGCAGCGCAAAAACAATAAGAATTATGGCATTCATTAAAACCACATACAATCGCAGATCATTTTTGAAAGTTTCAGCGGCGGGAGGTGCCGGTCTTATGTTGCAGTTTAGCTGGCTGCGTGGCATGGCTCAGAGCAATCAACCTGCAGAGGAAGCCTTTGACCTCAATGCATTTATACGTATGAATGCAGACGGGACGGTGACTATCTATTCTCCAAACCCAGAAATTGGTCAGAACGTAAAAACATCTATGCCTCTTATCGTAGCTGAAGAACTCGATGTTGCCTGGGAGCAGGTGCATGTTGAACAGGCTCCTTTAAACACCAAGAAATACCGAAATCAAATCGCAGGTGGTAGTCAATCAATCAGACAAGGTTGGGACGGACTACGTATGGCGGGAGCTACAGCTCGTTACCTGTTAATGGCTGCTGCTGCTAAAAAATGGGATGTGCCTGTTGAAGATTTGGTAACCGAAAATGGTCAGGTAAAACATTTACCTACCAATCAGTTTGCGGCTTATCAGGATCTTACCAAAGAAGCCCTGATGATTCCGGTGCCTGAAGAAGTAAAACTTAAAGATCCTGCCGACTTTAAACTCATTGGTACTGCGATTAAAAACGTAGACGGAATGGGAATCGTGACCGGGAAGCCACTCTTCGGTCTTGATTATATGGAAGAAGGTGCACTTATCGCAATGCCTATACACGCACCGGCTTTTGGTCAAAAATTAAAATCTTTTGATGCTACGGCTGCTAAGGCAATGCCGGGAATTCACGATGTGATCAGCATCAATACCAGTCTTGTAAAACCACAATGGTCAGACGTCAACGCATTTAATGAGCTTGTCGTGGTTGTGGGAGACAGCACCTGGCAGGTAATGCAGGCCAAAAAAGCCGTTGATGTAACCTGGGAAACGGTAGCAGAGCTCGAAGATACCGCTACACACCGCGAGAAACTGGAATCTGTTTTTACAAACGCTAAAGGAGATGTAAGACGTGAGGATGGAGAGCCGGATGCTGCTTTTGCTAATGCCGCTAAAGTCATTGAGCGTAGTTACTACGGTTCATTTTTGGCACACAATACGATGGAGCCGATGAACTTTTTTGCTGATGTGCGAAGTGATAAAGCGATGTTAGTTGGTCCTATTCAAACGCCGGAATCGCTACGAGGTTCTGCTTCGGCATTGCTGGGCATACCTGCTGAAGCTATTACGGTTGATATGACCCGAATGGGTGGTGGTTTTGGTCGCCGTTTATATGGGAATTTCGGACTAGAAGCGGCAGCGATTTCGCAGAAAGTGGGCAAACCTATCAAACTCATTTATACCCGTGAAGACGATATGTCTCAGGGAACTTATCGCCCGTCCTATACCTTGAAATACCGTGCAGCTCTTGATGCAGACAATAACCTTACTGCGTTTGAAGTGCGTGGTTCAGGGATTCCTGACAGTCCGGTGTTTGAAAACCGATTCCCTGCTGGTACGGTTGCCAATTATAAGGCAGAGAATTATGGCGTGAAAACGGCAATTTCGACGGGAGCCTGGCGTGCACCACGTTCAAATTTTACCGCTGGTGCAGAGCAATCCTTTATAGATGAGGTTGCAGAAGCAGCAGGAAAGGACCCGATCGATTTTAGACTGGAACTTTTTGATAAGGCAATTACTAATCCGGTAGGGGAGCGCAACGATTATGATGCAGAGCGTTATGCAGGTGTACTTAAACTCGTACGTGAAAAAAGTAATTGGGGTACCGAGCGCGAAGGTGTTTACCGCGGTGTTTCGGCTTATTATTGCCACAACTCCTATGTAGCACAGGTGATCGATCTGGTAAAAGATGAAGATGGTAACCCGGTAATTCAAAAAGTATGGGCAGCTGTAGATTGCGGTATCGTAGTTAATGAAACGGGCGCACGCAACCAGATAGAAGGAGGTATTGTTGACGGATTGGGCCACGCCTTGTACAGTCAGCTTACTTTTGAAAAGGGAAAAGCGATGCAGCAAAACTTCAACCGCTACCGTCTGATCAAGAATAACGAGGCACCATTGGCGATCGAAGTATTCTTTACCGATAATGGAATTGCGCCAACCGGACTTGGAGAGCCTGGTTTACCGCCGGTTTCAGGAGCATTTGCCAATGCGCTTTATAAAGCAACCGGCAAGCGTTACTACCGTCAGCCCTATATGATTCTGGATCAGGAAGAGAAAGTGCTGGGTTAAGCAGTATTTCAACATAAAAAAGCAAAAGCTATCCCCGCAAGAGGATAGCTTTTTGCATTTAGAAAACAAGCACTAGTTTCTAAAATTTATAGTTTAGGCTTAGTCTGAAATTGCGTCCCGGTTCTGACTGCCAGTACACATACGAACCATAATTAGCACCGCTATACAGGTATTCATTTAGCAGGTTGTTGACGTTTAGCGCTACGCGGAAACGTTCATTCTCCCAGCTTAGTGCACCGTCCATTCTAAAATAATCAGGCAGGTCTGTTTCGCCATCTGCTCCCCAGGCCCAGGTAGAACGGTCGATGAGGTATTGATAACCCAGAGAAACGCCAAAACCTTTCAATTGTTCTTCCTGAAACTGATAGTTAAACCATCCGTTTGTAATGTGTTTAGAGAAACCTACAACCTTATTCCCGTCTGCATCTTCCACGTTGGTATTCGCATAGTTAAGCACTACTCCCAGACCATTAAACAGCTCTCCACGTAAATCAAATTCAAAACCTTTAGAAGTGATATCGCTGTCTATTTGCTCCGAAAAATTAGGATCTTCCCCAGGTACCAGAATTTTATCTTTGGTAATATTGAAATAACCCGCAGCAACATTCCATTTGCCATTGCCGAATTCATACTTAATTCCTCCTTCTACATCTTCTGCCGTTACCGGATCAAAGGCTGCTCCGTCTGCATTTGCGCCTTGTGTAGGCAAAAACGACTGATCGTACATCGCGTAGGCATTTAGATTGTCTAGAATAGAGTAAGAAGCGGCAACACGTGGTGTAAACACTTTATCAGTTGAAGTTGAACCATACGAATTGGTTTTCATTTCGGTATATCTTCCGGCAAGTGTTAAACGTAAATCATCGTTGAAGAAGCCCAGTTCATCCTGCACATAATAAGCGAGGTATTCGTTGGTTAAATAACCCACGGCGCGTTGTTCTAGAGGAATCGAGCGATCAAATACCGGAGCGATTGCCGCCGGTTGCGGGTTGTAAATGTTAAACGGATTTTCTTCCGTATCGATGTTAATTCCGGTTGACCAGTCGGCAATATAACTGCTGTTTCCAAAGTCGAGTCCGCCTAAAATCTTATGACTTACAGCCCCGGTTTGCGCAGTTCCATTTACAAAAACCTGCCCTAGTTTTTTCTCTTCTTTGGCATCCCATATACTCACAGTACGAATTAAATCACCGTTTTCCTGAACTCCAAACATATAATCGAGCCACAGGCTAGAACCTTCGTGCTGGTAGTTGAGGTAAGCGAGCTGTGCATTTACAGACCAGTTGTCGCTAAGTTGGTGTTCAAAATTTATAAGTCCGTAGTGTTCTTTCATAATCGCAGGGCCCAGTTTGGGGTCAGAAAGGGTAAAGTCACGGTCTAAACTGGCATATTCGCTGGGCGCAAATACATATGCCGACCCGATTAAACGGGTTTTATAATACTGATAAGTATATTGTGCGGTAAGTGAAGTTTTATCATCAATCAGGTATTTTACTGAAGGAGCAATAGTGTAGCGGTTTTGCTCTTCGTATGCACGGTGTGCTTCCTGAGTGGTACCTGCACCTACAAAACGGTATTGCAGTTTGTTGTCGTCGGTAAGTTTACCCTCCAGATCAAGGGTTGCGCGCAGGGTATTGTAGCTTCCGGTCATAAGACCTACTTCCCCGTGAGATACACCGGTAGGTTTTTTGGTCACTACATTATAAAGTCCGCCGGGTTCCCCGCTAGACAGCATAAATGCAGACGGACCTTTAACCACCTCAATACGCTCTACCAGGGCCATATCTTCGGCAAGAGGTCCCCAGGTAGAAAGTACATTTTGACCGTTTCTAAACGGCGGAATTCTAAAACCACGCATATTGATTCGGGCGAAATTTCCCCAGTGCTCAATCATCTGGGCACCACTCACGTTGCGGGTAATGTTTTCCATCATACTGATAGCTTGCTGATCTTCGATCACATCTCCGCTAATCACCTGTATGTTTTGCGGTATTTTATTGATGTCCTGTTGTAGGCGTAAAGAGGCTGAAGGATTACGCTCCACATATTCAGTTTTGCCGGCGCCTGAAATCACCACATCATCTAGAGCACTTACATCCTCTTGAAGTTTCACATTAAGTTGTACTGCACCACGTATTTCCAGAGTCTTTGAGATAAAGGTTTTATAGCCCATATCTGAAACAATAAGTACATAGCTGCCAGCTGTAATATTGGTTAAAGTATAAGTTCCCTCCTCGGAAGAAGAGGTACCGTAGTTGGTGTTTTTCAGATAAATATTGGCATTGCTTAAAGGTCTGCCGTTACTATCGGTAATGGTTCCTGAGATTGAATTGCCTTGCTGCGCAAAAGAGTGCATGCTCCACAAAAGGATTAGTACAAGACTGAATAATTGTTTTAGTTGCATCGTTAATTAGATTGATTATAAATAATGATGCGAAAGTATTAAATGTTTTTATTTAGAATAAATAAAAATAAGAATAATTTGAAAAGAATTTTATAAGTAACAGTCTAGCAATAGGTTGAAAAATGAATTAGCATGGTGTAAAACCAAACCAATTGGGAACTATCTTTAAAATCCAATAGAATTCTAACCTGTAATCTTCTTAATATGGCTTCAATAAACCCGTATATTCATTTTGATGGTAATGCTGAAGAAGCATTTACCTTTTACAAATCGATTTTTGGTGGCGACTTTGCGATGGTGATGCGCTTTAAAGAAGCACCTGAAAACCCTGAATTTCCGCTGAGTCCGGAGCACGCAGACCGAATTTTACACATTGCGTTACCCATTGGGAAAAGCGATATCCTGATGGCGAGTGATATTCATCCTGCATTGGGAACTTTGAATACCAAAGAAAATAGAAGTAAAATTTCGATTAGTGCGGATTCTAAAGAGGAAGCCGAAAAGTTATTTGCCGGTTTGTCTGAAGGTGGGGAAGTAGAAGTGCCTTTTGCTGAAAGTTTCTGGGGGTCGCATTTTGGAATGTTCCGTGATAAATACGGTATCGAATGGATGGTAGATTTTGACCCGAAACACGAGGGTACGGTCTAAGCCAATCGCTTACCAATCTTTTTCGAATAACTTCTGGCGGTTAACCCAATCGCCAGTGTTATCAGCATAAGCAACATACTCAAGCCTAAAAATCCTGCAGGGTCGTCCTCGGGATGGTGGTTAAACCGTATGTAAATAGCCGCTCCTGCTATGAAAACCAGCATTGCCCACGAGCAATAGCTAATGGCTTGTACTGCTTTAACTGTTTCTACGGAATAGAATTTATTCATTCGAGCTAATCCTAAAACCTTATACAGTTGATAAGCTGCAAAAAAGAACAGGAGGGAAGCTGCATATACATAGAGAATCAACGGATCGGTGTAGATAGCGATAAGATCAAGATCCTGTGCATGCCCTTCTAACATGGGGAAGCGTATAAGCCAAAACAACACCGATGCAGTAAACAGCAGTAAAAGGATTTGAGCAAGTTGTAGAAGGTTTTTCATCGCTTTAGATTGATGATCTAAGGTAGGTGAAAATTATATAGGTTGGCTTACTCCAATTCCAAATCATTAAACTGAACCCAGGCCCACATTGCAAAAATCCCAAAAATAAGAGCGACTACTGTTTCAAAAATTTTGTTTGATTGGCGCATCGCATCAATACTCCAGATAAAATAGAGGTAATAACCGTAAAAGCCTATTGCCAGGACAGCAAAAACGATATCCAGGATAGGAGTGTCTAGATTGAGATACAGACTCGTGATCAAATACACCGGATGTAAGAGCGTAAAAACAAGTAGGTATTTTCGAAGTGTTTTAAGATTCAAAATGAAATTCAGTTTGTAAATAAGATTGGTTTAATCCCGCGATGCAATTCCCTATATGCATTAGGACAGGAAGGGCGGCAACTTGAAACGGGTTTATTCTTTATGTTGCTCCTGCGCGATTTTATCGTGCAAAGGTTATTCTAGCTTTCTATAATAGATATAATCCTGCTGCAAACAGATCAACCAGCCGTTTACGCATTAATGTTTTTCCTTGATAAGTAAGCTGTCTTGTTGAATGGTAAGCTCAAATGAAGAACTTGCTGGATTACCATTTGAATAATAGCCAAAAGGCTGTCTGCGCTGTTCTCCATTAGCTACATAGCTTATAATATAAGCCCCATCTGTAGGTTCTGCATGGCTCATATCAATTTGATAATCCAATTCCTGATCTGGTTTTAAGCTGATGATCTTATCCTCATTTTTATTGGGCTCAATAACCAGTGAATCAACCTGAGAACCGGTGTTGTTTTTGATTTTAAAATCAATATTTCTCTGGGAGTCGCAACTCGAGAAAACTAGGGTTAAGAGTATTAAAACAAGGTAGTATGGCTTTATCATAAGATTATTTTTTTGACGATTCTAACTGTTTACCACGCGATACAATCGCGCGGAAACGTATGAAAATTATTCAATCTAGTTTTTATTTTTCAAATTTTCAATATATCGATAAATAGCATTGATTTCCGAATGATGGAAGCACATGACATTAGTTAATTGAAAAATTTCATTTCTAAAATTTGCTATATCATCCTTATCTGGAGTTATTAAAATCTGACAGTTTTCTTTATACGCGGTATCTATATGTTGAATATCACGGAAATTGTGTTTGCCAATAAGGCTTTCTATTTCTGCATATTTATCCGAATACTTTGTGTCTTTTAGAAGAATACTACTACTCGAAAGTATGAAAGCATTACTAGCCAGTAAATTTGATGGTTTTTTTGACTGTTTAATTTTTTTAGTTTGATTCTCAAAAGGGAAATATAAGAACTCTAAATCTCTTTCAGATTTTAGCTGCTTAATCTCTTTTGTTAAAGAACCCAATTCGCAGTATATTTTAATCATAAGTCTAACTTTTTAAGCTTTAACCTTAATTGAAATCAATAGTATGTTTACTTATAGATTGGACTTAGAATCTATTAAACTGCCATTACTATTTCGTTTGGGTACCATTGACATAAGGCAAACACAACCTTGTTTTCTAGAGCATTTTTCATATGGAATTACATTATTCAGAATAGCTTGTTCTTTTGTAATCGATTTACCAGAAATTTTTTTGCTCTGTTCACAATCATTAGTACCAATTATGACAAAATCGAATTTAAATGTTGAAGTAGCACATGATTCTAAGTCAAGATTTACCTTACTAGAATTGTATAATTTTTGAATTTCATTAGCCTTTTTACTTTCAACTTTTCTTCGGAATGAAATCATTTGTGAATAAATTTGAACATTACGTGAGTAAAAGTCTTTAAGATGAACTGACTGCTTAGAATTTTCATCCAATAGGAGATTAAATATATACCACAAATAATCCTCCACACTGAAAGCACCTTCTTTCTTCCATACTTGGTAGTGATTGAGAATGTTATCTTCAGTCATTCCAAACTCTTTGAAGAAAGGCATATAATTATTTATTAACCAATCTAGACTTTTATTACGCGTAGCCAATTTTTAATTATTTATTGGTCAAGGTTAACTTCTTGAAGAAATTAGTCTAGACCGTATTTTTTTCATCTTCTAAATCTACCCCTTTTAAACACCCAACGCCCAGAAAATCAGAAGCTCTTATCAACGAGTTATCAACGCGACAACCCAAAACAAAAAAAGCGACATCATTACGATGTCGCTTTTAGTTTATACGAGCAATGCTCTTCAGTCATTTTCTACCAGATCGCTTTGATTGCGAAACACGAGTTCGTCATCAAACGCATCCAGTAAAATGATACTGTCTGTGGTGACCTTGCCGCCTAAGATCTCTTTAGACAGTTTGTTCAACACTTCTTTCTGTATGGTACGTTTTACAGGACGTGCCCCAAACTCCGGTTGAAAACCGCGGTCTGCCAAAAACTTGATGGCTTCGGCCGTAGCATCTAGCGTGATGCCTTGTTTTGCCAACATACGGGTCACGCCTTTGAGTTGTAAACTCACGACCTGCTCGATGTCTTTTCGCGTAAGCGGGGTAAACATCACGATATCGTCGATACGGTTTATAAACTCAGGACGTATGGTTTGTTTTAGCATCCCCAGCACTTCGGTTTTTGCACCTTCCATCGCGGTCTCAGGATCTTTGATGGTCTCAAATTTCTCCTGTATGATATGACTTCCCATATTTGAGGTCATAATGATGATGGTGTTCTTAAAGTCGGCCAGGCGGCCTTTGTTGTCTGTAAGTCTACCTTCATCAAGCACCTGTAACAGGATATTAAAAGTATCTGGGTGCGCTTTCTCGATCTCGTCGAGCAAGATCACACTGTAGGGCTTGCGACGTACGGCTTCGGTCAACTGCCCGCCTTCATCATAACCCACATATCCCGGAGGCGCACCTACCAGACGGCTCACGCTGTGACGCTCCTGGTATTCACTCATATCTATACGGGTGATGTTGTTTTCGTCGTCAAACAGATATTCGGCCAGGGCTTTAGCGAGTTCGGTTTTACCCACCCCGGTTGTACCCAAGAACAGGAACGAACCTATAGGCCGTTTCTGATCCTGCAAGCCGGCGCGGCTGCGGCGTACCGCATCACTTACCGCGATAATGGCTTCCTGCTGACCTACCACACGTTTGTGCAGGTCGGTCTCCAGGTGCAGCAATTTCTCGCGCTCGCTTTGCAGCATTTTGGTCACTGGGATACCGGTCCATTTGGCCACCACTTCGGCGATGTCTTCACTGGTCACTTCCTCTTTAATGAGGCTGTTATCGGCTTGTGCCGCCAGTTGCTCCTGCAATTTCTCGAGCTCTTCCTGAGCCTGTTTGATCTTGCCGTAGCGTAACTCGGCTACCAGACCATAATTGCCTTCGCGCTCGGCACGCTCGGCTTCCAGCTTAAAGTTTTCAATATCCTGCTTGGCGTTCTGGATGTTGTCAACCACCTCTTTCTCGCTCTTCCACTTGGCGTTGATCTCGTTGCGCTCTTCTTTAAGATTGGCAAGATCGGCGCGTAAGGACTTGAGTTTGTTCTCATCCTGCTCGCGTTTGATCGCCTCGATCTCGATCTCAAGTTGCATAATCTTACGGTCGAGTACATCAAGCTCTTCGGGCTTGGAGTTGATCTCCATACGCATTTTTGAAGCCGCCTCGTCCATCAGGTCAATCGCCTTATCGGGTAAAAAGCGGTTGGTGATGTAGCGTTGCGAAAGCTCTACCGCTGCAATGATCGCGTTGTCTTTGATACGCACTTTGTGGTGGGTTTCATACTTTTCTTTAATCCCACGTAAGATGGAAATCGCAGACTCAGTATCCGGCTCAAAAACACTCACTTTCTGGAAGCGGCGCTCTAAAGCTTTGTCCTGCTCAAAGTATTTTTGATACTCGTCTAGGGTAGTGGCGCCAATAGCGCGTAACTCTCCACGAGCCAAAGCAGGCTTTAAGATGTTTGCGGCATCCATCGCACCCTGGCCGCCACCGGCACCTACAAGGGTGTGGATCTCGTCTATAAACAAGACGATATCGCCGGCACTGGTAGTTACTTCTTTGATCACGGCTTTGAGACGCTCTTCAAACTCACCTTTATATTTTGCCCCTGCAATCAAGGCTCCCATATCCAGCGCCCAGATCTGTTTCTCCTGAAGGTTTTCGGGCACATCGCCATCGATGATTCGGTGGGCGAGACCTTCTGCAATAGCGGTTTTACCGGTACCGGGTTCACCGACCAAAATCGGGTTGTTCTTGGTTCGACGTGAAAGGATTTGCAGGATTCTGCGTATCTCTTCATCACGGCCAATTACCGGGTCCAGCTTTCCGTCGCGGGCGAGTTGGTTGAGGTTTTTGGCGTATTTGCTTAGCGAATTATAGGTTTCTTCAGCGCTTTGCGAAGTCACGCGGTCGCCTTTGCGCAATTCTTCAATCGCAGCTTTCAAGTGTTTTTCGGTAACGCCCTGGTCTTTTAAGATCTGTGCGATCTTGCTGCTCGATTTAAAGATCGCCAGGATCAAATGCTCTAAGGAAACATACTCATCGTTCATTTTTTTGGCGATGTTGCTGGCTTCGTTTACCGTTTTGCCGGCTTCACGAGAAAGCATAATTTCGCCGCCGCTTACTTTAGGAAAACTGGTAAGCGTGCTCTCCAAAATCTGCTTTAACAGATTTACATTCACATCCAGTTTCTGGAGTAGAAACGGAGTAACGTTCTCATCAACTTCAAGAATGGCTTTAAAAATATGCTCATTCTCGATCTGCTGATGGCCATACCCCTGAGCAAGCGCCTGGGCCTGCTGTATGGCTTCCTGTGATTTTATAGTGAAATTATTAAAGTTCATCGTATTTCTATTTGCCCTTTGCAGGGATTGATTTCAGTTGTTTGAGTATGCTTTGGCAATTTATATACCAGTTAGAAAAACCGACTTTTCGGCAGGATATCTCAAGTTTAAACCTGTCTTTTCGTCAGTTGTGTATCTTCTGTTTTGGGTTTAGAAAAGCCCGTAATCTTTCCTTAAATTTACGCCCGCCTAAAGAGAACAGGCGTTAAATGAATTTTAAAAAGAAGCGAAATGGGATTTTTTGATCGATTTAAAAGTGCAAGGGATGTAGCCAAGGAGGAAATTAAAGAAATGCCTTGGGTACAATTAGAACGTATGAAGCAGCTTGATGAGCTTACTGAACTTTCTCAATCTGTGCCTGTTGTGATCTTTAAACACAGTACCACCTGCGGTATCAGCCGTATGTCGTTACGCAGTTTTGAAAAAGACTATAATTTTGAAGAAAGCCAATTAAAAGCCTACTTTCTTGATTTAAAGCGATACCGTGAGATTAGTAATGCTATCGAGTCGCGTTTTGGCGTGCAGCACGAGAGTCCGCAATTGCTCCTTATAAAGAATGGAACAGTGACTTATCACACCTCGCATTCAGGTATTGATGCAACTGTTTTAAGCGAAAAGATTTAAGGAACACCAGTTCTTAAAATTGAAAAGGCCGGAGCAAATACTCCGGCCTTTTGTGTTGATTGTTTTTTGACTGATGTTTAATAAGCAGCTATTCAAATAAACAAAAACGGAAAAAACACAACCATTTAAATTTGATTATTCAAATTATTGGGACAAATTTAAGAAAACCCATTCATTAAACGTAAATTTTACATTAAATAATTGTAATCTTTAAAATTAGAACATTCCGCCTCCAGAAGCTTCATTATCATCACGTTCCTTACGGCGCTTCGCGCGATACTTGCTGTCTCCAAAACGGTAGTTGAAACCGGCATAAATAGTATTGCTTTCCCAGTTAAACTGCCCCTGTACGACATAGGGGTTGGTTCCTGTAAAACGGGCTTTCATCGTATTGAAAATGTCGTTGTAGTTAAGGCTTATGGTTCCTTTACCTTCCCAGATGGAGTAGCGCGCACCTACATTGGTCATAAACATCGATTTGTTCTTAAACTGAATTCCTTCCTGTGGACCTCTGTACATCGCAAAAGCGGTGAAGGTAAGTTGCCTGGTAGCCGTAAAATTGTTGATCACACGAGCATTGTAGATGGTATTTTCAACCTCTTGCGAGATTTGCATAATATCATCGGCAGTAGGATTCTCGATATTGGGGTCAAGCATTTCGCTAATACCTGTTTGCGTTTGGTTGAATAAATCAAAGCTGGCATTGATGCTCCACCACGATAGCGGTTTAAAATTGCTGCTCAATTCAAAACCATAAGCGGTAGTCGAATCGAAGTTGTCCTGGGTAAGCACCATTCGGTCGAGATTAAAGCGATCTACAAATACCGCCTGATTGATCTGGTCTTCAATAATTCGGTAAAAAACACCGGCGGTAAAGGTGCCTTTTGTAAAACTGCGGGTATAGTTGGCCTCCATAGAGTTGGTAAACTGAGGTCTTAAATCAACATTTCCGTATTCAGTAACTAGTGGAGTACTCCATTCTCTAATAGGATTTACCTGGCCCACACCGGGACGGTCAATACGACGGCTGTAACTTACCTGATACTGGTTTTTCTCAGATGGATTAAAGGTCACATAAGCCGATGGGTAGATTTCAAAATAATCGTTGGTAAAAGCACGTACACTATTGGTATCGGCTTCTACATTAACCTGCTCGGCACGTAAACCAGCCTGGTAAGACCATTTCTCGTAGTTTTTTCCATAAGTAGCGTATGCCGAATAGATATTACGACTGTAGTCAAACTGAGTGCTTGGTGTAGGTACCAGATCGCCCTGCCCGTTAAAAGACTGGCCGGTGCTGCTGTAGCCAATATCGGTATTAAACAAAATAGCCTGTAAACCCAATTCTAACTTCTGACTGTCGCTCAAAGGATTTACATAATCGAGGTTAAGCGTGGTGCGGTTACGCTTGGTATCTACAAAATCTTCATAGTCGGTAAGCGGCGTACTTCCTATAAAATCAAAATAGGTGTCCTCTTCAGCGTCAAAGGTGTTGTAGTCTGCCTCAAACTCGATGTTGTGACCATCTTTTTCAAAGTCAAGCTTGTAGTCAAAGTTGTATTGCTGTGAGTAGTTGTCCATATCAGAACCAAAATCCTGCGTCAGGTTACGGCTCATATCATCTGCATAAATGATAGCTACATTTCCACCCGGTTCACCTGCAAAGCTGTTCTGAGAAGTAAAGAACGACAGGGTGTTCTTTTCGTTTAGATATACATCAAGACCTACTTTTAGTAAATGCGATTTACGATCATTCAGCATATCAAAATACTGCGTCGAGTTATCGCCTTCGCGAAATATGGTACCGTAATTGGCATTTTTAGCGATGGTATTGCTGTAGTTCGAATACAGATTGAATTTACCATTGCGGTAATTGAGGTTTAAACCACTGTTGAATTGTGCGTTTTTCTCATACGAAACTCCGGCACTCACATCCCCATTGAAACCTACATTGGCATTTTTATGCAAAACAATATTGATAATTCCGCTCATTCCGTCTGGGTTATATTTTGCTGAAGGATTGGTGATGAGTTCAATTTTCTTAATAGAATTTGACGGAAGCTGTTTTAAAAGCTGGTCTGGAGAGAGGTTAGACAATTTACCATCTACCATCACCTGTACATTGCTGTTGCCACGCAAGGTAAGCGCACCCGATTGTTGATCGAGACTAACGGATGGGATGTTATTCATAATATCGGCAGCGGTTGCACCGGTTGTGGTAAGGTCTTTCCCGATATTGATAACCTTGCGGTCTATTTTCTGTTCTATGGTAGTACGCTCGGCAACTACATTTACAGCGTCGAGTTCTGCAGCTACAGCTTCCATAGCTATAGTTCCATAATTGGTCTCGCGATGGTCGCGATCTACCAGCAGTTGTCGGGTAACCGACTCATAACCTATGAATTGAACTTTTACGGTATAAGAACCTTCAGGTATTTTTTTGATTTCAAAGATCCCTTCATCATTGGTGATACCACCGGTTAAGGTCTCACCAGTGCTGGTCATAATTACAACTGTAGCGTAGGGGATGGGTTCATTAAGCTGTGGGTCTGTCACCAATCCCGATACCGAGCCGGTAACGACTTCTGAAGGTTTGGGTTGGGCAAATGCCACAAAACTGAATACAAGGAAGAGTAGGCTAAGCAGCCTTTGGTTAGATTTCATAACTGTTCGATTTTTGATTGATGTTTTAACCTAATACTTTGTAATGCATAATAGCAAGTGCAAAGTATCCCGTGATTAGCGGTTTATTAAAAGACGAACCTGTTTCAAATCTGTTACAGTAAAAGTTATATTTATTTTAAAAATGCAATTTTATTTTGTTTAGTAGTTTGAATTACAGTGCTTTATGGGTTTAGGGGAATTTTGGGGAATAGGTGGTTTATAGAAAATAAAAACCCGGGACCGCTAAACCCCGGGTTTTCAAGCCTGAACGCTAGAAATTAACACTAACCATCAAAACTAATTTATAAACAATTCAAACTTGGAAGTCGACTTCTATTTCATAGACTGGTCATTTGAGCCTTTGTTACAGCATCAGACATGATTTAACGTGCTTTTATGACTGGCAGTAGACTTAGTGCGTGATTTAACACCTAACTTGAGCTCATAAAACGATTTTGCTAGAATATTTTATGAAAAAGAAAACTCTTGTACTGGGAGCTTCTCTCAACAGTTCCCGCTATTCCAATATGGCTATTAAACGCCTTGTGCAAAGTGATCAGCCCGTGGTGGCTCTGGGTTTGCGTGAAGGTAATGTTGCTGGTGTTAACATAGATACCGGTAAGCCGGCTTATAAAGATCTTCATACCATCACACTGTATATTAATCCTATGAGGCAGGAAGAATACTACGAGTATATTTTAAACTTGAAACCTGAGCGCGTGATTTTTAACCCGGGAACTGAAAATCCTTTTTTTGCTAAAATGCTCAAGGCAAATGGTATTGAACCCGATTATGCCTGTACTTTAGTTCTTTTGGGTACGAATAGCTACTAAGCCGAGAAAGGTAAGCAAGCCATTCAATATCAAAATAAAGAAACCGAATTCAAAATCGAGAAACTTCAGCGAGAGAAGGCTTAAAATATAGCCGGTTACAGGAGTCAAGATTGCAACAACAGGAACCAGTTTATCCTTCACCTGCCATTTCGTAAATAAGCCAAAAGCATAAAGCCCTAATAAAGGTCCATAGGTGTAGCCGGCAAAGACAAAAAGTTTAGCGATCACACTTTCATCTGCGATCAGGTACTTAAAGCCGATAATTACCAGCACCAATACGATTGAAAATACCACGTGAATTTTCTTGCGCATGGCAATTTGTTTGGCTTTTTCATATTTCTTTTCAATATCCAGAATATCAATACTGAAAGAGGTAGTAAGCGCTGTTAACGCACTGTCTGCACTTGAGTAGGCTGCAGCTATAAGTCCCAGAATAAAGAAAATGGCAATACCAAAGCCCATACCAGCCTGCGTGGCGATATATGGGAAAAGGTCGTCTTTAGAAGCTTCAATCCCGTTGTTGTTTGCGTAAACTGTAAGTAAAACTCCCAAAGCCAGGAAAATAAAATTCACCACGGTAAGTACCATGGTAAACCAAAACATATTCTTCTGCGCATCTTTTAATGTACGGCAGGTGAGGTTTTTTTGCATCATATCCTGGTCAAGCCCAGTCATAACAATTGCTATAAATGCTCCGCTAATAAACTGCTTGAAGAAGAAATCAGAACTTTTCCAGTCGTCAAAGAAAAACATTTGCGACAGGTCGCTTTCTGCAATAAAGGAGAAAATACTACCTGCGCCCAGGCCTAAATCTGTTGAGACAAAATAAATGGCAACTCCCAGTGCAATGAGCATAAACAGGGTTTGCAAAGTATCGGTCCAAACGATGGTTTTGATTCCGCTTTTAAAGGTATAGAGCCAAATGAGCAAAATAGTGATGGTTACTGTCACCCAAAAGGGAATGTTCATACTGTCAAAAACCAAAAGCTGTAGCACATTGGCAACCAGATACAATCTGAAACTTGCGCCTACAACCCGACTCAGGATAAAAAAGGATGCCCCGGTTTTATAGGATGCAGGACCAAAACGCCCCTCGAGATAGGTGTAAATTGAAGTCAGGTTGAGTCGGTAATAGAGCGGGAGTAGAACCAAACCAATCACTGCGTATCCCACCGTATAACCCAGCACCACTTGAAAATAACTGAACTGTGAAGCTTCTACCCATCCGGGAACCGATATAAAGGTAACGCCAGATAAGGATGCGCCAATCATCCCAAAAGCTACCAGATACCAGGGCGATTGCTTGCTGGCTTTAAAGAAATCTTCGTTAGAACCTCCTTTTCCGGTAAAATAAGATACCAACATTAAAGTGATAAAGTAACCGGCTATAAGTAGAAGAATGGTGTTGGGCTGCATAATAATCCTGCGTTTTTCTTAGGGCAACGAAGATAAGGTATAAAACTTCAATCTGTCGGGTTCGCATAATCTGTAAAGTAAACTTACCTTTGTGCCACTTTTTGATGGAGTGTTAATCTGATTAATTCAATTTACCCTCCACGTTAAATTGAAATTTATGGAACTTCCAAAATTTATACTGGGCGATAACACCGATTTTCCGGAGTCTATTTTTGTAATTCATACCGATTTCCCGCGTTTTATCATCGATTTAAAAACCGATGAGGTGGAATGGCTGGAAGATTTCGATAAAAATGACGAGGAAGAACTCGCTTCTGAAGCCGAAAACCTCATACAGGCAGCAACTGATTTTTACGACAGGGAAGTAGCCCGTTACGAAGAAGAATAGATGAACGAGCTCAAGCAACTCGATTATGAACTCTACCTGTTCCTCAATAATCTGGGGACTGAGGCCTGGGATCCGTTTTGGCTTGTGCTTACCAATAAATGGAGCAGCATCCCTTTGTATGCGGTTTTGCTGTTTTTAATTTTTAAACGATTCGGGCTAAAAGGAACCCTGTACACGCTGGTGTTTGTGGCTTTGCTGATTACAGCAACAGACCAGTTGGCCAACGTTTTTAAACACGGGTTTGAGCGTTTAAGACCTTGCCGTCAGGAAGGGATTATGGAGCAGGCGCGTTTTATTGCGGTACGTTGCGGGAGTTACGGGTATTTTTCTGCCCATGCGGCAAGCTCGATGGCTCTGGCTGTTTTTGTAGGATTACTTTTAAAAAGCCGTTTCAAGTGGGTGTTACCTGTTTTACTGATTTGGGCACTTTTAGTAGGTTACAGCCGTATTTATGTAGGCGTGCATTATCCGGGTGATGTATTGACCGGTTTTGCAATTGGTACTTTGATAGCGATTGCTTTATACGTCCTGCATCGTTTTGGCTACGCCAGAATTTTTAAAGAAAACGAATAGTTTTAGGAGTTAGGTAGCGATTTTAAATCAATAGGTTACCAGGCTTCAAATGAAATAGATTGATTAGATGAAAGCATTAGTTACCGGTGCTGCCGGTTTTATAGGTTCGCATTGTGCCGAACGTTTAAAGGAAATGGACTTTGATGTGGTTGGGATCGATAATTTTTCACCCTATTACAGTCCCGATCTAAAAGACCGAAACGCGAAACATTTACAGCAGGCAGGTATTCCTATTAAAATTGTAGATCTGCGTGAGCCGAAAGACTTTAAAGATCTGGATACCGACTTTGATTATATTTTTCACTTTGCAGCACAACCGGGTATCGCTTCTTCATCAAGTTTTGAAGATTATTTACTTAACAACCTGGTAGCTACCAAGAATCTGATCGATTTTTCATTGACCTGTAAAAACCTGAAGTTGTTTACCAATATTTCAACTTCATCTATTTATGGTTTACACGCCACACTTACCGAAGACGAAGCTCCAGAACCTGCATCGTTTTATGGAGTGACTAAACTGGCTGCTGAACAGCTGGTGCTTTCCAAAACCCGTGAGAAGCAGATGAAAACCTGTTCGCTGCGCTTGTTTTCGGTTTACGGTCCACGTGAGCGGCCTGAAAAACTATATACTAAATTGATAGGTTGTGGTTTCTTTCATCAGGAATTCCCATTATTTGAAGGCAGTGAAGACCATGTGCGCAGTTTTACTTTTGTAGAGGATATTATCGACGGGGTGGTGAGTGTGATTGGGAAAGAAGATCTTATTGACGGGCAGGTAATCAATCTGGGTACTGAGCAGGAACACAGCACCGGTGAAGGTATTGCTATCGTTGAGAAATTACTGAATACTACTATTCGTAAAAATAGTGTGCCTAAGCGAGGCGGAGATCAAATGTTTACCAAAGCAAATATTGATAAAGCTCGTCGTTTACTGAATTACAATCCGTCAACGACTTTAGAAGAGGGTTTGAAGCAGCAAATCGAGTGGTATCGTAAAGAGTTTGTTCTTTAACCTTTATTGAGGCTTAGTAAATACTGGGCAGCAATAAAAGGGGTTGTCTCCCCAGAATTAATGGCGGTCAACTGATTCTCTAGCGCTTGTTGCATCTCTGGATTTGAATAGAAGCGATCTTTTAGGGCATTTTCAATACTGCTTTTAAGCCAGTATGTATTTTGGTTTTTTCGATTCTCTTCGAAATAGCCTGAAGCTTTAGTCTGGTCAAAATAGCTCTGCATAAGCTGCCATAATTCATCAATACCTTCCTTATTTAAGGCACTGCACAATTTGGTTTGAGGTTGCCAGCCACTAGCTTTTGGAGGATAAAGGTGTAAGGCTTTAGCAAATGCAGTTTTAGCATGTTTGGCCGCATTGATGTTTTCGCCATCGGCTTTATTGATGATGATGGCATCTGCCATTTCCATGATTCCACGCTTTATACCTTGTAATTCGTCGCCGGCTCCGGCGAGTTTTAGCAATAAAAAGAAATCGGTCATAGCGTGAACTGCGGTTTCACTTTGACCAACACCTACAGTTTCAATAAAAATTAAATCAAAACCTGCCGCCTCGCAGAGCATAATCGCTTCGCGTGTTTTACGCGCAACTCCGCCTAAAGAATCTCCGGCTGCAGAAGGTCTTATATATGCCTTCGTAGTAGCAGCAAGGGTTTCCATTCGGGTTTTATCGCCCAGAATACTGCCGTGAGAAACGGAACTGCTGGGGTCAATTGCTAATACCGCGAGTTTCTTACCGGCTTGTATGGCGTGATTTCCCAAAGCTTCAATAAAGGTACTTTTGCCCACTCCGGGAACACCGGTAATCCCAATGCGTATCGATTTATTGGCGTGAGGCAAACATCCTTCTAAGAGTTTTTGACTCAGTGACTGATGGATTGGGGCTGTACTTTCAATAATCGTTATCGCCTGAGAAAGCGCAGTGATGTTACCTTTTAGAATATTTGAAATCAGGTCATCTGCATCCAATTGCTTTTTGCGCCGTGCAATCAGTTTGCCGGCAGCTGATGGATCGATATGACTGGATTCTGATTTCAAATCTTTTTCTGCTACTTTGTTTATTAGAATTGAAAAATACAATTTTAGCAATCAGTAACATAATAAGCGCAGAGACTTTTAGCTATTTAAACTTCGATTTTATGAGACTTTAGTTTTGTGAAATCTTTAAGAATCTAAGATTGATTGCTGCCGGCAGTATTGGTATCTTGACTTTCTAATCACACAAAACCTAAGGAATATGAAAGCTTTATATAAAGCCAAAGCAACCGCGACCGGTGGTCGTAGCGGGAGTGTTTCAACCGAAGATGGAACGATAGATTTTGATTTAAGCATACCTAAAGAGCTGGGAGGTTCTGGTGGTGATGGTGCCAATCCCGAGCAGTTCTTTGCAGCAGGTTATTCAGCCTGTTTTGGAAGCGCACTAGAGCACGTAGCTCGGAGAAAAAAGATCGATTTAGGGGATTATAGCGTTACGGCTACCGTAAAGATTGGGAAAAATAAAGAAGATATGTTTCAGCTTGCAGTGGTGCTCGATTGCTATTTACCTACAGTAGATATTAAACAAGGAGAGAAACTGGTGAATGAGGCACACGAAGTTTGCCCATACTCGCGCGCTACAATGGACAATATTAATGTGACTTTAAATCTTCTTATTGACGAAGAATAAATTTTTACAACCTTTAATTAAAAACCGCCCGATTTTTGAGGCGGTTTTTTTGTTTTTAAAAGTTAGGCCTGAAATCAGAAATCACCCTATTTTATTGAGATCCTGTGTAATCTTTCGTAGAATAGTCCTGTTTTTTGATCAGGTAGAGAATATTCATAAATATTAATTCCAATTTTGCAACGTAGGCGAAAAGCTTTCGTCTTTAGAAAAGGAATTAGCAACTAACCATTTACCATTTTGCAAATTACCGAAATACTTGAGCGATGTAAGCAAAACGACCGGCGCGCACAGATGCAGTTGTACAAGAAGTACAGTGAAGGCATGTATTATGTGGCGTTTCGGTTTTTAAAGAATTCATTTGAGGCTGAAGAAGCAATGCAGGAAGGTTTTGTAAAGGCATTTACCAAAATGCACCAGTATAATGGTGAGGTAACTTTTGGTGCCTGGCTGAAGCGTATTGTGATTAATAAGAGTATAGATATGCTTAAGGCTAAAAAACTCGAATTGGTCACGATGAATGAGCAGATACTGGGTACGGTTGATGAGCAAAATGACTGGTCTGTAGATGATGCGATTACGCTAGATCAAATCAAACAGGCTATAGAAGAGCTGCCCGAGCGGTACCGCTATGCCGTGATGCTCTTTTTAATTGAGGGCTATGACCATCAGGAAATATCAGAAATATTAGAAATAACCGAGGTGGCATCGCGTACGCTGGTTCATCGCGGTAAAAAGAAATTGCAGGAAAAACTTAAAACTAAATATCATGGCACAGGATATTAGAGAGTTGTTTAGAAATGACTTGAGCATCCCATCTGAAGGGCTGAAGAGTGGTCACGAAGCCCGGTTTAATGCCAGGCTCGATGCGCATTTTGGTACTGAAAATAAAGCTAAGGCAGAAGGTTATCTCTGGATGAAGATTGCAGCTGTACTGGTGGTGCTTATCGCAGTAACTGGTTTGTTGCTCAACAACCCATTGACTAACGCAGGTACACCACAACAACCGTTTGAAGCCAATCAGGTTGCTGCAGCAGATGTTGAAAAAGTACAGTTTAGCGACTTCTCTCCCGAGTATAAAGAGATTGAAGATCGTTACCTGGCAAGCATTCATATGGAACTTGCTCAGCTTAATGTTACTGAAGATAACAAAGCGGTTGTTGATGCCTTTATGGGGCAGCTAGAAGAATTGAATAAAGAATACGATCGTCTTAATGCCGATTTAATTGAAACCGGGGTTAACGATCTCAATATTCAGGCGTTGATCAACAATTTGCAACTACGTTTGGATTTATTGTTTAAACTCAAAGAAAAACTCAACGAATTACAGCAATCTCAAAACAATGAGATTCAAATTAACACCCTATAACATGAAGCGATTTTTTAATGGTTTTGCGCTTGCTTTTGCGTTTTTAGCTGGTTTGCCCGCTCTTGTGGCACAGACTAAAACCGACAAGCTTGACGAGCGTTTTACAACAGAGGCTGAGGTTGCAATCCTTGCAGATACTCAGTATGCCGATGTTGTGTTTGAAGATTGGAATAAAAATGAAGTGGGAATAGAAGCCTATATCGAGTCTGAAAACCTTTCGCAGCAAGAATTAGATCAGTTGCTTAAAGGCTGGCAGGTGAGCGTGCAGGGCAATAGTAAAGCGGTGCGTATCATCAGCAACGCGGTACCCTTAGCGGCAAACCTGGCTATGGGAGATATGCAGGTACGTGGTATTAATGACCTGATTTCTTCTTCCATGCAAATGATGCAACCGGTAATGCAGAATATGCTCGACCCGATGCTTCAGCAATTTGCTGCGGTACAACTACCGGCAGATCAATACAAGGCGATGAAGAACGTCTCTTTTGATTATGCGGCCTATAAGCGTGACGGTACAAAATACCTGGAGCAGTATAAAAAGAAAATCGAGCAGAATCTGGGAGAGGATTTTGATGCGGTGATGAAAAAATGGGAGCGTAATAACAAGCAAAAGGTAGAGGCTGGTCAGGGATTGGCTGGAAGTAGCCTGCTCGATATGCCTAAGTCTCCTTTTGGAAAAAATATGAGTTTTGATGGCAATGCTTATGCCCGTAATAAGAAGGGATATGTTGCCGCTATGAATAAAAAATACGGCACCAGTGTAAGTGTAACCGAAGTTGACAAATGGCGCAAAGATATCGACTCCTGGGGGGCAGATTTTAGCAAAGATATGCAAGCTTGGGGTGAGCGTTACGGGAAACAGTTTGGAGGTTCTACTGAAACACTTGGAGCTCGTTTTGGTAAAGCTTTAGAAAGTGATGTGATGGCTCTTGGTGGCAATATCGATAAGGCGATGCAAGGATGGAGTGATGACTTTGCTAAGAAATTAGAGCAAATGGCAGAGCAACAGGGAGGTAATTTACAAAAAACAGTTACCCGCGATGCTAATGGTAATGTGAGTACTCAAATGACCTATAGCTTTAGCAGTAATGCTCCTGTGGCCAGTGCAAAACCACGCGGTACTTACAAGCGTAAAATAGTGATTCATATGCCTAAAGATGCTAAGCTCGATCTTAATGTGCGTCACGGCAATATCAAAATAGGTGAAGCTAAAAATGCTAAGGTAAATCTATCTCACGGTGATTTTATGGCAGAGACCATTTCAGGCGATAAGACACTTATTAATGTGGCTTATAGTCCGGTTGATGTTGCCAGTTGGGACTATGGTACGTTGCAGGCAACTTATCTTAAGAATTGTGTGATTGATAAGGCAAAAAGCATAACGGTTAATTCGCGTGCAAGTAGTATCGTCATCAACGAACTTGAAGATGCGGCGGTAATCACAGGTAGTTTCAGTGAATTATCAATACCCAAACTGGGTAAGAATTTTAAAACCTTAAACATCAATGTAGAGAGCAGCGATGTGGTGCTTAACCTACCTGAAAGTCCGTTTCATTTCAACTTTAATGGTGTGCGTAGCAGACTTAATTATCCTACCCGCATTGATGCTAAAGTGATGGAAGGCTATAACAGCAATATGGTAAACGGTTTCTACAAAACCCGTAATACAGACAGTCTAATTGCTATCTCCTCAAAGTTTAGCGATATCGTACTAAATTAAACCTAGTTTAAGTGTAGTTTTTTTAATTGATTAATTGGTTTTAATCGTATTAACCCGTTCCTGCCAGAGCGGGTTTTTTTTATGGAAAGAACAGCTGATAATTGTATTTTTGAGGCAATGATCAATAGCGATTTTTTACGAAAACTTTCTGCGGTTACTTCCGGTTTTACTCCAGTTGTGGATGCTGTTTATAATGCCGAATCCTATCGGTTTTTAGATCTTTCGACCGATAATGAGATTTTAAAGGATGTAGATACCGCTTCCGCGGAAGCGATACAGATTTATATAGATACATTTTTGTCTAAAACAGGAGGGAAGGTCGCTTATGGTGGATATCTAGAAAAGCGATCCATTTACGACCGAAGTATTTATTTCAATAATGAAGATCCGCAGCTTCGCCGCAATATTCATTTAGGCCTGGATATCTGGTGTCCTGCCGGCACTTCAATACTTGCTCCCATTGCGGGCACCGTACACAGCTTTAAGGATAATAAGAATTATGGTGATTACGGTCCCTGTATTATTCTGGAACACAAAATTGAAGAGTTACACTTTTATACACTGTACGGACATTTATCCAGAAGCTCGATTGAAACTCTTGAAGTTGGCCAACGCGTAGAAGCCGGAGACTCTATTGCTGTTCTTGGAGAATCGTCTGAAAATGGAGATTATGCACCGCATTTACACTTTCAAATAATTCGGGATATGCAGGGCAATTTGGGAGATTACCCTGGGGTTTCAACCGGGAAAAATCTTGATTTCTACAGAGAAAATTGTCCCGACCCGCAGCTGCTTTTGAAAATACCTTTAAAGCCTTAGTGAACCGGACCAAAAATCCCGGCTTTGATTTCTGTTTTTAAATCATTTTCTTCAGGCGGAATAGGGCAGGAATAGTTAGGACTATACGCGCAAAACGGATTGTAAGCTTTATTAAAATCAATCACTATGGTATCTCCTTCCGGTATTCGTAAATCAATATATCTCCCGGCACCATAGGTTTCTACACCGCTGGTATAATCTGTAAATGGCAGGAATAGATAATCTCTGTATTCTACCGTTTCCCTAAGAACGGGACTTTGATAGATCGTAAGTTTATGCTCTTTTCCATTCAGTGTAAAGGTAGCTGTGGCATAGGTTTCTTCTTGTTTTATTTTACCCGATGAGGTTGCAAAGTCGATGATTTTCGGGTTTTTAATCCTGTGGAAGGTTGCAACAACACGATAAGTTGAATCGATAGGGAAAAATTGATGTCCTTCAAAAGCTGCCTGTTCTTTTTTGGTAAGCGGAGATTCTTCCGGGTTTTTATATTCGGCATTTAGATCCTCTTGAAACTGAAGGATTTCGCCTTCATATTCTGATTGTGCACTAAGTTGAAAACTTAAAAAAAGGAAAGCCAGAGATAATATGGAGTTTTTCATAAAGAATAGAACAGTCTGAAAGCCAAATGTAATCTTTCAGACTGTCTTAGGTTTTATATTAATTCTGAGTTTTGTTTGGATATTCAGGTGTGGTCAGGGTCTTAGGCGGATTCTCCTTGAGCTCTTTCATAATGATTTCAATCGCCTTTTCTAATTGCGGGTCCTTACCTTCAATAACATCTTTCGGAGTTTGCTCAACTTCTACGTCTGGAGGTGTTCCCACATTTTCAATCCCAAATCCTTCTTCGTTGTAAAAGGCAACGTTAGGTGCGGTAACGGTTCCACCATCTATAAATTCAGGATATCCCAATACGCCTACAAGTCCACCCCAGGTACGTTTTCCTACCAGTGTACCCAGATTATTTCTTCGGAATAAATAGGGCAAATAATCTCCACCCGAACCGGCAGTCTCATCAATAAGCATCACTTTAGGCCCTTGAATAGAAGCGCTTGGTGCTTTCATATCCTTCCCATATCGGAAATTCCAATAACTCTGCATAGGCTTGTTTAGCAGATCAATAACATAATCAGCTAGTTGACCTCCACCGTTAAAACGCTCATCAACGATGATCGCTTTCTTATTTGCCTGCGGAAAGAAGTAGCGTTTAAAATACTCGTGACCGCCGGTAGCCGTATTAGGTACATACACATAAGCTACCTGCCCGTTTGTAGCTTCATCTACTTTCTTGATATTACCTTCTACCCAATCTCGGTTGCGCAGTGCCCATTCTGATGCGATTGCTGTAACCTGCTCTTCGTGTGCATTGCTTCCATTAGCATTAGCTGAAAGGGTGAGATTGATGATTTGTCCGGCTTTATTTTCAAAAAAGAAATACAGGTTGTCTGAAGCGGTAACGTCCTTGCCGTCGACTTTAATGATGTAATCACCCACTTTGGCTTGTACACCAGGCTCGGTAAGTGGTGATTTCATATCTGGATTCCAGTTAAGTCCGCCATAAATCTTGCTGATCTGGTATCTGCCGTTGTTGGTTTTGTAGTCTGCTCCCAGTAGTCCGCCCTGAATACTTTCTTTATTCACGCGATTGTCACCACGGTAATCAAAGCGATGATGTCCTACTGAAAGTTCAGCAAACATCCAGCTCATAACCCGGTACAGGTCTGCTTTCGTAGGAACATCGGGTAGAAAAACCTCATACTTTTTCTTCATCGCATCCCAATCTACACCGTGCATTCCCGGATCGTAAAAGTAATCGCGGTTTACGCGCCAGGCCTCATTAAAAATATTTGCCCACTCTTTTGGCGGGTCAATTTTAACTTGAATGGCATCCATATTTACCGGGCCGTTATCCGACTTTTTACCGGTATCTGAAACAAACCAACTGCCATTGCTGTAGTAATACATTTTCTTACCATTGGCGCTTATTTCATAATGGTTTACATTCATCAATTCTTCATCTTCCTGATCTGCGAGTACATATTTATGCATACTTATATCACCACTATGAGCGGGATACGACAGGTAATACAAAACGCCTTCTTCAGGAGCTGAGAGTGTACCGTAAAAACCAGTACCTACAGGTATTGAAACCATTCGGTTCATAATGCCGTCCCAGTCAATGTTAAGAGTTGAGACTTCATCTTTACCTTCTTCCTTTTTCTCTTCTTTTTCCTCTTTCGCTTTAGCGATAACTTCAACATCATTTTCTTTAGCAAAAGGCGATTTCACATCGTTTTGTAGGGTGATTAAGTAAAGTGCGTTGGTATATTCCATATCCTGATTAGACTGGTCAAACCAGTTCACCACGGGCCCGGCATCTGTAGAAGCCGTAAGATACAAGTATTTGCCGCTCGGGTCAAAGGTAGGATTGGTCACATTTGCCAATCCGTCTGAGATTGGATAGGATTTGTTTTCGCTTTGCGAATACAGGTAAGCCTGTTCAAAATTGGTTTCTGTAATTAAGGTGTATGCCAGCCAGTTTGAATCTGCAGACCAACTACCAAATAAATCGCGATACACGCCTGGTTGATATAGAACGTCCTGAGCTACTTTTTTGACAGAACCAGAAGCTAGAGTTGCGATATAAAGATTACGCCCGTTATCTACAAAAGAAATTTTCTTGCTGTCTGGTGACCAGTGTATGTTGGCGTAAAAACCAGTTCCATCAAGTTTTATCGCTTTTGCAGGGGTTGAACTGTTTTGATTTTTTATATGTAGAGCATACTCTCCACTCGCATCTGAAAAGTAAGCTATGCTTTTGCCGTCTGGTGACCACTCAGGGAAAGTCTCGTGGACCCCGGGAGTTTGCGTAAGATAGGTAATATCACCTTTTTCTGAAGGAATGGTAACAATATCACCTCTAAAATCAGAAACCAATCGTGCCCCGGAAGGTGAAATCCCACCGCTACGTACATATTGTTTGCCGCTCACAAAACGTGGGCGAAGCTCCAGCAAATCGGTTGCGATGCCTATTTTAAGTCGGTTTAGACGTTTGCTGGCCGGATCAAAACTATGCAAATAACCTGCCTGCTCCAGAATAAGCTTGCCTTCGCTATTGGCATTTAGATTGATAAGCCCATAATCTTTAAAATCTGTAAGCTTGGTAACCTGCTTTGAGTTGATGTCATAGCTATAAAGGTTGAATTCGCCGTCGCGATCACTTTTGAAATACACGGTGTTTCCACTAAATCTGGGTTGCGAGTCATTGCTTCCGGATGCAGGTTTTGGTATCTCAATCGCTTCATAAGTTTCGGTATTAAAAATAAAAATACGTGACTGCGTGCCCCCCCGGTAATGTTTCCATTGGTTGAAGCGATCGGGTATTGGCGTATAGGCGATGTACTTCCCATCTGCAGAATAACTAGCCCAGAAGGCATTAGGTATTTCTAATTGAGTAACATTCCCTCCACTTAGTGGAATGGTAAAAAGTTGAGCATAGCGATTGGTAAATATCGCACGCTGAGAAGCAAAAAGTACGTTTTTACCATCTGGAGAAAACCCCTGAACCCAGTCTGCATACGGGTGATAGGTAAGTCGGGTAGGTACACCACCGGTCACCGGAATGGTATATACATCTGAGTTACCGTCGTATTCTGCACTGAAAGCAATGGTTTTTCCATCAGGAGAAAAAGCAGGATTTTGCTCAATTCCCTCATCGATGGTAAGTCGGCGGGGATTAGATCCGTCTTTTTCGGCAACCCAAAGATCATCGGCATAAATAAATGCGATGTGAGTAGCGCTCATTGCGGGTTCTCTGAGCAGTCGCGTGTCTGTCGTGTTAATTGATTGTGCGGTGGCATATGTGCTTAAAGCACATAGGCTGATGACGAAGAGTTGATTGATGATTCTCATAATTAGTCTTTTAAACGCTATAAGGTATATATTTTATTCCTTTAAGCACATATCCTGAGTTAGTTAGTGCCCTAAATCACTGCCATATTTAGATTGTTAATCAGTGACATATTCGGCGCTCTTAAAAATAAAAAACCTCTGCCGAAGTAAACAGCAGAGGTTGATAAAATGTGGTTTATAAACGGCTTATTCCGATTTTAAGGGATTGATCGCTTCTTGTTGCTCTTCAATCTTATTAAGTTCTGTACGTATTTCGGTAAGTCTGGATGCAATGTCTTCATTATTTGCTTCCATTTCCAGCAATCGTACTTCCATGTCCTCAATGCTAATGCTGTCTGACATAAAATATTCTTTCATCTCACCGTGAGTAGCCATAATTTCTTTGAGTTTGGCAAGCATCAGATTTTGTTCTTTAAGCAATGCCTGATGTTTTACAAGGTCTAGTAACGCAAGCGAATCGGTATCCTCAAGATCTTCGATGCGTTGTTTTAAGGTGCGTGTATCAGACTTTAGAGCTTCATGATGAACGGTCATCGCATCATGTACAACCTCAAGACTGTCTGTATGCATCACAAATTCCAGATATTTCTCGTGTAAGTTTTTACGTGTATCATCGCAGCCTACCAATAAAAGGGTTGATAATGCTGGAATTAGGAGTAGTTTTTTCATTTTTAAATGGGATTAGTAAAACAGAATAAATATAGAAAAGAAACAAGTCTTTACTACAGGTTCAACGTTTAAATGCTGTTAAAATAAAATGTATTGTAAAGTAAAAATCCCGAGAGTATCGGGATTTTCATTTTGTATTTGTTAAGTCAATCAGGCAGCCTTAATTGTCAGATTTTGGCTTGCTGTTAAAGCGTTTTTTGGGCTTTCCTGCAACCCGGGTCATTGGCTGACCGCTATCTGGTTTGCGATTATTTTTATTGCGATTTCTGTTTCGGTTTCTATTGCGGTTGCGACCTGGTTTTTTGCCAGACTCTTGTTGATTGGGTTCTGTTGTACTTGAATCAGTAACTTCCTCCCCACTGTAATTAAACGGATGATCTGTAACCACGTGCAATTCCTGTTTGATCAACTTTTCAATATCCTTAAGATAGGGACGCTCATCATCAGAACAAAAGGCGATAGCTTCGCCGCTTGCTTTTGCACGCCCGGTGCGACCAATACGATGTACGTAGGTTTCAGGAACATTTGGTAAGTCAAACTGAATCACCATTTCTAATTGAGAAACATCAATTCCGCGAGCAGCAATATCGGTAGCAACCAGTATTCCGGTTTTACCATCTTTAAAAGCGTTAAGCGCATTTTGCCTTGCTGTTTGTGATTTGTTTCCGTGAATGGCTGCAGAAGCAATGCCTGCTTTATCGAGAGTTTTAACAATTTTATTAGCTCCGTGTTTGGTGCGCGAAAAAACCAAAAGTGTTTCCGGCTTTTGAGTTTCAATAATATGCTTCAGTAGATTGGCCTTGTTGCGCTTGCTAACAAAGTACACCGATTGATCAACCCGTTCTGCTGTAGGTTTTTCAGGTTTGATGCTTACACGCTCAAAATCTCCCAGAATAAGTTTGGAAAGATCGATGATAGGCTTTGGCATTGTTGCTGAAAAGAACAAAGATTGACGCTGATGCGGCACCAGTTTCAATATTTTTTTGATATCGTGAATGAAACCCATATCGAGCATTTGGTCTGCCTCATCAAGCACCAAATATTCAATGTGCTGAAGATTGATAAAACCTTGTTTTACAAGATCTAAAAGTCGGCCTGGAGTCGCGGTGAGGATATCAACACCTTTACGCATCGCGGTAACCTGTGAAGCCTGTTTTACGCCCCCAAAAATCACGGTATTGGTGATGCCGGTATATTTACCATACTCACTGATGTTGTCATCAATTTGAATAGCCAGTTCGCGAGTAGGAGTTATAATAAGAGCTTTTAGTTTTCGGGCTCCTTTACCAGGGCCTACGCCATTAAAAATCTGTTGTAAGATAGGTATGGTAAATGCAGCCGTTTTACCTGTACCTGTTTGAGCAGAACCTAATAAGTCCTTGCCTTTTAAAAGTACCGGAATGGCTTGTTGTTGAATAGGGGTTGGGTGGGTGTATCCTTTGTCGGCTAAAGCCTTCAGGATGGGGTCGATAAGACCTAAATCTTTAAATGTCATATAATTTACTAAGCTGCAAAGATACGGTTAATTGGACTGGTATTAACATAAGCCCCTGAAAGAGTTGGTTTTTAATACGTTGCAGTGATATTTATGTTTGAATGTTATTAGTAAGGACTTTAGAAGTAGAACTTGATAGTACGAAAATTTTTAAGGAAAGTAAATCTGGTATAAATAGGCATTCTGCTTACCAGGAGTAAGCAGAATGCTGACAAATTTGAAAATTGATTTGCTAAGTTGGTGGTATGAACAAGAAACAGATGATTCATGCATTATAGATGTTCCATAATAACCAGAAACTTAGAAGTAGTCAGGTTTTTTCAATCATTTGAAATTTGTGACTATAAGTTTGATTTTTATTCGTTTCGTTTAGAAACAGCTTACAATGCTTTATTGAAAACGCCCCCCTCGATTCTGTTTGTAGATTTAGATCATCCTGATTACCGTCAATCAGACTGGAATTCACTTTTAGAAGTTCTGAATTATATGGAGTGTCAGCCTGTTTTAGTTGCCATTTCTTCAACCAAGTCTTTTGCTTATCAGGCATTAAAAACCGGATTTCAAGATTATTTATTAAATCCCCTTTACGAGCTTGAAGTTCGAAAAAGTTTGATGAAGAGTAAAAAATGTTTGCAAATGCGCGCATCAAAGGAACGGGATAATGTCATTTGCCTAAAGTCGTATTCTGATTATCGTTTCTTAAACATTGAAGAGATTTTATACTTAAAAGCAGATAATAACACGACCGATTTGTTTTTAAATGATCAAAAACAGGTTACCGCGTTTAAATCGCTAAAATATTTTGAAGATACATTACCTGATGACTTTCTGCGTATTCATAACAGTTATATCATAAACAAGCGTGCGGTAAAGCGCATTAACTACAGTAAGTCGCTTATTTTCTTTGATGCCGATTTAAATGGTCTTGCGGTACCTTTCTCCCGAAAATTCCGGGATTTGGTTGACGGATTAAAAAAGACACTTTTAACTGATGAGCAGGTGCTTTTTGGTTAGATACCCTTCAAATCAGTACAACTACCATCAGTTTATATATAACTACAATATAGGCTGCTTAAAATTTCGGGGATTGCCGGGATTCCCTTAAAATTGTACTGTTAACAAAAGAAACCCCGATAATCGGGAGATTGGATCCAATTGAAGTTTCCCTTATTCATTAAAAACTTCAATTATGAAATTAAAGAATTACGCCCTGTTAGTATTGTTTGCTGTTGTTGCTTTTGCAAACACAAGTTGTGAACCCGATCGCTTCTTAGAAGAAAATACAGTAGTTAGTGACTCAGGTTCAGAGAATAATGAAACTAAGCCAAGAGATCCAGATGAAGATTAAAATTTTTCTGCTCTATAAAATTAACCTCAAGAGAATTTCTTGAGGTTTTTTAGTTTATATTTCTTAAAATCGGATCTCTTGATGATATGAATTCTCGACTAGCAAAATTAATTAAACAATTTGTATGAGGGAATTTTTTTCATCTTTTCCAAGAAGGGAAGTGCGATTTTTCTTAGGAATTTTCCTGAGCTTATTGAGCTGCTCATCACCCTCAGAAAATAAACCAGATGAGCAGAAAGAAAATCTTATAGATTTTGAAGTTACGCCAAAGAAAGTAGAAAATTTGGATCGTCATATTCCCAATGATAGCCTAAGACTCTCTGTACTTTCCAATCTTTCTCTAGAATACTTGACCAAAGATTCCACGCTTTTTAGAAAGATTAATAGCAGAACAATAAAGCTCGCTAATCAACTATCTGATAAAGTTGCAGAGGCCAATGCCTATTGGGATCTGGCTTATTTTTACGAAAAGGAATCTTTGTTAGATAGTTCGTATGCCTCTTATTATAAGGCTTATCAGAAGTTTAGCGAATTAGATAATTACGCTAAAGCAGGAAAAATGATGCTCAATATGGCTATTTCTCAGGAAAAGGCCCGGGATTATGTGGGGAGTGAAAATTCTTCTTTTAGAGCTCTTGAACTTTTACCAGAAATAAAGAAAAAAGACATTTATGCGGTACATAACAATCTGGCTATTATATATAATGGTCTGAATGAATTTAATAAAGCGGTTGAGCATCATAAACTAGCCATTGATACAGCCCTGGAGATTAATGATCAAGAGCTTTTAGCCAATAGTTTTAACAATTTAGCAGTTGTGTATCTAGAAAATGGTTTTTACGAGGATGCATTGAATTTTATTAACCAAGCACTTTCTGTAAAGGATCTTAAAAAATGGGACACTCAACTTTATGCCATGGTTTTAGATAACTATGCATACATTCAATTAAAAGCAGGGGAATCTGAAGATTTTTTAAAAGCGTCCAGGGAGGCTTTACATATACGGGATAGTATAGATCATAAAGCCGGGATCATGGTGAGTAGAATCAGAATGGGGGAATATTATTTGGAAAACACAGATTCCATCAGTGCACTTTTCAACTTTGAAACAGCACTTGCTTTAGCTGAGGAAGAGCAGAATGCAAAATACGAGCTGGAAGCGCTATTAAAACTTCATAGTATTACCGGGAATCAGGAATATCTGGACCGGTATCTGGTACTTAACGAAAAACTTTTAAACGATGAGCGCGGGATACGCAGCAAATTTGCCCGTATACGTTATGAAACCGATCAATACATCAACAAAAACCGAAGCTTAACTGAACGTATCATCTGGATCAGTTTTACAGCTGTTGTGCTTCTTACGCTACTGGGCGTATTTCTGTTCTTGCAAAGGCAAAAAGCCAATCTTACAGAAGCCCGAATGCAGAATAGCCTTAAGGAATCAAATGCCGAAGTGTTTAAACTACTGCTTGACCAGCAAAAACAAGTGGAAATCGCCGCGGTTAAAGAGCGTGAGCGCATCGCCAGAGATTTACACGACGGGGTAATCAGTAGATTGTTTGGTACCCGAATGGCTCTGGGTTTTATGGAATCTGATAATCCAGCGACAGAAACACATCTGAAGGAACTTCAAAATATTGAGGCTGAAATACGTAATGTAAGCCACAATTTGGCTTCAAACAGTCTGACCTCAGAAGATGGCGTCGAAAAGTTGATCAAGAAACTGATAGATACATTCAACGAGCATACGGCTACCTCCTTTGAGTTGCATATTTCCAGATCTATAGATTTTAATGCCCTTGGAGATTCGGTGAAGATTTCGATATACTATATCTTACAGGAATGCCTGCAAAACGTGATGAAGCACGCCAATGCGACGGTTTGCAAGGTTAGATTGAATCAAAAAGGAAATACCTTAACAGGTTTCATAACCGATAATGGAAAAGGCTTTGATGTTAAAGCAGCCAAACAGGGAATAGGGCTAGCCAACTTAAATTATCGAATAACTGATTTAGGAGGCGATTTAAAAATCCATTCCGATTCTTCCGGAACCAAAATGTCATTTAGTATACCCATATGAGAATAGTAAAAGTTTTAATAGTTGAAGACCATCCGTTAATTGTAAATGCCTACAAACAGGCCTTTGAACAGATAGCACAGGATAAAACGGTTCTCTTCAATATTGACGTTGCATTGAATCTGGATGAAGCCGGTGCTTTTTACAACAATCAGAGTTATATGAGCAAATGCGATTTGGTCTTTCTGGATGTACAATTGCCTGTGGGGAGTGATAAAAGCCTATTGTCTGGTGAAGATCTGGGATTAAAAATACGCGAAAAATACCCGGAAACCAAAGTAGCTATTCTTACCTCGCTGAGTGATCATTATCGTTTGCGCAGTATTTTAAAGGATATTGACCCGGATGCACTTTTGCTAAAAGGCGATCTGACTCCCGGCGAACTCATCAGAGGTATACAAAGTCTTATTTCAAAACCTCCGTATTATACGGTAACCGTTCTCGAGCATCTGCGCAAGAATCTGGTTGCTGAGATTGATATTGACAGCACAGATCGTCAATTATTATACGAGTTATCAATAGGAGCCAAAATGATCGAACTTCCAGAGATTTTAAATCTGTCTAAAGCAGGGGTTGAGAAGCGTAAGCGCAATCTAAAAATTCTCTTTGAAGTAGAAGGCGAGTCTGACCGCGAACTTATTCTGGAAGCTCGGAATAGGGGGTTTATTTGAGAACAGGGTTTTAAAGTTTCAAAATAGTCGCATAAAATTCAGTCCAGATCCGATACTTATTCAGCCATAAACCCTTTTGTTTAAAGTGACGTATAAGTCGTAAAAGTTGATTGAATAGTAATCTGCGAGTTTATTAAGTGTTTCAATGGTGTGGTAAAGAGTTGAGACGATATTTAAATCTGCTACCTTTTCAAAGTAAAATGTCCCTTTTGAAGTGTTCCGTCGGCTAATTCATTCTTTGAGTTTGTTATTTCAAAGCTTCAAACTCTTCAGCACCTATGTGATTTGGAGTAAGATTTAGCTCAGGTCTTCCCACTGCAATTCCAATGGTAATAGCACAGCGTACAAAATATTCCTTACCCTTTTCCACATTAATTTCTACTGAATCACGGGCTTCGGTAATTCCCCAAAAAGTGTGATTCCCAAAATCTGAAGTTTTGAAAGCAAACTTTTCTCCGTTACGTACGCGACCTATGATACTGTCATTATCCATTCGAATCTTATAGCCAATCATCGATCCGGCAAGTTGTTTCGGGCGATAAAAATGAACTAAAGCATAATCGGCATTAGCTGGTAATCGGGATTTGTTTTTAGCTTTTTCCATAGCATCATAGTTAGCAATTGCCTGAGCATCCGTATTACGGTAAAGCTTTGCTTTTATGCGATAACAAGTGCTTCCAAAATTGGGTTTTTTTAATTCCAATAGTTGTACAAAATTAGCACCCGCCTTTTGTGCTGTAGATTTTGCATTGTTGATCACTACCTCATAGCTACAATCGGTTGTAAACCCGGAATCACCAATTTTTAAATCGCCTACATAAGCAGAATTTTCGGGTACGTCTGCACCGACTTCTATAATATATATGGGTTCATTTAAATTGAGCGGTGCGTAGCTTGTGTCACTCAGAGCGCTTTTAATTTTTGGAGAACAGGATATACCCATAAATACCAGTAACAGGAGAGGTGCGATCTTTTTCATTTTTATTTTTTAAATCTTTATGAAAAGTACTGATTTATTCTAATTAATGAATTAATCAGTATTTTGACATTTGTAAAGAAGTTTTTAATAGCTATTTCTATAACAAAGAAACCCTCCCAATACAGCTGTATTGGGAGGGTTCTTTTATTTTAGGTAATCTTTTTTATGTCGCAATCCACTTAAACTTGTGATCCAGTTTTGGAACCACAATACGCTGTGAGATGCGTTCCAGACGGTCGGGCAGGTTAAGCAGGTAATCGCGTGCGCGTTCACCTTTGTCGTTAAGCCCTTTGATGTTTTCAATCTTCCAATCGGCAATTAATGATTTTAAAATAGTGATATAATCCTGAGTGGTGTAAACCATAGAGCGTTGTGCAGCATCAGAAAAGTGTTCCCACAATTCGCCTATTTGTTGACCAGACTCTCTTAAGAACATAGCCGGCATTACAATCTTGTTACGCATCATCGCTTCGAAAGCCAACATCATTTCGCTAGGGTCCAAGTCGAAAATACGACGTACAAATTCCATATAAGCAGAAGCGTGACGGGCTTCATCTTTGGCTATGGTATTACAAATTTTAGCCAATTGTTTATTTCCTGCTTTACGAGAGTATGAAGCTACACGGCGGTGAGATACATTTGTTGCCAACTCCTGAAAGCTGGTATAAACAAAGTTTTTATAAGGATCCATACCAGTACCAATATCAAAACCATCGCTGATGAGGTATTGCGTACTTACTTCCATCTCCCGCATATTCACACGACCAGATAAGTAAAGATATTTATTAAGCAAATCTCCATGACGGTTTTCTTCAGCCGTCCAGGCGCGCACCCATTTTGACCAGCCGTTACCATTTACCTGATCTACGCCTTGTACACTCATTAACCAGGATTCGTAGGTAGGTAAAGCTTCTTCGGTAATGGTATCCCCAACTAAAACAGTAAAAAGATCATAATCCATCTCACGACAAAGCTCCTGAATTTCCTTAACCTCGTCAATGAATTCTGGATTGGTGGCATCTGGAAGCATATCTGTAGGCTGCCAGTTTTCTTCAACCGACTTGAGATAGGTTTTGATGAGTTCGTCCATAGACTGACCCACCGTTTGCATAACCTCAAGTCGTATATTTGATAATTGCATCATTTTACTATTCATTAGGGGTTGCAAAAATACGCTATTCCCGTGGTTAATTTAGATTGGCGGCTCAGACTTACTGTGCACGCATAGTATATGCTGAAAATATACTATTGTTGTGATCAACTTAATTTGCAAGTTAAATCAGCCAGGCTCCTAACAAATAACTTTCTCCTTAATTTTTAAGTTCTTCCTGCTGCTTGATGTCTTTTACTTCTCTATTCTTAACATAGGTCTCCAACCATTGATCCTGTTCCCAAAGCATATGTAAAATAGATTCTTTAGCGGCGTAGCCGTGACTTTCTTTAGGCAACATCACCAGGCGTGCAGTTGCACCAAGCCCTTTAAGTGCGTTGAAATACCGCTCACTTTGCAGAGGATAGGTGCCACTGTTATTATCGGCCACACCGTGTATCAATAACAAAGGCGTTTTCATAGTATCGGCGTGCATAAACGGACTCATCTCATAGTAAATCTCGGGTGCTTCCCAGTAATTACGCTCTTCAGACTGAAAGCCAAAAGGAGTCAGTGTGCGGTTGTAGGCTCCGCTTCGGGCGATACCGGCAGCAAATAAATCGGAATGTGATAAGAGGTTTGCAGTCATAAAAGCTCCATAGGAGTGACCACCAACAGCGACTTTATTTCGGTCTATATAACCCAAGGCATCAACAGCATCAATAGCAGCCTTTCCGTTAGCAACCAATTGTTTGATGAATGTATCGTTAGGCTCGGTATCTCCTTCACCCACAATAGGGAAAGAAGCATCATCAAGCACCACATAGCCACGGGTTACCCAATATACCATAGAACCGTAATAGGGATAGGTAAACTCATTAGGGTTTGAAGTCGTTTGCCCTGCACTATTTTTGTCTTTATATTCGGTAGGATAGGCCCAAAGCAACATCGGCTTTTTCTCTTTTTTCTCCATATCATAACCTACAGGCAAATACAAGGTTCCCGAAAGTTCTAGTCCGTCTTCACGCTTGTATTTAATCACTTCTTTGTGCACATTCTGAATGCTGGTAAATGGATTTTCAAAGTTGGTGATCTGTTTTAGACTGTTATCATTTAAATCACGAATGTAATAATTGGGATATTCGGTAGGAGCTTCAATACGCACCAAAATTTTGCCGGCTTCCATATTTATAGCTTCCTGAAGGTTTTCCAGTTTATCGGTATAAGGAGATTCGTAAATACGTTCTTTTTCCTGAGTATCCAGCTTCACTTTATCTATAAATGGAAACTGTCCGCGTTCACTATATCCAGCCCCGATCAGGTAAGCATTTCCGTCAATAAGAGTTAGCACATTGCGACCGTATTCATTTTCATGCGTTACAAAATTCCCGGGATCACTATAGGTATCCTGATAGTTTCGGTCTGAAATAATAACAGGCTCTTCTCCCGAATTTGATGGGTTAAACGTATAGGCCTTGGTATTTCGCGTATTCCACCAGTAATCATAAGCTATTGCCGTAGAGTCATTCCCCCAGGTAATACCGCTAAATCGGTTAATGGTTTTTACAACTGGTTTTGCAGTGCCTGTAAAAGGAGCTTCCAGCATGAAAACCTGATCACGGTAGGGTACATCAACTTCAGGATCACCTTTATCCAATGCTTCTGCCCAAACCAGGGTAGCCGGTTTGTCTGCACGCCAGTTCAGGCTGCGTTTTCCTGTTTGTGTAGCCATAAATCCCTGTGGAAGCTCTTCTATTAAAGGCACTTCATTTACAACTTTAACTTCAGTACCATCTTTTTTATAAACTGTCACCGTTTCTGGAAAGCGGTAATACGGCACGATATACGAGAAAGGCTTGTGAATTTTGGTAACCATCACATATTCGCCGTCTGGCGAAAAAGATATTCCTGTAAACATATCTGCAGTATGCCAGATGGTTGAGGTGCCATCAAGATCTTTTTTTACGAGAACTGAAGTTGCCAGTTGCTCAAAGTTTGCAACATCATTAGGATTCTGCAGCAAATCCTGATAGGTGCGGTTTTGAGCTTTTGAGCCATCACTGGTAGAAATGGTAGGACCAGTAGGGACAGCCTCTGCAGTATTGATCAATTCTTTACGAGTTGCTGGAAGCATATTGAGAAGCAGACTATTTCCGTCTTTAAACCAGCTGATTGGGTTTCCCATATTGGCATTAAGAGTAGCTTCTGTGAGTTTGCTAACAGAAGCTTTCTTAAGATCCAGAATCCAGACTTCGACCCCGGTTTCGGTAGTGTTGGTCAGGGCCATTTTACTTTCGTCGGGCGACCAGCTGAAGTTGCTGAGTTTTGGATTTTCAGGTAGTCCGCTTACGTCTCGTGCATTTGTTTCATCAATGCCTTTAATTCTTACGTCGTTGTAGAAAGTAGTGCGACTACCAATGTTGGTTTTAGGATTAATACGCAATCCACCCAGGCGTAATTCTTCTTCAGAAAGTTCGGCAATGGTTTTATAACTGTCTCTGTATAAAAGGAGCATGGTATCTCCCTCAGTATTCATCACTACCGAAGGTGCTCTTGGCACATCTACCAGTTCGAGAATTTCATCAGGAGGTTTTTGATAATCGAGATTTACCTGTGCAAACAGCGTAGCTGACAGAAATACAAAAAAACTGAGTAGATAGATTTTTTTCATAGTATGAGTGTGCTTTTTGGATTTAAAAGACAATCGAGAATCGATTAGACTAATGACCTGTAATTTAATCAAAAATGTCGTGAAAGTCTTTTTGGTTTACGGTTTTCTGTTTATTGTTGAATCGAGTAATCGCTTATAGCTTTTCTACTTTTTACCATTTACCACAATCAAGCTGGCTACCGCAACTCCAACTGAAACTTTTGGCTCTAAGCTCAACACAGGCAACTATAATAAACTATGCGCGCATAACTAAATAAGAAATCTTTAAAACATTTAAAATTGAAGAAACTGTATCTTTCCACATATATAAAGCCTGTATACTATCAGGTTTACAATTTCAAATAGATTTTTATAGACTATGTATAATTCTCGAATTGCCGGAATGGGTTCTTATGTTCCCGAAAATATTATTACTAACGACGATCTTTCCAAAATGATGGATACCAATGATGTCTGGATTCAGGAGCGTACGGGTATTCAGGAGCGTCGACACATTAAGGAGGGTGACGGCAATACTACTGCAGTAATGGGTGTAAAAGCAGCTAAAATTGCTTTAGAACGTGCAAAAATCACTGCTCAGGAAATTGACATGATCGTTTTTGCAACCTTAAGCCCAGATTATTATTTCCCGGGTTGTGGTGTGCAGGTGCAGGAAATGCTGGAGATGCGAACCGTTCCAGCCCTGGATGTACGTAACCAATGTAGTGGATTTGTCTATGCCTTGTCTGTGGCAGACCAGTTTATTAAGACGGGGATGTATAAAAACGTTTTGGTAATAGGTTCTGAAAATCACAGTGGTGGTCTTGATATGACAACTCGCGGGCGTAGCGTTTCGGTGATTTTTGGAGATGGAGCAGGGGCGGCTGTGCTCACAAGAGAAGAAGATAATTCTAAGGGAATTTTATCTACACACCTGCACAGTGAAGGCAAGCACGCTCTTGAGTTATCACTAAAAGGTCCCAGTACGATGGAATGGGTGCCTGAATTGATTGAGAAAAATCCGCAGGAAGATATTCCCTATTATCCTTATATGAACGGACAATTTGTATTTAAAAATGCGGTGGTACGCTTCGCGGAAGTGATCAACGAAGGTCTCGAGCAAAACGGACTTAGCGCAAAAGATATTGATATGTTGATACCGCATCAGGCCAATTTGCGTATCTCGCAATTTGTTCAGAAGCAATTCAGACTGAATGACGATCAGGTGTATAACAACATTCAGAAATATGGAAACACCACGGCAGCCTCTATTCCCATTGCGCTGACCGAAGCATGGGAGGAAGGCAAAATCAAGGAAGGCGACACGGTGGTACTGGCAGCCTTTGGTAGCGGTTTCACCTGGGCAAGTGCGATTATTAAATGGTAGAGCCCCCTTTTCCTCAAAGGGAAATAAGTGTACACAAAGCGGAACAACTTAGTTGCTCCGCTTTTGATTTTTAAGCCCGCTTTAGCGAGTGAAATTTCGGTGTTGGGTGGCGGTAAAGTAATCCCTGAAAATTAGATTTAGTTCGTTGTGTTCTCTGGCAGCGCTTATGCCTAGATATGGATAAATACTAATAATCGATTTGGAAAGTTCCCTTACAGAAGCTGCAGCGGTTTGATGAATTTCTGAGATGAATTCAGAGTGAAGTTTTATTTCTGCAGCGATACTGTCTTCAACCTGAAGCGCATAATCAAAACACATTTTTTCAGCTTTGAATACAGCATCCGTAAGCGGTTTGAAATTTAGATCTGCTTTTAGGTTGTGCAATTCTTCTTCAATATGTTTTGCCATTCCTATGTAGTTAATCCATAAGGTTAGGTCTGCAAAAACCCGGAAATTGATTTTATAAATCGCGTCGGGTAGATAGAAGTGATCGTATTGAAAGCTTTGACTTTCCTGAGCCAGGTAATTATCGATACTAAATGAGCAGGTGCGGGTGGCCTGCATTCCCATCGTGTCCCAGTCGTCGATAAAGTTTACTGTCTCTTTGGGTAAAACAAAAGATTTGAAAACCAGACTTCCATCTTGATCAAGAAGTTCCTTCCCGTTTTCGGTTACTTTGGCATTTAGGGTCACGTGGGTGAGGTATGGAGAACCGGTGGCGTATTTCCATTTTCCGGAAAGTAGATAACCTTTCTTTGTTTTTTCGGCGTAGCCAAATAAACCGCCGCTGCCGCCAAAAACCGGCTTAGGCTTAGTATCAGCAAAAATTTCCTGAGCAGTTGCCGTTTGTAAATTTCCCACAAAATAGTTGG